>JBAXBQ010000046.1:0-26833 GCA_037141865.1 Comamonadaceae bacterium | reverse complement strand
TGCCTCTGAGGTGGTCGCTACTCAGGAATTTAATTTCAAGCTGGAGTGATGAGAAATTGCGTATGAATCAGGGCTATCCCAGACTATTGGGAGATATTGGCGGCACCAATGCGCGCTGGGCTTGGCAGCAATCTGCAGGCGCAGCGTTGCAAGACATTTCAGTCATGCCTTGCAACGCCAGCGCATCACTCTATGACTCGGCCGCAAATTACCTGACGGCAACAGGGCACCAGCGCCCAAGCTCTGCCGCTATCGGCATTGCCACCGCTGTGACCAGTGATGTGGTGAGCATGACCAATAACTCATGGGTTTTTTCCATTGCCGAGCTCCAACAATCACTGGGTGTGCAGCACTGTCTTGTTATCAACGACTTCACCGCGCTGGCCATGAGTTTGCCGGCGTTGGCGTCGTCTGATTTGCGTCAGATTGGCTCAGGCGCCGCGGTTGACGGCGCTCCGATCGCGCTGCTGGGTCCGGGTACCGGCCTGGGCGTCTCGGGTCTGGTAAAGGCCGGCCATGGTCAGTACCTGGCGTTGAGTGGCGAGGGTGGACATGCCACTCTTGCAGCAGTTGATGACCATGAGTCTGCGCTGCTGGCATTGCTGCGGGCGCGCTTTGGTCATGTCAGTGCCGAACGGGTGCTGTCCGGCCCCGGCTTGGTCGATCTGTACCGCGCGGTGTGCGAACTGGGAGGGCATGTTGCGCAGAATTTTGGCCCCGCCGACATCACTGATGCAGCCATTGCGGGTGCCGACCCGCAATGCGTTGATACGGCAAATTTCTTTACCAGTTTTCTCGGCAATGTCGCCGGTAACCTGGCTTTGACGTTGGGCGCACGGGGTGGACTTTATATCGGCGGAGGCATTGTGCCACTGCTGGGCAATGCTTTCAACGCCAGCTTGTTTCGACAGCGCTTCGAGGAAAAGGGACGCTTCAATTCGTATCTGGCAAGCATCCCGACCTGGATCATCACCGCATCAACACCGGCCCTGATTGGTGCATCGCGGGCACTGGACCTGTTGCCGACGCAGTAGCACTTATCATGCACCATGCCGCCCTTGCCACCAACGCTGTTCGATAACCCGCGACTCCTTGCCGACATCGGTGGCACTTATGCGCGGTTCACACTCGAAGTTGCGCCGGGCGTCTTTGAACACGCCGCCTCTTTGCGATGCGCAGAACATGTCGACTTCTACGCCACCGTCAAAGCCTACATGGCAGGACTCCCCGCAGCGGCGTCCATCAGTCAAATCAAAAACGCCGCTATCGCCATCGCCACGCCAGTGGCAGGCGATCGCGTGCAAATGACCAATTACCACTGGCAATTTTCGATCGAGCAAATGCGCGAGCGCCTGCAGTTCGACAATCTGGTGGTGGTCAATGACTTCACCGCACTGGCCATGGCGCTACCCAGCTTGTCGCCACAGCAACGTCGCCAGGTCGGCGGCGGTGCGGCACTGCCGCGCAGCGTTGTCGGCTTGATCGGTGCCGGTAGCGGACTCGGTGTTTCGGGCCTGATTCCGGCCAACGATGGTTGGGTCGCGCTCGGTACAGAAGGTGGGCACGCCAGCTTTTCGCCGCACGATGAGCGTGAGCTGGCAATTCTCCAATATGCCTGGCAATTCCATCCGCACGTCTCCTTTGAAAGACTGGTGTCTGGCCCCGGCATTGAATTGATTTATCGGGCGCTGGCGGCACGTGAAGGTCGCCCTGCCGAAGCCTTGAGCGCACCCGCCATTACGACGCGCGCTCTGGACGGCAGCGATGCCGTGTGCGTCGAAGTGATAGAGGCTTTTTGCGGCATGCTGGGTACGGCGGCGGCCAATCTGGCGGTAACCCAAGGTGCTTTTGGCGGCATCTACATCGGCGGCGGCATCGTGCCAAGGCTGGGCAGCTTCTTTGATCACTCCATGTTCCGCCAGCGCTTTGAAGACAAAGGTCGTTTCGCCGACTACATGAAGGGAATTCCAACTTTTGTGATCACGACCGACAGCGCCACTCTGGTGGGCGTATCGGTCATTCTGGCGGCTCAATTGCGCACCCTGGACTCGGCCCAGGGCTCGGCGATTTTGAGCCAGGTGCGACGCGCCCGCATCAATTTGTCGCCGGCCGAACAACGCGTGGCAGATCACGTTTTGGCGCACCCCCGTTCCACCCTGAATGACCCGATTGCCCAGATCGCGCGTGCCGCCGAGGTCAGCCAGCCAACCGTGATCCGCTTTTGCCGCTCACTGGGTTGCGAGGGACTGTCAGACTTCAAATTGCGGCTGGCATCGGGCCTGACCGGCACCATGCCCGTCACGCACACCCAGGTGACGGGCGAAGACACCATGCTTGAACTTGGCGTCAAGGTATTGGGCAATACCGCATCGGCCATCCTGCAGGTGCGTGACCATTTGAATCGCGAAACCATAGACCGCGCGGTGCAACTCATATCGGCGGCGCAGCGCGTTGAGTTTTACGCGGTTGGCCATTACAGCGTAGTCGCCGACGATGCTCAGTTCAAGTTTTTGCGGATGGGTGTTTCGTCTGTTTCCTACACCGTTCCAAGACTGCAGACGCTGGCGGCCAACCTGCTGCGCCCGGAGGTAGTGGCGGTCGTCATCAGCAGCAGTGGCCGGGTCAACGAACTGCTTGAGGTGGTGGAAAAAGCCCATGAACGCGGCGCCACCGTGATCGCCATCACCGCCAGTCAGTCACCGCTGGCCCGCAAGGCTGATCTGGCACTGATTGTTGATCACGTGGAGGACATCGCGACCCAGGTTCCGATGATCAGTCGCATCCTGCACCTGCTGATGATCGATATTCTGGTAGTCGGTGTCAGCATGCGACGCGGTGCCAACAGCCTGCCACTGCTGGGCACTGACGCAACAGTCGCGCTCGACGAGGCACGTCCGACACCGCCCATCGCAACTGCTGCCAGCCCGGGCGTCAGTGCCGCCGGGGCGCTGGCGCACATTACTTCCCACAGCAACTGATCACGCCGCCTGTTTGAAAATCTTGCTAGTTGTTGAGGTCCAACAGCATGACCGCACGTGCTGGCACGGCCAGTGACTTTGACAGCGACAACTTCTGCCCTGACAGTACTTCGGTGGCGCTCGACTGGGGTGGCAATATCTCACCAAAGCGCGCCAGATCAAGCGTGACTTGGCTGGAATTTTTGTTGAATACCACCATCACTTTTTTGCTGTCGTTGTAGCGAAAATAAACGTAGGTTCCATCCTCCGGCGCGAAATGCATCAGCCGGCCGGTATGGATGACAGTGGCATTTTTTCTCCAGTTCAACAGACGGCGCATGAACTGCTGCGCTTCTCTTTGATCCGGACTCAGCCCTTGCCCCGAAAATGCATTGACCGCGTCACCGGCCCAGCCACCTGGAAAATCAGAACGCACCTTGCCGTCGTCGCGCCGCTTCGGGCTGGTCATCAAAATTTCCGTGCCGTAGAAGAATTGCGGAATGCCGCGCATCGTCGCCAGATACACCATCGCCATTCGGTACAGCGGGTAGTCCTGCGCCAGTTCCGAGAAGACGCGGCTGGTATCGTGATTGCCCTCGAATATCACCAGATTTTCTGCTGCCGGATACTGAAAATCGTTGGCCAGAGCTTCGTAAAGAATATTAAAACCAGTTCGATCGCCCTCCTCGCCCATCAGGCCTTCCTGCAACGCATAATAAAGCGGAAAGTCCATCATGCTGGGTGAGTAGGAATGGTAGTGATCAGAATTGACCTTGCCTTTTTGCCAGTAGGAAACAATCGCCGGATTGGAGGTCCACTCTTCCCCCACCATATTGAAATTCGGGTACTCGTCGATGATCCTTTTCGACCATTTGGTTAAAAAAGACGGGTCAGAGTAAGGGTAGGTGTCAACACGCAAGCCCGACAAGCCAGCATATTCAATCCACCAGATGTTGTTTTGTATCAGGTAGTTCGCCAACAAGGGGTTGCGCTGGTTTAGGTCCGGCATGGATTCAACGAACCAGCCATCGGAAAACCTCTTGCGATCGGCAACTGAGGCATGAGGATCCTGAATGGTGGTTCTCTTGTGATTGGTCACCACATACTTATCCTGAAAATTCAGCCAGTCGGCACTCGGCAAATCCTTCATCCACCAATGCCCGGAACCGATGTGATTCAGTACCACATCCTGAATGAAACCCAAGCCTTTGCTTTTTGCCTTGTCAACCAGATTGCGGTATTCCTGATTGCTGCCAAAGCGGGCGTCGACCTGATACAAGTTGGTTGATGCATAGCCGTGGTACGAAGCCTGAGGCTGATTATTTTCTGTCAGCGGCGTCGACCAGATTTGCGTAAACCCCATTTCGGCAAGGTAATCAAGATGCTCGCTGATGCCCTGCAAATCGCCACCGTGCCGACCGGCCGGATCACCCCGGTTGACCTTGTCCGTCAGTGTCATGACGCTGTCGTTGTTCTGATTGCCATTGGCAAAGCGATCCGGCATGACCAGGTAAATTGCATCCGCGGCATTGAATCCGATTCTTTGCGACGAACCTTTTTTTCTTGCATTGAGGTGGTAGGTATAACTGAGCACCAGTTCATTTTGAAGCTTGAAGTCAATGGCAAACTCACCGGCCTGCGCAACCGTGCCGATCTCAAGGTCGATGAACAAATAGTTTTTGTTGGCTACCCGAATGACGCGTTGGATCGTCACGCCCGGATAGCTCAAATCGGGCGTCAGATCTGCAATCTGATCGCCATGCACCATCAATTGAAGTTGGCCCTCTTTCATGCCGACCCACCAGGACTCGGGTTCCAGGTGCTTGATGCCGTAAGAGGTGGCGCACGCATTGAACGCTACCGTCAAGATCACGACAAATAGATAAAGCGATTTTTTCATAAATGATGCATGAATCCTTTGGCCAAGTGTAAAGCGGGCAACGTAGAATTGTCCGCATGAAAGGTCCACCAACATGAGCATGGGCAGGGTGCAGCGCCGCCGCATCATGCTGGTGGCTGGGGCCGGTGCACTGGCGGGAGGGGCAGCGGTACTGCTGGGAAGCAACGGCACACTCAGTTCCTACCCGCATGGCGCACCATTGGCCATCGGGCTTGGCGAACTGCCTGAAGGCAAACTGCTGACTGTCGAATGGCAGGGTTTGCCAGTCTGGATTATGCGACGCTCGCCAGCGGACATTGCGGCCCTGTCGGCACATGAAGAAATGCTGACCGACGCCGCTTCCCATCAGTCCCTGCAACCGTCCTACTGCCAAAACCGGCATCGCTCGCTGCGTCCCGAGTTGTTTGTTGCTGTTGGTCTTTGCACGCACCAGGGATGCTCGCCGGCACTGCTGGGTGCAGGCGGCTTTCTGTGCCCGTGCCATGCATCGAAATATGATCTGGCCGGCCGCGTCTTCAAGACCGGCCCGGCCATCGCCAATCTGGTGATTCCGGCTTATCGCTTTAAAGCCGAAGACAAGCTGATGCTTGGCGTCGACAGTTGAGGCGAAAAGTCAGGGCGGCAGGCGCGCCGCGACCGGCGCGCGAGCCAGCAGGTGCGCACTCAGAAAGCTCAGGGCCAGCAACACAATGACACCGATCCCGAGCCCGAGTTCCTTGCCTGCGTACCAGACGGCGAGGTCGGCATGCAACCAGCGCGCCAGGCCCAGTGCTGCAACTGCCAGACTGATGGTGGCAACCATCAATCCCATCACTCTGGAGGCAATCCGGGCGCGCTGATCTGCTCTGCTCAGCAAGCGAGCTATCCACAAGCCGTTGATGCCGTCCATCACCAGCATGCCACAGGTGAAGACCAGTCCGAGGGTCAGGGCATGGGGCAAGCCCCCATGTTGAGTTGCCGTAACGGCAAACAGTGCGGCCTGGCTCATAGTGTCAAAGGACAACGCAAACAAAGCGCCTACTGCGGCAATGGCCAAGGGATGCGAGGCGGACTGAAGGCGTCCCAACAGTCCTGCCTTGAGGCCTACAGGTGCCACCACGGCCGCTGAATCAGTCAGCAGGACGGCGCGCAGGTTGAGCAGTCCCAGCAATGTGAGAAAACCGATGGAAATCCAGGTGCCGACATCGTCCAGCCACGCAGGCACCTGCCACCGGCTCGAAGCGACGCCGACGCCAAGCGCAATCAGCATGATGACGGAGCCGTGACCCAACGAAAACAATGAGCCGCACCAGCGTGCCCGCGCCGGTGCTTGCCGCAGGTTGTAGCGTGTCAAACCATCGATGGTGGCCAGATGGTCGGCATCCAGGCCGTGTTTGGCGCCAAACACAAACACCAGGGTGAGCAGTCCAATCCAGTCGTTCGGCAATTCCATCAGTGGCCCTCGGATATGTTTTTGAACAATGGAAATTCTTATACAAGAACCGTGCCTACACCAGACCTTGATTAATCGTCGTCAAATCAACACCGGTCGCAAACCAAGGCGTCTAACTGATCGAAAAACTGGTTAGTTAAGTGGTTATCAAGTAACCATTTTCTTGTCAGCCATTGCCCTTCAACGTGCGCCAACTGTTGCCTAAACCCTTGAATTGAAAGCGTAAAAAACCACTGTCGCAAGGTGGCGCACATTTTGCTATCAACCTTCCATCAGGCCCGGACGAGGCCTGTTCCTAGAAGGAGACAACATGGGCGATATGCATGATATTTTCAATCTGAGTCGTGATGCCTTGCTGGGCATGGAACAGCGTCTGGGCATGTCGCGCCGCGACTATCTGCAATTCTGCGCGACCCTGGCGGTCACCATGGGATTGCCAAAAGGCGCCGAAGCGGCGGTCGCCAAAGCGATAGAGTCGGCCAAGCGACCTTCCGTCATCTGGCTGCATTTTCAGGAATGCACGGGCTGCACAGAATCGCTTTTGCGCGCCGAACATCCAACGCTGGAGAAGCTGATTCTGGATGTCATTTCGCTGGACTACCACGAGACCCTGATGGCCGCCGCCGGTCATCAGGCCGAGGCGGCCCGCAAAGACGCCATGAAAGCCAACAAGGGCAAGTATGTGCTGGTGGTCGAAGGTGCCATTCCAGTTAAAGAAAACGGCAATTACTGCAAGATTGGCGGTCATACGGCGATTGACCTGCTAAAAGAATGTGCCGCCGACGCGGCTGCGGTCATCGCCATCGGGTCGTGCGCCTCCTGGGGTGGTATGCCTTCCACCGGTCCCAACCCGTCTGGCGCTTCCAGCGTGGCCGAAGTGCTTGGCAAGCCGGTGGTAACGATTCCCGGCTGCCCACCCAACCCGTACAACTTTCTTGCCACCGTGGTGCATTTTCTGACCTTCGGCAAACTGCCCGATGTAGACAAGCTGGGACGTCCAAAATTTGCCTATTCAAGACTGATTCACGAAAATTGCGAACGCCGCGCGCACTTCGACGCCGGTCGTTTCGCCATGGAGTTTGGGGATTCCGGACACCGTCAGGGCTATTGCCTGTACAAGCTGGGTTGCAAAGGGCCGGAAACTTACGCCAACTGCTCAACCATAGGCTTTGGTGATGCCGGTGAAAACAACTGGCCGGTCGGTTGTGGCCACCCGTGCATCGGATGCTCTGAAAAAGGCGTCGGCTTTACCAAGCCGATTCATCAGGTTGCCAAGATGCTCAACGTGGCACCGCCGCTGCAATATGCGCGCATTGTCGAAGAGCAGGGCAAAGGGGCCTCGTTCGCATCTGCAGCCGCCCTTGCCGCGCTGGCGGGCGCCGCCGCCGGTGCCGCTGTGATGCTTACCCGCAACCTGGGTTTGTCACATGCCGCCGAAGAAGCCCAACGCGCCAAAGCCGGGGACAAGTCGCAAGACAAGGCGCAGGTGTAATCATGGACTCTCGTCGCGACTTCCTCAAAGGGGTTCTCGCTGGCGGCGCAGCCATCACCACTGCCGCTGTCGCACCACCTGCTTGCGCCCGGGAAACCCACGGTCGCCCGGCCGAGGCGCTGGGCCTGCTTTACGACGCTACCCTGTGCATTGGCTGCAAGGCCTGTGTTGCCGCTTGCAAGGAAGCCAACAACAATCCACCAGAATTTTCCACCGAAGATCATCTTTGGGACACACCGCTGGATACCTCTGGCTACACCTTCAACCTGATCAAGATGTACCGCAACGGCACGATGGAAAAGAAGGACGCTGAAGTCAACGGCTTTGCCTTCATGAAGACCTCGTGCATGCATTGCGCCGACCCCTCCTGCGTATCGGCCTGCCCGGTCTCGGCGATGACCAAGGACCCGGTCACCGGGATCGTCGCCTACGACCCCGACGCTTGTGTCGGTTGCCGCTATTGTGTGGTGGCCTGTCCGTTTGGCATTCCGAAATACCAGTACGACTCACCGACTGGCAAGATTGGCAAATGCGAATTGTGCCGTCATCGCTACAAAGACGGCCACTACTCGGCCTGCGCTGAGGTCTGCCCCACCGGCGCCACACTGTACGGCAAGACCTCTGACCTGCTGGCCGAGGCCAAGCGACGCATCGCCCTGAAGCCAGGCGACGTAACGCGCTATCCGCGCGGCAAAATTGGCGGCCCCGATCAAAGCTACGAGGCGCCGGTCGGCAAATACCTGAACCACGTTTATGGCGAGAAAGAGTACGGTGGCACGCAAGTGCTGAAACTCTCGGCCGTCACGTTTGAGAAGGTTGGCATGCCCGATCTGCCACCCAACAAGTCAGGTGCCGCAACCTCCGAGACGATCCAACATACGCTGTACGGTGGTTTGATCATGCCACTGGCGGTGCTTGGGGCATTAAGTTTCATTGCCAAGAAAAATGTCCGTGACGAGGACGATTCTGCAACCCATGGAACCGGGGAGAAATGAACATGACCCAACAACAACACGCAAGTCCGGCGCCCGTTGGTGGCAGTCTGATGAGTGCCACCACACTGGTTTGTGGCGTCCTGATCGCCGTCATGTTGTCCATACTTCTGGTGCGCTTTGTCTTTGGTCTGAGCGCGGTGGCCAACGTCAATGACGGCTACTCCTGGGGCATCTGGGTGGTGGTCGATGTGATGATCGGCTCGGCGCTCGCCTGCGGCGGCTTCTCGGTAGCTTTGCTGGTTTACATTTTCAACAAGGGGCAATACCACCCACTGGTACGCCCAGCGTTATTGGCCAGCCTGTTCGGTTATACGTTGGCTGGCGGGGGGATTTTCGTGGACCTTGGGCGCTGGTGGAACTTCTGGCATATTTTCTGGCCCGGCTACGTCAACATAAATTCGGTCATGTTCGAGGTGGCGGTCTGTGTCACGCTTTACATCTTTGTCATGTGGATCGAGTTCTCGCCAGTTTTCCTGGAGAAACTCGGCATGCGTGATGTGAAGGAGAAGCTGAACAAAATGCTTTTCTTCTTCATCGCCCTGGGTGTTGTGCTCCCAATGATGCACCAAGCCTCGCTGGGCACCATGTTGGTCGTCATGGGTGGGCAGGTCAACCCGCTCTGGCAAACCCCCGTGGTACCGCTGATATACCTGCTCACCGCCATCATCATCGGTTACGGCGTGGTGCTGTTTGAATCCTGTGTGGCAGCCGCCGGCTACCGTCGCAAGATCGAGATGCATCTGTTAAACCCGATGTCGAGAATCATGCTGGGTGTGCTGGCTGTTTATCTGGCAGTGCGGGTTGGTGACTTGTTGGTTCGCGGTGCGCTTGGGGAAGCCTTCAAACCCAGCTTTGTGGCATTGGCCTTTTGGGTTGAAAATCTTTGCTTCGTTGCACCCTTTTTTCTGATTGGCAACGTCGAATCCCGACGCAATCCGGCACGGCTTTTTCTGGCCGGCATTGCGATCATGGTTGGCGGCATTCTGCTGCGCCTGAACGGATTCCTGATTGGCTACGGACATTACACGGGCTCCGGCTGGAGTTATTTCCCGTCACTTGCCGAGGTCATGGTGACCACCGGGATGTTCGCCATCGAAGTTCTCGGCTACATCATCATCACCCGTCGCTTCCCGGTGCTACCCCGTGAAGACGTGCAGTTGGCCAGTTAAAACAAGGATGGAGACTCAAAATGTCAAAACGCATAACAATTGACCCAATTACCCGCATCGAAGGCCACCTGCGGATCGATGTCGACATCGATGGCGGCCATGTCAAGAAGGCCTGGTCATCCGGTCAGATGTGGCGCGGCGTGGAACTTATTTTGCTCGGACGCGACCCGCGTGACGCCTGGGCCATCACCCAGCGCATCTGCGGTGTGTGTACCACGGTACACGCCATCACTTCAGTGCGCGCGGTTGAAAATGCGCTGAAGATGGAGATTCCGCTGAACGCGCAGTACATCCGCAATCTCATCATCCTGGCGCACTCGGTGCACGACGCCATCGTCCACTTCTATCATTTGTCGGCACTGGACTGGGTTGACGTGACATCGGCGCTCAAGGCCGATCCGGACAAGACGTCCATCCTGGGCGAAAGTCTTTCGTCATGGCATCTCAACAGCAAGCATGAAATGCGACGCGTGCACGAACGGCTCAAGCATTTTGTCAACGGCGGGCAACTCGGCATCTTCACCAATGGCTACTGGGGACATCCGGCCATGAAGCTGTCACCTGAGGTCAACCTGCTGGCCGTGGCGCACTACCTGCAAGCGCTGGAAGTGCAGCGCAAGGCGAACAAGATTGTTTCCATCCTGGGCTCCAAAACACCGCACATCCAGAACGTGGCGGTCGGCGGCGTGGCCAATCCATTGGCGACCGATTCACAAGCCGTGCTGACAGTGGAACGCCTGATGGCAATCAAGGGCTGGATCGACGAACTGGCAGACTTTGTGAAGAATGTTTACCTGATCGACGTCGCCGCCGTTGGTGCTTTTTACCCGGAATGGACCACCATTGGCAAAGGCGTCACCAACTACCTGTCGGTGCCGGACATCCCGCTGGATACCAAGGGAACACAATTTGCTTTCCCCGGCGGGTTCATTGAAGGCGGCGACCTGGCCTCGCGCAAACCGATCTCGTCGTTCAACGATGACTACTGGCAAAAAGGTGTCGAGGAGTCGGTCAAACATTCCTGGTACAACTACGGCAAGGCCGGTGCCCTGCATCCCTACAAGGGCGAGACCGCTCCAAACTACACCGATTTCAAGGAAGACGCCAAGTACTCGTGGATGAAGTCACCCACCTTTTACGGCAAGACCGCCCAGGTCGGCCCACTGGCCCGCGTCCTGAACGGTCTTGCAGCCGGTCACGCGCCCACTACCAAGTACGCAACCGCGGCCCTGGATACGGTTTCTGCACTGGCCAAAACCAAGATCGGCTTGGGTGCCATGCACTCGACGATTGGCAGGCACGCCGCGCGCGCCATCACCTGCTGTGTCAATGTTGACCTGCTCACCGATCAATGGACCGCATTGCTCACCAACATGGGCAAGGGCGACCTCGGCACTTTCAACAAGCCGGTGTTTCCCAAGGACGAGGTCATGGGCGTCGGCTTTCACGAGGCGCCTCGCGGCGCCCTGTCACACTGGGTGGTCATCGACAACGGCAAGATCAAGAACTATCAATGCGTGGTGCCATCGACCTGGAATGCCTGTCCCAGAAACGAGAAGGACGAGCCCGGTCCGTACGAGGCCTCCTTGCTCGACACGCCCATTGCAGACGTTGAAAAACCACTGGAAGTGCTACGCACCATCCACTCGTTTGACCCCTGCATTGCCTGCGCCATCCACTTGACCGACCAAGAAAGCAACACCGCCATCTCCATCAAGGCGGTCTAGTCGGGGTTACCATGGAGCGTGTCGGCGCTGCCGACCCGCTCCTTTTTTTGGGTTTTGCTTTATGCGTGCAGTTGTTCTGGGTATCGGCAACACCATCCTGACCGATGAGGCGGCAGGCGTGCGCGCCGTCGAAGCGTTTGAGCAGGCCTATGAAATTCCGGCCAACGTGCAGGTCATCGACGGCGGCACCTCCGGCATGGAAATGATCGAGGACCTGTCCAACCTCGATTTTCTGATCGTCATCGATGTCGTCAAAACCGGCGCTGCACCGGGTACGGTGGTGAAAATTGCCGGCGCCGATATCCCGGTCTTTTTTCGCCGCAAGCTGTCGCCGCACCAAATCGGTTTGCCGGATGTGCTGGCCAGTCTGGAGTTGCTGGACACCATGCCAAAAGAAATCGTGGTGCTGGGCGTTGAACCCATTTCGCTTGAACTCGGCATGGAGATGACTGCCCTTGTTGCCGGAAGAATTCCCTTGCTGGTCGAAATGACGGTCGCCGAACTGGCTTCGCGTGGCTATCTACTGGCACTGGCGGCACCGGTTCATTGAGACTTTGAAATGTGCCTGGCCGCTCCGTCCCGCGTGATCGAAGTTCGCAATGGCATGGCGCTCACCGAGTGCTTTGGACACAGGCGCGAAGTGAGCCTGCTGCTGCTGGACGAAGAAATAGCGGTCGGCGACTACCTGTTGATTCAGGCCGGTGGTTTTGCATTTGAACGCGTTGAGCCAGAGCGTGCCGAAGAGGCCCTGGCGCTGATGCAGGAACTGATGGCGCAAGGTGCAGACGCGCGTCAATGGGGCGAGACCAGCGCATGACTTTTCGCATTCATCAACACAACCCTGCCGAGTTGGTTGAAGAGGCCTTCTCGCGCATTCAACGCGACCACATGGTTGACGTGCCGATTCTCAATCTGGCACTGTGTGTTGAGGCTGTTGACTTCCAGCGCTGGCAAGGGCATTGGCTTGGGATTGTGGTAACCCCCTGGTGCATGAGTATCCTGCTGCTGCCGGGCAGCACGCAGAACTGGGTCAGCACCGGTGAAAACAAGCGTCGTTTCGTCAGATTTCCGGCCGGAGATTTCGCGCTGCTGGGCAGTGATGAAGTTGAACTTGGTGAGTACCAGAGCTGTTCCCTGTTCTCCCCGATGAGCAAGTTTTCCACCCAATCAGAGGCGACCATGACAGCGCGTGCCTCGCTGATCGGCTTATTGACGGTTGCAAAGCCGTCGCAAGCCGCGCCCACGACCACGAAAAACAACGATGAACCGTCGCTGGCGCGCCGACGTTTTCTCACTTTGCGCTAAGCTTCGGGCTTGTCACGGTTTTGTGGAAAAGCTCAGGTAGTCGCACCGTGCCCGATACCCTGACCAAGCTGATGAATGGGGCTCTAGATGTCAAACATTTCTGACTTCAATGTCGCGGTAAATGCGCAAACGGATCGCGAACACCAAGTGCAACTCGGACTGCTGCAGGCACTGTGTCAGGCGTTGCATGAGCAGGAAGACGCAACATCCATAGCGCAAAAACTGGACCAGTTGACGGCCTACTGCGAGGCCCACTTTGTGTCTGAAGAATTGCTGATGCGGCAAAAGAGCTATGACGACTACGAGGATCACGTCGATGATCACACCCACATGCTCGAAGTGCTCAGAGATATCGGCACCGACCATGCGGCGGGCAAGTCTTCTGTGCTTGTCGGTAAGGCGCAAGACGCGCTGGCTTTCATCGGCAACCACATCACCACGCGCGACAAGCGCTTTGCTGATTTCGTGCGCAACGGGCAGTAGCCGCGACTCCATGCATGAAATGTCGCTCGCTGAAGGTGTGTTGCAACTGATCGAGGATGCAGCACGGCAACAGCAATTTTCGAAAGTCAGCACGGTCTGGCTGGAAATCGGCCAACTGTCCGGCGTGGAGGTCGAGGCCATGAAGTTCTGCTTTGATGCAGTGACGCGCGATAGCGTCGCACAAGGGGCCCGTCTGGAGATCATTGCGTTGCCAGGTACCGGTTGGTGCATGGCGTGCGCGCTGTCGGTGCCGATGAAGGAAGTCTTCGGCGAGTGTCCGCACTGCGGTGGATTTCAGATGCAAGTCACCGGTGGCACTGAAATGCGATTGAAGGAACTTGAAGTAGATTAGCAGCTGATTAGGAGAACCTGAATGTGTACAACCTGCGGTTGCGGCGCCGACGAAGTCAAGATTGAGGGTGAACATGCCCACCATGGACACGATCATGTGCATGACGATGGCACGACGCATAGCCACGCCCATGAGCACTCGGACGACCATGATCACGACCATGCCCACCCGCATGAACATGCCCACCATCACGATCATCAACACGGTGAAGCTGCTCATTCGCATGCGCCTGGTATTGCAACCAAGCGCATGGTGCAAATCGAGCAGGACATTCTGGCCAAGAACAACGCCTATGCCGCAGCCAACCGGCAAGTGTTGGCCGAGCGTGGCATCTTTGCGCTGAATCTGGTGTCCAGCCCCGGCTCCGGCAAGACCACACTGTTGTGCAAGACCATTACGCTGTTGAACGACCAGACAGTGGCCGTCATCGAAGGCGATCAACAAACCAGCCAGGATGCTGAGCGCATTCGCGCCACGGGTGCCCCCGCCATCCAGATCAACACCGGCAAAGGCTGCCATCTGGACGCTCACATGGTGGGGCGCGCGATGGAACAGCTCAGCCTGCAGGAGGACTCCTTGTTGATGATCGAAAACGTCGGCAATCTGGTCTGTCCGGCGGCCTTCGATCTGGGCGAAGCGCACAAGGTGGTCATTCTGTCGGTCACCGAGGGCGAAGACAAACCCATCAAGTACCCGGACATGTTTCGTGCCGCCAGTCTCATGTTGCTCAACAAGATCGACCTGTTGCCGTATTTGAATTTTGATGTGGCCGCCGCCATCAGCTTCGCGCGCCGGGTCAATCCCTATATCCGCGTCATCCAGCTTTCCGCCACCAGTGGCCAGGGCATGGCCGAATGGCTGGCGTACCTGCGCGCTGGTGTGCAACTGGCGGGCATCACGAAACAACAAACGGTTGCTCTACTGAAACCACTGTCTTGACCATTCTTGCGCGTCGCATCAGAGTTAGCGGAATCGTTCAAGGCGTTGGCTTTCGACCTTTTGTCTGGCGGTTGGCGCAGGAACTCCAACTTTGCGGCTGGGTCCGCAACGACACCCAGGGCGTGGAGATTTCTGCGCAAGGTAGCGATGCACAGATTGCCACCTTGCTGGATCGCCTGCATACCGATGCGCCAAGCCTGGCACGTGTTGATGACGTGCAAGCCGAAAACGCCGAACCCGACGGAGCAACCGGATTCCACATCATCGCCAGTGTCAGCGGACGCTCCAACACCGCCATCGGCCCGGATGTGGCGGTTTGCCCGGACTGTCTGACCGAGTTGTTTGATCCGGCGGGCCGACGTTGGCGCCATGCCTTCATCACCTGCACCCACTGTGGTCCGCGTTACACGGTAACCCGCGCCCTACCTTATGACCGGCCGCAGACCAGTCTGGCGCCATTCCCGCTGTGTCCAGCTTGCGCCCGCGAGTACACGGCACCGGCGGATCGGCGTTTTCATGCCGAAACCAGCTGTTGCCCGCTGTGTGGTCCCAGGCTCTCGCTGCTCGATGCGCAAGGGCACACCATCGAGGGTGATCCCATTACGCGCACGTTGGAACTACTGCGCAGCGGTGCCATCGTCGCCATCAAAGGCCTGGGTGGTTTTCATCTCGCTTGTGATGCCCGTGATGCCGATGCGGTGGCTCGCCTGCGGCAACGCAAGAACCGGGAAGAAAAGCCGTTTGCCGTGATGACCGCCAACGTCGAAAGTCTGGCACCCCTCGCAAAAGTTTCTGCGCATGAACGTACGCTGCTGGAAAGCCGAGAGCGCCCGGTCGTGCTGTTGCGCGCCCTAGGCGCAGGCGCCACCGCACTGCCGGGCGTGGCACCTGGTCTGCTCGAGTTGGGTGTGATGCTGCCAACCACACCGATCCATTTTTTGTTGTTCCATGAAGCCGCCGACCGGCCAATGGGCAGCCAGTGGCTGGAAGCACCACAGGAACTGGTGCTGGTGATGACCAGCGCCAACCCTGGCGGCGAACCGATCGTGCGCGATCTGATGGAGGCTAAAGAGCGCCTGGCCGGCATCGCCGATGCCGTGCTCGATCATGACCGCGAGATTGTGGCGCGCTGCGACGACAGCGTGCTGCGTTGCCTGGGGCAGTCCGTGCAATTCATCCGGCGCAGCCGGGGCTATGTACCAGCCGCCACAATGTTGTCACGTGCCGGGCCTTCGGTGCTGGCCTTCGGCGCCTACCTCAAGAGCAGCGTTTGCGTGACCCGTGGCAAGCTGGCCTTTACCGCACCGCATATTGGCGATCTGGACAATGCTGCCACTTGTGCCTTTCTTGACGAAACGGTAGATCGCATGCTCAAGCTGTTGGACGTCAAGCCCGACATCGTCGCGCACGATCTGCATCCAGACTACTACAGCAGCCACGCCGCCCTCGCCTTTGCTGCCAGACATGGGCTGCCCACGGTGGCGGTGCAACATCACCACGCCCACATCGCCGCCGTCTGCGCCGAACACGGCCAGCGTGGGCCGGTGCTGGGATTGGCGCTGGACGGCGTTGGCCTGGGCTGCGACGGTGCCGCCTGGGGCGCTGAATTATTGCGCGTGGATGGCGCTCATTTCGAACGTCTGGGTCATCTCAGAACGCTGCCCTTGCCGGGCGGCGACAAGGCGGCTCGGGAACCCTGGCGCATGGCGGCCGCGGTGCTGCATGATCTGGGCCGAAACGCACAGATCAGCGCGCGTTTTCAAGAACCCGGCGCTGACATCGTCGCCACCATGCTGGAGCGCAACATCAACTGCCCGCGCAGTTCCAGCATGGGCCGTGTCTTCGACGCCGCTGCCGCTTTGCTGGGCTTGTGCAGCCACATGAAATACGAGGCGCAGGCCGCTATTTTTCTGGAGCAGGCGGCAACGCGCCACATTGAGCTGCATGGTTGGCCGCAACCCATGAGCGCTGGTTGGGCCATGACCCCCGACGGGCAGCTCGATCTGCTGCCACTTCTTGCTTCGCTGGATGGTGCGGTCAATGTCGATCAGGTCGCAGCCGGTTTTCACGCCACTCTGGTGGCTGCCTTGACCGATTGGGTCCTGCTCGCTTCTCAGGCCAGCGGCCTGACAACCCTGGCCTGGGGTGGTGGCTGTTTTCTTAACGCCCTGTTGTCTGTGGAATTGAAAAAAAATCTGGAACAACGCGGTATCACGGTACTTACACCCTTGCATTTATCTCCTGGTGACGCCAGTATTGCGCTCGGGCAATCGTGGGTCGCCCTGAATTCTTTGGAGCAGTGAAATGTGCCTGGCACTCCCCGTCAAAGTGATAGAAATCGGCACCGCAGCAGCAGGCGATTGGGCCGTGGTTGACCTCGGCGGTGTGAAGAAAGAAATTTCGCTAGCGCTGCTCGACGGCGTCAAAGTCGGTGATTACGTCATTCTGCATGTCGGCTACGCGCTGTCCAAACTGGACCCAGAAGAGGCCGAAAAAACGCTGGCCCTGTTTTCCGAACTGAATGAGACCAGGCTGGCGGCGTGAAATACATTGACGAATTTCGCGACGGCGAAGTCGCACGAATCTTGGCAGGCAAGATTGCCTTGGCCGTTGAACCCGACCGACACTACAGTTTCATGGAATTTTGTGGTGGCCATACGCACGCCATCTCGCGCTACGGCCTGTCCGATTTGTTACCGGAGAACGTGCGTATGGTGCACGGCCCGGGTTGCCCCGTTTGCGTGTTGCCGATCGGGCGCGTCGACATGGCAATCAATCTTGCGCTAGAGCGCGGTGTCATCCTTTGCACCTACGGCGACACCTTGCGCGTGCCCGCTTCCGATGGGCTGTCGCTGATGAAAGCGAAAGCGCGCGGTGGCGATATTCGCATGGTGTACTCGACACTGGATGCCTTGCAAATTGCACGCGACAACCCGCAGCGTGAGGTGGTCTTCTTTGCCATTGGCTTTGAGACCACAACACCGCCAACAGCGCTGGCCATCCAGCAGGCGCAGCAGGAAGCACTTGCCAACTTCAGCGTGCTGTGCTGCCATGTACTGACACCGGCGGCCATCAGCCAGATTCTGGAGTCACCTGAGGTGCGGCAATGGGGCACGGTACCGATTGACGGCTTCATAGGTCCGGCCCACGTGTCTACCGTGATTGGCAGCCGCCCCTATGAATTCTTTGCCGAGGAATACCGCAAGCCGGTGGTGATTGCCGGCTTCGAGCCGCTGGACGTGATGCAAGCGGTCTTGATGTTGGTCGCCCAAGTTAACGAAGGTCGCGCCGAAGTTGAAAACGAATTCTCGCGGGCAGTCACACGCGAGGGCAATCTCAAGGCGCAGGACCGGGTCGCCGAGGTGTTCGAATTGCGTCGCGAGTTCGAGTGGCGCGGGCTCTCCGTGGTGCCGTATTCAGCGCTGAAAATTCGCGAGAACTACGCCACCTTCGACGCCGAGCGGCGCTTCAATCTTGACTACAGATCGGTGCCCGACAACAAAGCCTGCGAATGCGGCGCCATTTTGCGCGGCGTCAAACGACCGCAGGACTGCAAAATTTTTGGCACGGTCTGCACTCCCGAAAACCCGATTGGTTCCTGCATGGTCAGCAGCGAAGGAGCCTGTGCCGCGCATTACAGTTACGGACGCTACAAGGATATGAACTGATGGCTGAAGTCAAGAGAGGTTATGTTCGACCACTGGACCTGAAACACGGTCGCGTTGATCTGACCCATGGTTCCGGCGGCCGTGCCATGGTGCAACTGATCTCCGAACTGTTCACCCGTCATTTGGGCAACGACTATCTGGGTCAGGGCAACGATGGTGCTGTGCTGCCTGCGCCCATTTTGGATGGCAGACCGGCGCGCCTGGTGATGTCCACCGACAGTCATGTGGTCTCGCCACTGTTCTTTCCAGGCGGTGACATTGGCTGTTTGTCGGTGCATGGCACCATCAACGACGTGGCGGTGATGGGTGCCACGCCGCTGTACCTGGCGGCCGGATTCATTCTGGAAGAAGGCTTTGCGCTGAGTGAGCTGGCACGCATCGTCGAATCGATGGCGCAGGCCGCACGTGCGGCGGGTGTGCCGGTGGTGACCGGCGACACCAAGGTGGTGGAGCGCGGCAAAGGCGATGGGGTCTTCATCACCACCACGGCAGTCGGTGTCTTGCCGGACGGTCTGGAGCTGGGCGGCAGCCGCGCGCGACCCGGCGACGTGGTGCTGGTGTCCGGCTCGGTCGGCGATCACGGTGTGGCGATCATGAGCAAGCGAGAGAATCTGTCATTCGACGCACCCATCGTTTCCGACACCGCGGCGCTGCACGGCCTGATTGGCGCGATGCTGGCCACCGGTGCTGATATCCGCTGCCTGCGCGACCCGACACGCGGTGGCTTGGCCGCCACGCTGAATGAAATTGCCGGGCAGTCCGGCGTCGGCATGATGCTGATCGAGAAAGCCATTCCGGTGAAGCCGGTGGTGGCTGCCGCCTGCGAACTGCTGGGTCTGGACCCGCTCAATGTGGCCAACGAGGGCAAGCTGATTGCGATTTGCGCCCGCGCCGATGCGCCAGCCCTGCTGGCTGGCATGCGCACCCATCCGCTGGGTGTCGACGCCGCCCGGATTGGCGAGGTCATCGCTGACGATCATCATTTTGTGCAACTCACCACCGCCTTCGGGGGTCGGCGCATCGTGGACTGGCTGGCGGGCGATCAGCTACCCAGAATTTGTTGACAGTGCGGAAACTATTTCCTTTGTACTTCTATTTCTATAAATATTTACGTACTTGATTATTCATACCTAATAAGGCATACTTTGTTTTTACTTTTTAAAGGTACGCCATGGAAGCCATTGATGTGACGCTGGCCGAGCGCGGTCAGATTGTGATTCCGAAAGAAGCGCGAGACGCGCTGGGCCTCAAACCCGGTGCGAAATTGCAAATTCGCATAGCCGATGGACGATTGCTGATTGAGAAGAAGGTCGCACTTGACCTGAGCCGTTGGGTTGGCAAGGCCATTGATGACGGCATGTCCACCAATGAGGCCTTGGCAGAACTGCGCGGTCGACCCGTGCCTTGGCACGACCCGGATGCACAGGCATGAAAACCGCCGTCGACTCAAGCGTGCTGTTCGACATTGTCAAAGGTGCGCCGGGTGCGCCAGCAGCTCAAACCGCGCTGGAAGCGGCTCTGGCTCACGGCAGCCTGTGTGTCTGCGCGGTGGTGGTGGCAGAGCTTGGCCGCTATTTTTCCACTGAGCAAGACCTGTGCGAGTTTCTCGATGCGTGCCAGATTGATCACGACCCGCTGTCAATGCAGGCCGCTCTGGAGGCGGCTCGCATCATGCGCGGCTATGCCCGCAACAAGGGGCCGCGTGAGCGCGTTGCACCCGACTTTTTGATCGGAGCCCATGCCATTCAGCAAGCCGACGCGCTGTTAACCACCGACGCTGGTTTTTTTCGCAATTATTTTGCCGCTTTGAACGTCACAACGCCTGTCAACTGAATCCATGCGTGTCCTGTTGCTCACCCATGCCTTCAACAGCCTGACCCAGCGCCTGAGCGCTGAACTGCAGCTGCTCGGGCACCACATCTCGGTCGAGTTTGATATTGCCGACAGCGTCACCGAGGAGGCCGTGGCGCTGTTTCGACCCGACCTCATCGTGGCCCCCTACCTGCGTCGCGCCGTTGCTGAATCGATCTGGTCACGTCATGTCTGCCTGATCGTCCATCCGGGCATCGTCGGCGACCGGGGACCCTCGGCGCTGGACTGGGCAGTTCAGGAAGGCGAGACCGAATGGGGTGTCACGGTGTTGCAGGCCGAAGCCGAAATGGACGCCGGACCGGTCTGGGCCAGCGTGACTTTTCCAATGCGTGGCGCGAAAAAATCCAGTATCTATCGTCATGAAGTCACGCGGGCGGCGACGACCGCGGTGCTGCAGTCAGTGCAGCGCTTTGAGTCGGGCAACTTTGTGCCGCAGGCGCTTGCCACTTTGCCTGCGGTGCGCGGGAAATTGCGACCGCTCATGAAACAGAGCGACCGTTGCCTCGACTGGGAGCGTGACGACACGGCGGCCGTGCTGCGCAAGATCCATGCGGCCGATGGCTTTCCGGGTCTGGCCGACAGTCTGTTTGGTGAAGCGTGCCACCTGTTCGATGCCTGGCCCGAAGCCACTCTGCGCGGTGTACCCGGTGCCGTGATAGCGCGGCGCGAAACGGCCTTGCTCAGGGCAACGGTGGATGGCGCGATCTGGATCGGTCACGTCAAGCGAAGTGGCAGCATCAAGTTGCCAGCGCTGCTGGCGTTCGAGCGCGAAGCCAAAGACATCCCCGAAGTAACGCTGCAAAGTTGGTGGCGCAGCGACAGCGCAACCTGGCAAGACATAGCTTACGAAGAGGACGGATCAGTCGGCTGGTTGCACTTCGAGTTCTACAACGGCGCCATGTCCACCGCGCAATGCGAACGGCTGCGTGGCGCTTTGCAGTGGGCCAAACAGCGACCGACGCACGTTCTTGTGCTGATGGGCGGCAACGATTTCTGGTCCAACGGCATTCACCTGAATGTGATCGAAGCAGCCAGTCTGGGGCACGGTTCGGCGGCTGACGAATCGTGGCACAACATCAACGCCATGAACGACCTGGCGCTGGAACTGATCAACACCGAGCAACAAATCACGGTGGCGGCACTGGGCGGCAACACCGGTGCCGGTGGCTGCTTTCTGGCGCGCGCCGCTGACCTGGTGTGGGCGCGCGAGGCCGTGTTACTGAACCCGCATTACAAAAACATGGGCAACCTGTACGGCTCCGAATACTGGACCTATCTGCTGCCGCGCCGGGTTGGCGAGGACGGCGCGCACGCCATCATGCGCAACCGCCAACCGCTGACTGCGCAGCGCGCCGTGGAGATCGGCTTCACCGACGCCTGCCTGAGCGGCGACGCGAGCGCCTTTCGCGCCGAACTAACAAGGCGCGCAGTGGAACTGGCTGCGGCGCCCGACCTTAATCTGAAACTGGTCACCAAACGCGAGACGCGCGCGCGCGACGAAGCGGCCAAGCCACTGGCCGCTTACCGCGCCGAAGAATTGGCGCACATGCGGCGCAATTTCTACGGCTTTGATCCGAGCTATCACATTGCACGGCATCATTTCGTACGCAAGTCAGCGGCGTCCTGGACGCCAAGGCATCTGGCGCGTCATCGTGATCTGGGCTGGACGACACCATGAGCGCCACGCCGAGCCGCCTCAAGCAAGCGTGGGGGCTGGCATGACACCCCGTCCACCCCTGTCGGTTTTGGTGGTAGATGACGAACTGCGTTCGTTGGAGACGCTGCGCCGCACCCTGGAAGATCACTTCACCATCTTCACCGCGGTCTCGGCCGAAGAAGGTATGGCTGCGATGGAGTCCGAGTACATCCAGATTGTGTTGTCAGACCAGCGCATGCCGGGCACTTCCGGGGTGGAGTTTTTGCGCAGCGTGCGCTCGCGCTGGCCCAACACGGTGCGCCTGATTCTGTCCGGCCATACCGACGCGCAGGACATTATCGCCGGCATCAACGAGGCTGGCATCTGGCAATACCTGCTCAAGCCCTGGCACCCCGACCAGTTGCTGTTGACCCTGCAAAGTGCGGCCGGGCTGTGGCGACTGCAACAGGAAAATCAACGCCTGACGCTGGAACTGCGCTCCAGCCCGGAGCATCTTTCGCAACGCGTTGCCAACCTGCGTTTGAAAGCCAGAACTCAGGCCGGCTTTGATCGCTTGACCCGTGCTGCCGACAGCCCGCTGAATGCGGTTTGCGCCCTGGCTGAAAAGATTTCAGGCCACGACCTGTCGGTCTTGATCACGGGTGAATCAGGGACCGGCAAGGAGTTGCTGGCGCGCGCCATTCACTATGCCAGCAACCGCGCAGACCAGCCGTTCGTGGTGGAAAACTGCGGTGCCATGCCGGACACCCTGCTGGAAAGCGAACTCTTTGGACACAAGCGTGGTGCCTTTACCGGCGCCACCGAATCGCGTATTGGCCTCTTTCAACAAGCCGATGGCGGCACCTTGTTCCTTGATGAGATCGGCGAAACCTCGCCCGCTTTTCAGGTGAAACTGCTGCGCGCTTTGCAAGAGGGTGAGGTGCGCCCGGTCGGCAGTCCGCGACCGGTGGCGGTTGATGTACGGTTGATCGCTGCCACCAATCGAAACCTGGAAGCCGATGTCGCCAGCGGCCGCTTCCGGGAAGACCTCTACTACCGCGTCGCCGGCATCACGTTGTATTTGCCGGCGTTGCGGGAACGGCCGCAGGACATTGCGCCTATCGTCGCGCAACTGCTGAAGGCATCGAGTCAGCAGCGACGTCAAATGTCTGAGCAGGCAATGAATTGTCTGACTGGGCACGCATGGCCAGGCAACGTGCGGGAGTTGCAAAACGAAGTGCGTCGCGCGCTGGCGCTGGGTGATGGCCCCGAGCTCGGTGCCGAACTACTCTCGGCCCGAGTGCGCCAGCCTGCCAAACCTGGCGTCAGCCTGAACGTCGCAACAGATTCTTTCGCCGGACTGCTCAGGCACCAACTGGAGCGGGTTGAGGCACAGCTCATTCGCGACGCCATGCTGCGCCACAAAGGCAACAAGACGCACGTGGCCGACGAACTCGGCTTGACTCGTGTCGGCTTGCGCATGAAGCTGATGCGCCTGGGTTTGGAAAAAGACGGCACCCCCTTCTGAACGGAGTGAGCACCGACTGGCGTGGAAAACAGCTTGCTTGCGTTTATGCTGAGGGCTTAAGAGGCGACTAGGGTTTACCCCATTTTCGGTCCGTGCTGGTACCTGCTAACCTGCGCCTCTATTTTTCACAAACAGTTGCTCAAATGGCTCCACCCACCCATCGCACTCGCAGCGCAACACCCCACCAGCAAAGATTTGACGACTTGTGCAATTGGATTGATGACCACCTTGGGGAACCCATTGGCTGGCACCAGATCATGACGCAAAGCGGGCTTGATTTTCAGACTCTTCAGGTACTCTTTTTTCGCTACAAAAGCACGACGCCCATGACATGGATACGCCGCCGACGTGAGACTCTCCTGACAAAGTGAGCAAGGATAGGCTGGTGCGCCAGTGTGTCGGAGTTAACTCCACTGTACCCATTGAGACGGCCGCAAGCCGCAAAATCGGGGGCTAAGCTGCCAGCAACGGCAAGGTCAAGGTGAACTGCGCGCCACCTTGCGGCAAATTCTCGGCGCTCAGTTGACCCCCGTGTTGCTCGACAATGCCATAGCTGATAGACAGACCGAGTCCAGTTCCTTTGCCAACACTCTTGGTGGTAAAAAACGGGTCGAAGATGCGTGACAAATGCGCCTGCGCAATGCCGGGTCCGTTGTCGGCAAAACGCAATTGAACACACCTGTTGTCGTGCTTCACGGTAATCACCAACTGTGGCTCTTTGGCGCCCTCCGTGCTTGCGGCGTCCGAGGCGTTCTGGATCAGGTTCATCATCACTTGCAGCAACTGTCCGGCGTTGCCGGTGACATGGCAATCAGGCCCACGCACCCAGTGGATTTCAAAGCGTGGTGCGGTGCCTTTTTTCACCCACAGGATGGCGCGCTCGACCACCGAATTGATCTCGACCTGCGTGACTTCCTCGTGCACGGCAGTTGAAAACCGCTTTAACCCATTCACGATGTCGGTCGTGCGCTGGGCACCTTCCAAAGTACCTTCCGTCAAAGACGGCAGATCTTCCAGCAAGTGGTCGATGCGCAACTCATCGCGCAGCGCTTGCACGTGGGGTGGCAGTTGCAACTGATGGACCGCGTCCAGGTAGCGATTCATCCGGCCGGCGTAGCGCTGCAGCACATGCACGTTGCCCAGCACAAAGCTGATCGGGTTGTTGAGCTCGTGCGCCACGCCCGCCACCAGACGACCCAGGGATGCCATTTTTTCCGAATGTAGCAGTTGCTGTTGGGCCAGCTTGAGGGCCTCGTGGGCTTCGCGCAACTGGTGGTAAGCACGCTTGAGTTCACCCAACGGGCGCCCGACCAGGACCCGCCCCACTTGCCGCCCCGCGCTGTTGTGCCGGGGTGTGCAATTGAGGTCCACCGCAACCACCTGACCGCCCGCATCACGCAAGTTGATTTCAACGACGGTGCCGGCACGTGATGCCGAGTGGTACATGGCCAATTGCCAGCGTTGCAAGCTCTGTTCATCGGCCAACAAGTCAATCACTGGGGTACCCAGCAGCGCCTGCTCGCTGCGACCCACCAGCTCACACAATGCTGCGTTGGTTTCTTCGATCTGACCGTCTTGATTGCAAGCTATAAGTACATCGCTCATGGCCGACAGCAAGCTGAAAATAAACTGCTGCGACTGCTCCAGTTGCGCGTTCTTTTCTTCCAGTTCCACTTCGTCGCTCACCAGCTTGGAATAGACCTCGTCCATTTTCTGGATCACATCCAGCCAAGTCGCCTCATCAACGCCTTCCAGGTCGCCCAACGGCAAATGCAGCAGCGGTGAAGGAGGTGGAACCGGCATGATTCAGATCAGTTTATCAATGTACCGTGCAGACCATGCACGGATCGAAGGAGCGAACAATGTGTTGCACCGCAACGCTTTGACCACGGCCCTCGGCGCTGTCAATCGTGGCGCCGACCAGCGCGGCTTCCAGCGCACCAGGAGTTCCGGCACTATCGCGCGGTGAAAAATTCCAGCTGGTGGGGGCCACGATCTGGTAGTGGGAAATGCGCCCGTTCTCGATGCGAAGCCAATGCCCTAGCGCCCCGCGCGCTGCCTCTGACAGGCCAATACCTTGCGCCTGCAAGGGCAGTGCCTGAACCCTGTGATAGGGCTCGCGCGCCTGTAGCGCCAATAGCCAGTGCTCCATCAATGGCAATATGCGGGCAATTTCCATC
Organism: Comamonadaceae bacterium; assembly: GCA_037141865.1. Lineage (GTDB taxonomy): Bacteria > Pseudomonadota > Gammaproteobacteria > Burkholderiales > Burkholderiaceae_C > Rhodoferax. Next base: position 1,198 of record JBAXBQ010000046.1, on the reverse strand, counting down.
AGACGCGCCAGCACCCTCGTATAAACCGTTCCGCCATGCACGGCAACCGCAGCCCGGATCAAGGCCTGACCGTCTACCAGTTGCCGCGCAATGGCGCCGGTCTCGACCACCTGGCCGGCCAAGCGGGGCGCCTTGTTCCAGCTGTAGGCGCCTGGCTTGTCAGCTTGCGCCTGCGTCAGTCCCGCCATCGGATGCAGTGGCAGACCAGCCTCGCCCTCGGCAAACCAGGCGTGGCGCATGTCTTCGCTGATCTGGCTGGCATCGAGTGCCCGACACTGCTGCAAACCGGCGTCCCAGACCCCTTGGCCCAGAGCGTGGCCACCGTCGAACTGGGCGTAAGCGCCATAACTGAGGTAACGCCCCGGCCCCGCTCCCAGGCTGCTAAGGCCGGTATCGGCTGCGATGTCCAGGAACAGTGCCAGATCGCTGCCACGCGCCCGAGTTTGCCAAGCCTGCAGGGCGGTCAGACTGTCAAGACCTGCAACTTCTTCCAGTGAGGTACCGAACAGGGTTTGCTCCAGAAAGGAGCGCATTTCCCGCAACCGTGCCAGCAGACGCACACGCTCGGTGGACTCAACGGCGCGCGAGGTACCGCCCGGCAAAATAGCGCCGGTGTGTGGCCATTTGCCGCCCATTGCGCCCATCAGTTCCAGCCAGCGAGAGCGTGCCGCCAGTGCAGCGCGGTTGTGCAAGCCGCTGCCCGAGCCGCCCACCACCGCCGCAAAGCGCCGCTGCGCCTCGGCAAACCAGCGGCGACCGCCATACACCTCGCGCGTGAAATCCGGCATGAAGAAAACATAAAAATGGGTCAGGTGATCGGCCAGGTTTTCACAAGCCAGCAGCAAGTTTGTGGCATGCAGTCCATTGGGCGGCATCACAACGCCGGAAGCATCCGCCAGGGCCTTGGCGGCAGCGACCGACTGCGAGACCGAGCAGATGCCGCAAATGCGCGGCGCGATGGTCATTGCGTCCATCGGGTCGCGACCCAGCAGAATGACTTCAAAGCCACGGTACATCGAAGCGCTGACGCGCGCCTGCGTGACGCGGCCGTCAGTTACTTCAAGCTGGACTTCGAGGTCGCCTTCGACGCGGTTGAAAGGTCCGAGAATCAAACGGGTCACACTGACCCCCACGCTCGGCATGGCATGTCCTCGCTGCCCCCCGAGGGGGTGCGAGCTTGCTTGGGGCGGCCCGGCGC
>JBAXBQ010000045.1:0-26873 GCA_037141865.1 Comamonadaceae bacterium | reverse complement strand
TCACTCGTAAACTATCTCGGCCTTGCCTTGCCGGGCCTGCACCCGCCAAGCCGCCAGAGCCGCATTGCTTGGGAAAAATTTTGCCATGTCATTTAGCTGCAGTTCTGCGGTGGCCGCGCCCGATTCACCGCGTCGCGACAGCGCCAAACGAACCGCCAGACCGCGCAGCAGTTCACCTTGCGGCGTCACCTCGCGTTGCGCCGGAAATTCCTTGATCATTCGCGCCACATCGGGCGCCTTGAGGTCAACATCGGCAGTGACCGCAACGCGCAGGAATTTACCAAAGCGGCAACGCGCCTGGTTCAGATCCCAGATCTGCGTCACCGTCAGTTGCATGCCGCCCGAGAAGCGGTCCGGCTGCAGCTTGCCCATGACGATCACCAATTCATCGTCTTTGAGCAAGTCGCGATGCGCGCTGATCAAGGCTTCATCGGCACGGGCCTCAATCACGCCGGATTTATCGTCCAGTTTGAACAGTGCCAACTTGCCGCGCTGGCCGTTGATGATGCGAAAATCAGTAACAATACCTGCCAGCAGTTGCGGCTCGCGTGTATCGATCAGGTCGCCAATCTGACGCTTCGCAAAGCGACGCACTTCCCATGCGACCTCGTCAAAAAGATGGCCTGACAGATAGAAACCGAGGGCGGTTTTTTCAAACGTCAATCGCTCTTTTACACCCCACGGCGTGGCTTCCACCAGATCGGGCTCCTGCGTGCTGGAGCCGTGGTCATCGGCGCCACCCATGTCGAACAAACCACCCTGGTTGGCATTGGCGGCTGCCGCAGCACCAAACTCCAGAGCTCGGTCGACTGAGGCCAGCAGGCTGGCACGATTCAGCGCAATGGAGTCAAAGGCACCGGCCTTGATCAAGGCCTCGACGGTGCGCTTGTTGATGCGGCTGCGATCCACCCGCAGGCAAAAGTCAAACAGGCTCTTGAAGGCTCCGACCTCCGCGCCTGAAGGACCCGCGCCACGACCATCTCTGGCCGCCACAATGGCCTCGACGGCCTGCTGGCCGGAGCCTTTGATGGCACTCAAACCATAGCGAATCATCTGGTCGGAAATCGGCACGAAATGACTGACCCCACGATTGACGTCGGGTGGCTCAAAGCTTAGCCCCATCTTCAGCGCGTCCTCGAACAGGACCCTGAGCTTGTCCGTGTCGCCCATTTCCACTGTCATGTTGGCGCAGAAAAACTCGGACGTGTAATGCACCTTGAGCCAGGCCGTGTGGTACGCCAACAGTGCATAGGCAGCAGAGTGCGACTTGTTGAAGCCATAGCCGGCAAACTTTTCCATGTGGTCAAAAACTTCATCAGCTTTTTGCTGACTCAAGTCGTTGCGAGCGGCACCGTCACGAAATATCTGCCGATGTTTGGCCATTTCGTCGGCGTCTTTTTTTCCCATGGCGCGGCGCAACATGTCGGCACCACCCAGCGAGTAGCCGCCCAGAATCTGCGCCATCTGCATCACCTGTTCCTGGTACACCATGACGCCATAGGTTTCGCCCAGAATGCCCTCCACGCGCGGGTCCGGGTACTCCACTGGCTCACGGCCCAGCTTGCGCGCGATGTAGGTCGGAATCAGGTCCATGGGCCCCGGCCGATAAAGCGCATTCATGGCGATCAGATCTTCCAGTCGCGTCGGCCGGGCGTCGCGCAACATACCCTGCATGCCGCGACTTTCAAACTGGAATACCGCCTCAGTCTGGCCATCGGCAAACAATTTGTAGACCGCCGGGTCATCCAGCGCCAGTCCTTCATACGAAAAACTTTCACACCCCTTGTGCCGGGCAACGATCAGGTCCTTGGCATTCTCAAGAATGGTGAGGGTGGCCAGTCCCAAAAAGTCAAACTTCACCAGGCCGATGGCCTCGACATCGTTTTTGTCAAACTGACTGACCGCCGAGTCGCTGCCGGGCTGCTGGTAGAGCGGACAAAAATCAGTCAGTTTGCCAGGTGCAATCAACACACCGCCGGCGTGCATACCAACGTTGCGGGTCATGCCTTCGAGCTTGCGGGCCAGTTCCAGCAGGGTCCTGACGTCGTCTTCTTTACTTTCACGTTCCGCAAGAATCGGCTCAGCCTCAATGGCGTAAACAGTTTTGTCGTCCTTTTTGCGATCCGCTGGCGGCAACTGCAGGCTGACATTGACACCCGGCTTGTTCGGGATGAGCTTGCTGATGCCGTCGCAAAACGTGTAGCTCATGTCCAGCACGCGGCCGACGTCGCGCACTGCGGCGCGGGCTGCCATGGTGCCGAAGGTGACAATCTGGCTGACCGCCTCCTTGCCATATTTCTCTTTAACGTAATCAATGACACGGTCACGGTTGCTCTGACAGAAGTCGATATCGAAGTCGGGCATCGAGACTCGCTCCGGATTCAAAAAGCGCTCGAACAGCAGGTTGTATTGCAATGGGTCCAGGTCGGTAATCTTCAGTGAATACGCCACCAGTGAGCCGGCCCCGGAGCCGCGCCCGGGTCCAACCGGGCAACCGTTGTTTTTGGCCCAGTTGATGAAGTCGCCGACGATCAAAAAATACCCTGGAAAACCCATTTTCAATATAGTGCCGATCTCGAACTCCAGCCGTTCGAGATAACGCGGCCGCTCCATCTCGCGTTGCGCTGTATCCGGGTACAAGCGAATGAGCCGCTCCTTCAAGCCCTCATGCGAGGCATAACGAAAGTACTCCTGCGGCGTCATGCGCCGCCCATCGACCTCGGGCGTCGGGAAATCGGGCAACTGGGGTTTGCCCAATTCCAGCGTCAGATTGCAGCGCTTCGCAATTTCCAGCGTATTGTCCAGTGCCGATGGAACATCGGCAAACAGCGTCTGCATCTGCAGCGTCGATTTGAAATACTGTTCGCGCGTGAAGCGACGCACGCGCCGCGGATTGCCGAGAATTTCTCCTTCGGCAATGCAGACGCGCGCCTCATGCGCCTCATAGTCGTCTGCCAGCGTGAACTGCACCGGGTGCGTGGCCACCACTGGCAAACCAGTGCGCGCGGCAAGCTGCACTGCGGCTGCGACGTGGGCCTCATCGTCCGGGCGTCCGGCGCGCTGCAGTTCCAGGTAAAAACGATGGGGAAAGATGCCGCCCAACTGCAAGGCAGCATCCAGCGCGCGCGCCTCGTCTCCTTGCACCAGTGCCTGCCCCACCGGCCCCGCCTGCGCACCCGACAAGGCAATCAGCCCTTCGTTCAGTTCCTTCAGCCAGGCCAGTTTGACCGACGCCTGCATCTTGCCCGAATTCTGCGTCCAGGCGCGCGCCAGCAATTGCGACAAATTGAGGTAACCCTGCCTGTTTTGCACCAGTAACAGCAAGCGACACAGTGCCGAATCGTCCTGACCCGGAGTCTCCAGCCAGATTTCGGCCCCAATCAGCGGTTTGATGCCTTTCTTGCGAGTTGCCTTGTAAAACTTGATGGCACCAAACAAGTTGCTCAAATCTGTGATGGCCAGTGCCGGCTGACTGTCCGCTGACGCACAACTGGCGATATCATCAATACGGTTGGTACCGTCAACGACGGAAAATTCGGTGTGCAGGCGCAGATGGACAAACATGAATCATTGTAATTTGTGGGACAGACCGCGATGACACGAAGTACGCGTTCTCTGCTCTAAACTGGTTCCAGGAAAACGTCGGGGTAAAGCTTTTGAAAATTCTCGTAGTAGATGATCATGCTCTGGTGCGTGAGGGCCTGCGCCAGGTGCTGAAGGGTCTCGATGAACAGATCGAGGTACTGGAAGCAGCGCACTGTTCTCACGCCTTCGAGTTGGCTACCCGGCACCCCGACATCGATCTTGTGCTGCTGGACTACCATTTGCCCGACATGAACGGGCTTGATGCGCTGGCCGTCTTTCGCAAGAATCATCCGGAACTTCCCATCGTTATGTTGTCCGGATCGGTCAACCCGCATACTGTGCGACAGGTGCTGGATCGCGGCGCGGCCGGCTTCATTGCCAAGGCCAGCATGAGCAGTGAACTGCTGTCAATTTTGCGGCTGGTTCTGGCCGGCGAGGTCTATGTGCCACCCGAGTTGCTGACGGCGAGTGGCATGCCGTATGTAGCAGGGGTCACCCCGGACTTGTCGTCGCCTCAATTGACATCGCGTCAGGAGGAGGTACTGAAACTGCTGCTGGATGGCCGTTCCAACAAAGACATCAGTCAGCTCCTGCAACTTTCAGATGAGACCACCAAAAATCATGTGACGGGAATTTTGCGCGCCTTTGGCGTTCAAACCCGCGTCCAGGCTGTTCTCGCTGCCGGCCGTCACGGCTACATCAAGGGGCCGACATCTGATTGGCCCTGAGAGACCAAACGTCGCACCAGACTGCGCAGTTTTGCCGGGCGCACTGGCTTGTGCAATAACGTCAAAACCGCATCCCTGGCCGCCTGCATCAAGCCCGGATCGGTATCGCCACTCATCAGGCAGGCTGGAATGGACCAACCCGCAGCAGAACGCAGCCGGTGTACCGTGTCAATGCCATTTTCACTGCCTCGCAGACGATAGTCGCTGATGATCAGGTCAGGTCTGAGCCCGCATTCAAGCTGCTGCCGCGCCGTTTCCAACCCTTCGGCCTCAGCCACGACGCTGCCCCAGGATTGCAGCAAACTCACCAGACCGTCGCGCGCCATCGCATCGTCTTCTATCACCAGGATGACCAGATCTGCAAGGTCGTCCACTGCCTTGGCCCGAGACGCGCTTCGCCGGTCCTGGCTGGCGCCGATCTGAGCCAGCGGCACCCTTATGCTGAATCGGGTACCAACGCCTGGGCGAGAACATAGTTGCAACTCATGCCCCAACAACCGTGCCGTACGCTCAACAATATTGAGCCCCAACCCCAGGCCTTTGCCACGGTCACGCTCGGTATTGCCGACCTGATAAAACTCTTTAAAGATGGCCTGGTGGTACTCTGGCGCAATGCCGATACCGCTGTCCCAAACTTCAATGCGAGCGGAGCGGGCGTCCGCCGCCACGCGGCAGGCCAGCAACACCCCGCCATGTCGCGTGTAGCGCACGCCATTGGCCACCAGATTCAACAAAATTCTATGCAGCAAATGCGGGTCGCTGAGTACACCGACCCCAGTCGACCGGATGCGCAGGCGAAGACCTTTCTCGAGCGCTTCCAGTGCCAGCTCAGAGCGCACTTGCTCGAACATATCGGCCAGCGCAAAAGGTCGCAACTGAACCTGCACTGCCATGGCGTCCAGCCGGGAAATATCAAGCAGGCCGTCCAGCAGCTCCTGCATCGCCTGCACTGCACTCTCCAGGCTTCCAATCAAACGTCCGGTCTCCTCATTGTGTGGCAGCTGCCCCAGTCGCGCAACAAACATACCCAGCGCATGCGTCGGTTGCCGCAGGTCATGGCTGGCGGCCGCCAAAAAGCGTGACTTTGCCAGCACCGCCGCCTCGGCTTCTTCCTTTTTCTCGCGCAACGCGAGCGTCGCCACCAATATGCGCTGCTCCATTTCGTCCCGACCCGATGCCAGCCGTTCGGCCATCCGGTTGAGACCTTGCTGCAGGTCGTGCAGCGGGTCATCCGGCAGTACCTCGACCCGCACCGACAACTGACCCCTGCCGATGCGTTCAACCATGTCGGAAACACGCAAAATAGGGCGCAGAACGGCGCGGCCAAGACGCCGCGCCAACAGACCCCCAAACAGCAAGCCGCCCAGGGTGATAGCGGCACCCGCCCACATCATTTCGCGTTCGTGTCGAAGCACGCTCTCGCGTGAAAATTCAATCAACACATAGCCCAGTAGCGGTTGCGCCTGGGCCGCCTCCAACACCTTGGGCTCAAACAGACTGTCCAGCTTGACCTCACTGGCCGTGACCGGCTGCAACAACAAATGAAAGCCAGTTACTGGATCAACAGTGACGCTTTCGTGCCCACTCAATAATGGAGGAATCTTGTAAACCGGATTGCCAGCGCCGACCAACCGGTTGCCCCGGGCATCCAGGATCGCCACCGACTGGACGTCTGGCTCACGCAGCGCACCGCGCACGATGGTCTGCAGCTGAGCGACATTGACCGAGAACAGGCCGTATTCACTGGCCGCTGCCAACTGGCGCGCCAAAGACCTGGCGCGTTGACTGTTCGCTTGATCGTTATCGCCGACCCGTGCGATCAGAAAAACGCCTGCCAGGGAAATGGCAATCAAGGTCACCGGCAACCAGGCGACCAGCAGCATGCGGGTGCGGATATTGCCCAGCAGATTGCCCAATTTCATGGCGCACCCTCGCGCCGGCGCAGCTGCTCGCGCAAGATGTCTGCATCCAGTGACAAACCCAAGGACCGAGCCACATGCTCATTCACGGAAACGCTGAAGTCCTGTGAGTAAATTGGCATCGCCGACAACGCTTTGCCCTGCAGTACACCGCGCGCAATGTTCGCCGCCTGCAGACCGACTTGGGTCGGCGTTACATACAAGGCCAGCAGGGCTCCAGCGCGCACATAGGCCGGAGAGAATGCGACCATCGGCACTTTGGCCCGAAACGATGTCAGTAAAATGTTCTGGATGCTGTGGCTGTTGTAAACCAATGGGTCCGGCAGCGCCAACAGCACATCTGCATCTTCCACGACTCGTCTGATGCCAGGAAATAACAATTCATTGTGTTCAACACTGGCCTCTATCAGATCGAGACCCCTGACTTGCAACTGCGCCTTCAATGCCGAAGCTTGCAGCTTCGAATCAGGGCCCCACAATACCCCGATGTGACGTGCCTTGGGCAACGCCAAATGGATCAGTTCCAGTTGACGACTCAGCGGTTGATCAAGATACAACGCAGACAACTGCGAGGACGATTTTCGGCCGCTGTTCAGCAGCAACTCAAAACTGTGGCGCGGCAGCAGCGCACACAGTATCGGTGCTGTCGACGCTGCCTTGGCCAAAACATTCGCCGCTTCGGTGCCAAGACCCACAAACAATCTGGGCGCCAAAGGACCGGCAGCAGACAACTCAGCAACCGTGACCTGTAGTATCTCCGGCCGAGACAACCCACCCCGTTCAAGTTCGCCGACCAAGGCCTGCGCAGCCTCGGAATAGGCGGCGCTGCGCTCACTGCTGACAATCACCACCGTCGTGGCCTGAACCGCTGCTGCGCCAAATACGCCAAGCAGGACGCCGCAGATCAAGGAGCGCAGGCGGGCCAGCATATACAACGCAGGTCAGTTTTCCAGCCGCAAGGTCACAAATGCGCGGCGTTGAAACTGAAAGGCTGGCGCAAAATCAGCATACGGCGAACCCAGGTTTTGCACCACCAGCGCAACTTCGCCCCGATTAGCGCCAATGCGCAGCGGCCAGGCCAGGCGCAGATCGGTGCGGGTCATTGCTACCTGGCCTCCGCTATCGGCACCGGCACCCTGCAATGTTGCCGTGCTGTTGCCCTGATGCATGAGACTCAGATCCAGACCGCCGGGCAGCTTCTGAAAATACGTTATCGAACTGGCCAGCCTGGGCGCTGCCAGTGCGTCCCCCGGATCGGTCGAACTGATACGCGCGTAGGCCTGGTTGAAGATCAGTTGCGCGCCCGGCCAGGGTCGCCATTTGGTCTGATACTCAAGGCCGCGAATGGAAAAGTCCTGGCCGTTAAAGTAGTCCCACGGAGTGGACAGTAACAAGGTCGCACCTGGCAACGCATACTGTTGATGCACGATGAAGCCGCTGATTTGTTCGTTAAAAACCCGCACATCAAGGTTAATTGCGTGCTTTGGAAAATCGCCCAGATAGCCAAACTCTTGCACCAAAATGCTTTCCGCGTGAATATTGCCGCGTGCCAGCGTTGTGACAAGCAGCGGCAAGCCCTTGTAGCTGTAGCGGACATCGCCGAATTGCTCAAACGTGCTCGGCGGACGAAACGCCCTGGACACGCCACCGCGCACTGTTTGCCCTTCGGCAAAATGCCAGTTCAGCATCAGCCGGGGCGCGAAACTGGCGCCACTCACGCTGCTGCGTTCAGCCATTGCCCCGGCATTGAGAACCAGTTCGCTGGCAAGTCCCCATTCGGCATTCGCGAACAGACGGGTAAAGCCGGTCAGCAAGGCCGCGTCAGTGTTGTAAATAGGTTTGGACGTGACCTGTTCACGCCGCAATTCACCACCCCAAACCACGCGCAATGCGGAGCCTCGGCGAAACATGTGTTGCAAGGATACAGTGTCATTGCTGGCGCGACCGTCAGCACTGATATCAACGTTGTCATTGATGCCCAGCGGGATCAGTGAATAGGGATAGCTATCGCTGTAAGACTCCTGTGAGTGGGACAGACTGAACGCCAGGTCTTCGTCGACACCCAGACTGCGCCGCCAATCCAGCTGTGCAAAAGCCGAGCCGAACAAGGTCTCCCGTTGAGCATCGTAACCATTCCCCTCGCCACCTTTGCCGGCGTCTATCGCCAACTTGCCCGCTCGCAACTGAACTTCATCCCTGGCACCAGAACGCAGGTCGACGCGAAAGTTGACCCGGCTGATTTGGTTGTGTCCGTTGGAGCCGATCAGCCCATCGTCAGCCCGGCGCTCCGCCGTCAGACGAAAGTTGGTGTCGGCCTGGCCCCAACCGACACGCGCCATTCCATCGCGAATGCCATTTTCCCCGCCAGCCAGGCCGGCCTGCAGCCCCAGGGTATCGGCCGGATCACGAGTGACAACATTGATTACTCCCAGAAAAGCGCGTGCACCATAGGCAGCGGAATTAGAGCCACGCAACACCTCGATGCGATCAATGTCCGCCAGCGACACCGACTGCAAACCGGATTCAACGCTGCCGACGAAGTACGGTGAATAGACAGATCGACCGTCGATGAGAACCTGCATGCGATTGGACAAACTACCAAAACCACCGTGGTAACTTGCAGTCGGCGCAATTCTCTCAAAAGACGTGCTGGTCTGAAAGCCCGGTACCAGACGCAGCAGGTCAGCCACATCACGCGCTCCGGACAATCGGATCATGTCGCTATCAATGATGGTGACGGCACCCGGCGTGTCATCCAGTCGCTGCGGCAGACGCGACACCGACAGCACGATCGGCATATCCGTCAGAAAGTCGTCCTCGGACATGACCAAGGGCACTTGTGCGGCCGAAATTTCGAACCATGCCAACAGGCAGATCAGGCAAACCCGATATTTCATCGATGACTCCGACAACTGATTTCTCCCTTATTCGAATTCTGCCTTGTCGGCCGAAACGTCCCGCGCGGCGCGCACTCGCCCTCTAAAATTGAGACTTGAACTCGATCCTCAACATTTCTGCCTATAAATTCGTCACTCTGACTGACGCCGCTGCGCTGCGCCCTATTTTGCTTGAACGCGCAACGAATCTTCAGCTCAAAGGCACTATTTTGCTGGCTGAAGAGGGCATCAATCTATTTCTTGCCGGAAGTGACACAGGTGTTCGCGAATTTTTCGCCCAACTGCAGACTGACAAGCGCTTTGCAGATTTACGCGCCAAAGAGAGTTGGTCATGCCGTCAGCCCTTCCAAAAAATGCGCGTCAAACTGAAGGCGGAAATCATCCGCATGAACCACCCGACGATTCAACCTGAGGCCAGCAGGGCACCGGCGGTCGATGCCCAAACCGTCAGGCGCTGGCTGGACCAGGGGACTGATGACAGTGGCAGGCCGGTGGTCACACTCGACACGCGCAACGCCTTTGAGGTGGCGCACGGAACATTCAGGGGTGCGATTGATTGGGGCATCAGCAAGTTCAGCGACTTTCCCAAGGCCCTGCTTGAGCATATGTCCGAGCTACAGGGAAAAACTGTCGTTAGTTTTTGCACCGGCGGCATTCGATGCGAAAAAGCGGCGATTTTGATGCGCGACGCCGGACTGCAGAACGTCTACCAACTGGAGGGCGGCATCCTCAAATACCTTGAGGATGCCGGGGCTGCCCACTACCAAGGCGATTGCTTCGTATTTGACGAACGACTCACGCTTGACGCCAGTCTTGCGGCCACCAAGGTCTGAACGCTATCGCTTCCGTCGCAAAGTCAGGCGATCAACCGCGCCACTTGGTGGCAACCTCGGCGACCCGCTTGCCAAAAAGTTTGGCTGTGTCCAGGTCACCTTGCAGCATTTCGGCCGGGGAAGAATCGGATGGCGACTGCGCCATGGCACCGCTGGACGAACCAACGTAATTGATGTCATTGCGTTGGGCCGCCTTGCTGTTGCTGGGCAGCATCCCGGTACCCACCCAGATGCCACTGTGTTGCATTGCCAGAGTGAACAGGTAGTGCAATGTAGACAGCTTGTCGCCGTTCATGGTTGCGCTGTTGGTGAACCCGGCAAAAACCTTGTCCTTCCAGGCCTGGCTGAACCAGGGCTTGCTGGAGGCATCGGCAAACTTCTTGAACTGCCAGCTTACCGAGCCCATGTAAGTGGGTGAGCCCATGATGATGGCGTCGGCAGCGCCCAGTGTTGCCCATGCCGCATCGGACAGGTTTCCTTCGGCGTCAATCGCTACCAGCTCAGCGCCGGCACCTTCTGCGACAGCTTGCGCCATGCGCAGCGTGTGCCCGTAACCCGAATGAAAAACGACTGCTACTTTTGCCATTGAAAATCTCCTTGCGTTGGTTGAGAAAAGTGGCCCGCACCAGAGGGGCCTTTGATTGAAAACAATGTCACGAAATCAGGCGTCACGGCGGCCGTCAAGGCTCCACGCGCCGGCACCAAAGGCTGTCATCATCAACAGGCCGCCCGCAATGGCGATATTCTTGAAGAACATGATTTGTTGCAGCATGGCCTGCTCGGGCGCAGCAGCCCAATATTTGTGGAAGAAAAAGCCTGCGACTACCGTGAAGACAGCCATGATGAGGGCCACCCAGCGGGTCTGAAACCCGGCTATCAGGGCCAACGCACCGCCCGCCTCCACCGCGATGGCAAGTGCCGCACCCAACTCGGGGAAAGGCAAACCGACCGCGCCAATATAGCCTGCGGTGCCAGCAAAACCGGCAATCTTGCCAATGCCCGAAGGCAGAAAAAGTATCGCCATCAGCAAGCGGGCGGCGAGAGCAAGTGGATTTTGTAGATTGGCCAACATAAATAACTCCTGACAATTGAAACAAAGAAATGAAATGAAATCAGCTTTGCAGATCGAACACTAAAACTTCAGCGCCCTTTCCCTCGGCCAAATGAACAAGGCTTTCGCCTTCCAACAGTGCAGCGTCGCCAGTACCCAGCGCGACGCCGTTAACACTCAGTTGTCCGCGCACCAGGTGGACGTAACTCTTGCGAGTTGCATTCAGCGCCAGTTCAACGCTCTGTTCGCCGTCCAGCAAAGCGGCATACAGACGCGCATCGGCATGAATCGTGACCGAGCCGTCGGCACCATCAGGTGAGGCGACCAGGCGCAGATTTCCGGTCTTTTCGGTCGCGGCAAAAGTCTTTTGCTCGTAACTTGGCTGAATGCCCGTCACATTGGGTTCAATCCAGATTTGCAGCAAATGGGTGGTTTCATTGGGTGCGTGGTTGAACTCGCTGTGCTGCACGCCGGTACCAGCGCTCATGCGCTGCACATCGCCCGGTGGAATAGCCTTGACGTTGCCCATGCTGTCCTTGTGAGCCAGAGAACCATTCAAAACATAGGTAACGATCTCCATGTCGCGATGCCCATGGGTGCCAAAGCCCTTGCCGGCATCGATCCAGTCTTCGTTGATGACGCGCAGGTTTCCCCAGCCCATATGCAGTGGGTCGTAGTAGCCGGCAAACGAAAAACTGTGATACGACTTCAACCAGCCGTGGTCTGCATAGCCACGTTCTTTGGATTTGCGAACTGTCAACATGACGAATGCTCCTGGTAAGGCCTGAACTTTAGGTTCATCCGGTGCGGCCGCATTCCACGTGATTTGATGGCATCATTCAAAATATTCGAATGAATGGAGAATCGATTGCAAAACGCCCGCGATGTTTTGACACCCGACGCCCTGGCCATGCTGCAGACCATTGCAGGTTGTGGCAGCTTTGCCGCGGCGGCCCGTGAGCTGGGTCTGGTACCCAGCGCGCTGACCTACCGGGTGCGCCAGATGGAAGATGCACTGGACGTGCTACTTTTTGATCGCAGCTCGCGCCAGGCCCGTCTGACCGAAGCCGGCACTGAACTGCTGCGCGAAGGTGGGCGTCTACTGGCGGAAATCGATGCGGTGGCGAACCGCGTCAAGCGTGTGGCTACCGGTTGGGAGCCGCAACTGACGATTGCGGTGGACAGCATCATCTCCAAAGTGACCGTTATGGAACTGTGCGAAAACTTTTTTACCTTGGACTCACCCACCCGCATCAAGTTGCTTGATGAAACCCTTTCTGGAACGCTGGCTGCCGTGGTTTCGGGCCGGGCCGACCTGGCACTGGGTGTGGCCGAGTCAAGCACCAACGCCGGCATTCATGCCAAGCCGCTGGGCGATGTCAGTTTTGTCTACGCACTGGCACCACATCACCCGCTGGCCAGCGCAGTCGAACCACTGAAGGATGAATTGATATTCCAGCACCGGGCCGTGGCAGTGGCCGATACCGTTCCCCGTGGCGATGGTGTTACATCCGGCTTGTTGGGCGGGCAGGACGTTTTTACCGTGGCGAACATGAATGACAAACTGGACGCGCAACTGCGTGGCCTGGGCAGTGGCTTCCTGCCTGAATGCATGGCCCGTGCGTACATTGAAACCGGTCGCCTGGTGGTGAAACGAATGGACCGGCCACAACGCATTGTGCGAGTCAACTACGCCTGGCGAAGCGTCACCAAATCAGGTCAGGGCCGCGCCCTGCAGTGGTGGCTGAACCAGTTGGAAAGCCCAACCACCCGGGCCGCTTTGCTGGAGCGTCACCGAGGCGTGTAAAGTGCACCACATACAACAACATTTGGAGCCGCCAGTCATGACCTCTTCCACATCCAGAATCAGAGCCAATCCAGAACTGCAATCCAGACATATCGCCATCATCGGCGCCGGTATGGCGGGCATCGCCTGCGCCCGCACCCTGGTGCAAGCCGGCCACCGGGTCAGCGTGTTTGAAAAGAGCCGGGGCTTTGGCGGGCGCATGGCCACACGCCAGAGTGCTTTTGGCACTTTTGACCACGGTGCCCAGTATTTCACCGCGCGGGACCCGCGCTTTGTGCGGGCATTGCAGACCGTGCCGGGCTTGTGCAAACCCTGGAGTGCCAACACTGTGCGGGTACTCGATGAGCACGGCCAGATTGCCGCTGCCAGTCTGCCGGCACTGGAGGCCCACTGGGTGCCGGTCCCGGCCATGAACGCGCTGGTGGGACGCTGGGCACAGCCGCTGATGGTGGCACACCAGGTCGAACTGGAAACACGCGTAACGCGGCTGGACCGCGACGCACTGAACCCGCACCTGTGGCAGCTTCACACCCAAGGGGTTGCTGGCGCACAGCATGTGTATTCGGGTTTTGACGCGGTGCTGCTGGCGATCCCGGCCGAACAGGCGCGTTTGCTATTGAATACTTCGCAAAAAGCTGACCACCTGGCGCAACAACTCGACATGGTGCAGGTGGCACCCTGCTGGACCCTGATGCTGGCGTTTCCACAGGCCATGCAGCCGGGTCTCTCCACCCTGGGACCGCAGTGGAACGCCGCCCGCAGCACGCACCATCGCATTGCCTGGCTGGCACGTGAATCAAGCAAGCCGGGGCGCGGTGCGGTGGAGCGCTGGACCGTGCAGGCCAGCGCGGCCTGGTCGCAAGAGCACCTGGAAGACGACGCCAAACGGGTGCAGGCCAAGTTGCTCAAGGCCTTCTCCGAAGTCACCGGCATCCGGGCCGAACCGGCCCATGTGGACACTCGGCGCTGGCGCTATGCACAGACCACCCAACCCTTGGGAAGATCGCATCTGTGGGATGCCAGCACCGGACTTGGCGTGTGCGGCGACTGGTGTCTGGGGCACCGGGTGGAAGATGCCTTTATCTCGGGCCTGGAGCTGGCACTTACCGTGGCATGACCGACTACGTTGGCAGGTTCGCCCCGTCCCCGACCGGACCGCTGCACGCTGGCTCGCTGGTTGCCGCGCTGGCCAGTTGGCTGGATGCCAGAGCCTATGGCGGCCAGTGGCTGGTTCGCATGGAAGATGTGGACAGACCGCGTTGCGTTGCGGGCGTGGACCAACTCATCCTGTGCCAATTGAGTGACTGTGGTTTGCACCCTGATGCGCCACCGCTATGGCAATCGCAACGCGGCGGGCTGTACCAGAAGGCTCTGGAGCAGCTGATAGCCAAAGGGCAGGCCTACCCCTGCAGCTGCACGCGCCGGAACATTGAAGCCGCATTGAGCCGTCGTGGACAGACTCATTCACGTCATGCAGAACTCATCTACCCTGGCACTTGTCGCCAGCGCCGCTCAGACGGCGCTGGCCAGGCGTGGCGATTGCGAACCGACACAGACTCGATTGTTCATTGGAACGACCGCCGCCTGGGCGCCCAGCAGCAGGACGTCGAAGCTGAAGTGGGTGACTTCGTGATCAGGCGTGCGGATAGCTGCTTTTGCTACCAATTGGCCGTGGTGGTGGATGACGCGGTGCAAGGCATCACTGATGTGGTGCGTGGCGAGGATTTGACTGATAACACGGCGCGACAAATTCTGCTACAGCAGTGCCTGGGCCTGCCGACGCCACGCTATCTGCATACGCCGCTGGTGCTGGGGGCCAACCTGGAGAAGCTGTCCAAACAGAACGGCGCGCAGCCGGTGGATACCAGCGACCCACTGAGCGCAATCAATAACGCCGCCAGCGTGCTAGGTTTACCTGCTGCCAAGGGCAGTGTGGCCGATGCACTTCGCACGTGGGTAGCCCTCTGGCAGTGTCTCTACAATCCGCTCCCGTGAACGATACAAACCCCAGCGAACCCAGCACCTCACCGGAGCAAGCGCCCAACGTGCGCTGCCCCCGCATTCGGGGCCGCGTGCCGGAAGGTGTGGCCTTTCCCAAAGCCATCAAGAGTTTTGTGCGGCGCGCCGGTCGTACCACCACCGGCCAGGCCAAGGCAGTGGCGGACATCGGGCCTCAATTTCTACTGCCCTACCAAGCAACGTTGATTGATTTGTCAGTTGCCTTTTTCAAGTTGAAAACGGCTCAAAGCGAATCGGATGTCAGCCATCAGCCCGTGATCCTGGAAATTGGCTTCGGCATGGGCGACGCCACGGCGCACATTGCAACGCTGATGCCAGAAAAAAACTTTCTGTGCTGCGAGGTGCACGAGCCCGGCGTCGGCGCCCTGCTCAAGCGCATCGGCGAACAAAATTTGAGCAACATCCGCATCGTGGCACATGACGCTGTCGAGGTCATCGATCACATGCTGCCGCTGCAAAGTCTGGACGGCGTGCACATCTTCTTTCCCGATCCGTGGCACAAGAAAAAACACAACAAACGCCGCCTGATTCAGAGCGCCCTGATTGCCAAACTGGCGGCCCGCCTCAAACCCGGCGGCTACCTGCATTGCGCCACCGACTGGCAGCCTTATGCCGAGCAGATTCTCGAAGTTCTCAGCACTGAGCCGCTGCTGTGCAACAGCGCGAAACTGACGCACCCGGAGCTGGCCGGCTACGCACCCAAACCCTCATACCGCCCGCTGACCAAATTCGAAAATCGGGGCATCAAACTAGGGCACGGCGTGTGGGATGTGGTGTTTGAACGCCTCGAATCCACTTAAGCCACCAGCTCGCAACGGTGTCGGAGCGAGTTGCATCGGCTTGCCGCCGGGGCCTTGGCTCACGATGCTGGACTTCTTTGCGGAGCGCTTCCCGGCCATCACACAGGCTGTCTGGAACCAGCGTATGGCGCAAGGCCTGGTGGTGGATGAGCACGGTGTGCCGGTCACGTCAAACCGTGCCTACCAAAGCCACCTGCGCGTGTACTACTACCGCGCTGTGACAACAGAGCCACACATCCCGTTTGATGAAATCGTGCTGTTTCAGGATGAACATTTGGTGGTGGTGGACAAGCCGCATTTCTTGCCGGTGGTGCCGTCCGGGAGCTATTTGCTGGAAACGCTGCTGGTGCGACTCAAGCAGAAGCTGGGCATTGCCACGCTGGTTCCTATCCACCGCTTAGACCGCGACACGGCAGGTTTGGTGTTGTTTTCAGTGCAAACCGCTACCCGCGCGCCCTACCACGCGCTCTTCAGCCAGCGCACGGTCAAAAAAAACTACCAAGCGATTGCCCCCTGGCGTAGCGATTTGGCGTTGCCCCTAACCCGTGCAAGCCGGATCGTGGAAGCCGACCACTTCATGCTGCAACATGAGGTCGACGGCCCCGCCAACGCCATCACCCATGTTGACGTGCTGGAAGTACAAGGCGCGCTGGCGCGCTATGCGCTAACGCCTGTTACCGGCAAGCGCCACCAGTTGCGCGTGCACATGGCGGCGCTGGGCCTGCCCATCGTCGGCGACGGCCTGTACCCGACACTCACGCCCGAGGGGCAAATCGACTATGCCCACCCGCTGCAACTGCTGGCCAAGTCGATCGCATTCATTGACCCGATCAGCGGTCGACGCAGGCATTTTGAGAGCGAACGGCAGTTAACACTGCTGCCAGCCATATAAGAGTTCCGAAATTCACGACACCGTCCTCGCCTGGACTGCTTGATGTGGATTGCTTTCGCGAATCCAAGTCCAAGTCCCAAGCTTGCGGGGGCCAAGGGCGCCGCAGTGGGTGGCTCCGCAAATGTCCTCCGCCCTCTGGGCTCCCCCTTTATTTGGCAAAACCCCAAGTCCATGCTACGCCACCCACTGCATCGCCCTCGGCAACGAGCGTCTGTGGTTTGCTTACCTGGAATACCAACCTTAGCGTGCAAGATCAGGCTGCTGGGGCACGCAGCGCAGCGGCATAAAGAAGGAGGCCGAAGGCCGGGTGACAGCCGCGGAGCTGAGTGCCCCAGCAGCCTGATCCACCCGACAAGCTGAGCAGAGTTTAGCCAGTCATCATTTCGGAAAAGATCCATAGATCAAACCCCAACTGGGTGAATGCGTGAGCGCAACGCCGACGATGTAGGCAACACTCAGCAAAGCGGCAATAAAGAATGGCAGACGCTGCGCCAGTGGCGTATTTTTCCCCAAAGCATAGTGACCCAGAACGATATACAGCAACAAGCCCAGCACCTTGGCCGTGAGCCAGCCGTGCACAAAAGGATATTGCGCAATGCGCCAGGCCAGCCAGATGGCGGCACTCAGCAACACGGTGTCAACCATGTGGGGTGCCAGGCGCAGCAGTCGCCACTGTCGCCAGGGCCAGGACAGCAGCTGCAACACCCCGCGCAGCACAAACAGACTGATGCTGAGCACGACACAGCTGACGTGCAGGTTCTTGACAAATAGGTACTGTGCAGCGATGTCGTCCATGCTGCGCCTCAGCCGTCCTTGCCGTCAAGCCGCGTTTGCATCAACCAGGGCGTGAAGATCCAGAGGTAAATCAAAAATGCGGCGCTCCAGGCAACAGCGGCGGCGATCAGACTGGCGATGTAAAGAGAAGGCGCCAGCAGTGGCACCAACACACGCAGCACAGCGGCACTCATGACCAGCGCGTAAGCCAGCACTTCTGCCCTGGACGAATGCACCGGCCTGCCGGTGTGGCCGCGGGCGGTGCGGGTGATCATGCCGATGATGAGCCCGCCAGTGGTACCCACGGCCAGGGCGTGCACGCCGGCTGAAACCGTCACCAGGCCGATCTGTGCCAGCGCCAGCAGACCCAGTCCGATCGGAATCCAGGCATAGGCGGCGTGCAAAATCCACAATATCGGACGCTTCAGGGTCACCACTGAGCGCCAGCTGAGCAGGCGTCTGGTATGCATAACGCTGGCTAGCGCGAGAACCACAAAAGTAATGCCCCACGGCGCCGCAAACACCCACAGTGCCAACCCGAATCCGGTTGCCCCCAAGGTAAGCCGCTCTGCGGATGGCACGGCGCTCAGTTTCAGTCCCGGCGTCACCGCCATGGTGAAGGCCGGAATGACGCGCCCGGCCATGACACATTCAATCATCACGATCAGCGCCAGTCCCGCAAACAAAACCGCGAGTGCAGAGACTTGCAACAAGCCCATCACGGCCAGGTGGAACGCAAGATTCGTGCACGCCAGCAACACCAGAATCAGGGCCAGTGGCAGGTTGCGGTGATTACCGGCGCGCAGCAGAAGACTGACCAGAACGGCTGCTACCAGCGGCAACAGCGCCATGTCCAGCACCGCGTACAGCGCGTAAGGCCCCAGCACCGATGCCACGCGCGCCGCCAGCCACAACAGTGCCAAGGCTCCCAATGTGGCACCACGCGGCGTCGCCAATCCGGTCCAGTTTTTACCGGCAGTCAGCAAAAAGCCGACGATAATGGCCACCGCAAAACCAAACAGCATTTCATGCACATGCCATAGCAGTGGCGCTACATTTGGAACCCACTGCAGTCGTCCCAGAAACATCGCCACCCACAGCGGCACGATCAACGCCGCCAGCAACGCACCACCAATATAAAAAGGCCGAAACCCGAGTCGCAACAAAGGCATGCCCGCAAGTGGTTGTGCGGCGGCTTGGGCCGCATTGAAGATGGGCAGGGAATCTGGTTTCATGGCGACGGAATGACAGACAACAGAGGGAATTTTAATAAATGCATTTTACATGCATCTTATTTTTCGTTTGACTTAAAATCAGCTCACCGTCCACCTTGAACGGCACCGATGAGACTGACCGACTACACCGACTACACCTTGCGGGTTTTGATGTTTTGCGCCCTGCACCCGCAACGTTCGGTCACCATTGCCGAGCTGGCCGACAGTCACGCCGTCTCGAAAAACCATTTGATGAAGATCGTCAACGATCTGGCGCGCCAGGGTTTGCTGCAAACCACGCGCGGGCGCGGCGGCGGTCTGCGACTGCTAAAACGCGCCGCCGACATTCGCATCGGCGATGTGGTGCGCGCCAGCGAGACGGATTTTCGGCTGGTGGAGTGTTTTGACGCCAGCCACAACACCTGCACACTGACCGCCCACTGCCAGTTGAAGCAGGTTTTCACGACTGCGCTGCGAAGCTATATGGCCGAACTAGACAAAGTCACACTGGCTGACATCACGCGCCAAAAACCCGCGAGACTGGGAAACAGTAGCACTGCGGTAAACACACCACTTCAATCAAAGGCGACACGCAGCACCTCAAGCACCCGCGCATAAGCCTGCTCACGCGCTTCGCGGTTCGGTCCGGCATGCACGCCCTGGCCGGGGTTGACGCCATTGGGCACGTCGCGGCGCAGTGTAACGGCACCTACCGGGTTGTCAAAATCATGGTAGCTGTCGGGGTAGACATGGACTTCGGCACCAACAGCCTGGCCCAGCTCGATGCAGGGGCCGGGCGGTGTCCAGTCGTCCTGGGCCGCCAGCAGCATGAGCAACCGGGTGTTGGGTTGGTAACCCGTCTTGCGCGCGGCGCTGCAACCGGGGTAGAAAGCGATGGCGACGCTGGCCTTGACCGCCTGCACTGCCACTTCTTTGTTGTGCCGATCTGTCACCGCCAGCACCGCACTGCCGCCATGCGACCAGCCCAGCAAGGCAATTTTTGAAGGTGTGGCCCAAGGCTGTGCCGCCACCCAGTTCATGGTAGCCAGCGCATCACGGCGGCGTTCGGTCTGGGTGATGCTGCGGTCCGCCATCTTTTGTGTGCATAAGCGGGTCACGCCACGGGGTGTGAGACTGTCGGGAAACACCACCGCATAGCCCTGGGCCAGCAGCAGGTCGGCCATGGCCTGATGGCGGGCATTGAGACGCCCTTTGCGCGCGCCCGAGGTGGCGTACAAGCCGCCACAACCGTGCAGCGCCACCACGCTGCCCCTGGGCGGTGCAGCCGGCTGCAAAACCCAGGCTTTAAGCGGCGTGCCGTCCAGACTGGCAAAGCTGACCTCCTGCGGTGCGGCAGCCATCAATGGCAGTGCAACGATCCAACCGATCAACAGGGACAACAGCTTTTTCAATGGATTGCCGCGCCAGCTACGCAATTAACAAAAGCCAAGTTTGTCGCCAGGCTGCAGGCCGTGGCGATCCACTGGTTGAAGCATCAGACCCGGTCTGAAACCCAGCCCAGCACGCTGGCCAGCGCTGCACCGACATGGGCCGGCTGCGTGCCACCGGCCATGGCCATGTCGGCCTTGCCGCCGCCTTTGCCACCGACCTGAGCGGCACAGAAGTTAGCCAGTTCACCGGCCTTGACTTTGCCAACGGTGTCGGCGGTGACACCGGCCGCAATCTGCACCTTGTCGCCATCCACCGCCACCAGCACGATGACGGCGGTTTTCAGCTTGTCCTTGAGTTTGTCCATGGTCTCGCGCAAGGTTTTGCTGTCAGCGCCTTCGAGCCGGGCTGCCAGTACCTTGACCCCGTTCACTTCGACCGCCTGCGCCACCAATTCATCGCCCTGGCTGGAGGCCAGTTTGCCCTTGAGTGCAGCAATCTCTTTCTCCAGCGTCTTGACATGATCCAACACATGGCCAATGCGCTCGTTGACCTCCAGCACCGGTGCCTTGAGGGTGCCCGCCACCTGCGTCACGGTGTCCTCAAGCTGCTGCAGATAGGCCAGCGCATTCTGGCCGGTAACAGCCTCGATGCGACGCACACCCGAAGCGACGCCGCCCTGTGCCACCACTTTGAACAAGCCAATGTCGCCGGTACGCTGCACGTGGGTGCCACCGCACAGTTCGCGGCTGGAGCCGATGTCCTGCACGCGCACCGACTCACCATATTTTTCGCCGAACAGCATCATGGCACCGGTTGCTTGAGCAGAAGCTATATCCATGACGCGCGCCTGCGTTGCCGCGTTGGCCAGAATTTCTGCGTTGACGCGGGCTTCGATCTCGCGGATTTCAAAGTCGGTCACCGGCGCATTGTGGGCAAAGTCAAAGCGGGTGCGATCCGCATTCACCAATGAACCTTTTTGTTGCACGTGTTCACCCAGCACTTCGCGCAGGGCTTTGTGCATCAAATGCGTCACGCTGTGGTTGCGCTGGGTGGCGGCACGCCGCGCGGCATCGACGTGCGCCGTCACGCTGTCACCGACCTTGAGTACGCCGGTTTTGAGTGTGCCGTGGTGGCCAAACACATCGGCCTTGATTTTTTGCGTGTCGACCACTTCAAACATTGCGCTGTCACAGAAGATGGCGCCTTCGTCGCCGACCTGGCCGCCGCTCTCGCTGTAAAACGGTGTCGTGTCCAGTACGACCACGCCCGATTGGCCGCTTGCCAGCTCAGTCACCGGCACACCATCAACGTAGAGCGCCACAACTTTGGCAGTTTCAGTGAGGAGCTCATAGCCGACAAACTCGTTGCCGTTCCCGCTGTATTCCAGCGCCTTGTCCATCTTGAACTTGCCGGCGGCACGGCCCTGGGCTTTTTGTTTTTCCATGGCGGCATGAAACCCAGCTTCGTCGATTTCCACCCCACGCTCGCGGCACACATCGGCTGACAAGTCCAACGGAAAACCAAACGTGTCATGCAGCTTGAAGGCCACGTCGCCCGGCAACACTTTGACGCCATCTGCCAGCGTAGTGTCAAGAATTTGCATACCGGTTTCGAGCGTCTCAAAAAAACGCTCTTCTTCCATCTTCAGCACCTCGGTGATGCGTTTTTCATCGGCGCGCAGCTTGGGGTAGGCCTCACCCATCAGCGCCACCAAATCTGCCACCAGCTTATGGAAAAAAGGCGTCTTCTGGCCCAGTTTGTAGCCATGGCGAATGGCGCGGCGGATGATGCGGCGCTGCACATAGCCGCGCCCTTCGTTGGACGGGTTGACGCCGTCACTGACCAGAAAAGCGGTGGCGCGGATGTGGTCGGCAATCACGCGCAGGCTCTTGTTGTCCAGTTCGGCACATCCAGTCTCTCTCGCAGCGGCCTTGATCAGGGCATCAAAAATATCGATTTCGTAGTTGCTGTGCACGTGCTGCAAAATCGCGGCGAGGCGCTCCAGCCCCATGCCGGTATCAACGCAAGGCGCCGGTAGTTTGACCACGCTGCCGTCAGGCTGCATGTCGAACTGCATGAAGACGTGGTTCCAGATCTCGATGAAGCGGTCGCCGTCTTCACCCGGGCTGCCCGGAGGACCACCGGGGATGTGCTCGCCGTGGTCATAAAAAATTTCCGAGCACGGGCCGCACGGACCGGTATCGGCCATCATCCAGAAGTTGTCGGACGCGTACTTCTTGCCCTTGTTGTCGCCAATGCGGATGACGCGCTCGGGTGGCAGGCCAATCTCCTGGGTCCAGATGTCATAGGCTTCCTGGTCGTCAATGTAGACGGTGGCCGTCAGTTTGTCGGCGGGCAGCTTGTAGACCTGGGTCAGCAACTCCCAACCCCACTTGAGCGAGTCGCGCTTGAAGTAGTCGCCAAAGCTCCAGTTGCCCAGCATCTCGAAGAAGGTGTGATGGCGCGCGGTGTAGCCGACGTTTTCCAGATCGTTGTGTTTGCCACCGGCGCGCAGACATGCCTGCACCGAAGCGGCCCGCACGTAAGAGCGCTTATCGGTGCCCAGAAATACATCCTTGAACTGGACCATGCCCGAGTTGGTGAACATCAGCGTCGGATCATTGCCCGGCACCAGCGGGCTGCTGGCCACCACCGTGTGGCCCTTGGAGGCAAAAAAATCAAGAAAGATAGTGCGAATGTCGGCGACACTCATTTGGGACGTGGTCATGGCGAGGTTTTCTTCGAACAGGGGTATCTCAACAATGTCGAGGCTTGGTAGCCAGGGGCGTTACCAGCCAGCGTGTGATTATCGCTGGTCCAATTACCAGAGCGTGAATCAAACGGCCGCGCCACCCCCTACCTGGCGGGCCGCGCTGTTATCCTGTGAAGGTAGGCGGGTACGCCAGCCCATCAACCATTCATCCATCCAACCCCGAAGAGAAGACCTTGAACCGAGACATCCATGGCCTTTGGCCCGCCTTGCTGACGCCAGTGGACGCCAGCGGTGAAATTGACCCAGAGCGCGTCGTAACCCATAGCCGGCGCATGCTTGACGCTGGCTGCGATGGTGTAACCCTGTTTGGCACAACTGGCGAAGGGCCGGCCTTTACCGTGACTGAGCGCAAAGCGCTTCTTGAAGCCCTGTTGAAAGGTGGTATCCGCGCCGACCAGATCATCGTGACCATCACTGGACTGGCGCTGGGCGATGCCATCGAGCTGGGTCGCCATGGCGCAAAGCTGGGCGTGCAGCGGCAGATGTTGATGCCGCCGTTTTACTTCAACCAGCCGCGTGATGCAGGCATTGTTGAAGCGGTCTCGCAAGTAGTGCGCGGCATTGATGATGATGAGCTCAGGTTGCTGCTCTACCACTTTCCACTTATGAGCTCTCTTGACATTTCTCATGTGGCGATTGCTGAACTGGTGCGGCGTCACCCCAACCAGTTGGCAGGCGTCAAAGACAGCAGTGGTGACCGGGCCCATTCACTGGCTTTAACGAAGGCATTTCCGGCACTGGCCATTCTGGTCGGAATAGAGACGGATGTCGCAGCGGTGATGCTGGCCGGTGGTTCAGGCTCGATCAGCGGACTGGCCAATATTGCCCCGCGACTGGTGCGCCGCGTCATCGATGCACCAGCCGACGTGTCTAAAACAGACCTGCAGTTGATGACGTCCCTGCTGGCGTTGCTTGGCATCCGCCCTGACATGCCTTTTGTTGGCGTCTACAAAGTACTGCTGGCGGAACAAAGTGGCGATGACTTCTGGTTGCACATGCGCGCGCCGCTCAGTGCGCTGGATGAAGCCGAGGCCCAGGCGGTTCGACAGGGCTACCGCGCCCTTGGTGCACTACTCAAAACCATTTAAATCAGGCAAGGAACAAAAACCATGATCTGTCAACCAAGCCTTCGCCGCCGCACGCTACTCGGTGCCGCTGCAACTTTGGGCGCGATGGCGCTGCCGGGCCTGGCCCAGAGTAAGACTGTGCTTCGTATCTCCACCCCGGCCGTGCCCGATGACTGGCACGCCAGGATGTGGACCGTTTTCAAGGACACGCTGGAGAAAAGCGCTCCCGGCGAGTTCGACGTCCAGATCAACCTCAATGCTTCGCTCTTCAAGCAAGGCACCGAACCGGCCGCCATGGCGCGCGGCAACCTGGAACTCAGCTCAATCTCGGCCTTTGACATTGCCAAGCTGGTGCCCGAATTTTCTGTCTTCACGGCCGGCTACGTGATCCGCGATCCAGCGCAGCAGCAGCGCGTTTTCAATGGCCCGATCGGTGCCGAGTTGTTCAAAACAGTCTCGAAGAAAATGGATGTCACGCCGCTGGCGACCGTTTACCTGGGGACCCGGCAGCTCAACCTGCGCGATGTCAGAAACGTCAGGACCCCGGCCGATCTCAAAGGCGTCAAGTTGCGCATGCCAGGGTCCAGGGAATGGCTGTTTCTGGGCGAGGCACTGGGCGCCACTGCTACGCCGCTGGCCTTCGGCGAGGTTTACCTGGGACTGAAAACAGGCACCATTGACGGCCAGGACAACCCGCTGCCCTCGGTGCGCGCCGCCAAGTTCCATGAAGTCACCAGGCAGATCGTGCTGACCAGCCACCTGGTGGACGGCATCTTCATTGCCATCTCGAACAAAAGCTTCAACGCCATGAGCGCGACGCACAAGCAGAAAGTTACGGCGGCGGCGCAGGCGGCGGCGGCCTACAACAACGAGAACCGCATCAAGGAAGAGTCTCAGTTGGTCGAATTCTTCAAGAAAGAAGGCCTGCAGGTCAGCACGCCCGATGTGGAGGCTTTCCGCAAATCGGTGCAAGCGACCTACCAGAGGTCTGACTACGCCAAGGTCTGGCCGAAAGGCCTGCTGGAGCGCATCAACGCTACCAAGTGAGCGGCCAAATAAGCATGAAACACTGGCTTCAAAAAGTCGCCAACGCGATTGGCGGTGGTTTGTTCCTGATGTTGTTTTGCGTCTTCATCGTTCAGATCGCCGCGCGCTTTGGCTTTGGCAAGCCGCTGGCCTGGACTGATGAAGCGGCGGTGATTCTCTACATCTGGGTCATTCTCTGGTCGGCCGCGGTGATCGTTCCGGAGCGTGAGCATGTGGTCTTCGATTTGCTGTGGAACAGCGTCGGACAACGCGCCCGCCAAGTGATGAGAATCGTTGGCAACCTACTCATTGGTGGCCTGTCACTGGTCGGCTTGCCGGCCAGTTGGGACTACGTCCATTTCATGGTGCGCGAGGGCACTCCCGTGCTCAATATGCCGATCATGTGGGTTTATCTGCCGTTTGTGCTGCTGCTGGCGGCACTGGTGGTGCGCAGCGGCTGTGCGATCTGGAGTGCCGTGCGCGGCACCGACCTGCAAGCCGAACTGCGTCTGTGAAAATTGCCGCCCCAAGCCAACTCCAATGACACTGTCAATCGTTGTTCTTATCTGCGTCATGGTCACCGGCATGTTGCTGCGCATGCCGATTGGCTTCTCGATGCTGGCCTCTGGCATTGCCTACCTGCTGGTGAAAGGGCAAGACCTTGGGCTGGTGGCAGAGCAAGTGTGCAACGGCCTGTACAACAGCTATGTTCTGCTGGCCGTGCCGCTGTTCATTTTTGCTGCCAACATCATGAATGCAGGCACTGTCAGTGAACGCATTTTTGACTTTTGCCGCATTCTCGTCGGACGCATGCGCGGCGGCATGGCGCAGGTCAACGTGCTGGTCAGCGTGATCTTCTCAGGCATGAGCGGCAGCGCCATTGCCGACGCCGCCGGGCCCGGCCTGGTGACCATCCGCCAGATGCTCAAGAGGCCGGAATACTCGCGCGGCTTTGCCGGCGCCGTGGTCGTGGCCAGTGCCACCCTGGGGCCCATCATTCCACCCTCCATTCCGATGGTAATTTACGCGCTGGTGTCGGGCGCCTCGGTCGGCGCCCTGTTTTTGGGCGGTGTCATTCCCGGCTTTTTGATGGCAACTCTGATGATGCTGGTGGTGCACGTCATCGCCACCCGGCGCAACATGCCGCGCGAAGCAAAGATCCCGATGCGTGAATGGCCGGCCATTTTCTTTCGCGGCGCCCTGCCCTTGTCGATGCCGATCGTGCTGCTGGGCGGCATCTATTCGGGTGTCTTCACGCCCACCGAAGCAGCCGCCGTAGCCGCCTTTCACTCCCTGCTGCTGGCCGGTGTGGTGTACCGCGCGCTGAGCTGGCGAACCTTCTGGGCGGTGGTCATGGAATCGACTCGCGGCAGTGCCGTGGTAACGCTGATTCTGGCCGGCTCTTTCATGCTCAACTATGCCTTTACCGCCGAAGGTGTGCCGCAAGCCATGGCGCTGTGGGTCGACGGCATGCACCTGTCGCAGCTCAAGTTTTTGCTGCTGGTCAACCTGATGTTTCTGTTGCTGGGCTGCTTCCTTGATGTGTCGGTGCTATTGCTGGTGTTTGTGCCGATGCTGCTGCCAGCGGCCAAACTGCTGGGTGTGGACCTGGTGCACTTCGGTGTGGTGGTGGTGCTCAACATGATGATCGGGCTGATTCACCCGCCCTTTGGCATGCTGCTGTTTGTGATCAAGGCCCTCACCGGCATACCGATCGGCGAAATGATGGTCGAGGGCTGGCCATTTCTCATCATGCTGTTGCTACTGCTGCTCGCCATGACGGTGTTCCCGCAGATTGTGCTGTGGCTGCCGCAAACCATGGGTTATGTGACGCATTGACGGCTGCTTGCTGCCATGGGCTTGATTTCTATAATCCACTATTGCCAGCTTTTGAATTTTCCGTTGCCCCCATCACCAACTTCGAGACACAAATTGCCATGGACACCAAGACCTCCCCACTTGCCCTGCTCAAAGACCCAAGCCTGTTCAAGACCGATGGCCTGATCAACGGTCAGTGGATCAAGGGCGCCAGCCGATTTGACATCCTGGACCCTGCCACCGGGCTCAAGCTGGCCGACGTAGCGAATCTGGGGCCG
>JBAXBQ010000044.1:0-27134 GCA_037141865.1 Comamonadaceae bacterium | reverse complement strand
AACGCTACGGCCGTCGCTGAAGTTCACAGGCGCACCGGAAATCACACTCATGGACAACCTTCTTTGCTGGACACCTGTCAATTCACGGGTCGATGTGAGGGTCTTTTTGCGACCTGATGGTTGATCAAAGGAGCGATACTGGACCTGAGGTGGTCGAAAGGCTTATCCGTCCATGAAACTTTTCTTCTTGTTCCTTCTAAAAGTGTCGATCGCACTTGGCCTGATGTACTCGATAGGGGTGCCGGTCGCCCACGCCGCCGACTCTGCTGTTGCACCGGCTGTAACTGCTGGGGTGGTGCGCGCTGCGCCGACTTCGGCCGAGTTGATGCGTACTGTTTATCTCGGGCTCGTGCGGGACAGCATCGTCCCAGCTGATCCGCGCGTGGTTGCCTTGGCTGCGTTGGCGAAACTCGCCGCGTTGGCGCCGGAGCGGACGCGGCCACTGCCTGCCGAATTTGGCACCGACTTTGGGCGCGATGCAGACTGGCTCGCGCAACGCGTGGCAGATTTGCAGACTCCTTGGCCCGTGCTGGATACCATGGCGCGGGCAGCGGCCACGGCACACGTTGGTCTTGCCTCACCGCAAAGGCGACGCGGGATCGGTGCTCTCATGTCGGGTAAGCCGCGCGCCGCTCCAGGATTCAATCTCTATCCGCTGGCGGATGGTCGGCTCATCGTATTCGACGTCATCCCCGGCGCGTCGGCTGAGGTGAGTGGTCTTCGTGCGGGCGATGTGCTTCATCGCATCGATGGAGTACCAGCCGCCCGGGTGGACGTATTTCTGCTCAACGCCCTGCCGATTGGCGTCGAGCTGAAACTTGATATTGAACGGGCGGGCCGCCCCACCACGATTTTGCTCCGGCTTATCCAGGCCGACGTTGCGCCGGTTGAGAGCCGCTTGCTCGACGATGGCATCGGCTACGTCTTTGTGCGCTGGTTCGCGGGATCGGACGACGCGGCGCACAACACCGCCGACCTGGCGCGCCGGGCGTTCATCGCGCTCGCCGCGCAAGACGCGCGTGGACTCATTATTGATCTGCGGTCGGCGCTGGGTGGCTCCGGCGAGGTGGCCATGGCGTCCGCGCTATGCGATGGCGATGTCATTTACTCCATTCAACAACCGCTCAGCGCGCCCGCGCGCGCCGTGAAGCGGGAGGGCGAACGCATCTGGCCGGATCGACCGATCGTCGTTCTGATAAATGAGCACCTCGTCTCGGCCGGCGAAGCCCTTGCGCTATCCGTGCGCGAACTTGCGCACGCGAAGATCGTGGGCCAAACGACTGGCGGTGGCTTGACTGAAATGTCGTTCCTGCCGCTGGCCGACGGCTATGCCTTGACGATTCCCTCCGGAGTGGTGCTCGGCCCGGTCTCGGGCAAGGATCAGCCAGGCCACGCCATCGAGCCCGACATTGAAGTGCCGAATCGGAGCATAGAAGAGCTTTTAAGCGGTCGCGACCCGCAGATGGACACGGCCCGGGCGGCATTGCTTGTGAGGTAGGGTCAGACAGAAAAGGCGTATCGCAATTCGTTCGGATAATTCCCGATGATCCGGTTTACAACTTCATTTCCAGCCGCACTTGCAGGCTATGCCAGGAGGGCGCCGTGGTGGTCTGGCTCTCCCGCAAGGCCTGACCGGCAGGATTCACCGATTCCAGTAGCGTGGTTGAAACATAGTCGCGCGCCGCCATGTTGCCCAGCGACACGCGGAGCTGGTTGCCGGGGCTGATGGTCCACAATAGAAAACTGTCGAACACCAATTTGGCCCCCTGGACAACGCTCTGGCCGTCGCTCAGGCGGGTGCTATAGCCTGGTGTCCAGTTGAGGTTGCCACCAAAGCTCAGTGGCAGATCACGCAGCCGGTAGTCAGCGCCCAGGTTCGCCGTGGCATCGGGTTGCTGCACCAGCCGGTTATCGGGCCCGGGCACGCCTGTCACACGGGAGGTGAACAAGCTGGCATTGGCGCGCACATCAAGTCGTGGCGCGGCTGGCCACAGGTCGCTGGCGCGAAACTTGGCCTCCAGCTCCAGTCCCTGCGTGATGGCGTCGCCGATGTTCTGCAGCCGTGCCACCCAGCGTGGCTGGTCGGCCCAGGACACGCTTTCCAGGGCCGACTGGCTGCGCATCAAGTTGTTGATGTGGCGATAAAACAGATTGGCGCTGAGCATGCCGCTGCCGCTCAGGTAACGTTCCATGGCAATGTCCAGTCCGCTGGCCAGCTCGGGCTTGAGGGCCGGATTGCCGGCGCGGTCGGGGTGCATTTCGTCGTTCGTGCCACGCCCCGGGAACATGGGGTTGAGGGTCGGGCGTGCAATCAGGTCCTGCAAATTGGGTGAACGGTAGCTGCGCGTCAGGCTGGCCCGGATCTGGTCCTGACCTTTGGCATCAAGTTTCCACACCGCATGCAGCAGCGGTGTCCAGACGCTGCTGCGGTTCGAGATGTCGGTTGTGCCGACGGCGGTTGTGCCCTGCGTCGAGATGCCTTCCCAGCGCAAGCCGGCATGGGCGGCGAACTGCGGCGAGACCGCCCATTCGTCCTGTGCA
This sequence comes from Comamonadaceae bacterium, assembly GCA_037141865.1. Taxonomy (GTDB): domain Bacteria; phylum Pseudomonadota; class Gammaproteobacteria; order Burkholderiales; family Burkholderiaceae_C; genus Rhodoferax. The sequence continues at coordinate 24,593 of JBAXBQ010000044.1, read as the reverse complement.
AAGAGGGCCGCGCGCAGGCTCGAAGCCGTCAGATTGCCGTCGAACTCGGTCAAGGGCGACTGGCCATCCTGCAGCACGGTAGCGGCCTCGCGGCGCCGGTTGGCTTGCAACTCGAGGCCGCTGACCAGGCTGTGTTCGTCGGCCAATGTCTTGGTCAGTTTCGCGTTGAGACTGAAATTCAAATCATGCTGGTCCGACTGGCTGTCGGAGACACCCACCGACGGGCCAGCGCCACCGAAGTTCTGCCGCAGCACGGCGTTGTCCCAATCGCTTTGGCTCAGGTTGGCGCTCATCAGCCAGTTGCCGCCGTCTTGCAACCGGTGCGTCCATTGGGCAGCAAGACGGCGGCTGGTAAAACTGCTGCTGCCCGAGCCAGTGCTGCTGTCGTAGGGTGTGATGCCGCCCGATTGCAGCAGGCTGCTGTTGCTTGTGCTGCTGCTCTGGGAGTGCACCAGCATCGGTGTCAGCACCAGCACATCGCCAGTTTCTGCGCGCCATTGCAGTCGGGCGTTGACCTGCACGCCGTCGCGCTTGCCCGTGGACAGGGTGCGCTCGGTCTGGTCGATAAGCTCGCCGCTCACCAGATTGTCGGTGACCGTGTGGCTGGTGCTGTCGTTGCTGCGTTCGCCATGTTGAGCCGAGATGGAAAGGTTGTAGTTCCAGGCACCGGCCGTGTCGTTGCGGGTCCAGGAGAAACCCGGCTGGGTGTTGCCGTTCTCCAGGCCAACGCCGACTCGAAGATCGTTGAGCTTTTTGCTGTAGCCGCCGCGGGTGATGATGTTGATGGTGCCGGCGATGGCTCGGGCACCAGTCTCGGCGGTGGGTGCGCGCAGTATTTCAATGCGCTCGATTTGCTCCGGCGAGAGTTCGTCCAGCGAGAAGCCGCGCGGCGCCGGCTCGCCATCGATCAGGATCTGGGTGTAGCCACCGCCCAGCCCGCGCATGCGCGGGGCACCACCGCGCCCGGGACGCCCCGGCATGGTGACTCCCGGCAGGCGCTTGAGCAGCTCGCCCATGGTGGTATCGCCGAAGCGTTCGATCTCGTCGCGCCCGACAATGATTTTGCTGGCGGTGGCTTGGCGCCGACTCTGGGTTTCGTCCGCTGCAGCCCCGGTCACGGTCACGGGCTTTAGTTCGGTCGCTGCGGCCGACGGCTCTGGGGTCTGCGTTTGGCCTTGTGCAAAGGATACCGTTGCCAGCAGCAGCAAGCCCAGAAACAAGCCGGGAAGCGACCGCTGCCGGCCACGGATTAGGGGATGCTTGACAACCATTCAGACCATTTTCAGAGGTCTGTGTAAAGCCTTTGTGAATTCAAACCACCACGCTACATCATGCCCAGCATGCGCGGGAACCAGGTTGACAGTCCCGGCCAGTAGGTCACCACCACCAGAAAACCTAGCATCGCCAGCAACCAGGGCCAGACCGCTACCGTCAGCTCGGTGATCCCCATCTTGGTAATGCCCGAAGCCACGTAAAGGTTTAAACCGACCGGCGGATGACACATGCCGACTTCCATGTTCACCACCATGATGATGCCGAAGTGCACCGGATCAATTCCCAGCTTCATGGCCACCGGAAACAGGATCGGCGCGAAGATCAGCACGATGCTGGACGGCTCCATGAAGTTGCCCGCCAGCAGCAGCATGACGTTGACCGCCAGCAGGAAGCTGATCATGCCCAGGCCGTTACCCAGCATCCAGTTGGCCAGCGCCTGCGGGATGTTCTCGTTGGTCATGATGAAGGAGAACAGCACGGCGTTGGTGATGATGTAGAGCAGCATCGCCGACATATTGGCCGAGTTCAGCAGCACCCGCGGCACGTCTTTGAGCTTCATGTCTTTGTAGACAAACACCGCCACCACAAAAGCGTAAACCGCGCTCATGGCCGCTGCTTCGGTCGGTGTGAACATGCCGGTGTAAATGCCGCCCATCACGATCACGATCAGCAACAAACCCCAGGCCGAAGTTTTGAAGGCCTTGAAGCGCTCGGCCCAGGTCGCCTTGGGCAGGCGCGGGTAGTTGAATTTTCGGGCGCGGTACCAGGTCACGCCGCCCAGCACACAGGCCAGCGCAATGCCGGGCACGACGCCGGCCATGAACAGGGCGCCGACGGAAGTGTTGGTGGCGACCGAGTACATCACCATCACGATGCTTGGAGGAATCAGGATGCCCAGCGCGCCAGAGGTGGTGATGACCCCCGCACCAAAGCTCTTCGGAAACCCCGCCTTGACCATGGCCGGCAACAGGATCGAGCCGATCGCCACCACCGTCGCCGGGGAGGAACCCGAGACCGCTGCAAACAGCGCGCACGCCAGCACGCCCGCCAGACCCAGGCCGCCATACCAGTGACCGACCATGCTGGAGGCAAAGTTGATCATGCGCCGGGCGACGCCGCCGTGGGTCAGAAAATTACCCGCCAGGATGAAGAACGGAATCGCCATGATCTCGAACTTCTCAATGCCGGTGAACAGCTTGAGCGCCACCGATTCAAGCGGCACATGGGTAAAGCCAAAGAGAAAGGTCAGCACCGTCAGACCCAGCGAAATCGAGATCGGCATGCCGGTGAGCATCAGCACCAGCAGCAGCACAAAAATGATGGCGGAGTTCATTTCGATCCTCCTTGGCCGTCAGCGGTTTCATCAGGGTGCAGGTTGTCCTTCATGGCATAGGGGTTGATGTCAATCGGCATCACTTCTTCCAGACCGTCGACATGACCGTGGTCATGGTGCGGTAGCTCACCCGTCTTGACAAATCCAACCATCACTTGCAGGAAACGAAAACACATCAGGCTGCTGCCCAATGGAACAGCGCTGTAAACCATCCAGGTCGGCCACTCAAGGTCGGGCGTGGTGGGCCCCTCCGGTAGGCCGTCCAGCGGCATGCCCAGCAGCTTTAACCAGGCGTGATGCGCGCCGTTGTCCCACACAAAGCCACTCGCCAGCGCCGCGACAATGCCGGTAAAGACGGCACCCGCGCATAGTCCAAAAATAATGAACTTGGAGCGCATCTTTTCATCCAGACGGTTGATCAACACATCCACGCCGACGTGAATGCCGGTGCGCACGCCGTAGGCGGCACCAAATTTGCACATCCAGACAAACATGATGATGGTGAGCTCCTGCGCCCAGCTCATGCTGAGCGACAGCAGCCAGTCCTGCACACCGGGAATCGCCAGGCCGGCTGCGTAACGATGCACCACCGCCACAAAGATGATCAGCGTTGCACCGCCCATCAGGAAGGTGACGATCCACTCTTCCAGGTGATCAAGAAACTTCATAATTTCAACTCCGAAGAGGCGTCAGTACAACGGACGCGCGTTGGCAAATCTTTCAAAGCTTGGCTGGATCAAATCCCGTAGCCTTGTAGAACTGTTGCAGTGTTTCCTTGCCAACGCGATCGGCCATCTTGATATGTACCGGCGCCATCGCTTTCTTGAGTGCCAGACGCTCTTCTTTGGTCGGCTCGTAGACGATCGTCTTGCCGCTCTTCCTCACGCCCGCCAGTGCCTGGTCATTTTCTTCCTGGGCAATTTTGTTGGCATAGACGGTGGCTTCTTTCATGGCCTGCTCCAGTTGACCGCGCACGTCGGCCGGCAGACCGTCCCAAAATTTCTTGTTCACAATGACTGCGTAGCCGAGGTAGCCGTGGTTGGTGACTGAAAGATGCTTCTGCACTTCATGCATTTTCTGCGTGTAGAAGTTGGAGATCGGGTTTTCAGTGCCATCCACCACGCCAGTCTGCAAGGCCTGATAGACCTCGGAGAAAGCCATCACCTGAGGAATCCCGCCGACTGACCGTATTTGTTCTTCAAGCACTTTGCTTGACTGGATGCGGAACTTCTTGCCTTTGTAGTCGGCCGGCATCTTGAGCGGCGTGTTGGCCGAGAACGACTTGAAGCCGTTGTCCCAGTAAGCCAGCCCCTTGATGCCCTTGGGCTCCAGCTTGGCCAGCAAACTAGCACCAATCGGACCCTGGGTGATCAGGTGCAACTCAGCCGTGTCATCAAACATGAAAGGGAAGTCAAAGGCCTCGAACTCTTTCACGCCCAACGGGCCAAATTTAGCCAGTGACGGTGCCAGCATCTGCACCGCGCCAATCTGCAGCGCCTCTACTTCTTCCTTGTCTTTGTACAAGGCGCTGTTGGCATAGACCTCGACCTTGACTTTGCCCTGGGTCAGTTCAGCCGCCTTCTTCGCGAAGAACTCGGAAGCCTTGCCTTTGGGCGTGTCGGCTGCGACGACGTGGCTGAACTTGATGATGGTCTGGGCACTGATGCCCAGCGCCGCGCAACTGAGCAGCAGGCCCAGTAAAAGCTTGGAAACCTTCATTCGATATCTCCTGTAGATTGGGGGGCACCAAAAAAGCTAACTGTAACGCCAGCCTGCCTGACGCTCGACTTTAGAAGTGAAATCTTCTTTTGCAATGGTGGATAACCACTATTCCTGCTCTCGCCGAGACCGTCGACGCCCTGGTTTGACATCATTTGACATAGCGCAAGTCATGACGGCTGCAATTTGAAGGCCGGCAGGCGCTCGCCGACCAGCAGTCCGCGGGCGTTGACGATGGCCTGCGCGCGCCAGGGCTTGAGTTCCTCGCGCTGTGCGTCGTCAAGCCAGCCGAGTTGCTCCAGCACTGCCACGCTGGCGGCAAACAGGGCGGGTTTGTTGGCGTCGATGATCTTGATGGCAAAGGCCTCGCCCCGGCTTTTGCTGCCCAGCACCTGCACACCGTCGGCGCCAATCTTGCTCACCCAGTCACCGCGGCCGGCCCGCATAAACGCCAAATCGTTGCGACCGGTGCCTGACACCAGATCCGGGTGCGCCGTCATGGCCTCACTCAATGCTGCAAAACTTTCACCAAATTCTGGGTCTCTGGCGCCGCTGGCCAGCCGCGCGTAGCCATACGCCAGACGCGACAAAGGCAGCGCGTAGTTGGGGGCCGAGCAGCCGTCGACGCCCATTTTGAATTCATTGGCAGCCATGCCGACCGCACGCGCCACGTCGAGCCGAATGGCTTGCTGTAGCGGATGTGCCGGGTCGATGTAATCGTCAAGGCTCAAGCCGTGTTGCACGCAGTAAGCAAGAAAACCGGCGTGCTTGCCGCTACAGTTGTTATGGCGTTCGTCATAGACCAGACCGGGCGGCGGCGCTGTATCAAGCAGGCTGAAGATGCCCGGCACGTGGCAACCGCAGCGCAAGGCTTTGTAGGTCAAACCAGCTTTGTCCAGCATGCCCTGGGCGACGGCAACGTGGCGCTCCTCGCCGTTATGGCTGGCACACATCAAAGCCACCTGCTCCCCTGAAAATCCAAACTGGCGCGGCCCGTCGGCTTGCATGAAGGGCAAAGCCTGCAGAGCCTTGAGCGTTGAGCGCGAGAAGGTCAGCCAGTGCGGGTCGCCCGCTTGTGCCACCACTTTGCCTTGCGTGTTGACAACGGCGACGGCGCCGAAGTGCAGGCACTCCAGCGTGCCGCCACGGTTGAGTTGAATCAGGGGGACGAGGTTCATGTCGGCATTGTCGCGCAACGCCCTGTCACGTGATTGACGTGACCTGAAAGCTGGTTGCCGCAAAATCCGGGCATGACTGAAATCCGTTCCCCCCTGCAAGCGCAGATTGTCCAATGGCATGTGCAAGCCGGCGACAGCGTCAACGCAGGTGACCTGCTGCTCGTTCTGGAAGCCATGAAGATGGAGCACGAAATTCGTGCCGAGCATGGTGGACGTGTAACTGAACTTTTTTTTGAAGGCGGCGCACTGGTGGCTGAGGGCGATGTGCTTTCAAGCATCGAGTTGCATACGCAATCCCAGCCGAAAAAATCAATCTATGGGGCCCCTGTGTCTGGAACAGAACGCGCCACCTCAGCCTTGCGTGCCGACCTGCAACGCGTGCTGGAGCGCCATGCACCCACGCTGGACGCGAATCGCCCCGATGCCGTCGCCAAGCGCCACGCCTTGGGTCAGCGAACAGCACGCGAGAACATCGCCGACTTGTGCGATGCAGACTCCTTCATGGAATATGGTGCGCTGGCGGTGGCAGCGCAGCGCAGCCGCCGCTCCGAGGAAGACCTGATCAAAAACACGCCGGCCGACGGCATGGTGACCGGTATCGGCAGCATCAACCAGACGCTGTTTGGAGAAGAGCAGAGTCGCGCCGTGGTGATGGCCTACGACGCCAGCGTGCTGGCCGGCACGCAAGGTATGCGCAACCACCAGAAGACCGACCGCATGTTAGGCATTGGGTTGCAACAAAAATTGCCGGTGGTGCTGTTTGCCGAAGGTGGTGGCGGTCGCCCTGGCGATGTGGACATGCCCATCGTGGCTGGTTTGCATGTGACCACCTTTGCCGGCTTTGCACGGCTCAATGGCCAGGTGCCGGTGCTGGGCATTGTGGCGGGGCGCTGCTTTGCCGGCAATGCGGCGCTGCTGGGCTGCTGCGATGTGATCATTGCCACGCAAAAGAGCAACATCGGCATGGGCGGCCCGGCCATGGTGGAGGGCGGTGGTCTGGGCGTTTTCAAGCCGGAACAGATTGGCCCCAGCGAGGTGCAGCACGGCAACGGCGTCATCGATATTCTGGTGGCGGATGAGCACGCGGCTACTGTCGCCGCGCGGCACTATCTGTCGTTCTTTCAAGGGCGTGTCAAGCAGTGGCAGGCGCCGGATGCACTGGCCTTGCGCGACGTCGTGCCAGAAAATCGCTTGCGCGTCTACGACACACGCGCCGTCATGGCGAGCATCGCAGACCAGGGCAGCTTGCTGGAACTGCGCAGCGGCTTTGGCAAAGGCATTCACACGGCGCTGGCGCGCATTGAGGGGCGACCTGTCGGCATTCTGGCCAACAACCCGCTGCATTTGGGCGGTGCCATTGACGCCAGTGCGGCCGACAAGGCGGCGCGCTTCATGCAGTTGTGCAACGCGCACGGCCTGCCCTTGCTGAGCCTGGTGGACACGCCCGGCTTCATGGTCGGGCCCGAGGTCGAGACCCAGGCGCAGGTGCGCCATGTGAGCCGCATGTTCCTGGCGGCAGCGCATTTGCGCGTGCCGTACTTGAGCGTGGTGCTGCGCAAAGGCTACGGCCTGGGTGCCATGGCCATGACGGCCGGCGGCTTTCATTCGCCCCTGTTCACGGTGGCCTGGCCTTCGGCTGAGTTTGGTGCCATGGGCCTGGAAGGCGCGGTACGCCTGGGCTACCGCAAAGAGCTCGAAGCAGTGCCGGAAGGACCGCAGCGCACGGCACTATACGACCAACTGGTGGCCCAGCAGTACTCAAGTGGCAGCGCCATCCACATGGCCGCCACGCTGGAAATCGACGCCGTGATCGACCCCGCGCAAACTCGCGCCTGGCTGGTGCGGGCGTTGCAGACCCAACGCGAATTACCACCGGCACGCGGCTTGGCGATTGACGCCTGGTAGCCGCTGATGTGATTGCTATTTATTTAATAGCTGCTTGCGCCCATTCAGCAAACTTTCTGCGCTGTACAGCAGCAAAGCAGTCCAGATCAGATAAAAGCCGATGGCGCGTGCTGGCTCAAACGCTTCGCCATACAGCCACACGCCCAGCAGCAGTTGAAGGCTGGGCGAGATGTATTGAAGGATGCCGAGGGTTGCCATCGGTATGCGGCGTGCACCGGCGGCAAATAGCAGCAAGGGGATGGCGGTCAGCGGCCCGGCCAGCAACAGCCAGCCCAAGGTGGCCCGGTCGCCTTGCACCAGGGCGCCTTGCCCGTGCCAGGCCCACCAAGCCAGCAACCCAATGGAAAAAGGTGACAGCAGCAGGGTCTCCAGCGTCAGGCCTTCCAGCGCACCCAGCTTGGCCAGCTTGCGTAGCAGCCCATAGATGCCAAAGCTGATCGCCAGCACCAAAGCAACCCAGGGCAGCCGTCCCGCCTGCACCGTCAGCCACAGCACACCGGCTGCGGCCACCGCCACCGCCAGCCACTGACCACGGCGCGGACGCTCATTCAAAAAGGCAAACCCGATGGCCACATTGACCAGCGGCAGGATGAAGTAACCCAGACTGGCATCGAGCACATGGGCGTTCTGCACCGCCCACACGTAGACCGTCCAATTGACCGACAAGAGCAGCGCTGACGCCCCAAATGCCAGCAGAACCCGGGGCTCTCGGGCGACGCCGCGCAGCCAGGCCCAGCGCTTGAGCACGGCCAGCACGCACATCAGGAAAATCAGTGCCCACACCATGCGTTGCAGCACGACCTCCAGCGCATTGACATGACTGAGTTGCTTGAAAAAGACTGGGAGAAAACCCCAGGCCGTGTAAGCCAGCGCGGCGTAAAGCACACCAGCATTCATGCTTTGGCAGTGCTCATGTGATGGGTTCTGATGGATGCGGCACAGTTCAGAGTCTAGTTGCAAGGACAGCACGCGTCGATGAACCTAAAGACCTTCATCGATCACGGGATGCGCAACAAAGTCAAACTACGGCCATGTCCCGCGCCCGAATCATTGTCCTGACCTCGCTCGCCATGCTGGCCTTTGCCGGCAATTCGCTGCTGTGCCGGATCGCGCTCAAACAAACCAGCATCGATGCCGCCAGCTTCACCACCCTTCGCTTGCTGTCCGGCGCCTTGATGCTGGCGCTGCTGGTGCGATTGAATCGCCGACCCTCTGCCGGTGCTGGCAACTGGCCATCGGCACTGGCCTTGTTTGTTTATGCGGCGGGGTTTTCTTTTGCCTACGTCCGTCTTTCGGCGGCCACCGGTGCGCTGCTGCTGTTTGCTGCGGTTCAGGCGACGATGATCACTTATGGCGTCTGCAAAGGAGAGCGCTTGCGCCGACTGCAACTGGTCGGCTTTGTGCTTGCCCTGGGCGGGCTGGTGGGCCTGATGTTGCCGGGTCTGGCGGCGCCACCGCTGGACAGCGCCCTGCTGATGCTGGGCGCTGGCGCTGCCTGGGGCATCTATTCATTGCGCGGCAAAGGCTCGGGCGATCCGACCGCGGTGACGGCCGGCAACTTCATGCGCAGCGTCCCGATTGCCGCCGCCTTGAGCCTGCTGATGTTGAACCAGGTTTCGCTTGACAGCGCCGGCCTGGCGTATGCCGTCCTGTCAGGCGCGATCGCTTCCGGCATCGGCTACGCCATCTGGTACCGCGTCCTGCCCGCCATGAAAGCCACGCACGCCGCGACCGTGCAGCTCAGCGTGCCGGTGATTGCCGCGCTGGGCGGCATCGTCGTGCTGGGCGAGTCGATCAGCGTACGCTCGGTGCTGGCGTCCACCGCCATTCTGGGCGGCATCGCACTGGTCATCCTGGAGAGGCAGGCGGTCAAAAAGTTGTGATGATCGCGGGTCGCGGTCGAACAGCGCCTAGGGGCACTGCACTGAGCAACAGGCCCATAATGGGCCGACACAATCTCAGGGGCGGGATTACAAGCATGGCAACCCTCACACTGGCGCTTGGCGCCTGCGTATCGCGCATGACAGCGGGCGAGCGCCGACTGGCCGAGCGGCTGGAACCCACGCTCGCCGACGACTTGCCGTCCAAGCATCTCCCGCAAGATCGCGCGCTGTTGACGTACATCTGCATCTGGCTCAAATCCTGATGCGTGAGCCTGCCGAGGTCGGTGATGGCTGCTTCAAGGTCGGAGTCAGAAAATTGGCGTTCAGATTGTCCAGAGAGTGTCTGGACAATCTGAAATGGCCCAGCGCCAACCTGGTGTCTGGATCTCGGATAAGCCAGACGCTGTCTGACCAATCCTTTGGGCATGCAAGGCTTCCACTTGACTTCTACCTCTTCCTGGCTTTCAGCGCCTTCACCGCGCTTGGCGCCAAGTAGTTCTGTCCCGACACCACCGACTTGCCGGTTTGATCTTCAAGCTGCCGGCGGGCTTGACGGGCAATACGACCGCCGGCTTTGGCGGCGGCTTTGTTGTCAGCCATGCCGGTGGCATCCGTCGTTTCGGCAATCTGCCGGGTGGAGAGCTCGGCCAGCGCGGTGAAGATCAGCTCGGCCTCGGTCATGTGGTCGCGCAGATTGTGGCTGGTCAGACCCTTGGCCTGTTTGTGGTCGTTGACGCTCACGCCGGTCCATTCCTGGTGAATGATGTTGGTCAGGATGGCGAACTCCTGGCCTGCCTTGATCTCGTGCTCGCGCCAGTAGTCGGTGAGCTTGTTGCGGGTAACTTGGCCGTCATGCGTTGCTGAATCCACTTGTCGCTGCGACCATGTTGCTGCCAGGTCTGACGCGCGCGGTCCAGCGACAGCGCGGGGTCGGCCATTTCCTGCATGCGCTCGTAGCCCACCTTGGCCAGCCACAGTTTGATGGGCTCGGCTTTGGGACTGGGCACCGACTGCACGAGACGGAGCAGGGTTTCGGCGGTGGCTACGTCGGTGAGTCTCTGTTTGCCGTCGGCGGCCGGTATTTTCAACTGGTGACAAGTTGTCACCAGTTGGCTACCTTCCTTATCGAGGCGGCGTTTGAGCTGGTTCCAGTATTTGCGCGCGGTCAGGTCGTCGGCCTGCTGCGTCAGCACCTGCACCACGTCAATCACCGAAAACCACCAGGTCTCAGTGTCTTCGTCGTACACGCGGCGGATGGATTGACCATCGAACTCAGTGGGCAAGATTTTCATGGACGCGCTCCTGTGGCAGATGTGTTGACATCGCGCTTCAATAGATACTGTATTTTTACCGCTCTGTTCTCATTTCGTATTGATTGTATGTGGCATCATGTTGCACATCATAACGATTACCGCTACAATGTAGCTACACTAGGGTATCAAGCCATTACACCAAGGAGTCCAATATGCTTACTGTCGATGTTCGGTCTAGGGTTGAGCCGGAGCTCAAACGTGAGGCCGCAGCCGTTCTCAAGGCTGTTGGCTTGGACGTGAGCACCGCCATTCGTCTATTCCTGCGCGGCGTCGTTGAGAAGGGAGGCCTGCCCATTGACATGCCGCGACCCAATCCCACCACACTGGCCGCCATCAAGGCGGCGAAGTCTGGCAAGGTGACCGAGGTCTCCTTTGACGACTTTTGAGCCTGACGCATGACCAGAATTCTCAAGGAAACGAGGCAATTCAAGACCGACAAGAAGCGCATCAAGGGCTCTGGGCGCTACGATTGGACGAAGATGCGTGCGGTCGTCAAGGAGTTAATGAACGACCGACCGTTGGAGAAACGTCATTACGACCATGAATTGTCAGGTGAGTACGAGGGCGCTTGGGAGTGTCACGTTGAGCCTGATTGGCTCCTCATCTATGACAAGGACGGCTCTGTCAATACTGGGACGCTTAAGCTCATTAGAACAGGAACCCATAGCGACCTGGTCTAGCAATTGATGAGCTGTCTGCCAAGTCCTGAAATGACAAAATACTCGGGCTTTAGGTCGCCCTTGTACAACTCGGCCATACGCATCCAAGCAAGGTAATTCGGCATGTATTTCGTGGCTACGCCTCGGCGGTCTCGGTTGAGCCAAGTCTTGAGGCGCTCGTGATGGCTGTTTACGGATTGGACGTGGTAAACCCCGTCCACTACGCGTGGACCATACGAAGCCGCGACCGAGTGATAGGCCGCGCCTAACGTCTTCGCAGCCCCACGTAGTGCTGCGCTGCCGTCGATGCGTACCAAGGTCCCCGACCCCACTACGCCTCGCAGGGCTTGCGTGGCTTGCACAATGGTCATCGCCCCTAATGCCTGGTCTGCTACGTAGGGTTGACCGCGCAGGCGCCCGACGAGCACCGGCACCAAGTCCTTGCGAGAGGCGCTTTTACCGCCCTTCGCCTTTGTAGGGGGCTTGCCCCCGTGATGGCGGGCGCGCCGTGGCTTGCTAGGGTCTTCGGGGGACTTGAGCTTTCGGCTGCCTTTCTGGGACTCCCGGAAGTAGGTCTCGTCGGCTTCAAAGATGCCCGTCACCTCCTTGGGTTGGTGTCCAACAACAGACGCGAGAAACCGGTGTCGCCATCTGAATGCCGTGCTTACGGCTACGCCCATTTCCTCGGCCGTCTGCCTGATGGTCAAGCCCTTCTGCAGGCACTCCCCGTGCTGAAAGAACTGGTCTTTAGAGTGAAGGTGGGCAAGGGGCGTGTTTGTCGCGGCGTTGAAGGTCTGCGCGCAGTCCTTGCAGCGATAGCGTTGGACACCCCGCCCGAGTCCGTTCTTGGTGTATTTGAAGCTATTGCAATGCGGGCAGCCCGCGCCAACCATCGCCGCATCAAGGGAGCCCAGGGCATGGGTGCGCTGGTGCAAGCGGTCCGCTTCCGCCCGTAGGTCAGCCAACTGCTCGGAGCTGAGACTATGGAGGTCGGCCAGCAGATTTTTGAACTGAGACGCGCGCATACGCAATTCTCCTCTGAAAACCCGAAAAGTTCAACAAAATCCATACCATTCGCGAACAGAGCCATTTTTACACAGCAATTCGCGGCTGTGGTGGCCCGAAAGCGCAGGTCGACTGCAAAGCGTTGAACAGCCTTCGATTACCATCCTCACGATTCAACTTCGCCCCATGCCGGGCCCTAACGGAGAAAACCATGTTTAGTCATGTGATGGTTGGTGTTAATGATCTTGAGGCCTCGAAAACGTTTTACGATGCGCTGCTCGGCACGCTGGGTATCGCCCCGGGGGTTGCCAACAAAAATCGGTATTTCTATCGCAGCCCCACTGGCACCTTTGGCATCACCACGCCCATCAATGGTGAGCCCGCTACGCACGGTAATGGCAGCACCCTCGGGTTTGCCGTGCAGTCCTCCGAGCAAGCCGATGCCTTCCATGCGGCGGGCGTTGCCAACGGCGGCACCACTTGCGAAGACCCCCCGGGGTTTCGCGAAGGGTCGGCCGGCAAGCTCTACCTGGCTTATCTGCGCGATCCCGACGGCAACAAGCTCTGCGCGCTGCACCGGCCTGCCAAGTAAGGCGTGCTGCTTTGGCCTATTTGACCGAAAGTTGAGGCAGGCACTTTTCTAGCAACTCTTGCACGGTGTCGGCCTGCAGCGCATCGCGGCGGCGCTTCATGGCCTCTCGTTCGGATTGAGTCGACATCCATCGTTTGAACGCCACGAACGTTGCCGGGTGCACGGTGTTCATGCGCGCCATGGTGCCATTGCTGGCCACGATCACGGCCGAGAAGCCGGACGAATCCAGCAGCAGGTTGGCGCGGTGCGCCTGTACTACCCAGAAGTCTTCGTCATCATCGCTGAGTTTGACGGGGTGAGGATCGTCACCAACACGCTCCAGGCGGATGATGTCGACCTCAAAGCCGTCTTTGTTGACGGCGGTGTATTTTTGGCTTTTGCGGATGCGAAAGCTGGCATCTACTTTCTTCAGGACGCCAAGCATGGAACTGTCCAGGCGTGCCAATTGGGTGGAAAAGATAATGCGTTTACGCGTGTCCCACAGCAAATCGATGTCATGGGTGGCCAAGGCCTCGGCGTCTAGGCGCACCCCGGCGGCGGCCTCGTAGGCGTACAGCGCATGGGTGCCCACGACGCGAAAGTGTTCGCTCAGTTTGGTGTTCGCTAAACGATTTAGTAACGCGACCACCAGCGGGTCAACCCGGCCCACGCGCAAGGCGCGATTGAGCCGCTGTTGTTGCAGGAGCGCAGCTTGCAGGCCAGACACGCGCTCGGCACTTTCACGCTTTCTTTGCGTGAATCGCCCGTAGATGGCTTCAAGCGCCGCGGTGCGTGGCCCCAGACTGGTCTCGGCACCAGCAGGCGTGGTGCGCACCAGGTATTTGGCGTCGGGTGAAGAGGGCGGGCCCGCATGCCAGTACATGCCGCCGCGCACCTGAGCCGCCTCTTCCAGAGCCTCTTCCAGAGCTTCGAAGACCGCGACAGCGTCGATGTATTGGCGCGAAATGGAGGCACTTGTTTCTAACATTTCGGTATATTAGTACCATTTTTAGTTTTGTACCGAGTTTCTTTATAAAACAACATGTTATGTTGACTTTTTGGCGTTGATGGCGGGCTATTTCAGTTCGAAGCCGATGACGCGCCAGTGCCGGTCTTCCAGCACCAGGCGCAGCAGAAACAAGCGCTCCAGAATGCCCACATATTTCTGCGTTGTGGGCCGCAATGTACGATTGCCCGATGAACATTTCAATCACCTACCAGCGCAGCCTGGTCGGTTGGCTCTCGCTGGCACAGCTCATCAGCTGGGGCAGCGTTTTCTACACGTTTGCCTTGATCATGGGGCCGGTGGAGCGTGAGCTGGGTCTGAGCCGGGTCGAGGCCTCCGTGGCCTTTAGCCTGGCCTTGTTGGTGGAAGGTTTGCTGGCCTACCCGGTGGGGCGCTGGATTGACCGGGGCCATGAACGCATCGTCATGACCACCGGCTCGGTGTTAGCGGCAGTCTGTCTGATGGGCCTGGGCGCTGTGCAAAGTCGCATGGGTTTTTACCTAGCCTGGGCCGGTTTGGGCGCGGCCATGGCCGCCATCCTGTACACGCCGGTGTTTGCCATCGTCACGCGGCGTTTTCCATACGACTTTCGCCGCGCCATCATCACCATGACTTTTTTGGGCGGTCTGGCCAGTACCGTGTTCATACCGCTCACCGCCTGGCTGATCTCGGGCTGGGGCTGGCGCAGCGCCATCACCGGCCTGGCGGCATTGCACCTGCTGGTGTGTGCGCCAGTGCATGCGCTGGTGTTGCGCAACGCGCCCGTTGCACGGGTTAAAACTCCTGTTGACGAAGCACCGGTTGCCGGTAGTCTCTCGAACCTCTTTCTTGGCGCACCCTTCCTGCTGGTGGGGTGCTTTGTGATTCTGATGACCTCCGTGTCTTCGGCACTGCCGGCCCACATGATCAGCCTGCTGCGCGAAAACGGACTGAGCGAGGCGTGGGTCATCGCCATCCCGGCCAGCCTTGGCGTGTTTCAGGTTCTGGGGCGCTTGCTGCTGTACTTCTTTGAACATCACTTCGACTTGCACCTGGCCAACCGACTGATACCGGGACTGATCCCTGCGGGCTTGCTCGCTTTGCTGGTGGCGCCCTGGTTGGGGGCTGCGCAAACCGCCGTGGTGGTTTTGTTTGTGGTGTTGTTTGGCATGGGCAACGGCATGTTGACCATCGTTAAAGGTACCGCCATGGCGCAATACGTGAGCCTGGACCATGTCGCCACACTCAATGGTGCACTGGGCTTGCCGCTGGCGTTAGCGCGCGCCGCCGCGCCGTTGGCGCTAGGTTGGATGTGGACACCGCAGGCGGGCTACGGCCACGGCTTGTGGGCGTTGCTGATCACAGCTGCAGTGGGCGTGGCAGCGCTGTTCTGGGCGCAGCAGCATTCGCCGTTGCGCAACCATGCCGAGATCGCGTCAAAATACCCGGCTCAGAGGGAAATCCACCCTGCCCAACCCAAGGAACTCGAATGACCGATCTCGCCACCTTCTCCTGGGTACGGTACCGCGTCTGACAGGAATTTCAAATGCCCCCCTCTTCTGCTCTCGCCAGCTTCACGGAAGGTGCCCGGGATTCCGTGCCCATGCTGGTCGGAGCCGCGCCCTTTGGCATGATTTTTGGCGCCTTGGTCGGGACCACACAACTGGCGCCCTGGCAGGGGCAGTTGATGTCGCTTAGCGTGTTTGCCGGCTCCAGTCAGTTCATTGGCATTGGGCTCATGGCCGGGCTTGCCGGCACCATGGTGATCTGGTTTGCCACCTTCATCGTGAACCTGCGCCACATGCTGTACGCGGCAGCGCTGTTGCCCCATGTGCGCCACCTGCCGCGCCGCTGGCGTTGGTTGCTTGGTTTTTTGTTGACCGATGAAACCTTTGCTGTTGTCGACAGCTATTACAGCAAACACCCCGATGCGCCCCTGGGGCATTGGTATTTTCTGGGCTCCGGCTTTTCCATGTATGCGAACTGGCAGTGCTGGACTTTGGTGGGCCTTTTGTTTGGCGCCGCTTTTCCGCAGTTGCAGACACTCGGTCTGGACTTTGCGATGGTGGTGACCTTCATCTCCATCGTGGTGCCGCAGTTGTTTCGCCTGCCCCGCTTTGCGGCGGCCGTGGCGGCGGCAAGCGTTTCCTATTTGCTGAAAGACCTGCCGTTCAAATTGGGCTTGCTGGCCGCCATTGTGATCGGTGTGGCCATCGGTTTGCTGCTGACCCGATTGCGCCGACACAAGGTGACAACAGGGAGCATGGCATGAGCGCTACCGTAACCATCATGGGCATGGCCTTGATCACGTTTGTCATCAAGGCGCTGGTCTTCATTCTGGGCGACCGCGTGCGGTTTTCGCCGACGCTGAAGCTGGCTCTGGGTTTTGTGCCCGTGACGGTACTCACCGCGATTATTGTGCCCATGGTATTGGCCCCGCACGGTCTTGCAATGGAGTTGAGTTGGCGCAATCCGCAACTGGTTGCCGCGCTGTTTTCTGTGGCGCTGTGTGCCGCAACAAGGCGCCAGTTACTGACCATTCTGAGCGGGCTGGTGGTATTTTTTGGCTGGCAATATGTTTTGAGCTGACAAGCGCGGGCGCAGATCAAGGTAATTGTTGATATGCCAGCTATGGCATTGCCAAGTGCCGACACTGTTCAGTGTTTTTGTCCGCTTTTAGACGACTCGCACAATTTGCAGTTGTGCCTGTGCCACTCTTCCACCACACCGGAGAAAATAGATGATCGAGACCATTGCCATCACCGGCGCCGTGCTGATTGCTGTTGTTGTTATCTTTGCCGCCACCAGAGCGGACGCATTTCACGTCGAGCGCATTGTGGACATCAAGTCGGCGCCAGAGAATATTTTTCCGCTTATCAACGACTTTCATCAATGGGATGCATGGACACCTTACAACAAAGACCCGGCGATGCAAAAGACGTTCAGCGGCAACACCAGCGGCGCGGGTGCGATCTACGCATGGCAAGGTAATAAACAGGTCGGCAAAGGCAGTATCGAAATCACTGCAACCACGCCACCGACCAGGGTTGCGCTCGACCTGCACATGATGGAGCCGTTTGAAGCCCATAACAAAGTCGTCTTCACACTCAATGCCGCAGGCGACACCACCTCGGTTACGTGGGGTATGGACGGCCGACAGAATTTCCTGCTGAAAATCATGGGTCTTTTTTTCAGCATGGACAAGATGGTCGGCAAGGATTTCGAGGTGGGACTTCTCAGGCTCAAAGCAGCTGTTGAAAAATAGTTTCCAGCATGCCGAAAAAAAAGCGCCCGCAGGCGCTTTTCTTGAGTCGGGAGCAGACTACTTGGCGACAACGCGCACCATCTCCAGGCACTTATTGGAGTAGCCCCACTCGTTGTCGTACCAGGCCACAACTTTGATGAAAGTGCCGTCCAGCGCAATGCTGGCGTCGGCATCAAAGATCGAAGTGCGGGGGTCGCTGCGGAAGTCGGTAGCCACTACTTTTTCATCGGTGTATCCGAGGATGCCCTTCAAGGCGCCTTCGCTTTGCGCTTTCATCTCAGCGCAGATTTCTTTCAGGGTGGCTTCTTTGTTCAGTTCGACCGTGAGGTCAACCACTGAAACATCGCTGGTGGGCACGCGGAACGACATGCCGGTGAGCTTTTTGTTGAGCTCGGGGATGACCACGCCAACCGCCTTGGCGGCGCCGGTGCTGCTGGGGATGATGTTTTCCAGAATGCCGCGGCCGCCGCGCCAGTCCTTGTTGCTCGGGCCGTCGACCGTTTTCTGGGTGGCGGTGGCGGCGTGCACGGTGGTCATCAGGCCGCGCTTGATGCCCCACTTGTCGTGCAGAACCTTGGCGACAGGCGCCAGGCAATTGGTGGTGCAACTGGCGTTGCTGATGATGCTTTGACCGGCGTAGGTTTTGTCATTGACGCCAAAGACGAACATCGGCGTGTCGTCTTTGCTGGGTGCCGAGAAGATGACTTTCTTGGCGCCGGCCACCAGGTGCTTTTCGCCCGATGCCTTGTCCAGGAACAAACCGGTGGCCTCGATCACGACGTCGGCACCGACTTCGTTCCACTTCAGATTGGCCGGGTCGCGCTCTTGCGTCAGGCGGATCCTTTGACCATTGACAACCAGCGTGTTGCCGTCGACCGCTACGTCGCCTTTGAAGCGGCCATGCACCGAGTCATAGCGCAGCATGTAAGCCAGATACTCGGGGTCGAGCAGGTCATTGATGCCCACCACTTGAATATCGCTGAAATTCAGCAAGGCCGAGCGCAAAACGTTGCGCCCGATGCGGCCAAAGCCGTTGATGCCAATCTTGATCGTCATTTGCAAATTCTCCACTAGTTAAAACGTGAAACTCTAAAACCTGACCCTCTATCCTACTTGCGCAAAACTTTTTCCACCGTGTCCGCCACATTCTCGGGCGTAAAGCCAAAGTGCTGGAACAGCACTGGCGCCGGTGCCGATTCGCCATAACTGTCGATGCCCACCACTGCGGCGCAACCGTATTTCCACCAACCGTCTGACACACCCATCTCGACTGCGATGCGGGGTATCCCGGCTGGAAGTACTGCGCTCTTGTAAGCTGCACCCTGCAGGTCAAAAGTGGTGTTGCTGGGCATCGAGACAACACGCACTGCAATTTTTCTGGTGGCCAGAAGCTCTTGCGCCTTGAGCGCCAGTTGCACTTCGGAGCCGGTGGCAATGATGACGGCCTGGGCTTTTTTCTTCATGCCCACTTCGCTTGGTTCCGCAAGTACATAGGCGCCTTTGCTGATGTCGCCCAAACTTGACTTGGGCGCGTAGTGGATGTTTTGGCGACTCAGCAGCAGAGCGGTTGGTTTTGCTTTGTTTTGCAGGGCCACGGTCCAGGCGACGGTGGTCTCGGCTGTATCACCGGGGCGCCAGACATCCAGGTTCGGAATCAGGCGCAGAGAAGCGGCGTGTTCGATTGACTGATGGGTCGGGCCATCTTCACCCAAGCCGATGGAGTCGTGCGTGAACACATGCACCACGCGCAGTTTCATCAGCGCCGCCATGCGGATGGCGTTGCGACTGTAGTCGCTGAAAGTCAGGAAGGTGCCGCCGTAGGGGACGTAGCCACCGTGCAGCGCAACGCCGTTCATGACAGCTGCCATGCCGAACTCGCGCACGCCGAAGTTGATGTGACGTCCGCCATTACCGATGCCGGTAAAGTCAAAGCGCAAACTGGGTGTGCTCTTGGTGTTGGTCAGATTCGAGCCGGTCAGGTCGGCCGAGCCGCCCAGCATTTCCGGCAACGCGGCGGTGAAGGCTTCCAGCGCCAGTTGCGAGGCTTTGCGCGAAGCCACTGTTTCCGCCTTGATGTGGGCCGCCACGGCGGTGTCCACGGCAACCTGGTTGAAGTTCTTGGGCAACTCGCCCTTCATGCGCCGCACCAGCTCTTTGGCCAGATCGGGGTGGGCGCCCTTGTAAGCAGCAAATTTGTCGTTCCAGACCTTCTCGGCAGCAGCTCCTGCCGCCTTGGCGTCCCACGCGGCGTACACCTCTTTGGGGATGACAAATGGGGCATGCGGCCAACCCAGCGCTTCGCGGCTGAGCTTGATCTCTTCGGCACCCAGCGGCTCGCCGTGGGCTTTGGCAGTGTTGGCACGATTCGGACTGCCTTTGCCGATGGAAGTCTTGCAGATGATCAGCGTCGGATTTTCGCTGGACTTCTTGGCTTCGGCGATGGTGTTGGCCACCAGATCGGCATCGTGTCCGTCGATCGGGCCCAGCACGTTCCAGCCGTAGGCCACAAAACGCAGCGCCGTGTTGTCAATGAACCAGGGTGCCACCGGGCCGTCAATGGAGATCCCGTTGTCGTCGTACAGGGCGATCAGCTTGCCTAGCTTCCAGGCACCGGCCAGAGCAGCTGCTTCATGGCTGATGCCTTCCATCATGCAGCCATCACCCATGAAAGCAAAGGTGTGGTGGTTGACGACTTCATGGCCGTCACGGTTGAACTCGTGCGCCAGCAATTTCTCTGCCAGCGCCATGCCCACGGCGTTGGCAATACCCTGCCCGAGCGGGCCGGTGGTGGTTTCCACGCCAGGGGTTACGCCCACTTCGGGGTGGCCCGGGGTTTTTGAGCCGAGCTGGCGGAATTTTTTTAGCTCGGCGAGGGGCAGCTTGTAGCCGGTGAGGTGCAACACGGCATACAGCAGCATCGAGCTATGGCCGTTGGAGAGCACGAAACGGTCGCGGTCAAACCAGTGCGGGTTGACGGGGTTGTGCTTGAGCTGCTGGCCCCACAAGGCCACCGCCATGTCGGCCATGCCCATGGGCGCGCCGGGGTGGCCCGAGTTGGCCGCCTGTACGCCGTCCATGGCCAAGGCACGAATTGCGTTGGCCATGTCCGCGCGGTTTGTGCTGCTCGATTGTTCTGTATCAGCCATAGGTGCCAACTCCGGGGTAGTTCTGGTTGTAAGGGGAAACACGGCATTTTACCGGGGCGCGAATGGCACACCCATTTACGGCCCCGCGCTGCGCCAGCGACACCATGGGCTATGCTAAGTGCCGTCGAACAAATTCAAGTCCATCCCCATGAGTAAACTATTTTCTTCCCTGCACCTGCCCTCTCCCCGTGGCGGTTTGCAGTTGGCCAACCGCATTGTTGTAGCGCCGATGTGCCAGTACTCGGCGCGTGATGGTGAGGCGACCGACTGGCACTTGATGCACTGGGGCAACCTGCTTAACAGTGGTGCGGCATTGTTCACCATTGAAGCTACCGCCGTGGTGCCGGAAGGGCGCATTTCACCCAACTGCCTGGGCTTGTGGGACGAGCACACCGCCAGCGCGCTGGCCGACAAGTTGCATCGCGCGCGCCAACTGGCGCCACCGGTGCCGGTGTGCATTCAGTTGGCTCATGCCGGACGCAAGGCGTCCAGTGCGTTGCCGTGGAACGGGGCGCAGTTGCTCTCCAGCGCACAGGGCGGTTGGGAGACCTTTGCGCCGTCGGCCGAAGCCTATCTGCCCAGCGAGGCACCGCCTACCGCCATGACGCTGGAGAAGATGGCACAAGTCAGGGATGCTTTTGTGGTGGCCGCGCAGCGCGCTGATCGCATGGGCATTGAAGCGGTCGAGATCCACAGCGCCCATGGCTATTTGCTGCATGAGTTTTTGTCGCCACTTGCCAACAAGCGCAGCGATGCCTACGGCGGCAGTTTTGAGAATCGCATCCGCTACCCGCTGGAGGTGTTTGCGGCGGTGCGCCAGGCGTTTGACGGCGTGTTGGGCCTGCGCATTTCAGCCTCGGATTGGGTCGATGGCGGCTGGGATGTGGCGCAAAGCGGCGAATTTGCCAAGCGTTTGAAGGCCGCCGGTTGCGACTTCATCCATGTCTCGTCGGGGGGTGTCTCGCCGACGCAAAAAATCACCTTGGGCGCGGGTTACCAGGTGCCGTTTGCGCGCCACATACGCCAGACCAGTGGCATGGTCACCACCGCCGTCGGTCTGATTACCGAAGCACAACAGGCCGAGGACATTTTGCAAGCCGGTGATGCCGATTTGATTGGTCTGGCGCGCGCCTTTTTATACCGGCCGCGCTGGGGCTGGCAGGCTGCCGCTGCGCTGGGCGGCGAGGTCAGCGCGAATCCGGTGTACTGGCGCTGCCTGCCGCGCGAGGCGCAAGCGGTGTTTGGCAAAGTATCGGTTGGCATGCGCTAAAACTATTGCCCATGTCCACAAAGCACATTGCCGCGATGCTGCTGGCCGCTGGCCGCGGCGAACGCATGCGCCCGTTGACCGACGTCACACCCAAACCGTTGTTGCCAGTGCGTGGCAAGCCGCTAATGCAATGGTCCATGGAAGCCCTGGCGCGCGGTGGGTTTACCCAGTTGGTGGTCAACACGGCGTGGCTGGGTGACCAGATCGAGCAAACATTTGGCAGCGTTTTTGTGCGTCAACCACCGGCACACGATGATGATCCAATTTGCGAACCATGGCAGATCCGGTACTCACACGAAGGGCGCGATTTTGGCGGTGCGCTGGAAACAGCGGGCGGCATCGTGCGGGCGCTGCCGCTGCTGTGCCCAACGGACACTCAAGGAGAAGCGTTTGACATCTTTTGGGTGCTGGCTGGCGATGTATTTGCACCTGACTTTGTGTTTAGCCCGGCCGCCGTAGAGCGTTTTGCCGCCAGCGGCTTGCTGGCACACTTGTGGCTGGTGCCCAATCCCGAGCACAACCCGAAAGGCGATTTTGGCCTGGGCAGCGATGGTCTGGCACGCAACCAGGCTGAGCTGAAGTACACCTATTCCACCATCGGCCTGTACCACCGCAAACTGTTTGCGCCGCCCTGGTGCGACATTGATGCGGGCAACCCGCAAGGCATGAAAGCCCCTTTGGCCCCGCTGCTGCGCGCCGCCGCCGACAATGCGCTCGTTAGTGCCGAGCTTTACGCTGGTCGTTGGACTGATGTAGGAACGCCGCAGCGCCTGCAGCAGCTCAATCAAGTCCAATAAATTGACCAAATGTTCGGCGATAACACCTTGAAAATCGAAAGCATAGATTTCGATTTTCAAGGTGTTATCATGCGCCAATGATTGATCGAAGCCAACTGTTTCAGGTCTTAACCGAGCGTTTAAGAGGGTCACGCGCGCTGGCTTTGCTTGGTGCGCGCCAGGTGGGCAAGACCACGTTGGCCAGGAGCTACGCCAGCGCACACAATTGCGCGTACTTTGATCTGGAAGACCCACAGTCGCTGGAAAACTTGGCGCAACCTATGGCGACCTTGAATGCCCTGTTGGCCCAGGGGCGAACGATAGTCATAGACGAAGTACAACGACGCGCTGACTTGTTTCCCCTGCTGCGCACGCTGATTGATCGCCATGAGCGTTCTGCGCAGTTTTTGCTGCTGGGCAGTGCTTCGCCCTTGCTCATGCAGCAATCCAGCGAATCACTGGCTGGCCGCTTGAGCCTGCTCTCCATGGGTGGTCTGACACTGGCTGAGGTTTTGGACACTGACACCGACCAAGCCGCTCAGGCTAACGCGCTTTGGCTGCGCGGAGGTTTTCCGCGCGCCGTGTTGGCCAGCAACCCAAGGGCGGCCATGCGCTGGTTGCGTGATTACCTGTCATTGGTGATTGAGCGCGACATGCCGCTGCTGGGTTTGAACGTTGCAGCGCCCGTAATGCAACGGTTCTGGCGCCTGCTGGCGCACTACCACGGCCAAACCTGGAATGCCGCCGAACCTGCTCGCAGCCTGGGCGTGAGTGAGCCTACAGTGCGCAAATATCTGGACTTCATGACCGGATTGCAACTGGTGCGCCAGCTGCCACCCTGGCATGAGAACCTTGGCAAGCGACAAGTCAAGGCTCCCAAAATCTACATCCGCGACAGTGGCTTGCTCCACTATTTGTGGGGCGTTGCAGACAGCGATGCACTATGGCAACATCCCAAAAGCGGTGCCAGCTGGGAAGGTTTTGCCCTGGAACAAGTGCTGCACGTGGCGCAGCCTGACGAGGCCTATTTTTGGGCGACGCATGCCGGTGCTGAACTCGATTTGTTGATGTTCAAACATGGTTTGCGCGTTGGCGTTGAGTTCAAACGTGTAGATGCCCCGAGAATGACACCTTCCATGTATATTGCCCTGCAAGACCTGAAACTTGATGCCTTGTATGTGGTGTACCCGGGGGAACGTCGTTACACCATCATGTCTGCCGACAGCACCTCTTTGGGTATACCGGTAGAGGCAATTCCCCTGACCGACTTGGCCCATATTCCTGCTAACTGGAGCTAAACCTTGAACACCTCAGCCGCAACATCACCCTACACCCAACGCCGCGCCAAGCTGGCCGCCCTGCTCGGCCCCAAAGGCATCGCCATCTTGCCGACGGCGCCCGAGCAGCAGCGCAACAGCGATTCTGATTTTCTCTACCGGTACGACAGCTATTTTTACTACCTGACGGGTTTTACCGAGCCCAAAGCCTGGTTGGTGATCACCGGCGACGGCAAGACAACCTTGTTTTGCCAGCCGAAAGACATGGAGCGTGAAATCTGGGATGGGTTCCGACTCGGGCCAGATGCGGCTCCGGCTCAGCTTGGCGTAGATGCGGCGTTTTCTGTCGCCGAGATGGACAAGCAATTGCCTGCCATGCTGGATGGCCGCGACGCCGTCTGGTATCCATTTGCCACCCACAAGGCGCTGGAGACGCGCATTGACGGCTGGCTGGGCAGTCTGCGTGCCCGCGTGCGTTACGGCGCGCTTTGCCCCGAACAGCAGCGCGATCTGCGTGGCCTGCTCGATGAAATGCGGCTGGTCAAGGACAGCCATGAGCAAGACACCATGCGCCGCGCCGGACAGATCAGCGCTGGTGCCCACATCCGCGCCATGCAGCTTAGCGCCCGCATGCTGCGCGCCGGCCAGCCGGTGCGTGAATACCATCTGGACGCCGAACTGCTGCACGAATTTCGGCGCCACGGCTCGCAGTACCCGGCCTATGGCTCCATCGTGGCGGCCGGCGCCAACGCCTGCGTGTTGCACTACCGCGCCGATGCGGGTGAAGTGCGCAACGGCGAGTTGGTGCTGATCGACGCCGGTTGCGAGCTGGACGGCTATGCCTCTGACATCACCCGTACCTTCCCCGCCAACGGAAAGTTCAGCGGACCGCAGCGTGCGCTGTACGAGCTGGTGTTGGCGTCGCAAGAGGCGGCCATCGCCGCCATCCGCGCCGGTGCCCGCTTTACCGATCCGCACGAGGCCACCGTCAAGGTGTTGGCGCAGGGCATGCTGGATGTCGGTTTGCTGGACA
>JBAXBQ010000043.1:0-27357 GCA_037141865.1 Comamonadaceae bacterium | reverse complement strand
GCGTGCTTTGATGCGCTCATAATGAGCGACTGATTTTCGACAAAGGACATGGCCATGGGACAAGCCGTACAAAAAACAATTTTTACTGCCCAAGACTATCTGACCTGGGAGGCCGGGCAGGCGGATCGCCATGAATATCTTGACGGCGAAGTGTTCGCCATGGCCGGCCCAGAAGACCGGCATGTGACGGTGGCTATGAATCTTGCCTTTGCGTTGCGCCAAAACCTTGCTGGCAGCCCGTGCCGCACCTACATGAGCGATATGCGTCTGCACGTGGCCACCGCCAACAGTTATTTCTACCCCGATGTGCTGGTGACGTGCAGCGCTCTGGACCTCGCCAGCCCCATGCTCAAGACCGAGCCCAGCCTGATTGCAGAAGTGCTTTCACCCAGCACCGCGGCCTATGACCGGGGTTTGAAGTTCAGCCACTACCGCAGCCTCGCCAGCCTGCAGGAATACGTGCTGATCGACCTGGACAGCCGCAGCACTGACTGTTATCGCAAAGGCGCCGACGGTTTGTGGGTGCTGCACCCGTTTGCCCGTGGCGAGCCAGTCTCACTGGCCAGCGTGGCGCTGGAGCTGACTGCGACGCAGTTGTTTGCGGAAGTGCCAGAAGTCTGAAATGAAGCAACTCAAGCGTAGCGCTTGCTGCGCAAATTGTTCTTCATCTCGCTCAGCAGCGGTTGCAGTTTGTCGCCGCCAATGCGCAGGGCCACGCAGGTGGCCAGGATGTCGATGATCAGCAAGTGCAGCAATCGTGACACCATGGGGCTGTAGCGTTCATAACCTTCCGGGTGATCAGCCGCCAGGTGAATGTGACCGGCGGCGGCAAGCGGCGAGCCACTGGCAGTGATGACGATGGTAGTGGCGCCGTGTTTGCGGGCAATGTCGCAAGCGTCCATCAGGTCGCGGGTGCGCCCCGAGTTGGAGATGATCACAACGCAGTCGCCCGGCTCCAGCAGGGACGCGCTCATGACCTGCATGTGGCCATCACTGTAGGCGATGGTGTTCACGCCAAGCCGGAAGAATTTGTGCTGGGCATCCTGCGCCACCACGCCGGAATTGCCGACGCCAAAAAACTCGATGCGCTTGCCTTGTTGATAGGCGAACAGCAGCGCGGTGACGGTCTTGTCGATCATGGCCGTGCTGGCATCGTTGCGGTATTTCAAAAACGCTGCAACAGTGTTGTCGATCACCTTGACCGTGATGTCAATGGTCTTGTCGTCGGCATCGACGCTGCGATGAATAAACGGCACGCCTTCGCTCACACTGCCAGCCAGTTTGAGCTTGAAGTCCGACAGGCCATCGTAGCCGACGCTGCGACAAAATCGCACGACAGTGGGTTTGCTGACGTGGGCACGATCTGCCAGTTCGCTGACCGGCAGCTTGGCAAAGCTGCGCGGATCACTCAGCACCAGCTTGCCGACGCGCTGTTCAGCCGGAGCCAGTGACGGCAAACAGGCTTTGATGCGGTCAAGCATGTCGGATGCCGCCGCGCTGGGCCGCCCCGAGCAAGGCATGTCCCCCTCGGGGGGCAGCGAAACACACAAAGTGGTGAGCGTGGGGGTTCAATTTCAAGACTCTTCGGCCCAGCAGTAGCCGTCGCGCGCAATCATGGCGCTGGCGGCGCTCGGTCCCCAGGTGCCGGCGGCGTACAGGCGTGGCCCCTGCACGTCATTCTTCCAGTGCTCAATCATCGGTTCGACCCAGCGCCAGGCTTCTTCCTGCTCGTCACTGCGAACGAAGAGGTTGAGGCGGCCATCAATCACGTCAAGCAGCAACCGTTCATAGGCACCCACCCGCCCGATGCCAAAACGCTTGTCAAAGTCCAGATCAAGTTGCACCGGTGCCAGCGTCTGTGAGTTGCGGCGGTTGTCCTGACCTTGCGCCAGCAAGTGCAACTCCAGGCCATCTTTGGGCTGCAGGTTGATGACCAGCCGATTGGCAACGTCAATCTGAGAATTAAAAATAGCGTGCGGGGTCGGGCGAAAATTCACAACGATGCGCGCATCGCGCCCAGCCAGCCGTTTGCCGGTACGGATATAAAACGGTACACCGGCCCAGCGCCAATTGGATATTTCGGTGCGCAAGGCAACAAAGGTTTCGGTATTGCTTTGTGGGTCGACGCCGACTTCCTCGCGATATGCCTCCACCGGAGTGCCGGCGATGGTACCGGCGCCGTATTGACCACGAATGACGTCCTGCGCCAGTGCTTCTGCGGTCCAGGGTTTAAGCGAGCGCAAGACCTTGAGTTTTTCGTCGCGGATGGCGTCGGCATGGGAGTTGATGGGCGGCTCCATGCCAATGGCGCACAGCAATTGCAGGGCATGGTTTTGCACCATGTCACGCAGCGCGCCAGTGGTCTCATAAAACGCACCGCGTTTTTCGACACCCAGTTCTTCGGCAATCGTGATCTGGATATTGGCGATATGTTCACGTCGCCATAAAGGCTCAAAAAGGGCGTTACCAAAGCGCAGCGCAAACAGGTTTTGCACGGCCGGCTTGCCCAGGTAGTGGTCAATGCGAAAAACCTGGCGCTCGCCAAAGACGCGGCGCACGGTGTCGTTGATGGCGCGGTTTGATGCCAGATCGTGACCCAGCGGTTTTTCCAGCACAACACGCGTCCTTGCGGTGTTCAATCCGGCCACCGCCAATTGCTCGCAGACCGTGGTAAACAGGTTGGGCGCAGTGGCAACGTACATCACCACGGTGTCGGCGTCACGCTGTTCCAGCGTGGTGCCAAGTCGCGCATAGTCGTCGGGTTTGGACAAGTCCATTCGCACAAACTCAAGCAACGCGGCAAAGCGCGTGAACTCTTCGTCGTTTGGGCGCTTGGCCAATTCGACGTTATCGAAGCGCGAGCGGATCAGCGCGCGGTACTGATCGCAACTGAGATCGTCGCGGCCGACGCCAATGATGCGCCCACCTTCCGGCAGCGTGCCATGGCGAAAGGCTTGAAACAAGGCCGGCATCAACTTGCGCCAGGCCAGATCGCCAGTGCCACCAAACAAAACAAGATCAAAGCTCATGGATGAAAGGAACCCAACAAATTTTTGATTGAGATTGAAAATTCAGGTGTGTAATGTAACTTAGTTTCACAAAATTATCAAAATCGTGTAACTTTGACGGTAAACCAGGTATCAGAACTTGGATGCTCCCAGCTCGTCACAGGATAATGACAACATGAACCAACTCGATGCACTCAAAGAATTCACCACCGTGGTGGCTTACACGGGCGACTTCAAGCAGGTTGACGCTTACGCGCCATTTGTGTCGATAGCGCCCGGCTTGACCAGCTGCTGCTGGCGACTTGACCTTTAACCGCAGGACTTCTTCCTATGACCCGTTTATCTTGTGACCGCACACCCGCTTGGGGCGCGTTACAAACCTATTTCAACGCGAAGGGTCGCGCCTTCGATGCGCGCGTTGCTTTTGCTGGAGATGCAGGACGCTTTGAGGCTTTCAGCCAAAGTGCACCCCATATCTTTGCCGATCTGTCCAAGAACCTGATCGATGGCGAAACACAGCAACTGTTGCTGCAGCTAGCCCGTCAAACCGGTCTAGAGGAACATCGGGACGCCATGTTTGCCGGTGCCCCGATCAACAACACAGAGCAACGTGCGGTGATGCATTGGCTGCTAAGGCATCCGCTTGTGGCGCCGTCGGATGTGGCGCAATCGGCGGTCAAGAACGTGGCGACTGAATTGACGGCTGTGCATGGCGTATTGAACGCCATGCTGGCCTACGCGCAAGC
The DNA here is from genome assembly GCA_037141865.1 of Comamonadaceae bacterium. GTDB lineage: Bacteria > Pseudomonadota > Gammaproteobacteria > Burkholderiales > Burkholderiaceae_C > Rhodoferax. Next base: position 23,603 of record JBAXBQ010000043.1, on the reverse strand, counting down.
CGTGCGAGCTGATGAGACGATCACCGATGTGGTCAACATTGGCATTGGCGGCTCTGATCTGGGCCCGCAAATGGCGGTGCTGGCGCTGGACGAATTTGTGCTGCCGGGCAAACGCTTTCACTTTGTATCGAACGTAGACGGGCATGAGCTGGCCGCCGTGCTCAAGCGCGTCAAACCCGAGAGCACACTGTTTTTGATTGCCAGCAAAACGTTCACCACCATTGAGACCATGACCAATGCGCAGTCGGCCAGGACCTGGTTTTTGGCGCAGGGCGGCACTGATATTGCACGGCACTTTGCGGCCCTGACCACCAACGTGCCGGCGGCCAAGGCCTTTGGCATCAGCACGACCTTTGGTTTTTGGGATTGGGTGGGTGGGCGTTATTCGATGTGGTCGGCCATCGGGTTGCCGTTGGCGATTGCGATTGGCGCCGAGGGTTTTCGTGAGTTTCTGGCCGGTGCGCATGACATGGATGAGCACTTTCGGACTTCCGCTTTGGAGAGCAACTTGCCCGTTCGTCTGGCACTGCTGGACGTCTGGTACCGTAATTTTCATGGTTTCACGAGTCGCTCCATCGCGCCCTACCACAGCGCGCTGCGCCGTCTGCCGGCCTATTTGCAACAACTGGAGATGGAGAGCAATGGCAAGCGGGTGAACAGCTCGGGTGAATCCTTGGCCTACGGCACGTCCCCGGTGCTGTGGGGCGAACCGGGCACCAACGGACAGCACGCGTATTTTCAGATGCTGCACCAGGGCGCTGACGTGGTACCGGTGGAATTTGTGGCGGTTAAAAAGCCGAAGCATGATTTGCCTGGGCATCATGACCTGTTACTGGCCAATGTGTTGGCCCAGGCTCAGGCCCTGATGGTGGGCAAGGCTGATGCAGGTGGCCATCGGCATTTTCCTGGCAATCGGCCCAGTACTTTTTTGCTGCTTGACGAGCTCACACCGACCAGCCTGGGCGCCTTGATTGCCTTGCAGGAGCACCGTGTTTTTGTCAGCGGTTCGCTATGGGGTATCAACAGCTTTGACCAGTGGGGCGTGGAGCTGGGCAAGGTGCTGGCCAAGGACGTGGAGCTGCGCCTGCGCACTGGCGACGTCGCTGGACTTGATGGTTCCACAGCAGGTTTGCTGAGTCGTTTGCGCTAACTCAGTGCCAACCCAAAACGGACACCTCAGTGCTTGAGCTAGCCCAGACCCAGGCGCGCTGTCTGCAACTGGCCGCCCAGGGCTTGTTGGCGCCACCCAAAGGTGCGGCGACGCGATTGAGTTTGCGCCGCTGCATCGAACGTATGCAGTTGCTGCAGATCGACACCATTCATGTGGTCGCGCGCAGCCCCTATCTGGTTCTGTTCTCGCGCTTGGGAAGCTATCCAGCCCAATGGCTGGACCAGGCCTTGGCAGGCGCCGACTTGTTCGAAACCTGGGCGCATGAAGCGTCATTTGCACCGATCCAGGACGTGGCGCTGCATCGCAGCTACAACCAGCAGACCCGCCGTCATTGGGGTATTGCAGGCGGTGAAGAAAGTCATGCCAAGCAGCGCGCGGAGCTGAACACGCTGCTGGCTCACATCGAGGTCAAAGGCCCTGTCAAGTCCTCCGATTTTCAGCGGACCGGCGGAAAAAGTGGTGGCTGGTGGGGTTGGAAGGATGAGAAGCGCTGGCTTGAGGCGCTGTTTGCCAACGGTGAGCTGATGGTGGCGCGCCGCGAGAATTTCCAGCGCGTCTATGACCTGACGCATCGGGTCTGCCCGACGATCCGGGACATGGTGCTACCGACGGCCGAGCAAGTGCACGCGCGCTTCATCGAAAAATCCGTCATGGCACTGGGCGTGTCGCAGGCACGCTGGCTGCATGACTACTTTCGTATCAAGCCACGTCTGAAAGATGCAGATCTGGATGCGTTGGTGGAACAGGGCGTGGTGTGTCGCGTGCCAGTGCAAGGCTGGTCCGCACCGGGCTATGTGCATACGGCGCATGCCAGGTTGCTGAAAAAGGCGTTGGACGGGAAATTGACAGCTACCCACACCACCGTGCTGTCCCCTTTTGATCCCGTGGTGTGGGATCGGGAGCGCGCCTCCGTCATGTTTGGGTTTGACTACCGTATTGAGTGCTACACACCGCAGGCAAAGCGAAACTATGGCTACTTTGTGCTGCCGATTCTGCACCGTGGTCAACTGATGGGTCGGCTGGACGCCAAAGCGCACCGGGGCTTGGGCGTGTTCGAAGTCAAGGCCTTGTTTATCGAGCCTGGAATCCAGCTGGATGACGAATCGGTGCTTGATGTGGCGCAGGCTATTGCGCGCTGCGCGATCTGGCATGCCACACCTCAAGTGAAGCTGATGCGCACCGCCCCGACTGGGATGCGCACCCGTTTGCGAAAAGCCCTGGAGCTGATTTCATCGGCGGTTGAGGCGAATGAACCTGGTCTTTGATTTTGGCGCGGTACTGATTGCGTGGCAGCCGGCGCAACTGGTGGCAACTTATTTTCCCGAGTTGGCGGGCACACCACAAACGGCACAGCGACTCGCCAGTTCCATTTTCAGTCACGATGACTGGCGTTCGTTTGATCGCGGCACGCTGACACAGGACGACGTTGTTCAGCGCACAGGGCAGCGGCTTACTTTACCGCACGCAGCACTGCATGACCTGGTCATGGGAATTGGCGAGCGACTGGCCCCAATCAACGATACCGTCAGCGTGCTGGCCGACCTGGTGCACAGGCGCCAGTTGCGCAGTGACGTGCGACTCTACTTTCTGTCAAACATGCCAGCGCCTTATGCGCGCACGCTGGAGCAAATGCACCTGTTTTTGCAGTGGTTTGATGGTGGTATTTTTTCGGGTGACGTGCACCATATCAAGCCGGAGCTGGCGATCTACCAGCTTCTGCAAACCCGCTATGCGTTGGACCCCAAGCGGACGCTGCTGATTGACGACCTGAAAGACAATGTGGACGCCGCTTGTGGCTTGGGCTGGCGTGGCATCGAGTTTGTATCCGCGCAGCAGCTGCGCAGAAGTCTGGCAAACTGGCTAAGTCCATAACCCAAGGAAACCCATGAAACTCGTACGCTACGGCAAACAGGGCCAGGAAAAGCCGGGACTGATCGACGCCCAGGGTCAACTGCGTGACCTCAGTGCAGTCATTGCCGACATTGGCCCGGACCAGCTCGGAGATGCGGTGTTGGCCAAGTTGCGGCGATTGAAAACCGAGCAGTTGCCGCTGGTCAAAGGCAAGCCTCGTATCGGCAGTCCGGTAGCTGATGTTGGTAAATTCATCGCCATTGGTTTGAACTATGCCGACCATGCCGCCGAGGCCGGTATGCCGATTCCGGCCGAGCCGATCATCTTCATGAAAGCCACCAGTTGCATCCAGGGTCCCGACGATCCGGTGATGTTGCCCAAGGGCTCCGTCAAGACCGATTGGGAGGTGGAGTTGGGCGTGGTGATGGGGAAGCGCGCCAGCTATGTGTCACAAAAGGACGCACTGCTGCATGTGGCCGGTTACTGCGCCGTCAATGACATCAGCGAACGTGCCTTCCAGCTGGAACGGGGCGGTACCTGGGACAAAGGCAAAGGCTGTGACACATTTGGCCCGCTCGGTCCGTGGCTGGTGACGCGTGACGAAGTACCCAACCCTCAAAGACTGGGCCTTTGGCTGGAAGTCAACGGCAAGCGTGTTCAAAATGGCAGTACGCGAACCATGATTTTCGGCGTTGCCAAGATCGTCAGCTACCTGAGTCAGTTCATGACGCTGATGCCCGGTGACGTGATCACCACCGGAACGCCTCCCGGCGTCGGCATGGGCATGAAGCCTCAGCTATTTCTGAAGGCGGGTGACAGCATCGTCTCGGGCGTTGAAGGCATGGGCGCACAACACCAGCAAGTCGTACGCTTCAAGCGCTGAAAGTTAAATCGAAGCGGGTTTTACTACGCTGTTTGCCCCAAGAAGCCTGGGGAGCGAGTATTGACGAGGATTTGCGGTCGATTTAGGTGAAGCGCCAGAGCATGGTCGGAACACTTTTGGGCATAGTCTAATGCCGAGGCGCAATTTTTGACGGCACTCCAACGGTATTGGCAATAAGCGCTCTTTTAAGAGCGCTTATGATATGTAAACGTGCTTATTGGAGCGACTCTTGCAATATGACCGTTAGTCTGCTCTAATTGCCCCAATTAGAACGTTTGTGCGATTCAAGCGTTCTTATGAGAGCGATTTCACATGGCTACTGCTACTAACATCTCCGTAGACCGAGCTCTCAAGGCGCTGGGGCGCAGCATCGAGCTCGCGCGCCGGCGACGAGGTATGTCTCAAGCCGACTTGGCGTCCCGCATGGGCGTTTCGGTAAGCACGGTACGTCGGCTGGAGGACGGACATTCTGGAACGGCACTCACCTACCTGGGCAGCGCACTTCAGGTCTTTGGGGAGCTAGAGAAGCTGCGCTTGCTTCTGGACACGCCGACTGATTCCGTGGGGCTCGCGCTGATGGATGCAGACCTACCCACTCGGGTCTACAGCAAACGCCGTAAGGTACCCAAAGCATTTTGAACGATTGACACGATATGGCTACGCGAGCAGGTGCTATGGCACAGAACATGAAGACGGAACTGGATGTGTGCCTGGGCAAGGTAGGCACGTCCGTGGGCAAACTCGTGTTTGTGCGCAACGGGCCTCGAGTGTTCACGCAGTTCGCCTACTTTCAGGATTGGCTGGACAACAAGGACACGTTCAACGTATCACCGGACCTCACGGCCACGCCGGGGTACCAGACCCGCAAGGCCGCGACCAAGGAGGACTCGTTGTTCTTTCTCGCGCTAGGAGACACCGAGCCGGATGTCTGGGGCCGCCGTATCATCGCCCGCGCGCATGCCAAGGGCCGCGAGGACGACCCGACTCTGGGGGCGCTGACCGAGCTCGATTACCTTTGCGCGGTCGATGACTTCAGCCGCATGGGCGCCTTACGCTTGCGCAATACGCATGGCGCTTATCTGGAGTCCGTGCCTGGCGGCCGGCGTGCGACACCTCCATTGCTGGAGCTCGAGAAGATGCTTTCGGCTTCACGAGCGGTCGAGCTGGGCAAGGAAACAGCCAAGGATTTGGCCTATCTGCGAGGCAAGGGTACCTCCCTGGGAGGGATGCGCCCGAAATGCAGCATCCTGGGCGAGGATGGGTTCTTGGCCCTGGGTAAGTTCCCGAGCATCAAGGACGAGCGAAATGTGACGCGTGCGGAGGTCCTTGCGCTCAAGCTGGGGAGCTTGGCGGGCATCAACGCTGCGCATGCCCATGTGGCTGTGGTGCAAGGCACCCCTGTAGCGGTCATCCGTCGATTCGACCGCGCGCCCGAGGATGCGCGCATCCCCTACATGTCAGGCGCTACGCTGCTCCAGGCGAGTCGACAAGCCGACCACGCTTACACCGAGGTACTCGCGGTGATGAAAGGGGTCTGCGCGAACTATGTGGACGACGCTCGAGAGCTGTGGCGCCGTCTGGTGTTTCACCACCTCATCACCAACGTCGACGACCACCTGCAAAACATTGGATTCCTTTACATGGGCGCCAACCAATGGCAGCTGTCGCCAGCGTTCGACGTCAATCCGATGCCGGACAAGGACCGCGAATCCAAGACATGGTTAAGCGAAGACACGGGCCCCATCACAAGCATGGCCCAATTGATGGGGCAAGCCTCACAGTTCGCGCTGACTGCTGAGCAGTCGTTGGCCGTCGTGCGCCAGGTAGTTGAAGCCGTGATGCAGTGGCGCGCGGTGGGTCAGTCTGCGGATGTCGGAATGACGACGCTCGAACTTGACGAGTTCAAGCTGGCGTTTGATCATTCCGGCATGGCAGATGCCAAGAAGTTGGTAGGCCTGTAGGTGCTTTGGGGCTGGTTGGTACAGGGGGCTGCCAACGCCTGTTCCCGCTGAGTAGCGATGCGCTAGCATGTGAGGCAGACGCCACGGCTTCGGACCTGACAGTGGCGCCCTTGAAAATGCTTTCTCTTGCTCTTTTCAACCCTGTTACAGACTAAGGGCCAACAGCGTAGTAAAACCCATCGAAGCAACAAAAAACCCGCAAGGCGCAAGCCGAGCGGGTTTTGAATTTGTATCGAGTACTGCAAAGTAACTCGACGCAGCATGAGGTCTTACATGCCCATGCCACCCATGCCGCCCATGCCACCCATGTCGCCGCCGCCCATGCCACCCATGCCGCCACCGCTTTCGGCCTTGGGAGCCTCAGCCACCATGCATTCCGTGGTCAACATCAGCGAGGCCACCGAGGCTGCGTTTTGCAGTGCGGTGCGGGTCACTTTGGTGGGGTCCAGGATACCCATTTCGATCATGTCGCCATAGGTGTCGTTTGCCGCATTGAAGCCGTAGTTGCCCTTGCCGGCCAACACTGCGTTCACCACCACCGAGGCTTCGCCACCGGCGTTGAACACGATCTCGCGCAACGGCGATTCAATCGCCTTCATCACCAGCTTGATGCCGGCGTCCTGGTCTGCATTGTCACCCTTGACTTTGCCAGCGGCTTGCTTGGCGCGCAGCAACGCGACTCCGCCACCAGCCACAATGCCTTCTTCGACGGCAGCGCGGGTTGCGTGCAAGGCGTCTTCAACGCGAGCTTTCTTTTCTTTCATTTCGACTTCGGTGGCAGCGCCCACCTTGATCACAGCAACACCGCCAGCCAGTTTGGCCACGCGCTCTTGCAGTTTTTCGCGGTCGTAGTCGGAGGTCGCCTCTTCGATTTGCACGCGCACTTGTTTCACGCGGGCTTCAATGTCGGCAGCCGCACCAGCGCCGTCGATGATGATGGTGTTTTCTTTGCTGACTTCGATGCGCTTGGCCGAACCCAGGTCGGCCAGCGTCACTTTTTCAAGCGTCAGACCGACTTCTTCAGCGATGACCTTGCCACCGGTGAGGATCGCGATATCTTCCAGCATGGCCTTGCGACGATCGCCAAAGCCTGGTGCCTTGACGGCCACTACCTTCAGAATGCCACGGATGGTGTTAACCACCAGTGTTGCCAGTGCTTCACCTTCAACATCTTCCGACACAATCAGCAGCGGGCGGCCCGATTTGGCCACTTGCTCCAGCGTCGGCAGCAAGTCACGAATGTTGCTGATCTTCTTGTCGTAAAGGAGCACAAACGGGTTGTCCAGCAAAGCGGCTTGCTTTTCCGGGCTGTTGATGAAGTAAGGTGACAGGTAGCCACGGTCAAACTGCATGCCTTCAACGACCTCGAGTTCGCTGTCGAGCGACTTGCCGTCTTCCACCGTAATAACGCCTTCTTTGCCGACCTTGTCCATGGCGTCAGCAATAATCTTGCCGATGGCTTCGTCGCTGTTGGCGGAGATCGAGCCAACTTGCGCGATTTCTTTCGATGTGGTGGTGGCTTTGGAAGCCTTTTTCAGCTCGGCAACCAAAGCAGTGACTGCCTTGTCAATACCGCGCTTCAGATCCATCGGGTTCATGCCAGCAGCGACGTATTTCATGCCTTCGTGCACGATGGCTTGTGCCAGGACAGTGGCAGTGGTGGTGCCATCACCAGCAATGTCAGAAGTCTTGGAAGCGACTTCCTTGACCATCTGCGCACCCATGTTTTGCAGTTTGTCCTTGAGTTCGATTTCTTTAGCGACGGAAACACCGTCCTTGGTCACGGTGGGGGCGCCGAAAGAGCGCTCCAGAACCACATTACGACCCTTGGGGCCGAGGGTGATCTTCACCGCGTTGGCCAGGATATTGACACCCTCGACCATGCGTGCGCGGGCTTCGCCGCCGAAAATGACGTCTTTTGCTGCCATGTTGATTTCTCCGAATTCAGTTAATTTAAAAGATGATGAGGGACTGAGAAATTACTTCTCAACGACCGCAAACAGGTCGTCTTCTTTCATGACGAGTAGTTCGTCGCCGTCAACCTTGACGGTTTGACCGCTGTATTTTCCAAACAGCACGCGGTCGCCGACTTTGACGGCCATGGCGCTCAATTCGCCTTTGTCGTTCTTTTTGCCAGGGCCCACGGCCAGCACTTCACCTTGATCGGGCTTTTCGGCAGCGCTATCTGGTATGACGATGCCGGAAGCGGTTTTGGTTTCGTTTTCCACGCGTTTAACAATCACGCGATCGTGTAGAGGGCGAAGTTTCATGGGAGCTCCTATGGGTTTTGAAACAAAGGTTGACAACACGAGCGTCAACAAATTAAGTTGGCGCTCATTAACTTTAAGAGCGAGTTCTCGGTTGGCAAATTTTGCCAGCACTCATCTCTTACGAGTGCTAATGATAAGGCAATTTGTCAGACTTTCAAGATAGGGTAGGCAAAAGTGTGGGATTCATTTGCAGATTGCTGCGTGCTTCACAAAAAGCTCGCAAGCAAAATCCGCGACCCACGCGACCCACGCGACCCTCAGCAATCAATTGCTGCTGTCTCGCGGGATTCCCTGATGAAATAAAAAAGGGCCACCAGGGCCCTTTTGTTTTTTGGTTAGCGTCTAGAGCTTTTCGAGTGCTCAATAGCTGCTACGACCACCGCCGTAACCACCGCCGCCGCCGCCACTGCGACCGCCGCCGGCGCCACCACCGTAACCGCCGCCACCGCTACGGCCGCCGCCAGCGCCACCGCCGTAACCGCCACCGCCACCACCGCCAGCACCACCGCCGAAGCCGCCGCCGCCAGTGCGGGGAGGACGAGCTTCCATCGGACGGGCTTCGTTTACCACGAGACCACGACCACCGTATTGTTGGCCGTTCATCCCGCTGATAGCCGCTTGTGCCTCAGCGTCGCTGCCCATTTCCACAAAGCCGAAGCCTTTGGATCGGCCAGTGTCACGCTCCATCATGACTTTGGCGCTGGTGACGGTACCGTGTGCCGCAAATGCTTGCTGCAGGTCTTCGTCACGGAAAGTGTAGGGCAGGTTGCCCACGTAAAGTTTGTTGCCCATGAAAGGACTCCTCAAAATGACTCAAAACGCGATGGAGTCCAAAACCGCTATTAACCCGCAATCAACAAACCAATGAAGACTTAAAGCAGACGCGAAACTGACAAACACCGCAAACTTGTACAACCGATTTTCGGCAATACGGCTGCATTATGCGTCAAGTTTTATTTTTTCACAAATACTTTGGCAATCGCAAACTTGCATTCGACCCTTTGGTAAACAGTTTTGTCTTCATGGCGCCACAGGTCAAACAACGATTCGTAGTATTGCCCCATGTTGGTTCCGACAATCTGCGCCGACGACAAACGGCAACAGATTTGCGGGAAGGCCACTACCAGTTCGCTTCTCTTTCTGGAGAGGCGCTAATCTTGTGAATAGACAGGTCGGCGCCATCAAATTCTTCTTCCTGACTCAAGCGCAAACCCATGCTGGCCTTGAGCATGCCGTAAACTGCCAAGCCCCCACCGACGGCCCAGATGACACCCATAGCCGTCCCGAGAAGTTGGCCACCAAGGCTGACGCCTCCTAATCCGCCCATCGCTTTGTTGCCAAAAATGCCGGCTGCGATGCCTCCCCAGGTTCCGCACAATCCGTGCAATGGCCACACGCCCAGCACGTCATCGATCTTCCATTTGTTTTGTGTCAGCGTGAACATGAAGACAAAGATGCCGCCCGCCACGCCACCCACAAACAGTGCCCCCAGAGGATGCATGAGGTCAGACCCGGCACACACAGCGACCAGTCCGGCAAGCGGGCCGTTGTGGACAAAACCGGGGTCGTTCTTGCCGACCAGCAATGCCGCCAGTGTGCCACCGGCCATAGCCATTAAAGAGTTTACCGCTACCAAGCCTGAGATTTTGTTCAATGTTTGTGCGCTCATCACATTGAAGCCGAACCATCCCACAGTAAGCACCCATGCTCCCAGAGCCAGAAATGGAATACTGGACGGAGGATGCGCAGAGATAGCCCCATCTTTGCGATAGCGGTTACTGCGGGCACCTAAAAGGAAGACAGCAGGCAGGGCAATCCAGCCGCCTAAGGTGTGCACCACCACACTGCCGGCAAAATCGTGAAACTCTTCCCCGGTGACGGCTTTGATCCAGGCCTGCACACCGAAGTGCTGGTTCCAAACGATGCCTTCGAAGAACGGATAAATGAAACCCACGATTACCGCTGTGGCCAGCAATTGCGGCCAGAACTTGGCTCGCTCGGCAATGCCGCCAGAGATAATCGCCGGAATAGCTGCTGCGAACGTCAGCAAAAAGAAAAACCTGACAAGCTCATAGCCGTTTTTGGCTGCTAACTGCTCGGCGCCGACGAAGAAGCTGGTGCCGTAGGCTACCGCGTATCCGATTAAAAAATAGACAACCGTTGACACGGAAAAGTCCACCAGAATCTTGACCAGCGCGTTCACCTGATTTTTGCGGCGCACGGTGCCGAGTTCTAAAAATGCAAAACCGGCGTGCATGGCCAATACCATGACCGCACCAATCAGGATGAACAGGGTGTCTGCGCCCTGTTTTAGTGCCTCCATAGAATTCCTTATGTAGAAGTGTCTTTAATTAGTGCGTAAAGTTTCGGAAATGTCGATACGCACCAAAATAAAGCAAAAAATGAGCCAGAAATCTTTTTGAGTGCGCACAATAGTGCGGAGAATTGCCATGGATGTCAGACTTGCAGCCGTGCAACTCTCTAAAAGGATTGATTGGACACCCCTGCCGTTTTATATTCAAAGGTTTTCCCAGCAGCGCCAATGAAATTGGACTTCCATCTATACTGGCTGTCTTTTTCCGATTTGCTCGGAGATTGCGGGTCTCGGCGCCGAAATGCTTCGAAGTTCAGCTAAATGCAGCCGCTTCACCCGGTACCCAGCGCCACCCTTGGAACAGCCTGTTTTTTAGACATTGTGGGACTAGCCAGAGCTACGCAGATGCCCAGTTGGCTCTGCCGAAACCAATTAAAATGATAGTCACCCCACAGACCATGCAATTTGCTGACGCTTTGCCCTTGCAAAGTGGCGCGACCATTCGCGACTATTCCTTGAGTTTCGAAACCTACGGCGCTCTCAATGCCGACAAATCTAACGCCGTCCTGGTCTGCCATGCCCTCAATGCGTCGCACCACGTCGCCGGTGTCTATGCGGGTCAAGCTCAATCTGAGGGCTGGTGGGACAACATGATTGGGCCGGGCAAGCCGGTAGACACGAATAGATTTTTTGTTATTGGCGTCAACAACCTCGGCTCCTGCTTCGGCTCCACCGGGCCGATGCATGTAAACCCCGACAGTGGTCGGGTATATGGCGCCGACTTTCCGGTAGTGACCGTCGAGGATTGGGTTAGCGCGCAGGCCCGTCTGCTGGACGCCTTGGGCATCCAGACAATGGCTGCAGTGATGGGCGGTTCTTTGGGCGGAATGCAAGCCTTGTCGTGGGCGCTGCAATACCCGGATCGTGTGCGGCACGCCGTGGTCGTGGCCAGCGCTCCGAATCTGACAGCAGAGAACATCGCCTTTAATGAAGTGGCACGGCGCGCCATCGCGACGGATCCGGATTTCCACGACGGTCATTTCTACGCGCATGGCGTAATTCCAAAAAGGGGTTTGCGCATCGCCCGCATGATCGGTCACATCACTTACTTGAGTGACGATGTGATGAACGAGAAGTTTGGTCGCCAGTTGCGTACTGCCGCGAAGGATGGGGATTTGGTCGACTACCTTTACAGCACACAAGACGTCGAGTTCCAGATCGAAAGCTATTTGCGACATCAGGGGGACAAATTTGCAGAGTACTTTGACGCCAACACTTACCTGTTGATCACAAGGGCGCTCGACTACTTTGATCCGGCCCGAACCTACGGTGGTGACTTGACCCACGCGCTGGCGCGAGCGACCTGCAAATTCTTGCTAGCGAGCTTCACCACAGACTGGCGGTTTGCTCCCAAACGCAGCCGTGAAATCGTCAAGGCGCTCCTAGACAACCGACGTGACGTGAGCTACGCCGAGATTGACGCGCCGCACGGGCATGATGCTTTTTTGCTTGACGATGCGCGTTACCTGGCTGTCATCAGGTCTTATTTTGATAACGTGGCCAGTGAGATTACAGCCGCAACGCCGGGCCGTCCCAAGCTGGGTACGCTCACCTTGGACAGCGGCATGGCCATGAGGGCGGAGGCAAGACCATGAGCGATCTCGCAACCATGAAAACCCTTGCCAAAATGGTGCCTGAAGGCTCACGTGTACTCGACCTCGGCTGTGGCGACGGCGCCATGTTGGCGTACCTGCAAAAGGAGCGTGGCTGTAACGGCTATGGTATTGAAATTGACGACGCCAACGTGCTGGCCTGTGTCAAGCGCGGTGTCAATGTCATCCAACTCAATCTGGATGAAGGACTGTCATTGTTTGACGATGCTTCGTTCGACGTGGTGTTGCAAATCGACACCCTCCAACACCTGCGCAACGCCGAGGTGATGTTGCGAGAAACTGTTCGCGTTGGCTGCATCGGCATCGTGGCTTTTCCCAATTTTGCGCATTGGCCAAACCGCTTGAGCGTGTTGAGCGGGCGCATGCCAGTCACCAAGCGTCTGCCCTACCAATGGTACGACACACCCAACATCCGGGTTGGCACCCACGCTGACCTCGCAGTGCTGGCCCAGCGAAGTGGCCTGAAGGTGCTGGACAGCTTTGGTATCCAGGACGAACGCAAGGTGCGCTTTGCGCCCAATTTGATGGCTGGCACATCTGTGTACATGTTGTCGCTATCGGGCGGGCCAACTGCCTGACTTAGGGTCCCGTTCAGCCACCGCCAGAACCAAGGCAAATCTTTCAAATTTCTGTGATGGGTATCTCCATCCACATCACGCCAGGCTGTCGCTCTACAACGATGCGCTTACCATCGAGTCGATAGTTCAGTTGGCAGTTGAGCCTTGGGTTGGACAAGGCTACAGGGTTGAACACCGCATAGTTCTCTGCACTGGCGTATCGAACTGATGGGACGACAAGTCCTGGGTGTCCCTCACGGTGAATCCTGGCACCGACTGATTGGGCCTCGGTGTAGTCAGTCTTGTGGACCAACGCTGGATAGTCGTGCACTACCTGGCGCAAATCCAGCAAAGCGGCATCGCAAGCCACAGAGTACAGCTTGCGTTCAGCGACGACCTGATGTTTTTCATAGCCTGCGTCACCCAGCAGCCACCGATACCAGTGATAAGCGGATTCATAGACGGTCCCCTCGACACAATCGCAGCCGTACCAAACCCCAAATGAGCCGTCAGAGAAACGACTGGCCTGCCAGTTCTTAAAGGGCCATATGATCGCATTGAACCACTGGGCATCCTCAAACGGCCGATGGATCACCGGCGTGCGTGAGCGATAAGGCGGTGGCTTGACCTCGTCTTCAACTTGTTGGGCCAACAGCCATTCGTCCGGGCTATCGGTTAAGTCGTCAAACAGATCCTGAGACTCTCCGAGCGAGACGATGTTGCGGATCACGTCGCGATGGACATCCGCCAGTGTCAGACTAGAAAAAAGACGATTCATCCAACCAATCGGTCAAACACCGCGCGCGCGATCAAGGTACGAGCGCACCATCAGCAAGCCGGCAAAACCCCACTCCTTGATCACTTCCACTGGCGTCAAGTTGTCAAATGCCTTGTTTCGGGTCGACATCCATCGATAAGCCAGATCCCGGTTCTGAGGAAACAACAGGCGCAAGTTCTTGTGAATTCCCAGCAGGTGACCCACCCGCTCATACTGGTCACGACTGGTACCGATGGGCTCACCCTTGCGATAACGTGTCAGCGCAGACCGGTTGCTCGAAGCAATGCCTAGCAGGGCGGCCTGTTCCTCAGTCGTCAGTTTCCAATGGTCGAGCAAGGTCATCACCATCTTGGCCAAGGCCCCCCGGTCCTGTGATGCACTAGTCTGACGCTCAAGTACAGCATCCATGATTTTTCTCCTGGGAATGCTTTTGCTCTGTCCCGTGACAGTGTAGCGCTTTGTATTTATAAATACAACTAATGTATGATTAATACAAAATTGGTAGACGACGGTTCTTAAGAATTGTCAGATACAAGTTCAGCATCAGTCCGGTGGTTCCGGCGAACCCTGGCGCGCCTGACTTCCGTCTTGGCAAGACGCTTGGTGCCGCAAACACGAATTGGCGGCGCGTCAAGAAGGGTATCCCTCGGGGTTGCCGCTCTGCCAGCGCCAGGCGTCGGCACACATGGCTTCCAGCCCGCGCTCGGCGCGCCAGCCCAGCAGTGCCAGGGCTTGTGCCGGGTCGGCGTAACAGGCGGCAATATCACCGGCGCGGCGTGGCGCCACCTTGTATGGCACCGGCTTGCCGCTGGCTTGCTCGAAAGCCCGCACCATGTCCAGCACGCTGTAGCCCACACCCGTGCCCAGGTTGATGGCTCGGCATTCTTCGTGCTGCTGCAGGCGCTCCAGCGCCTTGAGGTGCCCCAGCGCCAGGTCCACAACGTGGATGTAGTCGCGCACGCCGGTTCCGTCGGGCGTTGAGTAGTCGTTGCCCCACACATTCAAGAACTCACGGCGCCCCACGGCCACCTGGGCCACAAACGGCAGCAGGTTGTTGGGCGTTCCTTGTGGGTCCTCGCCGATCAGGCCACTGGTGTGGGCGCCCACCGGGTTGAAGTAGCGCAGGATACTCAGGCGCCATCTTGGGTCGCTGCGGTGCAGGTCGCGCAACATTTGTTCAATCACCAGCTTGGTCTGGCCATACGGGTTGGTGGTTGACAGCGGATGGTCTTCGGTCAGCGGCAGATAGTGTGGGTCGCCATAGACTGTGGCGGATGAACTGAAGACCAGCGTTTTGACGTTGCACGCCGCCATCGCCTCCAGCAGCCGCACTGTGCCCACCACATTGTTGTCGTAATAGGCCAGCGGGTTTTGCACCGACTCGCCCACCGCCTTGAGCCCGGCGAAGTGGATGACGGCGCTGGCACCGCTGCTGCGCAAGGCCGCTTCCAGTGCCGCCGAATCGCGAATGTCGCCCTGCACCAGCTTCGGCCGTCTGCTGGTGATGCGCTGCACGCGCGCCAGAGCTTCGGGCTGGCTGTTGCAAAAGTTGTCGAACACGGTGACATCAAACCCTGCATTGAGCAACTCGACACAAGTGTGGGTGCCGATATAACCGGCGCCGCCAGTGACAAAAATCATGGCTGGAAAGTCTCTTGTTGAAGTCAGATGAGTTTAGTCGGCGCAGGCTGTAGTGATCGCTGGGGACGGATCAGCAGCAAACTCAATGCCAGTAATCCGGCGGCTGAAACCCCACCCACCCACCAGGCATGCGCTGCAACGGCCAGTGGATAGCCCAGTGCCAGCGGCGCGCACAGCACAAAAAGTTGCAGCGCATCAAAACCGATAGCGGCATAAGAAAACATGCTGGCCCGGCCGCGCTGAAACGGCAAGTGACTGCAGGCCGCCAACAAACACGCGCCCGCTTGCCACAGCACCAAAGGCAGCACAATGGGCAGCAACCCAGCCCACGACGGGGCCAGCCACTGCATATGCACAGCGACCACACAGGCCAGACCCAATAACCCTGTCGCCGTGGCACCGGCCAGTCCAACCCAAAGTGGTGAAGCATGGCGGCGCGTTCCCTGCGCCAGTAGCACCTGCGCCCAGGCGGCGTGAATCATGGTCGGCACGAACCCCAACACCCGCAGCAACACCGCCAGATAGCCGGCCTCGGCGGCGCCATGGCTGCGCTGCCAGACCAGCACGATGGCGACGCCAGTCAGCGCGTCGGCCGTGGTGTGGGCCAAGCGCAGCGCCGTGCTGCGCGTGTCGGCTTGTGCCGGTGTGAATGTTGCAGCGACCGCTTCTGCGGTACCTTGGACGCCCTCCCTGCGAGCCTGAAACAGCCACAACGCACCCACGGCATAGCCCGACGCGGCGGCCAGCAGTAAGCTGGTGCTGCCGGCTTGCGGCCACAGGCCACCAACCAGGCCCGCCACCGCCAACGCAACCATCGGTGGCACGGCGCGCCCCAGAGCGGCGGATCGCGAGGATGCCATCCGCAAGGTCAGCGGCTGGGCCAGATACCAACCCAGTTGCATCAGCGCCAGCACCGCAGCCCAAGCCATTACCTGACCGGTCTGGGTCAGCCCGCTGAACTGCACCCCCAGCCAGGCCAGAGGCAGCAGCAGCCCCAAGCGCAGCAGACTGCTCTTCAGGGCAGCACGAAGGACCTGCACGGGCGGCTGGTGCACGTCGGCCAGCAGCTGGAGCGGGCTTTGCGCCAGTGCCAGCGTCATCCAGAAAAACGCAATCTGGCTGATGACAGAAAACTCGCCCACCGCCTGCGGTGCAAAGAGCCGCAACATCACCAGGCTGAACAGCACTTGAGCCGTCAGCGATACCGCGCTGGCCAGCGCAATGGGAACAGAAGCGCGGGGCAGCCTCATGCCTGAATGCCCAGTTGGTGCCAGATCTGCAAGCCGGCCAGCAAGCGGGGCCATGCCAATGAACGCACATCGGGCACCTGCAGCAGTTGTTGGTCCAGTGCCGGGCCAAGATGGGCGAGGTAGGCCGCAACACTCGCTTGACACGGCAGGTAGGCAAAGCGGGCCGGGTACTGCTGCTCAAATTCACGCACCCAGGCATAGTCGGTCGACAGCACGCGCAACCCGGCGGCGCAATACTCCAGCAACTTGGTCGACGTCTGCTGGGTGTAGGGTAACTGGTTGGGAACCAGGTTCAGGCCGTAGCGAGCGCGGCGCAACTGGGCAGGCACCTGGTTGTGGGGCACGCGCCCGGTGACGCTCAAGTTGGTATGACGCTGCAAACGTGGCCTCAGATCATCCGGCATCTGACCAATCAGCAACACGCGCCGTCCAGTCTGCGCAAGTGCATCAAAGAGTGGCAAAAAATGCCGCAGGCGACGCATCTCACCCAGATAGACAAAGTCAAACTCGGGCTCCACTGCCGCAGGCGACGCATCAAAAAAATCGGACGCAATACCCATGTCGCGCAACTCAGCTGGCACCGCATCGTTAAAGCCCATGCGCCGGCGCACCCAGTCATTTTGGAAGATGCGGTAGTTCGGCGTTGCCTGGTGCCAGCGCTTGACACGGTCTTTCAGCCAGGCCAATGGCGGCACTGACGCCGAGGCGTATTCGTGAATGTGAAAGGCCGCCGGATAGCGCTGTGCCAGCTCGGGGCTGACCTGGCCGCACAGCCACCACAGCACGGCCGCATCGCTTGGCACGGTATCAATTTGGTAGTGCAGCTGGGCCTGATGGCCGGCAGCCCGCACAAACTCAACATAGGCCTGCAACTCGGGCAAGTAGGCATCGCCGGTATGCACAAAGTGGATCAGCATGGCCGCGCCACCTGTTGCAGCACAGTCTGCCAGCGTTGCACAAAATCATTCACGCTATGGCGCAACAGCACACGCGCCATGTCGGCCTGCAGCTGGTTCCGTGGCATGGCGTAAACAGCTTGCACGGCATCGGCCAAGGCCTGCGCCGAGTGATCACGCGCCAGCAGGTAAGGCGCGTCTTCAGCCACAACTTCTCGCAAGGCCGGGACTGGCAAGCCGACGCAGGGAACGCCCGCGGCAAACGACTCCAGCAAGGTCATCGGGCAGCCCTCATAGCGCGAGGCGAGTAGCGTCAAATTCCAGGGCGCATACAAGCCTGGGCCATGCGCTTGCGGGCCAGCCAGCGTCAGGCGATCACTGGCCAGCAAGTCGGCCCCACTCTCACGCAGTGCATTGCGCAGGGGGCCATCACCTACCAGCGTCAACCGAAACTGAGGCGGAAGCAAACGCAGCATGTCCAGCAACAAGCCGGGTTGTTTTTCTTCCGAGAGACGGCCGATGTAAGCCAGCCGTGGATCAGCCACCAGTGCGTGGTCCGGTTGTTCCGGGTCCAACTTCTTGGGTGGCTGTGCGACGGCGTTGGGGATGACATCACGATGCTGATGCGATGCCACAGACTCCTGCATGAATCGTTCAAACGAATCGCGCGAAGCGTGCGAGACAAACACGAACTGTGGCACGCGCAGGTACAACCAGCGCAGCCAGGCGCGCTTGATGGCTGAAGCATTGGCCTGCGTCAGCACCTCTTGCAGCGGGCCATGCACCCATACCACCACCGGCTTGCGCGCCAGCTTGCCCAGTGCCCAGGCCACGTAGGCCGGTTTGAAATTGTGGCTGGCCAACATCACGTCGCACTGCCCGGCCATCGTCAGTCGCTCCCGCCAGCCACACCGGTTGAGGGCCAGTTCGGTGACCGGCCAGCCCTGTTGGCGCAGTGACTGGCTTAGCGTATTGGTGATCGTGCTCACGCCACCGATGCCCTGGTCTTCTTGCAGCAGCAGGACGCGCGGTGTCACTTGGGGGGCGGTGTTGGTGTCGATAATGGCGGGATGAAGCAGATCGAAAGTTATTTGTCGGGCCAGTCTTTCAGTGACGACCTGCCCTACCGACCTCAAATTATCAGTCATTCCCAGCCACGTGGCGATGTGCTGACACAGTGGGTGGCGGGCCGGCGGGTGCTGCATGTGGGCTTTGCCGACCATGTGCCCTTGATTGCCAGCCGCATTGCCGACGGCAGTTGGCTGCATGCGCGCCTGAGCCGCAGTGCCAGCGAGTGCATCGGCATCGACATCAACCCGCAGGCTGTGGCGACGGCGCGCAGTCTGGGTTTTGACAACGTGCATGCGCTGGACATTTTTGCGCCTGATGCCGGTGCCACACTGGTCGCCTGGCAACTTGACCTGGTGCTGGTGCCCGATGTGATCGAACACTTGCCAGACCCGGCGGCTTTCCTGCGGCGCCTGGCGCAGTGCCTGCCAACGGCCGAGTTCATCGTCACGGTACCCAACGCGCTGTCGCTGCGCAACGCAGTGCAGGCACTGGGCGGCGTGGAGCGCATCAACACCGATCACCGTGCGTGGTTCTCGCCCTTCACGGTGTTGAAGGTGCTGGCGGATGCCGGGTTGCAGCCTAAAAGTCTGCACGGTTGTGCGGTCTCGGCTTCGGGCTCAATCAATGGGCGGTTGTTGCGCACCCTCACGCAGTGGCGACCGATCTGGTCGGATGTGTTGTTGGTGCAGGCCCGGGTCGAGGGCGCGTGACAGCATGCTGCCGATGATCTTGTAGGCAATCGATGCTAGGCGGCTGCCAAGAGGCTTTCGTATGGAATATGCAACCCATCATGCAACCTCTTTACCATTTGTAAACTTAACCAGCGCTTGCGGTTCAGCACTTCGGAAACACGACCACTTGAGCCGATATAGAGCTCCAGGTCTTTTGGGGTGAGCCCTTGTTGTTCCATCCTGAATTTAATGGCGTCAACCGGATCGGCAGCATTGATCGGGTAATGCTTGTGTTCATAAGCTTCGATGAGTGTTACAAGAATTTCCATCTCGTCCGCCTCTGGCGTTCCGTCTTGGGCCTGATACACCAGTTCCAGCCGCTTGAATGCAGCATGCAAGTCGTCGTCGTTTCGGATTGGCATAATATTCATTCACGGTCTCCACGTTAATTTGGTCATACCGGGCATGGGTTCCAACGAACTTCACCCAAACGATCCCGGCTCTGTATTGCATCTCTGACCTTTCAGCGCGCGCCAAAACCGTTCAGCACGGTGCGGATGGTCTTGTAGGCGATCAACAGGTCCAGCGCCATGGAGTAGTGCGCCACGTAGTAAAGGTCGTAGCTGAGCTTGACCACGGTTTCTTCTTCGCTATCGGCATAGCCTTGCTGCATCTGGGCCCAACCGGTGAGGCCGGGGCGCACCAG
Source organism: Comamonadaceae bacterium (assembly GCA_037141865.1). Classification (GTDB taxonomy): domain Bacteria; phylum Pseudomonadota; class Gammaproteobacteria; order Burkholderiales; family Burkholderiaceae_C; genus Rhodoferax. The sequence goes on along the minus strand of JBAXBQ010000043.1, from coordinate 3,910 downwards.
GTGGCGGTAGGTGTAGGCCGGAATACGGGTGGCAAAGGCCTCGACGAACTGCGTCTGCTCCGGTCGCGGGCCAATCAGGCTCATGTGCCCCAGCAACACGTTCCACAACTGCGGTAGTTCGTCCAGACGCCAGCGGCGAATGGTGCGACCCACGCGAGTGATGCGCTCATCCTGCACTTGAGCAAAGCGAGCCGACTGCGGCTGGCTTTGATGGCGCATGCTGCGAAATTTCCAGAGCCGAAAACTGCGGCCGTCGCGCCCGACCCGGCTCTGGCTGAAAAGCGCAGGTCCGTCCGAATCCAGCTTGACCGCAAGGGTCACCAGCAGACACAGCGGCAGCCACAGCGGCAGCAGAAGCAGCACCAGCGCCACATCCAGGCTGCGCTTGGCAACGTCGTAGGCGGGGTTGCCATCCAGTTGCCAAAGTTCGTCCTGATCGGAGGGCAGCATCTTGCGCCCGCTCAACAGTTCTGCCACGGCCTCCACGCCGTACAACCGCACGTGACTGAGTTTGAGTCGACTCAGGAGTTGGCTTCGCGCGTCGCTGCTGGGCACCTGCCGGTCCAGCACCACCCCTTCACAAGCTGGGATTTCCCCTGATTCGACGGCCCGCAAAGGCCACGGCACCAGGCGCAATGACTGACCACTGATGTCGTCTTGACCGAGCATGGCACGCAGTTGCGCGGGAACACCTTCGTCGAAATAAGCCAGTCGCTGAATATGTCTGCGCTGGTGCAGCCAGTTGCCGAACGCGAACCAGGCGGTGGACAAGACATACACCAACAACACCGCACCCCGTGAATAGGGAAGCTGCAGAACGGCAAAGCCCAAAGGCGTGAGCAAAAACGGTGTGGCAGTCGTGACCAGCAGCAGGCCCGCCCGCTCCGCGGCAGGCACACTAATGCCACGGTATAGCCAATCTGCGGCCAGCATGTAGGGCACGCTACACCACAGCACCGTCTGACCAAACTGATAAGTCACGATGTTGGCCTGGTGCAAGCCGGTGGCAATCAGGTAGCTCACCAACAACACCGTCATTCCCTTGAGCGACCAACGAAGTTGCGTTGCTTTCTGCCGGGCCGTGGTCGATGCCAGCGTGCTGTAGGATTCAAGATCGGTGATCAGCCGGGGGGCTGGATAAGCCAACTGCGCGTAACGCGCCGCCACCGGTTCGACCATCCGATCTGGACTGAACTGATCTTCAACCCGCTGATGCGCCGCCTGTCCAAGACGCTGTCGCAAATCGGGATCACTTGCCAGTAAGAACAGACTGTCTGCGAGCGCCACGGCTTGGTTCGGAACCAGCAAGCCGTGTGTTCCCGTATCGATCAATTCACGCAGACCGGGCAGATCGCTGGACACCACGGCAAGACCGGCATGCATCGCCTCGATTACCGAGATCGGCAGACCCTCATGATCAGACATCAGGACAAAGATCGCGTGCTGCGCCAGACGCTGCGCCACGTCGTTAACGTTGGCGGTGAAAGTCACATCCTGCAACCCCAATTGCTGACACAGCGCCTGATGAACCTTGATGTCTGGTCCATCGCCAATCAACGTAGCCGGCACTTCGTGGCCAAGTCGATCACGTAGTAGCGCCAAAGCTTGCAGCAGCAGGTCAGGTCGTTTCGGGCTGGCCATGCGCGCCACCATCACCACGCGTACCGGATCCTGTACCGGGCGGTGCCGGGTCGCGGCGTCGGTCACGGCGTTGAAAATCACGCTCACCCGTTCTGAGCGAATCGGCAAGCGTGCCGCCAACCGGCGCTCGTATTCCGACACACACACCATGTGGCTCGTGAACGGTGCCAATGCAAATTCAGTCGCCCAGGCAGCCCAGCGCTGCAAGCGCGGCACCTCGGGCTTAAAGCCAAAGCCGTGCACGGTATAGATCACCGGAATGTTGGCGATGCGACCAGCGATCCGGGTAACCACTCCCGCCATCGCGCTGTGCGCATGAATGACATCAGGCTGATGCTGGCGCAGCAGTCGCAGCAGCGCGCGCACCGCAGCAAGCACCCGCAGAGGCGAAAGAGAATTGCCCAGTTGTGGCATTTGGACCACCGGCACACCCAGCGCAGTCAGCCCTTGCCCCAGCACCGTCACGGCTTCGTTTCCGCCAATGGCCGCAACAAATTGCACTCGATGGGCTAGTTCCTGGCACAGCGCCAGCACATGCGTTTGCGCGCCTCCGGTCTCGCCCTTGGTGATAAGGAGCATTACTTTCACAGCGTGCAACCCATGGGAAACAATTGAAACTAGCAATTATCGGGGGCTTTTTTGCTTCAGCGGAAGAACTTCCTGCTGTACCGGCAGCGCACTAAATTCAGGGTCTTTATGCATCAACACGGCACCCTGCTCCAGGGCGCAAGCAGCAATCCAGGCATTGGCTAACGACAAGGGATAAAGCGCCTTCAGCTCGGCGGCCTTCAGCAGCAATGCATCAGTGTCACGCACCCACTCGATGGGCAAGGCCAGGCACTGCTGGTATGTCAACCGCCCCCTGGTTTCGTCCTCGTCGCGCCAAACCCGGTACAGCACCTCCATCAACGTGATAAAGCAGCCATAGCAACGCGCCTTGCCAGCAGCGCAAAGTTGCAAAACCTCAGCCACACGATCAGCACCGGGTTCGTCATCGCGCAACGTCAGCAAGGCCGAGGCATCGAGCACATAACGCTTCATTCGTTCGCCAATTCTTGTCGGCGGGCGCTCAGCAAACGGCCGGTTGAGCCGCCCAGCCCCTGGCCCCGAAACGCATCCACCGGGTTGGCACGCACGGGCACCACGCGGATGGTGCCGTTGTCTAACACCCACTCCAGCCGATCAGCCGGGCTTAAATGAAACTGGCGGCGAATTGCAGCCGGAATCACCGTCTGCCCGCGCTCGGTTATCGTGCTTCTCATGGCGTTCTCCAACAATGAATTACAAAACACATATTATTGTAATTCGAATTGATCTGATCGCTGGGCGATAAAGGCTTGCGGTGAGATGACGCGCAGCTGCATTGCCGCATCTTGCTGCAGCAATTTTTCGCCGGTGACCAATAGCAGATCCGCGTGGGCGGCCAGCAGATCCCACAAAAACTGATCGCCCGTGTCCTGGGCAAGCGGGGCAACCGTCGTGCCAACCGGGTTCATCACGTTGGCATGACGGGCCAAATCCGTCAGGGGCACCGAACTGCCGGGCACCGTCGTCGGCTTCAGGCGTGTGCGCTGGCGTATTCTCTTGCCGTGGGGAGCCGGCGGGGAAGGATGTGCGTGCTCGGTCGTGTCGCCTCCCAACCCAAGCACGCAAGCCATATTGACCGGGGGATCGCTTTGTGCGCCGTGCGGTAATAGCTCACCATGCGACGGCTGATGCCCAGTGCATCAGCAGCACCAGAAAGCGAAAGCTTGTTGCGGTGCATCCAGCCCCCGAACATTTCATGACTGACCTCACCCGCTTGTTCTTTCGCCCAGGCATAAACATTGTCCGGCCCAAGCTCTGTATCAAACCACTCGATGCTTGATCCGTCGGTGTGCACCTTGCGAAACACTTCAGGCTTTCGGATATCGGCAAAGGCCGATCCGCGCATCACATGCGACACGTCGACCTCCAGCACTTCACCCGTGCTCCAGGTGGTTCTCAATCGGTAGGGTTTCAATGCAGTTACCGATTGGAGTTTTGGATGGAAAAATTCGCTCATGAGTTGTACCTCTGCCACTCGTTCAAAAGAAACGCCTTCTGGGCTGCTATCCAATTCAGTGCGTCGCGAATTTCGCGCGCGGCCAGTTTGCCAATGACCAACAACGTTTCAATTTCAACTATAGCGTCGCGACCGTCACGCAGAACAACATGAACGTGTGGCGGCGGATGATCTCCAAGATACATCAGGACGCGGCAATCGGGGAATCGTTGCAAAGTCGGCATA
>JBAXBQ010000042.1:0-27394 GCA_037141865.1 Comamonadaceae bacterium | reverse complement strand
TTTGACGCTGCCACTCTCTTCAACATCAGGAGACCCCGCCATGAAGTACCGGAACAGGATTGATGCAATAGCTTTGCTGTGCTGGTGTTGCACCCTGCAAGCGGCAGGCGGGGGTGGTGGTGGTGGCGGTGGCGGTGGTGGCGACACGGCGTCGGTCGATCCCGTCATTCAGGCCGCCCAGGCAGCCATTGCCCAGAAGAACTGGGCCGCAGCGCAAGCCACCTTGTTGAAAGCCCTGACCAGTAATTCACAAAATGCCGACTACCACAACCTGTATGCCTACTCCCTGCGCAAGTCAGCGAACCCGGACATGGGCAGCGTTTTCAGCCACTACGATGAAGCCTTGCGGCTGAACCCAAAACATCGCGGCGCCCATGAATACATGGGAGAGGCCTACTTGATGACCAACAACCTGCCCAAGGCCAAGGAACAGCTGGCCGCTCTGGACAAGCTGTGCTTTTTTGGCTGCGAAGAATACAGCGATCTGAAAAAGGCGATAGCCAATTACGAGGTCAACCACCCGCACTAATTCTTTGAATTTCGGTTTAAGGAACTTTTGTGCTGACCCGTATGCAAAATCCACTGGCCCTGGCTGCCCGCATGCTGATGGCGCTCCTGTTCCTGCCTGAAGGCGTCAGCAAGATCGGTGATTTTGCCGGTATTACCAGCTACATCAGCTCTGCCGCTGTGCCCTTCCCTGCTTTGGCGGCCGTGATTGCCATCGTGGTGGAAGTGGTCGGCTCGGTGGCACTGCTGGCCGGTTTGCAGACCCGGGGGGTGGCTTTGACCATGTGCGTCTTTACCTTGGCGACAGCTTTGTTTTTTCACAGGTTTTGGGTTGTTCCCGCCGACCAGGTGACGCTGCAGCAGATCATGTTTTTCAAAAACCTGGCTATTGCCGGTGGGCTGCTGATGCTGGCAGCTTTTGGTGCCGGAGCCTGGAGCATGGATGCCAGGCGCGGCAGCTAATTTAGACCCTGGTCAGACCCACGCACACTCACAGGTGAAGTGACGCAGAAATTGGGGCTGCTTGGTGATCCGCACACCGCGAATAGTGGCAGCTTTTTGTTTGACCTCGTCGATCACTTCGGCCGCATAGTCGAAGTGCGACTGTGTGTACATGCGCCGTGGAAAGGCCAGGCGCACCAACTCCATGCTGTGGTAGGTCTCGCTGCCGTCGTTGAGGTGCTTGCCAAACATGACGGAACCAATCTCTACCCCGCGAATGCCACCTTCCAGATAAAGCGCATTGCACAGCGCCCAGGCCGGGTAATGCGCCACCGGCATGTTCGGCAGCACCGTTGTGGCGTCGATGTACACCGCGTGACCGCCGGTCGGCTTGACGAAGCCCACGCCAGAAGCTTGCAGCCGCTCACCCAGGTATTCAGCGGTGCGCAGGCGGTAGCGCAGGTAGTCTTCCTGCATCCCCTCCTCCAACCCCACCGCCAGCGCCTCCAGGTCGCGACCGGCCAAACCCCCATAGGTTGGAAAGCCTTCAGTCATGATCAGCACATTGCGCACCGCGTCCATCCACTCTTCGCTGCGCAAGACGATAAAGCCGCCGATGTTAACCATGCCGTCTTTCTTGGCGCTCATGGTGCAGCCGTCGCAGTAGGAGAACATCTCCTGAGCTATGGTTTTGATAGGCGTGTTTTCGTACCCCGGTTCGCGCATCTTGATGAACATGGCGTTTTCGGCAAAGCGGCAGACGTCCATGATGAAGGGTTTGCCATGCTGCTTGAGAAGTGCTGCATAGGCTCGGATGTTGGCCATGGACACCGGCTGGCCGCCGCCGGTGTTATTGGTCACGGTGATCATGCCAAAGGGAATGCGCTCACCCTGGGTCTTGAGCAGCGCCTCAACCCGGTCCAGGTCGATATTGCCCTTGAACGGATAGATCAGTGCCGGTTGCAAGCCCTCCGGGATGACGAGATCCAGCGCCTCGACGCCGATGTACTCCAGATTGGCACGGGTCGTGTCGAAGTGCGAGTTGTTGGGCACCAGATCGCCCGTTTTGCAAACTGCTGTGAACAGCACTTTTTCGGCCGCGCGGCCCTGGTGCGTCGGCACGAAGAACTTCATGCCGGTGATATCCTGGATCACCGCTTCAAGTCGGTAAAAGCTGCGCGCACCGGCGTAGCTCTCATCGCCTTCCATGATGGCGCCCCATTGCCTGGAGGACATGGCACCGGTACCGGAATCGGTCAGCCAGTCGATCAACACATCTTCGGCGCGCAATTTGAAAACATTGAGCTTGGCTGCCTCCAGCAGTTGTTCACGCTCGAGCCGGGTGGTCATGCGAATGGGCTCAATACTTTTGATGCGAAAGGGTTCAATCAGTGTTTTAGGCATGGCGATACGGTGGAAGTTGTGGGTCAGGGCGTGAAGGTAGCACCGCCGAAATCAGCGTGGTGTCGGGTATTGCCAACAGATTAAAAATATTTCAGATGTGCCGCGATAATCGGACCGTCCAGGCTGCAGTCAATTGGCCGGACCCTTAAACCTCAGGAGAAGAAAATGGCAAAAGGTCAGCAAAGCAACAAAATGGTGAAAAAACCCAAAAAAGACACCGCTCCACCAAAACCAGTGTCGCCTGATGCAGTTCGCCCCACTATCACCACTGTGGTGCCTGTGCGTGGAAAACTGAAGAATGCTCCAAGTAAAGGCTAGCACGGGCCACTAATCCGATGCATTCCGGCGATGCATCGGGTGGACTCACGGTTGTGTACGCCGACGATGCCATGCTGGTGCTCGACAAGCCGGCCGGCCTGTTGTCGGTCCCCGGCCGCGGCGCTGACAAGCAGGACTGCCTGAGCGCGCGGGTGCAACACCTTTACCCGGATGCATTGGTGGTGCACCGCCTCGACATGGCCACCTCGGGGTTGATGCTGATGGCGCGTGGCGCAGCAGCGCAGCGCGTGTTGAGCCTGGCTTTTGCCGACCGCACTGTCAAAAAGCGCTACATGGCCGTCGTCGATGGACTGCTGGCGGCCGCAGATAACGATTGGGATGTCATCAACCTGCCGATCATGGTGGACTGGCCGAATCGACCCCAGCGCGTCATTGACCACCAGTTTGGCAAACCCAGCGTGACACGCTGGCGCGTGCTGTCAAACAGCGAAGCTGACAAAACCAGCCGGGTTGAACTTGAACCAGTGACCGGACGATCCCACCAGTTACGCGTGCATCTGCTGGCTCTGGGACACGCCATTGTCGGCGACGCGCTGTATGGCACGCTGCGAATTCAGGCCATGGCAAACCGCTTGCTGTTGCATGCTAGCGTCATTGAAATTAAGCATCCTGTGACCGCCCAGGCGATGCGCTTTGTCAGCGCCGAGAGTTTCTAAAAGTCAGACCGGCGCCTTGATCGGTTTCAACCCGACTGTCACGTCGCCGCACTGCGCCCGATGCCGTAGCACATGCTCCATCACGATCAGCGCCAGCATGGCCTCGGCAATCGGCGTGGCACGAATACCGACACAAGGGTCATGCCGTCCTTTGGTGACGACTTGCGTAGACTGACCGTTGACGTCAATCGACTCGCGCGGCGTGATGATGGAACTGGTCGGTTTGACCACAATTGACACTTCCAGATCTTGCCCGGTGGTGATGCCACCCAGCACACCGCCGGCATTGTTTGACCGAAAGCCTTGTGGCGAAAGCGAGTCGCCATGCGTGCTGCCGCGCTGCGACACACTGGCAAAGCCGGCACCAATTTCGACGCCCTTCACAGCATTGATGCCCATCATGGCGTAGGCTATGTCCGAGTCCATCTTGTCGAAGAGTGGCTCGCCCAGACCGACCGGCACATTCGACGCCGACACGCGAATACGCGCGCCGCAAGAGTCACCGGCCTTGCGCAGCGCCTCCATATAGGCTTCCAGCGCAGACACGTCCGCCACCGGCGCAAAAAACGGATTGCCGGGCACAAACTCCCACGACTCAAAAGCAATCGGCAACTCGCCAATCTGCGTCATGCAACCCCGAAACACCGTGCCGTAGTGCTCCGCCAGCCATTTCTTGGCCACGGCACCGGCCGCCACCATCGGCGCCGTCAGGCGCGCTGATGAACGGCCACCACCACGCGGATCGCGCAGGCCGTATTTCTGAAAATAAGTGTAGTCAGCGTGCCCCGGGCGAAACGTCTCCAGGATGTTGCTGTAATCCTTGCTGCGCTGGTCGGTGTTCCGGATCAGCAGGCAGATCGGCGTGCCGGTGGTTTTGCCTTGGTAGACGCCACTCAGAATTTCGACCCTATCAGGCTCATTGCGCTGCGTCACGAACTTCGAGGTGCCGGGCCGGCGACGGTCCAGATCACCCTGGATATCGGCCTCGCCCAAGTCCATGCCCGGCGGGCAACCATCGATCACACAGCCAATGGCCGGGCCGTGGGATTCACCAAAATTGGTGACTGCGAAGAGATTTCCGAAGGTGTTGCCGCTCATGAGGTCCGATTATCCCAGACAGTGAAACCTTTACCGGCGCAAATCGGATAATGCAAGCTGATCACAAAATCACAAAGGAACGCCATGCCCGGCTACTCTGACCCCGGCTTTGACACCCTGGCACTGCACGCAGGTAGCGCACCCGACCCGGCGACCGGCGCACGGGCGGTGCCGATTCACCTCACGACATCGTTCGTGTTTGAGTCCAGCGACCACGCCGCGGCACTCTTCAATCTGGAGCGTGCCGGTCACGTCTACTCGCGCATCAGCAACCCGACCAACGCGGTGCTGGAGCAACGGGTGTCGGCGCTGGAGGGTGGAGTTGGTGCCATCACGACTGCCAGTGGCCAGGCTGCACTGCACCTGAGCGTCGCCACACTGATGGGTGCCGGCTCGCATATTGTGGCCAGCACAGCGCTGTATGGTGGCTCGCAGAACCTGCTGCACTACACCTTGCGCCGATTCGGCATTGAGACCACCTTCGTCAAACCGGGTGATATCGACGGCTGGCGTGCCGCCGTGCGGCCCACCACCAAACTTCTTTTCGGAGAGACTGTCGGCAACCCCGGGCTGGATGTACTGGACATCGCCACCGTATCCAGTATTGCCCACGACGCCGGAGTCCCGCTGCTGGTGGACTCGACGCTGACCACACCCTGGCTCATCAGGCCGTTCGAGCACGGGGCTGATCTGGTGTACCACTCTGCCACCAAGTTTTTGAGCGGCCACGGCACCGTGATCGGAGGCATAGTGGTTGACGGTGGCTGCTTTGATTGGGATGGCACCCGCGCAGCGGGCAAATTCCCGGAGCTCACCACACCTTACGAAGGCTTTCACAACATGGTGTTCAGTGAGGAATCGACTGTTGGTGCCTTCCTGCTGCGCGCCCGACGCGAGGGGTTGCGCGATTTTGGCGCCTGCTTGAGCCCGCATTCAGCATGGCTGATTTTGCAAGGCATCGAGACCTTGTCGCTGCGTATGGAACGCCACATGAGCAACACCCAAAAGGTGGTGGAGTTCCTGTCCAGCCAGGCGTTTGTGGCGCGCGTCGGCCATCCCCTGCTGGCCAGCCATCCCAGTCACGCGCTGGCACAAAAACTATTGCCTCGCGGCGCCGGTTCAGTGTTCAGCTTTGACCTCAAAGGTAGCCGGGAGCAGGGCAAGAAATTCGTTGAAAGTCTCAATATTTTCAGCCATCTGGCCAACGTCGGCGACTGCCGCAGCCTGGTGATTCACCCGGCCAGCACGACGCACTTTCGCATGAGTGAAGAAGCATTGGCAGCGGGCGGCATCACGCAAGGGACGATCCGCCTTTCCATCGGGCTGGAAGACCCGGCGGACTTGATTGACGACCTCAAGCGGGCGCTGAAAGCCGCGGAGAAAACAGCATGAACTTTGAAGTTAACGGCCACAACACCTATTGCTACACCGGTGGCAAACCTTTTGATGCCAGCAAACCCACCGTCATCTTTATCCATGGTGTCCTGAACGACCACAGTGTGTGGATTTTGCAGAGCCGCTACCTGGCCAATCACGGCTGGAACGTGCTGGCCGTGGACCTGCCCGGTCACTGTCGCAGTGCCGGCGAACCAGCAACCACAGTAGAAGACGCCGCTGATTTTGTCATCGCCTTGCTGGATGCAGCGGGCCTAAAACAGGCAGCGTTGATCGGCCACAGCTTTGGCTCCCTGATTGCATTGGAGGCAACGGCCCGCGCGCCAGATCGTGTCAGCCAGCTAGTGCTGGTGGGCACCGCCTTCCCGATGAAAGTGTCAGCGGCGCTGCTGGAGGCCTCGCTAAACGAACCGATGAAGGCATTGGAGATGGTCAACATTTTTTCGCGCTCGACGCTGGCGCCACCGCCCTCCGCGCTGGGGCCTGGCACCTGGGTTTATGGCGCATCCATGGCGCTGGGTCGCCGGGTACTGGCCAGCAACCCCCGCATCAATCTCTTTCACACTGGTTTCAAAGCCTGTGACAGCTATAGCCACGGTGAAGCTGCCATGGCGCAAGTCCAGTGTCCGGTACTGTTTGTGCTGGGCCGCGTGGACCAGATGACACCACCCAAAGCGGCTCAGGGTCTGGTGCAAAGAGCCGTTGACGGCCAAGTGGCCTATCTGCCCGGCGGGCACCACCAGATGAACGAGACGCCCGAACCGATGTTGGCCGCCTTGACCGGGTTTCTAAAACCCTGAATCACATCGCCTCGCGCAGCGTCATCACGCCCCAGCGGCCGTTTTGCCATAAGTTACCGGTGCTGCTTTCCTGCCGCAGCAACAGGGCATTGAGCAGCGGCGCCAAGGGCGTGGTTTCCGGATTTGCCAGCAGGACAAAGCGTGCCGCGTCGCCGTCCAATTCTTCCCGCAGCAGGCCAATCCAGTCCAGTTCACACAGGGATTCCAGTACCGGCTCCAATTGCAGCGCATCCACTCGCAGCAACGCCGAGAGTTGATGAATTGTCAAACCCTTGTCCACCGTAGCTCGCACCCGATCAAGCTGCTGCAAAGTCTCCAGCGCCAACTGAAACTGCAAACCGTGCGAGCGGGCTCGGCGCTCCAGACCCGTCAGCAAACTGGGCAGATAAGCCGCAATGACGGCTCCCAGCAGGACGATGACCCAAGCCATGTAAATCCAGATCAGCAGGATTGGCACCGTAGCGAAAGCACCGTACACCACCGAGTAAGTCGGCACCTTGCTCAGGTACAGGGTCAACAGATTTTTTGCCAGTTCAAAACCGGCAGAAACAAACAAGCCACCAGCCCACGCATGCCCCCATTTAACCTGCGTGTTGGGCACATAGTGGTACATGGCGGCCATGCCCCAGGCAATCAGGAAAAACTGCAGCGTGTCCAACAGCAACTGCACTCCACCCGGCATGACACCTACCAGCCCTTTGGAGGCAGAAACAGCATACGAAGTGAGCGTGAGACTGATGCCCAACAGAAGTGGTCCCAGCGTAAGACCGGCCCAGTAAACCAGTATTCGCTGACCGATGGATCGAGGGATGCGCACACGCCAGATGCTATTGAGCGTGCGGTCAATGGTCAAAATAAGGGCCAATGCCGTGGTGAACAAAAGGGCCACACCCGCCACTCCCAGCTTGCTGGCCTTACCGGCAAACTGGGTCAGGTAACCCAACACCTGGCGCGCGATGTTGTCCGGAATCAGGCTTTCCAGCAGCCATTTTTGCAGCACGTCCTGAAACTTGGCAAACATGGGGAAGGCCGTGAAAACTGCCAGCGCTACCGTGATCAACGGTACCAACGCGATGGTGGTGGTGAAGGTCAGACTGCTGGCCGTCAAGCCCAGACGGTCTTCCCGGAAACGTTCACGCAGGGTGTGTGCGGTACTCTTCCAGGGAAAGTGCGACAGGTGTCTGACCAAGGCTTCCAGTCGCTGGGCAAGTGTCAAGGGTTGTTTGGCAGGGAAACTCATGGCCGCTATGATGCCACTGCAATGAATATGTCTAAGAATTCACAACAAAACTATTCTCCCCCGCTGGTTGCGACCACTCGTTACCTAGCGGTCGGCTGCTTGCTCGGATTGATCCTGCTGGGCCTTGCCTGGGAATTGTTCCTGGCCCCCCTTCGACCCCACGGGTCGTGGCTGGCGCTCAAAGTATTGCCGCTGTGCATTCCGTTGGCCGGCCTGCTTAAAAACCGCATGTACACCTACCGTTGGGTCTCCCTTTTGGTATGGCTATATTTCGCTGAGGGCGCAGTGCGCGCCTATAGCGACAGAGCACCAAGCAACTACCTGGCCATGGTCGAACTGCTGCTGTGCCTGACACTTTTTGTAGCCTGCGCCCTGCATGTTCGGCTGCGCCTGAGCAACGCACGCAAAACAGGATCGTGAAATGCATACGCTGATGGAGGACCTTCGACACATCGTCGGCAGTGCCCACGTCTACACCGATGGTGACCTGACGGCATGGGAACAAGACTGGCGCAAACGCTCACATGGCAAGGCGCTGGCAGTGGTGCGACCGGCTGGCACCGATGAAGTGGCGCAGGTGGTCAAAGCCTGCGCGGCATTTCGTGAAGCAAACCCTGACAGCGGTATCAGCATCGTGCCGCAAGGCGGCAATACCGGCCTGGTGGTCGGCGCAACCCCAGATGAATCAGGTCGCCAGATCGTGCTCAGCCTGCAGCGCATGAACAGCGTACGCAGCCTGGATGCCGACAATTTGACCATGACAGTGGAGGCAGGATGCCTTTTGCAAAACCTGCAGGAACACGCCGAAGCCGCAGATTTTCTGTTTCCACTCAGCATGGCGTCCGAGGGCAGTTGCACCATCGGCGGCAACCTGGGCAGCAACGCCGGCGGTACCCAGGTGCTGCGCTACGGTAACACGCGCGAACTTTGCCTTGGGCTTGAAGTGGTCACCGCGCAGGGCGAGCTGTGGCACGGACTCACCGGCCTGCGCAAGGACAACACGGGCTACGATCTGCGCGACCTGTTCATCGGGGCTGAGGGCACACTGGGCGTCATCACGGCTGCCACCCTCAAGCTCTACCCGCTGCCTGCCGCACAACTGACAGCCTGGGCGGCAGTGCCGTCGCTGGAACACGCGGTTACCTTGCTGGGTCTGGCACACCGTCATCTGGGCGCCGGACTCACCGGTTTTGAGACCATGGGGCAGTTCGCGCTGAGTCTGGTCAGCAAACACTTCCCGCATCTGCCTGTGCCATTGCACTCGGATTCGCCCTTTTGCGTACTGCTGGAGAACTCGGATCGCGAATCCGAAGCCCATGCGAGAGCCCGATTTGAGCATCTGCTGGAAACTGCACTGAATCAGGGTTGTGTCACTGACGCGGTGGTCGCCGGGAATTTGTCACAGGCGCGGCAACTTTGGCACATTCGGGAGAGCATTCCGCTGGCGCAGGTGGCGGAAGGACTGAACATCAAACACGACATATCGATTCCGGTATCCCGCCTGGCGGATTTCGTCCAGACCACCGATTCTTTGCTCCAAAAATTTATCCCGGGCGTGCGCCTGGTCAACTTTGGCCATTTGGGCGATGGCAATTTGCACTACAACGTGCAAGCGCCGGAGGGTGTGAATGCAGCAGATTTTTTGCGCAGTCAAGAAGAAAATGTCAATCGTCTGGTGTTTGATTCTGTTGCCGAGTTCAAGGGTTCCATCTCGGCCGAACATGGCATCGGCGGCCTGAAGGTGGATACACTGCAAAGGTACAAATCACCGGTGGCGTTAGAGATGATGCGTGCTATCAAACGGGCGCTTGACCCACTAAATTTGATGAATCCTGGGCGCGTGATCCGAGTCTGAACATGACCACCTCCTCCTTCGCGTTACTGCCTGAGCCACCCTACTACTCGGTCATTTTTTCGTCCCAGCGCACGGCGGGGGAGAGCGGTTACGGACAAATGTCCGATCGGATGGTCGAACTGGCCGCCGGGCAACCGGGCTTTCTGGGCGTAGAGAGCGTTCGCGACAACGATGGGTTTGGAATTACAGTTTCGTACTGGACGAGCCTGCAAGCCATTGCCGAATGGCGCTCGCAGGCAGAACATCGAATCGCACAGGAAACCGGAAAAACTCTCTGGTACCAGCACTATGAATTGCGTATAGCCTGCGTTGAACGCGCCTATGGAAAATTAACTTGACTGACATGACCTCTCACCCCATCCGCTCCCAATACGAAGATTTCCTGCGCCATGTGAACGGCCACGGTGTGTTCAAGGCTGACCGAACCGGCACCGGCACCAAAAGCGTGTTTGGCTACCAGATGCGTTTTGATCTGAACGAGGGTTTTCCACTTGTAACCAGCAAAAAGGTGCATCTGCGCTCCATTGTTCAGGAGTTGCTGTGGTTTCTCTCTGGCTCTTCGAATAACAACTGGCTGAAAGAACGAGGCGTATCGATTTGGGACGAATGGGCCAAGCCTGACGGTGACCTGGGTCCGGTCTACGGTGTGCAGTGGCGCAGCTGGCCAACGCCGGATGGTGGTCACATTGACCAGATTGCCGAAGTCATCAAAACGCTTAGAACCAACCCCGATTCGCGCCGCATCATCGTCAGCGCCTGGAACGTGGCTGAATTGGGCAAGATGGCGCTTATGCCCTGTCACGCCTTGTTCCAGTTCTACGTGGCACCGGCTGCCCACCCAGACGAAAAAGCCAAGCTCAGCTGCCAGTTGTACCAGCGCAGCGCCGACATTTTTCTCGGTGTCCCCTTCAACATTGCCAGCTATGCACTGCTCACCCACATGGTGGCGCAGCAGTGCGATCTGGCGCTGGGCGATTTCATCTGGACTGGCGGTGACTGCCACATTTACAGCAACCACCAGGAGCAAGTTGCACTGCAGCTCAGCCGCATCCCTTTTGCCTACCCGACGCTGAACATCAGGCGTCGCCCAGCATCCATCTTCGAATACGGTTACGAAGACTTCGAGGTGGTCGGCTACCAGTGTCACCCCGCCATCAAGGCCCCGGTAGCTGTTTAAATGAAACTTCATCTCATCTTTGCCCGCGCCGCCAATGGCGTGATCGGCAAGCACAACGCCCTGCCCTGGCATTTGCCGGAGGACATGGCCCATTTCAAGCGCACCACGCTGGGCTGCCCGGTCATCATGGGACGCAAGACCTGGGATTCGCTGCCGGACAAATTTCGCCCGCTGCCAGGACGCCTCAATGTGGTGGTGACACGTCAGACCGGCTTTCAGGCACTGGGCGCAGTCTGCGCCCATTCCCTGGAAGAAGCTTGCAGTTTGTGCCCCGCCGACTGCGATGCCTGGGTGATCGGAGGTGCTGAGATTTACGCCCAGGCGCTGCCACTGGCCAGCAGCGCAGTGGTCACCGAAATTGATGCCCATTTTGAAGGAGACGCTTTTGCGCCACAATTCGGACCGCAGTGGACCGAGACCGCCCACGAAAAAAAAATATCGGCCACCGGTTTAAATTTCAGTTTTGTAACCTATCGAAAAAACACAGGAGTTTGAAATGTCTGAAAATGGATTTCACGTGCACGGCCCGCACGACCACGAGCTGGAGCACGCACAAGCGGGCGACCACAACGGCGAACACGGCGGCATGATCAATCAGATTGCGATGTTCACCGCCATCATTGCCACCGTAGGCGCGATTTTTGGTTACATGGGCGGCGCCACGCAAGCCAACGCCGGTTTGTACAAGAACAACGCCGCCATCAAGAAGACAGAGGCGTCCAACCAGTGGAATTACTTCCAGGCCAAGAGCACCAAGCAGTCTCTGGCCGAGCTGGCACGCGATTTGGCGCCGGAAGATAAAAAAGCCACCTACCAGGGCAAGGTGGAACGCTACGAAAAGGAAAAAACCGAAATCAAGGTAGTGGCCGACAAGCTCGAGGCCGAGGCTACGCAGTGGGACCAACAAAGCGACGAGCAAATGCACCAGCACCACCGTTGGGCGCAGTCCACCACAGTGCTACAGGTCTGCATCGCGCTGGCGGCCATTGCCCTGCTGACGAAGAAAAAGTGGGTGGAGTACGGCATGTTTGGTGCAGGGGGTATCGGACTGCTGGTTGGCTTGCTGGCAGCCTTGCATATCTAAAAGCTGCGGCACCTCGAGTTCGCAAGCCTGATCACTGTCTCGCATGAAACTTGCCACCTGGAATGTGAACTCGCTAACGGTGCGCCTGCCACAGGTATTGGACTGGCTTGAGTCCAATCCGGTGGATGTATTGGTACTGCAGGAGCTCAAGCTGACGGACGACAAGTTTCCGTCTCAGGCATTTGAGCAGGCTGGTTATGCAGCCCATTGCTTCGGTCAGAAGACCTATAACGGTGTAGCTTTGCTGTCGCGCACACCTGCCACCGAAGTCGTTAGAAACATTCCGGGCTTTGCCGACGACATGGCACGTGTCATCAGCGCCGAGGTCAGTGGCATTCGTGTCATTGGCGGCTATTTCCCCAATGGTCAGGCGCCGGGTAGCGACAAGTTTGAATACAAAATGAACTGGCTCAAGGGTTTGCGCGATTGGGTTCGGGCAGAACTTGTCAGCCGACCCAAGCTTGTGCTGATGGGTGACTTCAACATTACTTTTGACGATGCCGACGTCTGGGACCCGGTTGGCCTGAAAGACACCATCCACTGCACAGAAGAAGAACGCTACCAATTGCGCGCCCTCATCTCGCTGGGACTACACGATGCACTGCGGCTCTTTCCACAACCCGAAAAGAGTTATTCGTGGTGGGACTACCGCGACTTTGGTTTTCGCCGCAACCATGGTCTGCGCATTGACCACATCCTGGTCAGCAATGCGCTCAAGCCCTTGGTCACCCGTTGTTCCATTGACAAGACGCCGCGCAAGAACGAGCGCCCCAGCGACCACGCACCGGTGCTGGTGGAGCTACTCTAGACCCAATTCCTGAATCTTGCGCGTGATGGTGTTGCGCCCGATACCCAATTTTTGCGCCGCCTCAATGCGCCGCCCACGGGTACTGGCCAGGGCGGCGACAATCAACCTGGATTCAAAGCGGCGCGTCAACTCGTCCCACACGTCGGTTCTACCGCTCGCCAGCAGAGCAACTGCTTCTGCCTCGAGTCGCTGTTCCCAACTGCCGGTGCTGATTGCTTGCAAAGGCAGCACAATACTTGCGCCCGACTGGGCTAGTGCTGCAGGAAATACTGCGGGTGCCTGCTCCGACGTCCCCTGCTGGAGAGAGGCTGCGTCCGGCGCCAGTGGCGCCAGCGGGTCGGGCGAACCGCCCGAAGTCACGCCCACCTCAGGGGGCAAGTCTTTCGGCTCAATCACCTGTGATGGCGCCATCACGGTAAGCCAGTGGCAGATATTTTCGAGCTGGCGCACGTTGCCCGGGAAGGAAAAAATGCCCAGGCAAACCAGTGCCGCATCGGAAATTCGCTTCGGTTCGACACCAAGCTGCGATGCACTTTGTTGCAGAAAGTGGCGCGTCAGCATCGGCACATCTTCTGTGCGTTCGCGAAGGGCAGGCAGACGCAGCCGGATGACATTGAGTCGATGAAACAAGTCCTCACGAAACGCACCATCCTTAACGCGCTGTTCCAGGTTCTGATGCGTGGCGGCAATCACCCGCACATTGGTTTTGACAGCGCCATGGCCGCCGACGCGGTAAAAATGTCCATCGGAAAGAACACGCAGCAAACGAGTCTGCAGGTCAAACGGCATATCACCGATTTCGTCCAGAAACAGCGTGCCGCCATCGGCTTGCTCGAAGCGACCACGGCGCATGGTCTGCGCGCCTGTAAAAGCGCCACGCTCATGACCAAACAATTCTGATTCGAGCAAGTCTTTCGGAATGGCGGCGGTATTGATGGCGACAAAAGGTCCGTTGGCCCGCGGTGAATGCTTGTGCAATGCGCGCGCCACCAGTTCTTTGCCGGAGCCGGACTCACCCGTGATCATGACCGTGACGTTGCTCTGGCTCAAGCGACCAATGGCACGAAACACGTCCTGCATGGCGGGCGCCTGTCCCAGCATTTCGGGCGTGTCAGCCATGCGCTCCTCACTAACTTCTTCGCGCTGGCTTTCTTCCACCGCACGCCTGATCAGCTCAACTGCCTTGGGCAAGTCAAACGGTTTGGGCAGATACTCAAATGCGCCGCCCTGAAACGCTGAAACGGCGCTGTCAAGGTCAGAATACGCCGTCATGATGATGACGGGCAAACCGGGGTATTTTGCTTTTGCCTTCTCCAGCAAATCCAGGCCCGAGCCACCGGGCATGCGGATATCACTGACCAATACTTGCGGGCCGTTCTCATCGGTGGCAGTGGACAGCGCGCTCAGAACATCACGCGGATTGGTGAAGCTGCGGGTTGGCAGGTTTTCACGCAACAGCGCCTTCTCCAGCACGAAGCGGATGGACTGGTCATCGTCTACGATCCAAATCGGCTTCATATTTTTTTGTCACCTTAAGGCAAAGGAATCAATATTTTGAAATCTGTATGGCCCGGCACACTATCGCATTCAATCAAACCGTGGTGCTGCTGCACAAAGGTTTGCGCCAATGTCAAGCCCAAGCCGGAACCACCCTCTCGCCCGGAAACCAGCGGATAAAAAATGCGATCCCTGATGGAGTCCGGTACGCCAGGACCGTTGTCGATGACATGCAATTCCAGTGCCAACCGATAGCGCTGTTTTCCAAATGTAGTTTGCCGTGCGATTCGCGTGCTAAATGTAAGGACCGCTTGGCCTGCGGAGATCTGTTCTGCCAAGGCTTGGCAAGCGTTATGCGCAATGTTGAGCACCGTTTGAATGAGCTGCTCACGGTCACCCCGAAACTCTGGAATTGAACTGTCATAGTCGCGCACAACGGTCAGCCCTTTGGGAAACTCGGCCGCGATCAGTGAACGCACACGCTCGCACACCTCGTGAATATTGACGTCCCCCACCAGGTGCGGGTGCCGGTGTGGCGCCAAAAGGCGGTCCACCAACGTCTGCAGTCGATCAGCTTCATGAATAATGACTTGCGTGTATTCGGTAAGCTCGCGCGATTCGATCTCCATCTCGAGCAATTGCGCGGCGCCCCGAATGCCGCCCAGCGGATTCTTGATTTCGTGCGCCAGATTGCGGATCAATTCCTTGTTGGCCTGGGCCTGCTCCGCCAATCGCTCCTCACGATCCTGCCGTGCCTGCATCTCCAGCGGCAACAACTCGACAATGATTTCATCCTCCATTTCAGTCTGCGTGACGATCACATGAACCTGTAGTGGATCGCGGCCAAAGCGCTTGAGCCATGCGTCATAACGCATGGCGGCGAATTCATTGCTGCCAGCACCCTGCAACGCATTTTTTAAATGGCTCGGCTCGGTAAAGCTGTCCGGGAAAAAAGTTCCAATGATGGAACGCCTGGAAGTGCCCAAAGCATCTTCCAGTGCGGCGTTGGCAAATGATACTTCGCCATTGCTACGCAGTACCGCGACCAGCGTGGCCAGCAGATCAAACGATTGAAAACGCACGGTTGCCGACAAGGCGGCAGAACCGCTAGCGCTGGAAGACCGGGGAGCAGGATTGTTCAAGTCACCTATTTTGCCGCAGGTGCCGCTGTAGCGCGACCGAGTTCGCGGCGAATGCCGGCAATATCGCTTTCATTGCGTGCCAGACTGGCTTTGAGTTCAGCGACCCGGTCCAGATACTTCTGGTAATTGCGCGTTTCATCACCCCGCCTCTCCGGCTCACCGTTGTTGAACTCCTTTTGCAACTCGGCTTGGCGTGCCTCCGCTTTTTTGAGCTCGGACTCCAGAATTTGACGCGAATCCCAATCGCGAGCCTTCTGTTCACCGGTATCCACTCTCTGTCCGCCTGACGACATTGATGCCGACCCTGATGCACTGCGCAGCGCTGCCGACGCGGCAGGACGGGTACCCTGCACAACGGTCACGTTGCCGCCTTCCATCAGCTTGCAGCCGCGCGTCTGGGTACTGGGCACTGTGTTGGTGTACTCATTGCCGCAACGGTAAATGCGTTCCTGTGCATAGCCGTTGGCGATAAAGACGCCGACACCAACCGAAATCAGAAATGCATGTTTCATACGTTTTCCACGCCTCAATAAAATCGCATGGACTGGGGCATAAGTATGCGTCAATTGCCAACCGGCAACTTGGATCCAGGATTTTCACAACGAAAAAAGGACGGCCAAAGCCGTCCTTTTTTACCACAAACTGTAATGATTTAAAGAGAGTAGTACATTTCGAACTCGATCGGATGGGTCGCCATGCGCAAGCGCGTCACTTCTCCCATCTTCAGCTCGATGTAGGCATCCAGCATGGTGTCGGTGAAGACACCGCCCTTGGTCAGGAAAGCGCGGTCGCCGTCAAGGCAGTCCAGCGCCTGGTCCAGACTGTGGCAAACGGTCGGGATCTTTGCATTTTCTTCTGGCGGCAAATGGTACAAATCCTTGGTCGCCGCTTCACCCGGGTGGATCTTGTTTTCCACACCGTCCAGACCCGCCATCATCAAGGCGGCAAAGCCGAGGTAGGGATTCATCAGTGGGTCGGGGAAACGCGCTTCAATGCGACGCGCTTTGGGGCTGGCCACATAGGGAATGCGGATCGAGGCTGATCTATTTTTGGCCGAGTAAGCCAGCTTCACTGGCGCTTCGTAGCCAGGAACCAGACGCTTGTAGCTGTTGGTGCCGGGGTTGGTAATGGCGTTCAGGGACCGTGCGTGCTTGATGATGCCACCCACATAGTAGAGTGCAAAGTCCGACAGACCGGCATAGCCGTCGCCAGCGAACAGATTTTTGCCATCTTTCCAGATTGACTGGTGCACGTGCATGCCGGAACCGTTGTCGCCAACAATTGGCTTAGGCATGAAAGTGGCCGTTTTGCCATAGGCATTGGCCACGTTTTGCACCACGTATTTGAGGATCTGCGTCCAGTCGGCGCGTTGCACCAGGGTGCTGAACCTGGTGCCGATTTCATTCTGACCTGCACCTGCCACCTCGTGGTGAAACACTTCAACCGGTATCCCCAATGACTCCAGAATCAAGGACATTTCAGCGCGCATGTCCTGCGTACTGTCAACCGGTGGCACGGGGAAGTAACCGCCTTTGACAGTCGGGCGGTGACCGCGATTACCACCTTCGATCTTTTTGCCTGAATTCCATGGCGCTTCGTATTCGTCGATCTTGAAGAAAGTGCCCGACATGTCGGTGTTCCAGCGCACATCATCAAAGATGAAAAATTCTGGCTCAGGCCCAAAGTAGGCGGTATCACCCATGCCCGAGGCTTTGAGATAGGCTTCAGCGCGCTTGGCAATGGAGCGTGGATCGCGGTCGTAGGCCTTGCCGTCGCTGGGCTCCACCACGTCGCAACTGAGGAACATCGTGGTTTCTTCGAAAAAAGGATCAATATTGGCGGTCGCGGGATCCGGCATCAATTGCATGTCGGAGGCTTCAATACCCTTCCAGCCAGCCACAGATGAGCCGTCAAACGCATGCCCGGCGGTGAATTTATCTTCGTCAAAATGGGAAACAGGCACGGTCACGTGCTGTTCTTTGCCACGGGTATCAGTGAAACGGAAATCAACAAACTTGACTTCGTTATCTTTCACCATCTTCATGACGTCTGCGACGGTCTTGGCCATCAAATACTCCTGGTTGGATCGTTGTTGAAAAAGTTACCCACTTACGAATGCAGTTTTTGTGCCAATTCGAGCATTGGCATAAAACCACCTACCCATGTATTTTGCCCTGAGTTTCAGCACGCATGCACCTTGGTTCAAGGAAGGTCGCAGCTTGGTCCGTCTTGGACCGGGCACCGTTAGCACTAGTGTGGTGCAATATTATCCCGCACCAAATTGGCTTGTCTATTTTTGCACCAATTCGGGACCAAGTGAAGCATTGAAACCCCGCAGACCAGCTAACAGGGCGGGGTAGGCTTGGGCCACCAAAGCAGGCTGACCCTTGACTCCCAACTCGATGTGGCGACCGTACTGCGGATGGTCCACACTGGGAAGACTGAAGACCTTGACACCTGCGTAGTTGCGCTCGACTTCTTCCATCAGAGGGGTCAAGGCGGCCTCCATCGCACCAAACACAATGACAGATTTCTCGATCCAGGAGGAGGTTCGAAACAACTGCCGGTATAGCGTGTCAAGCACCCATTCGATCATGGGCCAGGCCATCACAGGAAACCCCGGCACGAAAAATACGCCCCCACGCTCCCTCATGAAGTAAAAGCCGGGGATTTTGTTGAACGGATTGGGGATGATCTTCGCCCCGACCGGGAACACTCCCATGTTCAAGCGGTGAATGTTATCCGGCCGATCGGGTTCATACGGTGTGCCCTGTTCCAATGCCAGGTCCTGCATGCGCTGGCGAATCAGTGTCTCCGCCTCTGGGTGCAGCACAAGATCCACACCCAAAGCCTTGGCGGCACACTGGCGCGTGTGGTCGTCTGGCGTCGCGCCGATACCGCCGGTTGAAAAAACCACATCGCCCGAAGCGAAGGCACGTTTAAGTGTCGCTGCTATGCGTTGCGGCGAATCGCCGACATATTCAGCGTAGTCGAGTGGCAAGCCACGCGCCTTAAGCAAGTCGATGACTTTAGCCATATGCTTGTCCGCACGCTTGCCGGAAAGGATTTCGTCGCCAATGACGATCAGGCCAAAACCTGGCGTCATGCGATCAGGAGGGGTCGCCGGGGAAATATTTTTCATTCTTTAATGGTAGCGCCTCGACACCCATCAAGCTGGCTGTGCTGCTGACGGGCGGGACCACCAGCGGGGTTTTGCCGGCCCGTAAAGCCTGCAAAGCAGCCAGGCAATAGTGCGCATACCAGAGAGACGAAAACGCAAACACCAGCGTATAAAGCCAGATCGCCAGCGGCACCAGAATCACAAACATGGTGACCAGGAGTGCCCCCGACGCCCAGATCAGGCTGGGCACCGCTCCCAGATAGCCGCAAAAAACACCGATACCGAGCAACCAGGGTCGATGCTTCTTAAAAATCTCGCGCCGTTCTTCGGAACTGGCATGCTCCGCCAGTGCATCAAACGCCATCACCCGGTAGGTGAGCCAGCCCCAGATCAATGGCGGTATCACCAGAATCAACGGCGGCACCAACCAAAAGGGAATTGAAACGACCATGGCGATCAGAGCCAGCAGTGTTGAACCCAGTGACCACAACACGCTGAACCAAAGTGAGCCACCCTGTTTATGTTCCAGGTGTGGGAACCGCCGCTCGGCGACCAGCAAAGTCAAGGCCGGCGCCATCAATACGGCCACCATCAGTAACGACAGCACCACAATGATGGGAGTCACTGAAAATACGACTATCAAAGGCGCCAGGACCATTTTGAGACTGCCTGCACCCACGCTCTGCAACCAGACCCATACATTGTTGACAAACAATGAGGATTCAAGCGCCCCACGCACCCAGTCCAGAGTACCTTCCCAAAAAAAATAACCCCAACCCAGTGCCATTGCCACCATCAGCAATAGCGGAAAAAATGACAAGGCAATCACTCGTGGACGCACGCAATAGGCCAGTGCGCGCCAGAAGGAATCCAGAAGTAACGTCATGAATCAAGCATAACCGCTGGTGGCAGTTGGACCAACGCGAATCAGCCAGCAACGCTGGCCAGATCCGCAGCGTTCAACCAGCGCCAGTGACCGGGCGCCAAATCATCTGGCATCCGCAAACCGCCAATTTGGGAGCGGTGCAATGCCTCGACGCGGTTACTCACCGCCGCCACCATGCGCTTAACCTGATGGTACTTTCCCTCGGTCAGCGTCAGGCGCAAGCGATGACTGTCGATGGCTTCACAGGCCGCCGCGCGCACCGGCTTGGGGTCATCGTCCAGCACGACTCCCGCCAGCAGCTTTTTGATTTGTGGATCGTCCAGCGGATGTTTTACCGAGACCTCGTAGACCTTGGGCACATGATGGCGCGGGGAACTCATTCGGTGAATAAATTTTCCGTCGTCGGTCAACAGCAGCAGTCCGGTCGTGTCCTGATCAAGTCGACCGACAGCCTGAACACCCTGCACGGCGCCCTTTTGCGGGCGCAAGCGCAGCGGCGACGGCAGCAACGTATAAATACTGGGATAAGTCGAAGGCTTTTGAGAGCACTCAGTGGCAAGCGGCTTGTGCAGCATCAGATAGGCCTTCTCGTGATACGACCAATCCAAACCTTGAACTCGAAAACGCAAACCAGATGCTACAAATTCAGCGGCTGCCTGCGCAACAGTAACCGGGGCTGTAGCCTCATTTGAGTCATAAACCTGGACCAACCCTTGCTGGACCAAACCGGCACAGACGCGCCGGGTTCCAAAACCTTGGGAATAGAGAATCTCCTGTAACTGCATTCCCCGAGAAATGCAGAGCGTCAGGCCTTCTTGGCGTACGCGCTGCACCAGCCTTTGACCGACACTTGCTTGCCAGCAAACAAAGCGCACGGACCAGTCTCCGCGCCTGCCTTGCCGGTGTAAAGCTGGCAAGTGCCACAGTTCTGTCCAGCCGCAAACTTGGGAAATTTAACTTTATCCACTTTGCTGGCGTCTGCCTTGTAACCTAGTGCGCCGGCCGTCGGATCTGTCTCCAAAACCATGGCACCCTGGGCCATGGCAGCGCTACCGGCTACCAGAGCCGTGCTGCCCAAGCTGAGTTGAGCAATAAATTCGCGACGGTTACTCATAAATTTTCCTAAGTGATAAAAAAGAATGCTCAAGACCGACATTTAACAACGACCTTGCCGTTTGATTTTACCGAATCAACAGTTGAAACAGGCTTGGTGGTATCCCTAGAGAACCCAAGTCCAAGTTGGTTTGCTGAAATCGGTAAAGTTTCTGAGCGGTCCGAATGGCGCAGCAAAACGCCACCCGAAGGCGGCGCTTATTCCCAAGTTGCAGTTTACTTGTTACCAGGGACTTTGCCCTCGACGCCCTTCACGTAGAAGTTTAAGCCACCCAGAAATTTGTCATCCGCGACACTGTCCTTGGCGACCTGAACCTTGCCGGTGTTGTCTGTAATTGGGCCTTTCCAGATGGAGAAGCTGCCGTCGGTCAAGCCTTTTTTGACTTCTTCCACCTTGGCTTTAGTCTCTGCCGGAACGTCCCCAGCGATGGAGACGATATCGATGGCACCTTCCTTCACACCCCACCAGGCGCCAGTGCCGCCCTTCCAGGAACCATCGAGCGCTTCTTTGGTGGCCTTGATGTAGTACGGTCCCCAATTGATCACGCTGGAGGCCAGATGCGCTTTCGGGCCGTAGGCGGTCATGTCGGAATCCCAGCCGAAGGCACGTTTTCCTTTTGCCTCGGCGGTCTTGAGCACGGCCGGTGAATCGGTATTCTGGAACAACACGTCAGCGCCGCCGTTGATCAGCGATGTGGCCGCTTCGGTTTCCTTGGGGGGATTGAACCATTCGCCGACCCACACCACCTTGGTTTTGATCTTGGGGTTGCTGGACTGTGCACCCAGTGTAAAGCTGTTGATGTTGCGGATGACTTCAGGAATTGGCACCGATGCCACCACACCCAGGGTGTTGGACTTGGTCATCTTGCCGGCAATCACACCGGCCATATAGGCGCCTTCGTATGTGCGGCTGTCATAGGTGCGCATGTTCTCTGCCTGCTTGTAGCCGGTCGCATGTTCGAACCTGACATTCTTGGTATCGGCGGCGACCTTGAGCATCGGTTCCATGTACCCAAAGGTAGTGCCGAAAATCAGCTTGTTGCCTTGCGCCGCCATGTCGCGAATGACACGCTCGGCGTCGGCAGACTCAGGAACGTTCTCGACAAACGAAGTTTTGATCTTGTCGCCAAACTCTTTTTCCAACGCCTTGCGGCCGTTGTCATGTGCAAAAGTCCAGCCACCGTCGCCCACCGGGCCAACGTAGGCAAATGCAATTTTGAGTGGCTCGGCCTTGGGCGCGGACGCCGCCGCCGCCGGCGCGGCCACTGGCGCGGGTTCCTCTTTTTTGCCACATCCCATCAGCACAGCACTGGCCACGGCCGAGAGTGCCGCGATTTTCAGCAGTGAACGTTTTTTCGGGTCGATCATGTCAATTCCTTCTTTGGGGGTTACGACGGGTTAAGAAAAGTTGAATTATGTACGGTACTCAGCCACCGGGGTAAAAGGGTTTGCCAATCGATGCTGGCATATTGATGCGAATCCACTGAGGGTTGCGTGAAATCAGCGCCAACACCACAATCGTCGACACATAAGGCAACATGGTCAAAAACTGACTTGGAACTTCGACACCGACACCTTGCAGGTGGAACTGCAGCATGGTCACGCCACCAAACAGGTAAGCACCGAGCAAAACCCGTGCTGGCCGCCAAGTGGCAAAAGTCGTCAAAGCCAGGGCAATCCATCCTTTACCAGCTACCATCCCCTCCACCCACAATGGTGTGTAGACGATCGAAATGTAGGCACCGGCCAGGCCACACAACGCGCCACCGGCGACCACCGCCAACAGACGAATGAGGCGCACCGGATAACCCAGCGCGTGCGCCGATTCCGGGTTTTCTCCAACGCTGCGCAATACCAGGCCGGCTCGCGTTCTGTACAAAAACCAGATCAACCCCAGTGCAAATAAAACGGTCAGGTACACCAGTGGATGGTGCTTGAACAGAGCCGAGCCTAACCATGGAATGTCAGACAGATATGGAATGGCAAAACTGGGGCGCTCGGGGATCTTTTCCTGCACATAGCTGATACCGACAAAGGCAGAAAAACCGGCCCCGAACAGGCTGACTGCCAAACCCGTTGCGTACTGATTGGTGTTGAGCCAGATCACCAGCGCACCAAAAATAAGGGCCAGCAACGCACCCGCTCCGATACCGGCGGCAAATCCAATCAGGTCATGACCGGAATGGACAACGCCGGCAAAACCGGCAATGGCAGCACACAGCATCATGCCCTCGGCACCGAGGTTGACGATGCCCGCTTTCTCATTGATCAGCATCCCCAAAGAAGCCAATGCCAGCACCGTGCCAGCGTTCAGCGTGGCGGCAATCAGCAATGCGTAGGATTCCATCATTTGGCCCACTTCAAGCGGTAATTCACCAGCGTGTCGCACGCCAGCAAGGTGAACAGCAGCAAACCCTGAAACACGCCCGTCAGCGACTTGGGCAAACCCAAACGCGATTGCGCCAGTTCACCGCCGATGTAGAACATGCTCATCAAGATTGCAGAAAACACCATGCCCACCGGATGCAGCCGCCCGACGTAGGCGACGATGATGGCGGCAAAGCCGTAGCCGGCCGGCACATAGGGTGTCAGTTGCCCGATCGGGCCAGCCACTTCCAGTGCACCCGCCAGCCCTGCCATGCCACCCGACACCAGCAAGGCAACCCACAAGGCACGGCGCGAAGAAAACCCGGCATAACGAGCCGCAGCCGGCGCCAGACCGCCGACCTGCTGCGCAAAACCGGAACGGGTTCGAAACAGGAATATCCACGTCCCCAGCACGCCAATCAAAGCCAGGAACACGCCAATGCTCACTCGCGAACCGGCGAACAGGCGCGGGATTCGGGTCACCAGATCAAAGGTTTTTGTCTGCGGAAAGTTGTAGCCCTGCGGGTCTTTCCAGGGGCCTGACACCAGGTAGCTGAGCACCTGTACCGCCACATAAACCAGCATCAAACTGACCAGAATCTCATTGGCATTGAAGCGGTCGCGCAACCAGGCCGTGATGCCGGCCCAGAACATGCCACCCAAAATACCCGCCATTAAAACGGCAGCGACAATCCATGTACCCATGGTCTTGTCCGCCAACAGTGCCATGCCGCTGGCTGCAATGGCGCCCAAAACATATTGCCCTTCGGCACCTATGTTCCATACGTTGGAGCGGAAACACACCGCCAGACCCAAAGCAATCAACAGCAAAGGTGTCGCTTTGACCGCCAATTCACCCAGCGCATAGGGACTCCTGATGGGTTCCCAGAAAAACACCCTCAGTCCGCCCACCGGGTCTTTCCCCAAAGCCGCAAACAACGCCACGCCGATGATGACAGTGACGCACAGTGCCAGCACGGGCGAGGTATAACCCCAAAGTGCGGACGGTTGCGGCCTGGCTTCGAGCTTAAGCATGTGCCACCTCAAGCGGGTTCCATAGACCACTCATCCACTCGCCAATTTTTTCGACCGTGGCTTGGCCGATTGGTACCGACGGTGACAACCGTCCGCGTGCAATGACATGCATTCGGTCGCTGACTTCAAATAACTCTTCGAGCTCTTCGCTGACCACCAGCACGGCACAACCGGCATCGCGCAAAGCCAGAATTTCGCCACGAATCTGCGCCGCTGCGCCGACGTCCACACCCCAGGTTGGCTGCGACACAATAAACAGCTTGGGGTTGGCGTCTATTTCGCGGCCCACAATATATTTCTGCAAATTGCCACCGGACAGGGAGCGCGCCACGGCCTGGGGACCACCCGCCTTTACTCTGAAGCGTTGGATGATGCTGGCGGCGTGGGTTTCAAGTTGACCCACCCTGATCCAGCCGCCCGCAAATCCAGCATGCGAGATCGATTCATTGCGGGTCAGCAGGAGGTTGTGCGCCAGGCTTAAAGTTGGCACCGCACCGCGGCCCAAGCGCTCTTCAGGCACAAAATGCAGACCCAGCCGGCGCCGCCCGCCCGGGTGCAATCCCGACACATCCGCCTCATCAATCAGGATCGAACCGGTGCTGGAACGTACGTCTTCACCCGACAAAGCGTACAACAACTCCTTCTGACCGTTGCCGGAAACACCGGCGATCCCCACCACTTCGCCAGCGCGTACTTGCAGCGAGATGCCATCCAGATCAACGCCAAACTGGTCTTCGCGGGCCAGCGACAAATTCTGCACACGTAAGACCGGCGCACCCAGCTTCGGCTGCTGATGGGTCAACTGAGGCGGCTCGGCACCGATCATCATGCGAGACAGAGAGGCATTCGATTCCTGCGACGGGTTGCAAACACCGGTCACCTTGCCACCTCGCAGCACAGTACACGCATTGCAAAGCTCTCGTATCTCATGCAGTTTGTGACTGATGTACAAAATACTGCAGCCCTCGGATGCGAGCTTCTTGAGCACCACAAAAAGTTTTTCGACGGCCTGGGGGGTAAGCACTGAGGTCGGTTCATCCAGAATCAGCAATTCCGGCCGCGTCAGCAAAGCGCGAATAATTTCCACGCGCTGCATCTCACCCACACTCAAAGTATGCACTGGTCGCGCCGGATCAATGTCGAGCCCGTACTCGGCGGCTTTGGCGACAATGCTCGCGGTGACCTGTTCGAGCGAACTGCGGGTCAGTCCCAACCAAACGTTTTCGGCCACCGTCATGGTGTCGAACAGGTTGAAGTGTTGGAACACCATGCTGATGCCATTGGCCCGCGCTTCCTTGGGACTGCGGATCTGCATATTCTGACCGTTGAGCAACATCCGCCCGGCATCAGGCTTGATGGCACCATAGATGATTTTCATCAAAGTCGACTTGCCGGCACCGTTTTCACCCAGTACCGCATGGGTTTCTCCCGGCATGACAGTCAGGCTGACATCGCTGTTGGCGACCACGCCTGGATACCTTTTGGTGATGCCCTCAAGCTGAAGTCGTGGGCTTGTCATACTACTGGTGTGGTCATTTGATAGATGCGGTATCGATCGATGAGAATTACATGCAAAGTTGATGCCAAATATGTTTCAACCGATACCCTATGCTAGCCTAAAGCGGTCGGCGCTATCTGATGTTTTACCCTGATTTGGTCCAACTCTTGCATACGAGAAAACCCTGATGAACATCCCAACCCTTCAGTTCATTCGACGCGGCCAGATTGTCCGCCTGTCCAACATAGCACCGACCCGCACCCTGCTGGAAGTCCTGCGCGAAGACCTGAACAGCTCTGGCACCAAAGAGGGCTGCAATGAAGGCGACTGCGGCGCCTGCACGGTGGTGCTGGCGGAGGCAGTGGGAGGCCGCGTCAAATATAGCGCGGTCAATAGTTGCATCCGCCTGGCACATTCAGTCGATCGCATGGCAGTGTGGACAGTGGAAGACCTGGCTGCGCCGGACGGAACCCTGCATCCGGCGCAAACGGCTATGGTGCAATGCCACTCTAGCCAGTGCGGTTTTTGCACGCCAGGTTTTGTCATGAGCCTGTTTGCGATGTACCAGAATCACGTTTGCCGTGGTGAAACTATCACCCGCGAACTGGCGCAGGAAGAACTGTCTGGTAATCTGTGCCGCTGCACCGGCTATCGACCGATCCTGGACGCGGCACAGCAGATGGCGCAGTTGCCACTGGTGCCTGTCGACGAAACTGCGTTGCTAAAACAATTGAAGCTGCTTGCGCCGGACCAAAGCAGTCTCGACACCAGGGATTCCTATCAGTCACCGACAACGCTAAGAAATCTGTTGGCCATACGTGCCGCCCAGCCACAAGCTCAACTGGTGGCGGGCTGTACCGATGTGGGGTTGTGGATCAACAAGATTCACATGCAGTTTGACAAGGTAATTGATCTGACCCGGGTGCGTGAACTTCAACGCATTGAAAGCTACCCCAACCACCTCGCGATTGGTGCTGCGGTGAAACTTGGCGATGCCTTTGCCGCGTTGGTGGCCGAGCGCCCTCAGCTGCACAATTTTGCCAGCCGCTTTGCCGGATTGCCGGTGCGCAACTCTGGCACGCTGGGCGGCAATATCGCCAACGGCTCTCCGATCGGAGACTCGATGCCGCTGCTGATTGCGTTGCAGGCCAATGTCGTGCTGATGTCCGTTCGCGGCCATCGTGAAATGCCCCTGGAGCAGCTCTATACCGGCTATCGCAAAAACGTGATTGCTGCGGACGAAATACTGGCGTGGATCAAGGTACCGAAGGCAACAGCGGGCGAGCTGTTACGCGTTTACAAGATTTCGAAACGCTTTGAAGACGACATCTCCGCCGTCTGCCTGGCCGTCAAACTGCAACTGGGCGGCCAAAAGATCGTGTCGGCATCAATCGGCGTTGGCGGAGTCGCCGCCACACCGGCGCGCGCCAGCAAAACTGAGACACTGCTGCGAGGTCAAGCCTGGAGCCAGGCCACCGCGCAATTGGCCAGCACTGCCCTGCGTAACGAGTTTTCACCGATCTCGGATATGCGGGCATCCAGCGCCTACCGCATGCAGGTTCTGGGCAACTTGCTGCAACGATTCTGGCTGGAGAGTCAGGGTGTACAAAACATCAATCTGGAGTCCTTCACCGTTGAGGGAGCGGCGACATGAACACCGCAAGCCAGGCACCGGCACCCGACCCTGCACTCGAAAGCGGGCGTTCGATAACACATGAAAGCGCGCTGGCTCAGGTGGCTGGTGGCGCCACCTATGTCGACGACATCGCTGTCGTGCGCGGCACGCTCTACGCGGCACCTATTCTCGCCACCGTTGCGCACGGGAAACTGCGCGGCGTCGACGCCGGCGTTGCGCTGGCCATGCCGGGTGTGCGCGATGTCATCTTGACGTGTGACATTCCCGCTGACCCGATGCTGGCGGCTTTTGCCGG
>JBAXBQ010000041.1:0-28079 GCA_037141865.1 Comamonadaceae bacterium | reverse complement strand
CCTTTCTCAAACGAAGCAACTTTAGGCAATGTTTGTCCATCTTTGGCAAAGAAGCCCCAGAGCTGCTCGATGTTGTCGCGGGTGCTGGTTTCATCCAGTGACACGCTCAGGCTGGTAGCAGAAACCGGGCGCAGATTGGCGCCGGCAGCGACAGCCCGATGACTGATTAATGCGGTGGCACTGGCGGTGTTGATGGTCAGCGTGTCAAAGGCGCTGGAGTTGGCAATCTCATATCCCATGCTTTGCAAACCACGCGCCAGCACGGCGGTGTAAGCGGCGACGCGCTGGGCGATGCGCTTGAGCCCCTGCGGGCCGTGGTAAACGGCGTACATGCTGGCCACCACGGCGGGCAAGACCTGGGCGGTGCAAATGTTGGAGGTGGCTTTTTCGCGGCGAATGTGCTGCTCGCGCGTTTGCAGCGCCAGCCGGTAGGTCGGGTTGCCATGCACGTCGACACTGACACCCACCAGACGGCCCGGCATCGAGCGTTTGAATTCGTCACGGCAAGCCATGTAGGCGGCATGTGGACCGCCGTTGCACAGCGGCATGCCAAAGCGCTGAGTGGTACCGACGGCAATGTCGGCGCCCAGTTCGCCCGGTGGCGTGAGCAGGGTCAGCGCCAGCAGGTCGGCGGCCACGATGACGACACCGCCTTTGGCCTTGTAAGCGGCAATCAACGCGCGGTCATCGCGGACCACACCGCTAACGCCAGGGTATTGCAGAAGCAGGGCAAAGCTGTCTTGCGCCAGCACCTCGGCACTGTCGCAAACCTTGACCGTGATACCCAAAGGCCGGGCCCGCGTTTGAATCACTTCCAGTGTTTGTGGTAGCACTTCGCTGTCGACCAAAAAGGTGGTTGATTTCGACTTGCCAACACGCAGGGCCAGGGTCATGGCCTCGGCCGCCGACGTGGCTTCGTCCAGCATCGAGGCATTGGCCATCGGCATGCCGGTCAGGTCACAGACCATGGTCTGGAAGTTCACCAGCGCTTCCATGCGGCCCTGGCTGATCTCGGCCTGGTAAGGTGTGTAGGCGGTGTACCAGGCCGGGTTTTCCAGAATGTTGCGCAGAATCACGCCCGGTGTGTGGGTGTCGTAATAGCCCTGGCCGATATAGCTTTTGAATATCTTGTTTTTGGCCGCAATCGCCTTCAGTTCGGCCAGTGCCGCGGCTTCCGTCACGGCCGCCGGGATGGCCATCTTGCTGCTGCGCGCAATCGAGCGCGGCACGATGCCATCGATGAGCTCGCGTCGGGATGTCGCTCCAACAACTTTGAGCATCTTGGCTTCGTCGGCCGCATCGACGCCAATATGGCGGGCGATAAATTCGCTGGCGTTTTCGAGTTCTGCCAATGGTTTTGTGGTTTGCGTCAGCATAGTTTCTTCCATCTCGGTTTGGTAGGAGCGGCAATTTTTCGACGGCCCGCCCCTAGAAAAATTAGCCCCCTCGGGGGGCAGCGCAGTACGCGAAGCGACCAGCGTGGGGGCCTCAAACGTGCGCGGAAAATGTGCTGTAACTAACTTCGTCCATCAAGGCGTCGAGTTCGGCCGGGTTGGCGAGTTTGACCTTGAAGAACCAGCCGGCACCCAGCGGGTCGCTGTTGGCCAGGGAAGGGTCGGCACGCAAGGCTTCGTTCACCTCGGTGATTTCGCCACTGACCGGCATATAAACGTCAGCCGCCGCCTTGACCGACTCCACAACGCCGGCAATCTCTTTGGCAGCGAAAGACTTGCCGACTTCAGGCAGGTCGACAAACACCACATCGCCGAGCGCGTCTTGTGCATGGTGGGTGATGCCGACGGTGGCGCTGTCGCCGTCAACTTTGAGCCATTCGTGGTCAGGGGTGTATTTGATCGTCATGGGTGTTCTCCAAAAAAAGTAATGGCAATGAAATCAGAAAATTAAAAGCGGGCGGATCAACCGCGGAAATAGCGGGTTGGCACAAAGGGCATGGCAACCACTTCCATGGGCACCGGTTTGCCACGCACGATGGCGTTGATCTTGGTTCCCAGTGCTGCGAACGCGGGTGGCACATAGCCCATCGCCACCGGCTTGTCGAAGGTGGGTCCAAGCAGGCCACTGGTGACTTCACCAATGCGCTGGCCGCTCAAATCCTGCAGTTCGGTGTGATCTCGTACCGGCACGCGTTCCAGCGCCACCAGTCCAACACGTTTTCGTTGTGGGGCGCTTGACCCACCGGCAAGTTGTGCCAGAATTTTTGCAGCACCCGGAAAGCCACCAGCTCGCGCGCCGTCGCTGCGCCGTACTTTTTGCATGGCCCAGTTCAGACCGGCTTCGACCGGGGTGGTGGTGCTGTCGATGTCATTGCCATACAACGGCAGGCCGGCCTCCAGACGTAGCGAGTTGCGCGCACCCAGGCCGATCGGCTTGACTTCGGGTTGTGCCAGCAATGCCTTCGCCAGTGCTTCGGCTTGTGCTTCATGCACCGAGAGCTCAAAGCCATCTTCGCCGGTATAGCCGCTGCGCGTGAGGAATACTTCAATGCCTTGATCGCCCGCCTGCACCCTGAAGTGGCCGCCGGTCATGAACACCAGTTTCTCCACGCCGGGTGCCAGTCGCGACAAGGCGGTGACCGCCTGCGGGCCTTGCAGCGCCAGCAGCGCCCGCTCGGGCATCGGAATCACCTGACAACGCGTGCCGATTTTGGCCTGGATGTGCGCGATGTCGCCGACCTTGCAGGCGCCGTTGACGATGACGAAGATGTCTTCTTCGCGTTTGAAAAACATCAGGTCGTCGATGATGCCGCCAGCGTCGTTGAGCAGCAGGCCGTAGCGCTGTTTGCCCACCGCCAGGTCGATCACGTCGACCGGGATCAGTGTCTCAAAAGCGGCTGCAGCGTCCGGTCCGACCAGACGCAGCTGGCCCATGTGGGACACATCAAACAAACCAGCGGCGTTGCGGGTGTGGTGATGCTCGGCCATCAGGCCAACCGGGTATTGCACCGGCATGGAGTAGCCGGCAAACGGCACCATGCGGGCACCCAGCGATACGTGCAAGTCGTTGAGCGGTGTTTTTAAGAGGTTGTCGGGTGCGGTGGTCATGGGCGGATTCCAGAAAGAGGTTCAACAGGGGCAAGTCAAGTT
The DNA here is from genome assembly GCA_037141865.1 of Comamonadaceae bacterium. Lineage (GTDB taxonomy): Bacteria > Pseudomonadota > Gammaproteobacteria > Burkholderiales > Burkholderiaceae_C > Rhodoferax. The sequence continues at coordinate 24,975 of JBAXBQ010000041.1, read as the reverse complement.
CCATGAGCTCAACTGACGTCAAAGCCATGGGCTGCCCCCGCTGTCCGCTTTACCTGAGAGATTCGCCGGGTCTGTGTGAGCCTTGTCGACTGGCAGACTGCGGTTTGCTCCTTCGGTGGATCAAATCTGGTTTGACCTCTCTCCAGTGGGGAAACGACTGCCGACATCACGGCCGGTTATCGTCTGTCAGTCCTTTTGCCTGAGCGTTCAAACCGCTGCAATCAGCCGTCCTGCGCCTTCGGCGGCCTCCTCATGGAGGCTCTCTCCTGACCCGGTGGATTCTACTATTTTGCGTAAACCAGATCGCGCAAGGTCAGGGAGATAGCCGGCACATAGGTGATGACCATCAGGCAGCCAAGCACCACCAGCACAAAAGGCACCAACTCCTTGATGATGCGGTCCAACGAAATGCGCGCCACCGTGCAAGCCGCAAACAGGTTCACGCCAAATGGCGGCGTGATCATGCCGAGCGCCAGATTCACCACCATCACCAGGCCAAAGTGCACGGGATCGATGCCAAAGTGCTGCGCCACTGGCGCCAGAATGGGCGCCAGCACAATGATGGCGGCGCTGGTCTCGATGAACATGCCAATCAGGAACAGGGCGGCATTCACACCCAGCAGAAAGTACCCAGGAGTCTTCAGCACTTCCTGCAGCCAGTGACCAATTGCGTCGGGTACACCGGCGCGCGTGATCAGGAACGCGAACAGACCGGCGTTGGCGATGATGAACATGATCACAGCGCTGGACATGACCGACTTGCGCAGGATGATGAGCAGATCCCTCAGTTTGATTTCACGGTAGATCAGCATGCCCACGACCAGCGCATAGAACACCGCCACGGCCGAAGCCTCGGTGGGGGTGAAAATGCCGCCGTAGATGCCGCCCAGGATGATGACCGGCATCAGCAGTGCCCAGCCGGCCTGCAAGCTTGCCTTGCCAAAACTTAGACGGCCGTCGCCGTCACTTTTGCCCCAGCCCCTGAACTTGCAGTTGATGAAGACAAACAGCATCAGCACGCCACCAATCAGGATGCCCGGGCCGAAGCCGGAGATAAACAGTTCACCAATTGACACCTCGGCGCTGACCCCGTACAGAATCATCGGGATCGAGGGTGGAATGATGACGCCTAACTCGGCACTGGTGGCCTGCAGTGCCGCTGCGTAGGTAATCGGGTAGCCATGCTTGATGAGCGCCGGAATCAGCACCGTGCCAATGGCAAAGGTGGTCGCTACTGAAGAGCCCGAGACGGCACCAAAAATCATGCAGGTCAGCACACAGGTCATGGGCAGGCCGCCCTGAACGCCACCGACAATGCTCTTGGCAAATTCAACCAGGCGACGCGAGATGCCACCGGTTTCCATGATGTTGCCCGCCAGAATGAAAAACGGAATGGCGGCCAGCGGAAACCGGTTGATCGAATTGAACATCTCTTTCACCGAGATCAGCATGTGAGCGTCGCTGGCCTGCATGCCCAGAATGGAAGCCAGACCAATCGACACCGCGACCGAGATGGTGAGTGCAAAACACAGCACCATGGTCGTCAACATAACAATAGTCATTGAGCCGTTTCCAGTTCCAGGCGTTGTGGGTCAATCAGGTTGCCGAGGATGCCGATGATGGAAAAAAAACCGCCAACGGGCAAGGCCAGGTAGGCCCAGAACATGGAGACGTCTTCCAGCCCGATGACGGTCTGGACCCGCCCCTTTTGAGCGTAGTCCCAGCCCCACCAGATGATGATGGTGATCAGTGTCAGTGCAGCGCCGCTGACCAACCAGTCCAGTACACGTTTGATACGGGGTGGGCTCCAGCGGTAAACCACATCCACACTGACCATGGCACCCAGGCGAAAGGCGGCCGGGATGCCCATGAATACCATCCAGATCAGGCTGAACCGGATCAGCACCTCGGTCCACTCGGCTGGCGCCTCCACAACAAAACGCATGATGATCTGGAACAAGCCCAGACTGGCCGCCACGGCCATCATGGCGCAGGCCACCAGCATGGCAAAACCCGTTGTGTAGTGCTCCAGCGTGAGGAAGATCTTCTTCACTTGTAGTTGCGAATCTTGTCGATATTGGCTTTGCCGAACTGCTTTTCAAACTCGGCGTTCACCGGACCGAGTGCCGCCACAAACTTGGCCTTGTCAACGTTTTCAACCACGTTCATTCCCTTGGCGCGAAGATCCGCGACGCCGCTGGCGTCGTCCGCATCGACCCGTGCGCGGTTGGCCTTGGCGGCTTCTTTGGCGGCTTCCAGGAAGGCCTGTTTGTCGGCGGCGCTGAGTTTGTCAAAGGACGCTTTGTTCATCAGGAAGACGCAGGGCGAATAGACGTGGCCGGTCAGGCTGAGGTGCTTTTGTACCTGGTCAAACTTGGCCGACATGATGACCGAAAGCGGGTTCTCCTGGCCGTCCACGGTGCCCTGTTGCAGCGCTGTGAATACTTCCGGGAAAGCCATCGGCGTGGTGATGATGCCAAAGCCCTTGTAGGCGGCGACGTGCACCGGGTTCTCCATGGTGCGCATTTTTAGACCCTTGAGGTCGTCCGGGGTGTTGACTGCACGCTTGCTGTTGGTCATGTGCCGAAAGCCGTTTTCGGCCCAGGCCAGCGCCTTGAAGCCTTTGGAGTCGAATTTGACCAGCATTTCCTGGCCAATCGGCCCGTCCAATACGGCGCGTGCGTGCGCCTTGTCGCGAAACAAGAAGGGGATGTCCAGAATCTTTGCATCTGGCACAAAGTTGGGTATCGGCCCGGTAGAGGTAAAAGTCAACTCCTGGGTACCCAACTGCACCGCTTCGACAGACTCCCGTTCGCCACCGAGCGAGCCGTTGTAGAAGGTTTGCACCTTGTAGCGTCCACCGGTGCGCTTTTCGACTTCTTTTGCGAAGGTGTCAATGCCCACACCCTGGTGGGAATTTTGGGCTGTCGAAATACTGATTTTCATGCTGGTTTGAGCCGCCGCCGTGGCGACCAAGCCTGCAGCCAGTGTCAAACTGATGAAAAAGCTGTGAAGTTTCATGGATGTCTCCGGGTGTAATTTTTCAACTGATGATTATGCCGAGGTACTGGGCTTTACCGTATTGGGGTTTTCGCCCGGATGGTTGTCAATAAAGGTGAGCCCTACGTTCGTGGATAGCTTTCCTGATTTGTCGGCACAACGCTATTTGATTTTCGACTGGTCGCCGAAAATTCCCCACACCCATTTTTCCGGATGCACATATTTGCGCCATACGGTGTTGATGTGTTCAGGTGTGAAAGATTGAATCAGCGCGTCGTTCTTCTCGCGTTCATCTTTCGGATAGGCGAATTCCAACTGACCTGACATGAAACTCATGGCCCAACCATCGCCGGAACGTGAGCGCAAGCGGTCGGCAAGGGTTTGGCGTTTGAAGGTTTCGACCTCGGTCGCAGTGAACCCTTCGCCAACAGTTCGTGCCAGTTCGTCTTGTAACGCTTTGTCGGCAATGCTGACGTTCTGCGGCGCCACTTCGGCACTCATGGAAATGCTGCCGCTGCGCTCATATGGGCTGGCGCCAAAACCAGCGCCTGCGCTGTAGCTCAACCCACCGGCCTCGCGCAGACGCACCCACAGGCGAGAACCTGGTCCGCCGCCAAAAATGCGCGTTGCGAGTTCCATTGCGAAGTAGTCGGAATCCATGCCGTGTGCGCAAACCGGCACGCCCTGCTTGGCACGCAGGCTGACATTGGTTTTATCGGGCGTATCAAAAACAAGCCGTGTCGGCGCCACGTCAATCAGGGGTCGCTCGACGCGGCGCCAAAGTTCCGGCGCATGCCAGCCGTCCAGCGCGGTGCTCAGTAATTGCTGATACTCGTGCACATCCACGGGCCCCAATAAACTGACCTGGGCATTTTGTGCGCCGTAGAAGCGGCGGTAAAACGCGTACGCCTGGTCGCGCGTGACGGACTTCACTTCTTCCAGAGACTCTTCCAGCGTCGGGGTGTATCGTGGGTCGCCGCGCAAGTAGCTATTGCCATAGCGGCTCCAGGCGTTGTTCGCGCGGGCCGACTTGTCCTTCATCTGGCCCTCGATGTTCTTGACCCAGGCGCTGCGCACTTCTTCAAACTCGACTGAGGGAAAGTTCGACTCCTTCAGCAAATGCAAGGCAAGTTCCAAAGCTGGTTTGAAGTTCACTTTTTTTGCGGTTAGCGACACGCCGCCACCCTCATCGCCAAAGCTCATGTTCAGCGCGACACCCAGTCTGATCAACTCGTCCTGGATTTGTTGGCGCGTCATTTTGGGTGTGCCTCTGAGCAGCATGGCGTTGGCCATCATGGCAGCAGGACCCTGGCTCATCAGTGATTGCCGATTGCCGAACTTGAATGCAATGTTCACTTGCACCAGATCGCCGCGCACCGGCTTGGGCAAAGCTGCAGCTTTGATGCCATCAGGGGTCGCTGCAAACACCACCTTTTCATGCAGCGATGGCGTGCTGAAATCGAAGGCGGTCGACTCCATGCCGTTCTCGCTAAGCGCAAAACCCTGCAGGTAGGCCGCAACATCGGGCATTGCGATCTGAGGCGCGCGCACCGGTGACTGGGTGGGGATCAGGTGACCCAGCGTCCGGTTGCTTGCCAGCAGATAGGTGTGTGCAACCCGATTGACATCGTCGAGCGTGACGGCTTTCAGGCGCTCGCGATCGACAAATACGGCCCGCCAGTCACCCATCACTTCAAAGTGCGCTGCAGCGTTGGCAACGGCGCCAGCATTGGCAAAGGCCAGTTCCACGTTCTTCTCCAACCTCGTCCTGGCGCGGTCAAACTCATCCTGGCGAAGCGGTTCTTTGAGCATATTTTCGGTAATGCCCAGCAGCAACGACTGGCGCTGTGCCGGATCGTCATCCGGACCGAATACCGTGCCGAAAACAATGCTTGAAGCCTCGCGTTGGCGATTCACTCCGGCAAAGGCCGCTTGCGCCAGTTTACTTTCTACCAGCGTTTTGTGCAGGCGTCCGGAAGGGGCGTCGCTCAAGGCCGTGGTCAATACTGCCAATGGAATTTGATCCGGGTGCAGGGCCGCTGGTCCATGGTAGCTGGCGTGGATGAACTGGCTTGGCGCCGGTCGTCGTACCACCACGCTGCGTTCGCCATCCTGCGCCGGTTCCAGCGTGTAGGTTTGCGGCACTGGTATGCCCGGCTTCTTCAATTGGCCCAGGGACCGCTGGATGCCGGCCATCGTGCTGGCCAGGTCAAATTTGCCAGCCACGATCAGCACGGCGTTGTCAGGCCGGTAATAACGCTGGTAGAACGCCTGCAAATGCGTGATGTCGACGTTTTCAATGTCGGACTGGTTGCCAATGGTTGGTTTGCCGTAGTTGTGCCAGGGGTAGGCGGCCGCCATGACGCGCTGCGACAGGGCTGCAAAAGGATTGTTGCCGGCGATCTCGAACTCGCTGCGCACTACCGTCATTTCGCTGTCCAGGTCCTTCTTGGCAATGAAACTGTTGACCATGGCGTCGGCCTGCCAACCCAGGTACCAATCCAGGGATTCCTGGCTGGAGACAAAAGTGGCGAAATAGTTGGTTCGGTCAGAATTGGTTGTGCCGTTGAAGGTGAAACCGCGTTTGCGAAATTCTGCTTTCGGGTCGGCTGTGCCGGGACTGCCCTTGAACATCAAATGCTCCAGCAGATGGGCCATGCCGGTTTCACCATATCCTTCGTGCCGCGAGCCCACCAGATAAGTCAGGTTGACGCTGACCCGGTCGTCGGAGAGGTCGGGAGCCAGCAGCACTTTGAGCCCATTGGCAAGCCGGTACTCGGTGATGCCCTCGACGGTTTGAACACGTATCACACCGACTGGGATCGCGGCCACCTCGACCTGGTGCTGAACCGTCTGTGCCTGCGCCAGCGCGATGCTGCTAGTGGCAATCAGGACTGTTGCTGCGACCGTTGTCGACCAGCGGACAAGCCTATTAAAAAAAACCATGGATATCTCCCGTTGCCGCGGGAGCATAACGGATCAGAGGTAACTCTGGTCGCCGCCTACATCCCCGCGTAATTGGGTCCGCCACCACCCTCAGGAGTGACCCAGACGATGTTTTGCGTCGGGTCCTTGATGTCACATGTTTTGCAGTGCACGCAGTTGGAGGCATTGATCTGCAAGCGGTCGCTGCCATCATCGTTCTTGATGAACTCATAAACCCCCGCCGGACAGTAGCGAGCCTCGGGCCCGGCATACTCTTTGAGGTTGATCTCCACCGGAACACTGGCGTCCCTCAAAGTCAGATGCGCAGGTTGGTTCTCTTCATGATTGACGTTGCTGATGAAAACGCTGGAGAGGCGATCAAAAGTGAGCTTGCCGTCCGGCTTCGGATAGTCAATCGGCTTGCATTGGGCGGCCGGCTTTAAGTAGGCGTGGTCGGGTTTGTCACGCCGGATGGTCCATGGCATGTTGCCTTTCAAGCCAAACTGCTCAAAGCCGTTCATCACAGTGCCCACCATCAAGCCGTATTTGAACCAGGCCTTGAAATTGCGCGATTTGTTGAGTTCAGTGTAGAGCCAACTCTTCTCAAACGCCTGCGGGTAGGCGCTGAGTTCGTCATGCGATCTGCCACTGGTGACAGCGTCATAGGCAGCTTCGGCGGCCAGCATACCCGACTTCATGGCGCTGTGGCTGCCCTTGATGCGGCTCACGTTCAGGAAGCCGGCATCGCAACCCACCAGAGCGCCGCCGGCAAACACGGTCTTGGGCAGTGACATCAAGCCACCGGCGGTGATGGCGCGCGCGCCGTAGGCCAAACGCTTGGCCGGCTTCAACCCCTTGTCTTCACCTTCGAGGTAATAGCGGATGTTGGGATGGGTTTTCCAGCGCTGGAACTCTTCAAACGGACTCAAGTAAGGGTTGCTGTAATTGAGACCGGTGATAAAGCCCAAGGCGATCTTGTTGTCCTCCATGTGGTACAGAAACGAGCCGCCGTAGGTGCTGTCGTTCATGGGCCAACCGGCGGTATGCACCACCAGACCGGGTTCATGGCGCGCGGGGTCAATCTCCCACAATTCCTTGATGCCCAGACCATAAGATTGCGGGTCACAGCCGTCGTCAAGCTTGTATTTGGCAATCAGCTGGCGCCCCAGGTGGCCGCGCGAGCCTTCGGCAAAAATCGTGTACTTGGCCAGCAGTTCCATGCCGATCTGGAAGTTCTCGCCGGGCTCCCCCTCTTTGTTGACCCCGAGGTTGCCGGTGGCCACGCCCTTGACCGCACCTGCCTCGTTGTAGAGCACTTCAGCCGCGGCAAAACCGGGGAATATTTCCACTCCAAGATTTTCGGCCTGGGTGGCAAGCCAGCGCGTCAGGGCGCCCAGGCTGATGATGTAGTTGCCATGGTTCTGACTGCATTTTGGCAGCAGGAAGTTGGGCGTGCGATAGCCGGTTGTTTCGCTCAGAAACATCATGGCTTCATCGGTCACCGGTTGGTTGAGCGGCGCACCCATCGCCTTCCAGTCTGGAAAAAGCTCGTTCAACGCTATAGGGTCGAGTACCGCGCCCGACAGAATGTGGGCTCCCGGTTCGGCGCCTTTTTCCAGCACAACCACCGAGATTTCCTGGCCTTTTGAAGCGGCCAGTTGCTTGAGACGGATAGCGGTGGCCAAACCACCCGGGCCACCGCCAACAACGACGACGTCGTATTCCATCGTTTCGCGAGGGCCGAACTGGGCCAGAATTTCCTGGTTTGTCATAACTTAACTCACCTGATAATGGGGGGCGTGGTTTCGATTCTGACCGCGACCGGGGATTGTCGAACTCGAGGCTGATTTTAGGCGTTGAATCGACATGGCGAACGGTCGTATTTTTTATTCATGGAGACTTTTGAGATGGCTTACAGCATTGATCTTTCCGGCCGCGTGGCATTTGTTACGGGCGCATCCAGTGGCCTGGGTGCCCAATTTGCCAGAACACTGGCCGCTGCCGGAGCTGCCGTGGTGTTGGCCAGTCGCCGACTCGACAGGCTGAAGGAATTGCGTGCCCAGATTGAAGGCGAGGGCGGTAACGCGCACGTGACCGAGTTGGATGTGAACGACCACGACTCCATTAAATCAGCGGTGGCGCATGCCGAAACCGAAGTCGGCTCGATTGACATTCTGGTTAACAACTCAGGCGTCAGCACTACGCAGCGTATCCAGGATGTGTCGGAAAACGATTTTGATTTCATGTTCAACACCAACGTCAAAGGCGCTTTTTTCGTCGCCCAAGAGGTTGGCAAGCGCATGCTGGCGCGGGCCAAAGGTTCGGCTCCCGGGACCTACACCGGGGGACGCATCGTCAACATCGCGTCGATGGCTGGCTTGCGGGTATTGCCACAAATCGGCGTCTACTGCATGAGCAAGGCAGCAGTGGTGCAAATGACCAAAGCGATGGCGCTGGAATGGGGTAAGTTTGGCATCAACGTCAATGCCATTTGCCCAGGATATATCGATACAGAAATCAATCACCAGCACTGGCAAACCGAACAGGGCAAGAAGCTGGTGCAGATGCTGCCACGCAAACGGGTCGGACAAGCCAAAGATCTGGATGCCTTGTTGGTCATGCTGTGTTCCAACGAGAGCAACTTCATCAATGGCGCGATCATCTCGGCGGACGATGGTTTTGGTGTCTGAATGGGCAAAGATATTGCGCGTGACCCTGCCAGCAGCGAAACGAGAACATGAAAATAGAGATTCCGGAACAGAAAAAGCTCGTGCATCAGATGCTCATCCCGATTCGCTGGGGCGATATGGACGCCATGAGTCACGTCAACAACACCATTTATTTCCGGTATCTGGAGACTTGCCGCATAGATTGGATGCATTCGATTGGGTGCACGCCGGACCCGCGGGGCGAGGGCCCGGTGATCGCCAATGCGTTTTGCAATTTTTACAAGCAGCTTGAATATCCAGGCGAGGTGCTTGTAAAAATGTATGTCAGTGACCCCGGACGCACCACCTTTGAAACTTGGGGCACGATGGAACTCAATAGCCAGCCAGGCGTGATCTATGCAGCGGGTGGTGCCACTACGATCTGGGTCGATTTTCCGAGCAAAAAAGCCAAACCGTTACCAGATTGGATGCGACAACTGGTGTCTTGACCCCATAGACCCGCTTCACTGCGACGGGTTCCCAGCGCGCCAGTTGCCCTGGTTCAGGTTGTAATTACCTTGATTTTGGAGTTCGACCCATCAAGTAAAACTCGGGGTTCGGCAGCATATTGCTGAACGAGGCCATCCGGTTCGACAGGCCAAAAAATGCGGTGATGGCGGCGATGTCCCAGGCGTCTTCGTCGTTGAATCCATGCGCTTGCAAGGCATCGAAATCGGCATCGCCAATCGCGTCGGATTGCAGGCAAACCTTCATCGCGAAGTCCAGCATGGCACGCTGGCGTGGCGTGATGTCGGCCTTGCGGTAGTTCACTGCGACCTGGTCGGCCAGCAATGGCTTTTTCTCATAGATGCGCAAAATTGCACCATGTGCCACGACGCAATACAGGCATTTGTTGGCTGCGCTGGTGGCGGTGACTATCATCTCGCGGTCGCCCTTGGTCAGGCCGGAGTCTTTCAGCATCAGTGCGTCATGGTAGGCAAAGAAAGCGCGCCATTCGGCCGGACGGCGCGCCAGGGCCAAAAATACGTTGGGAATGAAGCCCGCTTTTTCTTGCACTTCGAGGACTTTCGCGCGGATGTCATCAGGCAGGTCTTTGAGTTCTGGGGCAGGATAGCGGATCATGGCGTTACCTCATGTTTAAAGCTGGCATTATCCGGCGCCGGATCGCACCAAGACACTGCTAAAATCCGCACGTCATTGGGGAGTAGTCGCCTTTCGATCTTTTGAGAGGGCTTGCGTCAACATACTTGGTCTGTCGATCATGGTGCAAGCGGTTTTTGACTTGGCAAGACCTTTGACTGCGCAGCTTCGGTTTGGCCGGAAGATGCGTGGTCACTGTTTTTTGTCCGGCCTCGGAACCCTTCATGGAAGCTCTCTTCATTTCAACTGGCGTTGTCGCTCTGGCAGAAATCGGCGACAAAACCCAGTTGCTCGCGTTCATCCTGGCGGCGCGCTTCAAGAAACCTCTGCCCATCATTGCCGGCATCCTGTGCGCCACGCTGGTCAACCATGGCCTGGCTGGCGCGCTGGGCGCGTGGATCACCTCAGTCGTTAGTCCTGAAGTCATGCGCTGGGCGCTGGGCCTGTCATTTATCGCCATGGCGATCTGGACACTGATTCCCGACAAGATCGAGGAGGAAGAAACCCAGGTTGCTAAACACCTGGGCGTCTTTGGTGCAACGCTCATCACCTTCTTTCTTGCTGAAATGGGCGACAAAACCCAGATTGCTACCATCGCTTTGGCGGCCCACTACGGTGTACCTTGGCTAGTCGTTGCCGGTACCACGCTGGGTATGTTGCTGGCGGACGTGCCGGCCGTTTTTATCGGCAACCAATTCGCCGCCAAAATTCCGATGAAGTTGGTGCACTCTATCGCTGCAGGCATTTTTGCCATGATGGGCCTGCTGACGCTGCTTGGAATTGAAAAGCTGTTTCAGTGATCTTCAATCGTCGGCGCCTTGAACCGGTATACATTTGGCGCCTTCAGCAACTTTCGTTCAGCTTCCAGATCGAGTAGATTCTTGGAGCAAACGTGCCATCAACTCATGCAGTTTGTTCACCGCCTTCAAGGGCCGCACCATGACCTTGAAGTGTGTAATCTGCTGCTCGGTGTTCCAGGTGATCATGTCCACTCCGTTGATCAGGATGCCATCGCAGTTGGTCTCAAATTCAAGCACTGCAGAGTTTAAGTTGTGCCATTCACGAAGATATTTAAAACTGTCGTTGACCAATACGTGAAGCGCCGCCCGCAGGTATTGGGTGGTGATGGGCTTGCCAGCTTGAGGCGTGTGAACCACCGGAGATTCAAACACCACGTTGTCTGCCAGCAGGCGCTCCAGCCCCACCAGATCACGGGTTTGGACGATCTGGTGCCAGCGTTCAATGGGTGTCCTGTTCATGGCGCATCTTCCTGCTAAATGTTTGAATGATACTGAGCAAGTGTCTCACTGGTCTCAACCCGCCATTAATTTGTGCACTAGATCACCTGTGTTGGATGCCTTGTATTTGCGCATCAAACCGGCGCGGTAAATTTCGACAGTGCGATGGCTGATGGCAAGTGTTTTACCGATTTCCTTGGAAGTAAGACCATCCATCAGATAGGCCGCCACTTCTCGCTCACGTGCCGTCAGTTCGGCCTTGACGGGGCGGCGTGAGCTGAGGTCTTCGAATGTCCAGATACCGGCCTCATGGGGTGCACTCTGGTTGAATGCCCGTCCGGTCACGTGGCACCAGAAGGTTTCACCGCTGGATCGTTTCATGATGCGGTCATCGGCATAGGTTCCCCGGCGATTTAAAATCGGTGCAATACGCGAGCCGGTTCGCTCGAACTCAATGGCACTGGGGTATAACACCTGAAATGACTGACCTACCAGCAACTCGCGTGAGCTGCCAAACATCTCGCACAAATGGCGATTGCAGTCCACCATCGCGCGGTTGCTCGAAAGGGCCAGTCCAATGGGGGCTAGGTCGAAGGCAAGACGGTAGTCGATATCCATATTGCTTGTGTAGCCCATGTTAGGGCAGTACTTTACGAAATACTACGTATGTGCTTAAGTAGTATCGTACTGTAGTTGTTGGAGAGATTTCAGGACGACGCCGATTGTCGGTGCGTAGCTACGGTCTGTCTCAAAATGGTTTTTTAAGGAGAAAGTCAAGTGAACAAGATTTACCCAAGCGCAGCCAAGGCGCTCGAAGGTATTGTCAGCGACGGACTGTTGATGGCCGTGGGCGGCTTCGGCCTGTGCGGCATCCCGGAGGCGCTGATCGATGCCCTGTGCGCCAGCGGCGTTAAAGACCTGACTGTCATCTCCAACAATGCCGGTGTCGACGGTTTTGGTCTGGGCAAGTTGCTGGAGACGCGCCAGATCAAGAAAATGATCTCGAGCTACGTCGGAGAAAACAAGGAATTTGAACGTCAGTACCTGGCTGGTGAGCTGCAGTTGGAGTTTACGCCGCAAGGTACGCTGGCCGAGAAACTTCGTGCGGGTGGCGCTGGCATTCCAGCCTTTTATACACGCACCGGCGTTGGCACACTGGTGGCCGAAGGCAAGGAAACGCGAGAGTTTGATGGTCACATGTACGTCATGGAGCATGCACTCTTGCCGGCGGTCTCGTTGGTCAAGGCTTGGAAGGCTGACAAAAGTGGCAATCTGATTTTCAGGCGTACTGCGCGCAATTTCAACCCGGCTGTGGCGATGGCTGGCAAGATCACGGTGGTCGAGGTGGAAGAACTGGTTGAGGTCGGTACGTTCGATCCGGATGCCGTCCATTTACCCGGTATCTACGTGCACCGAATTGTGCTCAATGCGACGCCCGAGAAGCGAATCGAGAAAAGAACCATCACCGAGAAAGCAGGAGTCTGATCATGGCCTGGACACACGACCAAATGGCGGCCAAGGCCGCTGAAGAATTACAAGACGGGTTTTACGTCAATTTGGGGATTGGCTTGCCGACCCTGGTGGCAAACTTCGTCAGCCCGGACATCGAAGTCTGGTTGCAAAGTGAAAACGGCATGTTGGGTATCGGGCCGTTCCCGACCGACGACGAGGTCGATGCCGACCTCATCAATGCGGGCAAGCAAACCGTGACGACAATCCCTGGTTCGTCCATTTTTGGCAGTCACGACAGTTTTGCCATGATTCGTGGCGGCAAGATCAATTTGAGCATCCTGGGTGCCATGCAGGTCAGTGAAAAGGGCGACCTTGCCAACTGGATGATCCCTGGCAAGATGGTCAAGGGCATGGGTGGCGCGATGGATTTGGTGGGTGGCGTCAAGAGTGTGGTGGTGTTGATGGAACACGTGGCGAAGAAAAAAGATGGCACTGTTGATTTAAAGATATTGGCAAATTGCACGCTACCGCTGACTGGTGTCGGTGTGGTGAATCGCATCATTACGGATTTGGCCGTGCTGGATGTAACGCCCGATGGATTGAAATTGGTGGAAATGGCGCCGGGCGTGACGCGCGACGAGTTGCAAGCCAAGACCGGCGTGCCTCTGCACTGAGGGCGATCTCAGGACCGCTCTTCCGTATCGGCACCGAGCTGCAAAATCAGGTGGTGATTGAGGTGAACGCGCACTGACGAGGCAGCCAGTGCAGCCTTGATTGCGGGATTGCCAACAGTGGTTTGATGCAGGCGCGGGTGGTTCATTGGCGTCCCGGCTGCGCTGATCAAAGTTGCAACTTGCGGCTGATTGGGGTGATCACTGCGACGCAATACGACAGCTACTTCATTGTTCTCAAGTCGGACAAAAGTGCCTGGTGGAAACAAGCCAACGGCGTGTAACAACGCAAATCCAACTTCGTCATTTTGTCGTGCCAGGTTGGAGGTGAGGGCGCGCATCGACTCTGTGGCACTGCGGCCTTCGCGTGATTTCCGTGGACTGATCATCGCGCCATAGCGATCCACAGTGCGCAAAATTCTGGCCAGTCGCCTGGCCGGAGCCTGGTCACGGTATTCGCCTAGTCCTGTAGTCTCATCATGGTGCAAACTGACGGTGTCCAGCCATAGCTCGTCGACCACTCCCATGTTGGCCAGCATCAAACCGCCTTTCACTGCGTGCGCCCGAATGGCGATTTGTTGCTCATTGCTGGGTTTATCAATTTGGCCAACCAGTTCGTCTTGCAACGCCGTCATTCCGATATTCATGGTCAATGCCGCATGCACCAAGCTGTCGCGTTCGGCTTGGGGTAATTTCAGTTCAACAGCAATCAAGTCGCACAACACAGCGCTAACCAACGCATGTGAGGCGCTGTAACCGACCATGGAAAGGGTCGCCAATTGAAAGAGAAGATACAAGCCCAGATCTGTGTCGCGCCGAAGCAGCGCCCGCATCCAGCGGTCGTACTGCCAGACGCGCGGCTCAAATTCCTGAATGCTGTCCGGACTGCCCAGAATGACGCCTAGGCCTGACTCCAGGTCAGACCACAGGCTGAGCAAGTCTTCGTATTCGTTTTCGTTCTGAAGGCTCACGGTTGAAAATAATCAGTCGCGAAAATTGTCAAAACTCAAAGGCACATCTGTGATGTCTTTTTTGATCAGCGCCATGGCCGCCTGCAGATCATCGCGTTTGGCACCGGTCACCCGCAGTTTGCTTTCCTGAATGGCCGACTGAACTTTCAATTTGCTGTCTTTCAGCAGGCGCTGAATTTTTTTCGACATCTCGGTCTCAATGCCATTGCGCACCTTGATGACCAATTTGACTTTGTCGCCGCCCATCTTCTGCACCTCGCCCTTGTCAAGAAAGCGCACATCCACGCTTCGCTTGGTGAGCTTGTTGCGCAGGATGTCTTCAATCTGGGTCAACTGGAAATCAGCATCGCCAATCAGGGTGATCTCTTTTTCCTTGATTTCAATGGCCGCCGGCGTGCCCTTGAAATCAAAGCGTGTGGCGATTTCCTTGGCGGTGTTTTCTACCGCATTTTTGACTTCAACAAGATTGGCTTCGCAAACAGTATCAAAAGATGGCATGGCAATATTCCGTAGCGACTGGCTTGGTTGGGGGCAAATGAGAGAATTGCCTCAATGTTAATCGAGAAAAATGTTCCCCTTCAGTCGTTCAACACGTTCCACATTGTGGCCAAAGCACGCGCACTGCTGCGTGTTACCTCTGAAGCCGACGTGCAATTCGTCGTGGCCCACCCTGAATGGGGTGCCGTGCCAAAATTCATTTTGGGTTGCGGCAGCAATATTGTGCTCACTGGTGATGTCAAACCGTTGGTTTTGAAAGTCGAGATAGCCGGCCGACGTTTGGTGTCAGAGACTGCCAAAGCCTTTATTGTGGAAGCGGGCGCCGGCGAGAACTGGCACGATTTTGTGACCTGGACGCTGCTGCAAGGCTATTTCGGTCTGGAAAATATGGCACTCATTCCCGGCACCGTGGGCGCCGCGCCGGTGCAAAATGTGGGCGCCTACGGTGTTGAGTTGCAAGACCGTTTTGAATCACTCGACGCGGTGGACCTGCAAACCGGCAAGTTGTTTACGCTCAACGCTGCTCAATGCTCTTTTGGCTACCGCGATTCGGTGTTTAAACATGTTTCAATGACAGTCGGGCTGGCGGGTCGGGCATTGATTACCAAGGTGCGATTTCATTTGCCGAAACCGTGGAAGCCCGTGCTGGGCTACGCAGATCTTGCAAGAAAGATGACTGAGGCAAGCGTTGCGCAACCGACAGCGCTGCAAATTTACCAATGGATTTGTGATATTCGCCGCGCCAAGTTGCCAGATCCCGATCTGATTGGCAACGCCGGGAGTTTCTTTAAAAATCCCACGGTGACGCCCGAGCAGTGCGCCGACATCATTGCGCGCGATCCGAAAATTGTTTACTACCATCTGGCCGATGGCTCGGTCAAACTGGCGGCCGGTTGGCTGATTGACGCTTGTGGCTGGAGGGGCAAGTCGGTTGGCAATGCCGGTGTTTACGAAAAACAGGCGCTAGTGCTGGTCAACCGGGGTGGTGCCACGGGTGGCGAGGTGATGACTCTTGCCAAGGCGATTCAAACCAGTGTCTACGAACGCTTTGGCATCCGGCTGGAGCCGGAGCCGGTGGTGGTTTGAATCAGCCGAAGTGGCAGAGGTAGTGATATGCCTCTAACACCCTGATTTCAAAGCGGGAGTTGCCTGGAATGCTGAACTTTTCGCCGACCACAGACCTGACCCATAGATCAGAGCCGGCCAGCTTGAACTCACAAGCACCGGCCACGCATTCCATGATTTCTGGCGCACTGGTGTTGAAAGTCAAAGTTGCGGGCAACACCACACCCACCGTCTTCTTGCTGCCGTCGGCCAGGGTGATGCCATGACTGACGCATTTGCCGTCAAAGTAGACGTTGGCCTGGGTGGCAATGGTGACATTGGTGATGCTGGAAGTAATCATGGTGGTTTTGAAGGTTTGGCAGAGCCGCCATGGTAGCGGCTTTTGGTGCCAGATATTTCATGCACTGTGGTGTCGACAGGTCTTTTGAACCTGCATACCGACGTGGCCTTGAGCAACGCGCTACATTCGAAGCATGAAAAATGTATTGCTTGTTGGTGGCACCGGCTTTGTTGGTGCGCATGTGTGCGAAAAACTGGTGCGGCAGGGCTGGCAAGTAACAGTGCCGACCCGGCGCCGATCGAACGCGCGTCATTTGCAGCACCTGTCGCTGGTCACTTTGCTCGAGATGGATGTCCATGACGAAGTAGCGCTCTCGAAAGCTGTGCAGGGCCATGACGCGGTGGTCAATCTGGTCGCAGTTCTGCATGGCACTCAAGCAGTATTCGAACGGGTTCATGTGACTTTGCCGCAAAAGCTGGCGCGTGTCTGTAGCACTGCTGGCGTCAAGCAGTTGGTGCATGTCAGCGCCCTCGGTGCCGATGCACAGCAACCGCAGTCAGCGCCCTCCATGTACCTGCGCAGCAAGGGCGAGGGTGAGGCGGTCTTGATGCGCGCCGTTGGATCGGCAGGTGTAGATGCGTTTGACCTCACCATTTTGCGACCCAGCGTTATTTTTGGTGCGCAAGACAAGTTTCTGAATGTCTTTGCCAAACTGCAAAAGGTGTTGCCGGTCATGCCGCTGGCTGGTGCTGACACGCACTTTCAACCGGTCTGGGTGGAAGATGTTGCCAACGCGGTGCTGCGATGTCTGGCGCGCGGACGCACTGTTTCCATAGGCAACGCACCGCTGATTTTGGAACTGTGTGGCCCGGATGTATTTACGCTGCGTGAACTGGTGCAGTTGTCGGCGCAATTCAGCGGTGTCAACGGTGGGCGAGGCCGCCCGGTGCTGGCCCTGCCGCAGTGGCTGGGCCGTCTGCAGGCAAGGTTGATGGAGTTGGCCCCGGGAGCGCCGCTGATGAGCCGGGACAACCTGGATTCGATGCGGGTGGACAACGTCGCGTCCGGCAACTGCGCCGATCTACTCTCGCTCGGTATTGAGCCCGCTGCCTTGCGACCCATCGCGGCTGACTATCTCATGCGCAAATAGGAGGACTTTGACCTGTTGGTCGACTGATTGCGTGGGTTGAGTCGGAACATGGCCCGCCAACCTGATGCTGCCAAACGCGCAGAAAACGAAGCTGATCCATACCCCGATCTCGGATGGCGGTATGCTTGGTGCACGTTACCAGTTTTCTTGCCCGAGGGACAAGTCTGCAGCGTTAAGAGGCGGTCACGACAGGCTGCTTGCGAGTAACGTCGGGTCCAGAGAAGGTTGTAAGCCTGACTTGTGGTGGGAACTGTCGGTGACGCCCGGCAACTCTCGAAATATCCAAAGTTCGACTTGCCTGCAACCGTTAGATCGCTATGGTGGCTTTCAGGTTGGCAAAGGTGCGATCCCTTGAATAAATCAATCAATCAACTATAGTAACTTCAGAGTGTTTTTGCTTGCGTTAACTTAGGAGATCGTCATGCGTGAAACCCTCAGGTTTGGATTTATCCTGTTGACTTCAGTTTCTATGACTGCTTGCTATGTGGTGCCAGAGCGCACACCCGATGGCAGGGTTATTTACCAACACTACCCTTTGCCTCCTGTCGGATCGGTAGCGCCGCCTCTTACTGGAAGCGGTGCAATTCAGTCGGGCACGGTGTCTCCGACTGGCCTCCCGGTGCGGCTATATCCAGCCAATGACGTGGCAGCAGGAACAGGCGTAATCACGGGATCGGTAACAAACATGATGACTGGCAAGGGCGTCTTCAATGTTTCCTACCTTGGTGAAGTCCTTGTTGGGGAGGCTACGCGCCTTTCGAATGAGGAACGGCGGGGAGTAGCCAGCGCCTTTAGCACCAAGGGTATGTATATGTCCTGTGAATATCAGATGAATTCGCCCTACAAAGGCGCTGGTAACTGCACATTTTCCAATGGCGCCGCGTACCAGATGCACATTGGGGGAAATTGACAGCGCTGGCTACGACTAAACGACTCCATAGGGGGCGAACCTAGACGAATTCAAAATTGAGTTGATTCGCGATAAGCCGGTTGACTACAAACATCCACTGGTTCCGTGGATCCAACTCCTTCTGCTCGTGGTGAGATACGTCGACTATCCGGCAGATATTTTGACAAACCCGATGACGGCTTTGTGTCTGCTGCAGTCGCCCGGCGCCAGTGCCCAGTTTATGACCGATAGCGTTGACTTAGTTCTGCCCTGCAGAGCGAGGCGCATGAGACCCCCTTGGGCCGCTAGCGGGGTACAGTCACAAGGCGCAAAAAAGCCCGCATAGAGCGGGCTTGGAAACAGGAAAGAATCTGAATTACTTCAGTTTCATTTCCTTGTAATCCACATGCTTGCGAGCTTTCGGATCAAATTTCTTGATCAACATTTTCTCGGGCATGGTTTTCTTGTTTTTGCTGGTGGTGTAGAAGTGACCGGTGCCAGCTGTCGATTCGAGTTTGATTTTTTCGCGTCCGCCTTTGGTTGCCATGATCGTGCTCCTTATGCCTGGCCACGTGCGCGCAGGTCTGCGAGCACGGAATCAATGCCGTTTTTGTCGATGAGACGCAAACCTGCGTTCGAAATCCGCAGACGAATCCAGCGGTTTTCGGTCTCGACCCAGAAACGGCGGTATTGCAGGTTCGGCAGGAACCGGCGCTTGGTTTTATTGTTGGCGTGGGAAACCTTGTTCCCAACCATCGGGCCTTTGCCCGTGACTTCACATACGCGTGCCATGTGGACACTCCGATACTTCATAAACGGCCGCAAGGTCTGAATCAGTCTGCACAACCAAACATTTTCAATCTTGCCAGGCCTCACCTCGCCAAGAAAATAGGTGGCGGTAACCCGCTTGCTGCAATGGAACCCTGATGAGCCCAATTTAGCAAAGCCAGCAATTATAGCGGGCTTGGTGAATCGCTTAAGCTTGCTCCAGAAAGCGCTGTGCATCCAGGGCTGCCATGCAGCCGGTGCCGGCACTGGTGATGGCCTGTCGGTAGACATGATCCTGCACATCACCAGCCGCAAAAATGCCGGGCACGCTGGTCATGGTGGCAAAGCCCTTGAGGCCACCCTGAGTAACGATATAGCCGCCCTCCATATTGAGCTGACCTTGGAATATTTCTGTGTTGGGTGAATGGCCAATAGCGATAAAGCAGCCTTTGAGCAACAAGTCTTCGGCGGTACCCGAAGTGACATTCTTCAGGCGCACGCCGGTCACGCCGCTGGCGTCGCCCAGCACTTCATCGAGGGTACAAAACGTTTTGAGTTCAATTTTCCCGGCGGCCACCTTTTCCATCATCTTGTCGATCATGATGGGTTCGGCTTTGAATTTGTCACGACGGTGTACCAGGTACACCTTGCTGGCAATGTTGGACAGATACAGCGCTTCTTCCACGGCAGTGTTGCCGCCGCCGACGACGCAGCACACAGCATCGCGGTAGAAGAAACCATCACACGTGGCGCAGCCTGAAACGCCACGTCCCATGAAAGCCGTTTCCGATGGCAACCCGAGGTATTTAGCTGACGCGCCAGTCGCAAGAATGAGTGAATCGCAGGTGTACTCGCCGCTGTCACCCTTGAGCGTGAAGGGTCGTTTACTGAAATCAACCGCGTTGATGTGGTCGAAAATTATCTCGGTTTTAAATCGCTCGGCGTGTGCCAGAAATCGCTGCATCAGATCAGGTCCCTGGACGCCGTCAACGTCGGCCGGCCAGTTATCCACATCGGTGGTGGTCATCAATTGGCCGCCCTGGGCGATGCCGGTAATCAGCAGCGGTTTGAGGTTGGCGCGTGCCGCATAAATTGCCGCCGTGTAGCCGGCCGGTCCGGAACCCAGAATCAAAACGCGGACGTGTCGGGTGTTTGACATTGTGAAAGCTTTCTAAGAAAAATAGGCTGTGCCGTGTACAGTGCGGGATAGTATGACTTATTCGCTCAATACCTTGAACTCGTCCCGCTCGCCGGATGGCAACGCCCAGTCCGGCTGGAGGCGTTTTACAGATGAATTTGCGCTACTAACGGGATTGCTGTTGTTGGCTTTCTGGGCGTTGGCGCTTGTCACCTATTCGACGCAGGATGCCGCCTGGTCAACCTCCGGCAGTGGCGCGCAGATCGTGAATCGGGCTGGCCGCCTGGGTGCGTGGTTGGCAGATGGAAGTTATTTTCTGCTGGGTTATTCGGTCTGGTGGTGTCTGGCTGCAGGCCTGCAAGCCTGGCTTTCGGGTTTGGCGCGGTGGCTGCGCGGGCATGAACTATTGAAGCCGAACGAGCCAAGTGCGGCACTACCGCGGGCTGCCAGATTTGCCGCGAGTCGATCAGCTTTCTGGTGTGGTCTGGCAATCTTGCTCTGCGCCAGCGCGACTTTGGAGTGGTCTCGCCTGTATAGCCTGGAAGCACGTTTGCCCGGTTATAGCGGTGGCGTTTTGGGTTATTTTGTCGGCCCTTTGAGTCTCAGGTGGCTGGGCTTTGCAGGTTCCGGATTGGTGGCGATTGCTTTGTTGGTTGCAGGGGCGGCGCTGCTGTTCCGTTTTTCCTGGGCCCAGGTGGCTGAGCGTCTGGGCGCCTGGATTTATCTTCAATTTCAATCCCGGCGTGACAAGCGTGAGCTGGAGCAGGATATCGCCCTGGGGCAGCGGGCAGCAAGGGAACGCGACGAAGTCATGTTTGAGGAACGGGAGGAGATCGTCGGGCAGCCCACCAGGCCGGTCATGATTGAGCCGGTGTTGGCGGCAGTGCCTAAGAGCAACCGGGTCGCAAAGGAACGACAGAAGCCTCTGTTTGTAGAGCTGCCCGACAGTCGGCTGCCACAGGTTGATTTACTCGACGACGCGCTGTTGCGCCAAGAGACGGTTGCATCAGAGACGCTGGAGATGACCAGCCGCATGATTGAGAAAAAACTGAAAGATTTCGGTGTTGATGTGAAGGTGGTGCTTGCCCAACCCGGTCCGGTCATCACGCGCTACGAGATCGAACCCGCCACCGGTGTCAAGGGCTCGCAGATTGTCGGTCTGGCGAAAGATCTGGCGCGGTCTTTGAGCCTGGTGTCGATACGCGTGGTCGAGACAATTCCGGGCAAGAATCACATGGCGCTGGAGTTGCCCAACGCCAAACGGCAGTCCATCAAGCTGTCCGAGATCTTGGGCTCCAACATTTACAACGAGGCCAGGTCCATGCTGACCGTGGGTCTGGGTAAGGATATCGTTGGCAATCCGGTGGTGGCCGATCTGGCGAAAATGCCGCATGTGCTGGTGGCCGGCACCACCGGCTCGGGCAAATCGGTGGGACTGAACGCCATGATTTTGAGCCTTTTGTACAAGGCGGAAGCGCGCGATGTTCGCCTGTTGATGATCGACCCGAAGATGCTGGAGATGTCGATCTACGAAGGCATCCCGCATTTGCTGGCGCCGGTGGTCACCGACATGCGCCAGGCCGCACAGGGCCTGACCTGGTGCGTGGCTGAGATGGAGCGTCGCTACAAGTTGTTGAGCAAGATGGGCGTGCGCAACCTGGCCGGCTACAACGTCAAGATTGCCGAGGCCAAAACGCGTGGCGAGTTTGTCCCCAACCCGTTCAGCCTGACGCCTGAATCACCCGAGCCGCTTGACCGCCTGCCCCATATCGTTGTGGTGATAGATGAATTGGCGGATTTGATGATGGTGGTGGGCAAGAAAATCGAGGAATTGATTGCCCGCCTGGCGCAAAAAGCGCGCGCCGCCGGCATTCACCTCATTTTGGCCACCCAGCGCCCCAGCGTGGATGTGATCACCGGCCTGATCAAGGCCAACATTCCAACGCGCATTGCGTTTCAGGTCAGCAGCAAGATTGACAGTCGCACCATTCTTGATCAGATGGGCGCCGAAGCCCTGTTGGGCATGGGTGACATGCTTTACATGCCCAGCGGCACCGGGCTGCCCATTCGCGTGCACGGTGCGTTTGTGAGCGACGAAGAAGTGCACCGTGTGGTGAACTATCTGAAGTCCCAGGGAGAGCCCAATTACATTGAAGGCTTGCTCGAAGGTGGTACAGACGACAGCGTGGCTGACATGCTGGGGGAGGGTGGTAACGGCGCCGGTGAAAAAGATCCGATGTACGACCAGGCGGTTGAGGTGGTATTGAAGAACCGCCGGGCCAGCATCTCGCTGGTGCAGCGCCACTTGAAAATTGGCTACAACCGGGCAGCTCGGCTGGTGGAAGACATGGAAAAAGCCGGCTTGGTGAGCTCCATGAGTAGCAGCGGTCAGCGTGATATTCTGGTGCCGGCCCGGGCAGAAGTTCAATGAGACGTTTCGTGATTGCCTCTTTCGCAGCGACTTGCGCTTGTGTTGCCGCCGCCGGCGGTCTGGAAAGTCTTGAAGTATTCGTGAAGACGGTGAAAACTGGTCGTGCGGATTTCACTCAGGTGGTGACCGCACCGGCCAGGCAAGGGCAGGCACCGCGTCTTAAAACGTCAAGCGGAACTTTCGAGTTCTCCCGACCCAATCGCTTTAGGTTCATCTACAAAAAACCGTTTGAGCAAAGCATCGTGGCCGATGGCCAGACACTGTGGTTGTTTGATGTGGACCTAAATCAGGTGACGGCTCGCAAGCAGTCGCAAGTGCTGGGTTCCACACCGGCAGCACTGATCGCATCGGCGCCGGATGTGGGCGCCTTGCGGGCCGACTTCCTGTTGACCTCAGGCCCGGACAAGGATGGGCTTGAGTGGGTGCTTGCCACGCCGAAGGCCAAAGATAGCTCACTGCAAAGCGTCGCTGTCGGTTTGCGCGCAGGCGAGCTGGTGGCGCTTGAAATTCTGGACAGTTTTGGTCAGAAGTCGAGTCTGCATTTCACAGCGTTTGTTGCCAACAAGCCAGTGCAGGCGTCTGATTTTGAGTTCAAGCCGCCGCCCGGCGCAGATGTGATTCGACAGTGATGTGATTGATTGGCCGAGGAGCACGATCAAAAGCATGGCTGAACGCTGCACCACTGCACCGGACTGGTCGGCAACCCGATAACCATGAAGCCTTGATGGTTAAGTTGACCATCCTGATGACCAGTCAATCGAATTTACGACACTGCGCAGCAAGGATCCAAGCCAGGGATCCAAGTAGACAGACGTTCTTTTCATTGAAAGTGAAAGTGCTATGACAGACCCTTCCACAACAACCGCAGGCGCGCGAGCACTTTTGTTTCTTTGCCTGGCGGCCTTGCTGGCAGCGATGTTGTTTGCGGTCAATCGATTGATGGTGCAGGCCTGGTCGCTGGCGTTGGTGGCACTGGCGGTGTTCGCTTTCGCCTGTGGAAAGACCGTTACCGGGCGCTGGTTGGGTGCTCTGATTGACGAGCGAAATGTAATTTCATTGTCGCGTTTTCAGACCGTTTTGTGGACTCTGCTAGTCCTTTCGGCTTACCTGACCGCGGCACTTTACAACATCTTTTCCGGGCAGGCTTTGCCCCTGAAAATAGAAATCCAGGAAGAGCTTTGGTGGTTGATAGGTATCAGTACAGCTTCGCTGGTTGCCTCGCCACTCATCTTGAACACCAAAGCAGAAAAAGTGCCCGACGCAGCAGAAGTCACCAAAACGCTAGATGCGCTGCAGAGTCAGAACGGGACGGACAGTTCAGCCGCCACCAAGGGACACATTGTGGTGAATACCGACATTTCAGGCGCGCGATGGTCGGACATGTTTACCGGGGAGGAAGTTGGCAATGCTGCGCACATGGATGTGGCAAGGTTGCAGATGTTCTTGTTTACCATCATCACGGTCATCGCATACGGCGTCGTTCTGGCGCACATGTTTGCCGGCGATCTCTCGCACGGCATTGCAAGCTTGCCGACCTTGGACAAGAGCATGGTGGCACTGATCGCCATCAGCCATGGCGGCTACCTCACCTCAAAAGCCGTGCCACACAGCCAGACCGGAGATTGACCCCTTCGGTTTACCAAAGGGGCAATGATGAGTAGATCAGAATGAGGGCTGACTTGTTAAAGATTCAAAGGGAGACCAGGTATGCGCATGATGGCAATTGCCTTGATAGTGGCCGCGGTCAGCTCGGCCTCAGCAGCCGAATTCGACGCCCCCTGGAAGGATCACAGCGTCGCACTGGTGATCGACCCGTACTACGCGAACGCCATAGACTGGGAAAAGCTGAAGACCGAAACCCGCGTGGTCGCAATCATCCACAAGGCGACGATCGGCTTGACCAAGTTGGATCCCGGCTACTTCAAGCGCAAGCAAGAGGCCCGAAAGCGCGGCTACCTTTGGGGTTCATATCACTGGGGCGTCACTGGCGAGCCCGAGAAGCAGGCCGACTTTTACATCGATACGGTCAAGCCTGAGCCTGACGAACTAATCGCCTTGGACCTCGAGGATGCCCAGTCAAAAACCTTGATGAATGTGGACGAAGCAATACGTTTCGTTGAACGCATCAAAGTTAGAACCGGCCGCTATCCGGTGCTCTACACGAATCACTCCAGCGCTAAGCTCATTGCCACAAAGTACAAGAACAGCGTGTTCACGAAAACTCCGCTGTGGTACGCACGTTTCAAGCCAAGGGTCACAGACTTTCCCGCTGGCGTCTGGCCCACTTACACGCTTTGGCAGTTCTCAAGCGAGCTTCTTGCCCAGATGCCAATACCAGGAACGAGGCCGGACATGGACGTCAATGTGTTCAACGGCACTGCCGAGCAGCTCAAAGCGTCGTGGCCGCTAACGAAGGCTCCCGGTTTGGACTGAATCCGGACTTCACCTTGCCGCAAAGGAGTCCCGCCAAACTTGAAGTCGACCAACGGTAGTGGCGAGGCAGATGCCGGCTGCTTGAGTGGCGTTGGCCCGCGCCTCATGTTGTCAAATGCCCAGAAATCGGCGAAGACCAATACTACTCACTCCGCTGGAAATGTTCCTGGATCACGTGCCAAGTTTTGGGTTGCGGCGACGGTCTGGGTTGCAGGGTCAGGAGTCATTGGTTTTTTTGCGGTGAATGACTCCAAAGG
>JBAXBQ010000040.1:0-28555 GCA_037141865.1 Comamonadaceae bacterium | reverse complement strand
TTCCAGCAACCGTCACTAATGCCGGTGCATCCGGCACTAGCACCGTCGGGTGGAAGACAAAGGGGCGCATGAAGTCAAACTCTTCGTGACCCAGAATGTGGCAGTGCCAGACATACTCGTTGTCAAAGCTGGTCACCACATTCGAGTAAGGCGTTAATGGTGCCTGACCGGTGGTGGGGTTAATCTGGGTAAAGCCCAGTTGCGAACCCGCGACTTGCGATGGGTCCAACAGACGTGAGCTGGTTGGCACACCAAACGGTGCCACCGGGCGCGACGCCCTGACTGCCACGTAGACGTCTTCCAGCGGGTTCATGCGCAGGGTTTCTTTCCAGCCCACTTCATTGGCATCGGGTGCCTTGATGGTGCCGTCCCAACCGACGCGGTTGATAACCTGCACGTTGACCAGGTGGAAGTGCACCGGGTGGTCATCCACACCGTTGTGCGTGATCTTCCAGATCTGCGTTTCGCCGTCCTTGATGGCGTCCAGGCGTTCGACCGGAAGGTCGATGTAGTTCAAGGGAATGGTGGTGGCCACCGTGGCGGTAGAGAACGGCAGCTCGACCGCCAGCGTGGCATTCATCCGGCCATAGATCGGGTCAAACAATTCCTGAATGGCTTTGTTGATGACGGGGATTGACTTGGTGGTCGAGGGCAACAAGGTTACTGGATCAATATACGACGGGACGGTATAAGTGAACAAACCACTGTTGAGTGCGCCAGAACCGGTACCGATGGCGGCGTAGTTGTCCACGCTGGCCGTCTTAAAGGGTGCGTTGTAGGCGGCCTCTGGAATGATGGGCGCTGGCTGTGTAGCGGCATAAGCGGCAGGCAGGGCTGTAGCCAGTGCTGCGGTGTTCAACGGGCCACCAGTTGTCGATGTATTGGTAGCATTCACCTTGATCTGCATGACGGTGCGGGTGTTCGGACCATAGCCAGCCAGTGGGTCAAAGGCACCGCCGGCGCCGGTGTTGTCACCCATGCCGGTGTAGTAATCAATGCGCGGGTCAAAGCCGGGCATGGGCGCTGGTGCGTCGTTGTAAACAATGAGGGTTTGACCAGCGTACTTGCTGAAGTCGATCAGCACGTCAGCGCGTTCGGCACCGCCCAGCAACAGGTCATGGTGCAAGACGTTGAAAACCGTGATGCTGCGCACATTGGTTTCATAGGTGACGGGTTGCGACTTCCAGACGGCTGGGGCCGGCAACAAGCCACCCTCGCTGCCGATCTGGACGATGTCTGGGCCAGCGGTGGCTGGGTCTGGCACGCCACCGACGCGGCCGTCGACTGGCCAGGTTGCCGGGAAGCCGGGCGTGGGCAAAGCCGGAACCATTTTGAGTTCGGTACACGCCACGGGTGCCAAGCCGCCGGGCGCGGTGGCAGCTATCGCAGGATTCGTATTGGCTGCATTGCAAAGTCTGCCTGCGGCATCCACGGCCTGGTACAGACCCAGATTTTGCGTGCGGTCATTGGCGGCATTCAAAATACGGAAGCGGTAGGTCTTGGGGTCCACCGTCATCGTCGGATACGCCTTGCCGTTAACCACGGCAGTGTCCATGAACGATTCGGGTGTGGTGGTCACGTCGCCGTAGTTGCCGGTAGGCAAGGAATATTGCGCCGGGAACACCGGCCAGAACCAAGGACCCCAGTCCCAACGACCGACCGGATTGGTGCCGTCGATCGAGTTCGGGTCCTGGTTGGTTTCATACACGTGCGGGAAGAAGAAGTCACCCTCTTGACCCCAGTGGTTAAGATCCCACTTGGCATCCTGGGAGGCCGGGGTGACGCCATCAGAGGCCACTGCAAGGGGTCCGATATTCTTGGGCACAAAGCCCTTGTCCTGAATGACCAGTGGCGTACCGATCTTTTCCAGGGCAGAAACGTTGCCCAGAGCATTGCCAACCAAGGCTTGCTCAATCGGGTCGACCACCACATAGCCAGCAGCCATGCCCTGGTACACGTTCAGACGGGTCAGCCCCGAGGTGTGGTCGTGGTAAAACATCATGCGGCCGCTGAGGTTGTTCGGGAAGAACAAGGTGTAAGAGCCTTCACCCGGATCAGCCATGTCGGGCACGTTGACAGCGGAGTCGCCACGGCCCAAACCATGGGGGTGGGTCGCATCCACACCAGTGGTGTAAGAGATGTCGCCTGCGGGAGCAAACCACTGGTGCGGCGTGCCGTCACTGACCCAAGGTGTATCACCACCGTGCCAGTGAATGGAGGCACGGTTCTGGCCCATTCTGATGGGCAGACCGTTGTCGCCCAGCACCGGTGTACCGTCCGCCTTCAAGATCGGACCACCGCCTGGAATGGTTTCATCTACCGGAATGGGCAAGTCGCCACCCGTACCATTCCATGAACCCACCGACGCACCAAGAGAGTTGCTGTATGGCAGATAGTTGGTGACTTTCATACGCACCGGTGTGCCACGGCTAGCGACGATGACAGGGCCTAGGTAGTGGGGCTGGTGTGCGAAGAATACAGGGTTTCCGGCAGCGTCTGTGATCGCTGATCCATTCGGATAGGTTGCAGGAATGTGCTCACTGCCAATACCAGCCGGGTCTTTCAGTCCGGTTGCTCCGAGCAGCGCCGGGGTTTCAACCTGGACGTAACCACGCAAGCGTGTCGCCTTTGCCAGGTCGCTGTGCATGTACTCGGTGTACTCAACGATAGCGATTTCGTAATAATCATCGTTCGTAACTATTCCGCTAACGGGGTTAACCCACTTGGGTTGAGCGATGGCCACTGGAATACCGGATTTCAGGTCTGTTGCCTTCTGGTCAACAGCCCCCCCCACAGTGACCTTCACAGGTTCCAGGCCAATGGCGACACCGCCGATAGAGTCGACAAACTTGCGTAGCGGGGTGCCGGTGTTGACCAGGAGCGTAGCGGTTGTCAGAGTCGCCGCGGTCGCGCCCGGGCCGGTCGTGCCGACAGCCGCGCCGGTCACAGCCACGGCAGCCGCCGATGTCGTGAATACGTTACCAGCGATGGTGGCAATGCTGGTACCCGCGGGGAAGCCGCCGCCGGCTACAGGCGCTCCCACGGCGAGAATCGTTCCGGCGGGTGGTGTGACCGTCACACTCTTGCCCGTCGCGTCAATCGATGCGCCGGTCAGCGTGACTGAACTCAGCGCATGCGTCGCGAGGTCGTACGCCGGCTGGATGCCCGACGGGCTGCTGGCAAAATAGGTCGGTACATCGACGGGATTGCCGGCAATGTTGGTGTTGGAGCCAAAAGCGCTGTTGGCGTGCGCCAGATTGGCCGGAAGCTGTGCGGCCATCACCACCAGAAGCGCCGAAGCTACTGGATTTAGCTTGAAGGATCCGCGTTGGATCTTTTTCATGTCGTTAACTTTCATAACCTATGACTCCCTAAAATTGAGCTGTATGCGTACAACTACCGTGCTGATCCGCCTGTTTCGACTAGTCCCTGGCAACTCGGTGATCAATGCAAGAAGTGTCAACACACTCCTACAGGTCGCCGCATCAATTGCCAAGGGTTACAAATCGATCAGGTCGGCGCAATGATCGTTGAGGGACATTGGCTCCACCATCAGGTGAAGCTGATTCACTTATCAGCCAAGGATGACAATGGGTAGGGAATGCCCTACAAATTTACTTTTTCCCCAATGAAGCGGGGTGAAAAGAGCCTGGGAACAAGTCTCTTTCTTAACCTTAATTCTTAATATTCAGGCCAACAAATCATGTTCCATGGCGTAGCGCATCATTTCTGCCATGCTGGAGAGCTGCATTTTTTCCATCAGACGCGCTTTGTGGGTGCTGACGGTCTTGTTGCTGATGACAAGTTGCGTCGCAATTTCATTCACGCTGCGGCCTTCGATCAGCAGTCGCATGACCTCCAACTCGCGCTCCGACAGCGTTGTGTGCGGGGCACGCGGCTCTGACGAGGTCACATCGAACGCCATTTTTTCGGCAATTTCAGGCGCAATGTACTTGCCGTGCGCGGCCACCTTGCGAATGGCCGCCAGCAGGATGTCGGGCTCACAGTCTTTGGTGATGTAGCCAGAGGCGCCGGCCTTGAGCATGCGGGCGGCGACTTGCGGCTCGTTGTGCATGCTGAGCACCAGAATGGGCAGATCGGCCCGGTGCGCCTTGACGCGTGTGATGAGGTCAACGCCGCTGATGCCGGGCATGTTCAGGTCGAGCAGCAGCAAATCAAACGGCATCTCACGCAGGCGCTCCAGCACTTCGGCGCCATTGACCGCCTCACCCGCCACTGCGAGATCAGGTGCCAGCGCAAAAATCTGCTTCAAACCACTGCGAACAATGGCGTGGTCATCGGCGATTAGCAGTCGAATCATGGTCTGTCTTTCTTCTGTCAAATTTGATCGGGATCGACAAGTTAATCGTTGTCCCCTGCCCCGGCTTGCTGATGATCTCCAGCACTCCGCCCAGCGCCAGCGCCCTCTCACGCATGCCCAGCAGCCCCAGGGACTTTTTCTGAGCTGCCGTTTGCAGGTCAAAACCCAGCCCGTTGTCGCTAACCTGCGCCCGCAGTTCATTTTCATGGCAACTCAGGGTGACGTCGATCTGGCTGGCGCTGGCGTAGCGCACGATGTTGGTGAGCGACTCCTGCACGATGCGAAACACGACAACCGAGCGTGTCTCATTCAACTCAATGTTTTCATCGGCGAAGTGGAGCCGGCAGGCAATGTTGTTTTGCCTGGTGAACTCGCTGCACAACCACTCAATGGCTGGAACCAGACCCATGTCGAGTGCCGCCGGACGCAAGTTCATGGCCACATTGCGCACACCCTGAATGGCGCGGTCGACCAGCGCCTTCATGCCCTGGGCTTTATCGATCAGGGCCGGATCGAGCGCGCCAAAACGCAGACTCAGCAGGGAAATATCCATGCGTAGCGCCGTCAGCACCTGCCCCAATTCGTCGTGTACTTCGCGCGCAATATGTTTTTTGTCGGCTTCGCGGACGGCCTCGTTTTGCGCCGCCAGCTCGCGCAGGCGCTGGCTTGATTCTTCCAGCGCCAATTGCGCATTGCGGCGCTCGCTGACATCGCGCACCACAGCCATCATCAGCATGCCGCGATCAGTTCGCAGCGGGCTCAGGCTGATATCGGCCGGGAATTCGCTGCCGTCCTTGCGCTGGCACACGACGCTGGGGCGCTTGGACAACATGTGCGATTGCATATAGGACTTGCGCAAGTCAATGTGGCTGGCATGAAAGCGCGGCGGAATCAAAACTTCGACCGGCTGCCCGATCAGCTCTTGCGCGTCATAACCAAAAAGCAATTCAGCCCGCGCGTTGATGCTGACAACCAGTCCTTCGGTACTGGCAAGAATGAAAGCATCGGGAGTGAACTCGACCACGTTGCGGAACATGGCCTCCAGACTTTTACGCTGGTCGTACTGCGCCAGGTGGGTTTTGATGCGGACTAACAATACCGGCAGGTTGATGGGCTTGGTCACGAAGTCCACAGCACCTTCGGCAAAGCAGCGCGCTTCGGAATCGTAGTCGCCTCTGGCAGTGATAAAAATGACGGGGACATTTCGGACCGACTCGATCTGCTTGAGGCGCTGGCAGGTCTCGTAGCCATCCATTTCCGTCATCATGATGTCGAGCAGGATCAGATCGGGCGCCGCTTGGGCGGCCAACGCCAGCCCGGCCGCGCCGGAGGTTGCAACGCTCACTTCATAGTCGGCAGCCAGCATGCCCCCCAGCGTCAGCAAATTGGCCGGGGTATCGTCAATGATCAGAATTTGCGGTTTTTTAACGATCACTTGTGACCTCATCCCATTGATTGGCAAGCACCATGGTACGCAAACGAGTCAGCACCAGGTCAAATTGGAAATCCTCCAGCAGGCGAGCGGATTCAGCAATCTCCGGTGCCAGCGCGGTTGCGGCCACCACCTCCTGCAGCTCGCGCAAACGGCTGATGGCATCGAATTTGTGTTGGCGCAGCAGGGGTTCCAGTTCCGCCACCAATGCCATGACGCGGTCGCGATCAACGAGCTTGGCAACGGCAACTTTGTGCATGATGGCGTCTGGCGCCTGGCGGCTGGGCAAGCCCGCCGGCGCGTATCTGGCCTGGATCCGAAACCAAAACCTGGACCCTTGCCCGCCATCGCTTTCAACGCCGACCTCGCCCCCCATGAGCTGAGCCAGGTCCCGCACGATGGACAGGCCCAGTCCGGTGCCACCATAGCGCCGCGTGGAAGATCCGTCAGTTTGGCTGAAGGGCTGAAACAGCAGCGCCTGCGTTTCTTTGGGGATACCGATGCCGCTGTCTGAAACAGCGAATTCGAGTATGGCAAAGTGTTCGCTGTGGCTGATCTCGCAGGCCTCAATCCGAACCAGCCCCTGCGTGGAGAACTTGAGGGCGTTGCTGACCAGGTTGAACAACATCTGGCGCAATCGATGCGGGTCGCCGAAATAGGGGTCGGCCGGACCGCCCCAATTGACTTCAATGCGCAAGCCCTTGGTTCGGGCAATTTCTGTGAACAAGTCCCGTGTTTCATGGATGATCTGCTCGGGCTGCAGCGCGATCGATTCAAGCGTCACCTTGCCAGCCTCGATTTTTGAAAAATCAAGGATATCGTTGAGCAGGGTCAGCAGGTTCTGGCCTGAACCCAGGATGGTGCGGGAGTATTGCAGCCGCTCGGCATCCTTCAGTTCGGGTTTCAGAAGCAGTTGTGCCATGCCCAGAATGGCGTTCATCGGGGTCCGGATTTCATGGCTCATGGTAGCCAGAAACAGGCTCTTGGCGATATTGGCGGCCTCGGCCGCCTGGCGCGCCGCATAAAGGCTGGTGACATCGACCCGAAAACCGACGGTGTAGCCGTTTGCCATTCGCTTTTCACGAATCTTGAGCCAGCGCCCGCCGGCAAGCCGCTGGATCAACTCCTGCTCCCCTTGACGATGGATCGCCATGCGCTCGGCCACCCATTGCGACTCGCGCCCGCTGATGTCTGCAAATTGACCATGCGAAACTCCAAAAAGCAGAATTTCTTCAAATGTGCGCCCGATCTCGATGATGGGCGCCGAACTGCGGTAAATGTCCCGGTATTCCTGGTTGCAAAAAACCAGCCGGTCTTGCGCATCAAAAATGGTGAATGCCTCACCAATGGTTTCAATCGAAGTCCGCATCAATAACTCAGACTGGAGCAGCTTGATTTCGGTACCCTTGCGTTCACTGATGTCGGTGTGCGTGACAACCGCGCCGCGAGAGGTCGCCTTACCCAGCGGAGTGACCGTCATCTGGAACCAGCGCTGCTGCGTCGGTGAGTGGCAGGGATATTCCTGACTGAAACTGGCGGCCTCCCCACGCAGTACCGCCGTAATGCCGGCGCTGGCATCCGATACCTCTGGTTCGGCGCTGCTGCTGTCGACCCTGCAAGCATCAAAGTAGCTGGCGCCAACATCGGTGTTGGTTGCCAGCGTGCCGGGGGACAGGCCGTTTTCCATGGCAAAGCGTCGCCAGGGCTCGTTGACCGCCACAATGACCCCGTCATGATCGAGCACCGCAATCTGCGACGACATCGAGTTCAGGATCGCCTGCTTGAATTTTTCGCTTTCCTGCACCACCGCTTTTTGTTGCGCCAGCAGTTCCAGCAGTGAATTGAAACCGCCGATCAATTCACCAATTTCGTCTTGCCGGGCGACCGGCAGCGACTGCGTTGGATAGTCTTCGCCGGACATGGCACGCAAGGCCGTCGCCGCCGCCGTCACTGGCGCGAGCTGGCGTCTGAGCATCCACGCCATCAACAAGAGCACCAGCAAAAAACCGAGCATCTCGGCGGCAAGGCGGCGCTGCTGCAAATTGATGAGCGGAGCGAACGCCTCCTGCGTTGGCATGGAGGCCACCACATACCAGTTGGCTACCGGGACGCCCTTCACCGAGGCGAGCACTTCGACTCCATTTTGTGTCACGTAAACGTCGGAACTACCTGCCACATCCAGGGCTCGGCCATCCAGCGGGATGGCACCGACGAGCGGGAATATTTCCATGATGTGGCGCTTGTCGGTGGCGGTCACAATCTGGCGCTGCCGCGCGGTGACCAGCGCAAAGTCACCGGTCTTGCCGTAGGTGGGTTCTATCAGTCCGTCCAGGAAATTACCACCACCCGGCAAGCCGACCGAGCCCAGGTAGGTGACACCCGCCATGACGCCAATCACCCTGCTTTCGAAATCGCGGATCGGCACGGTCATGCTGAACGCCGGAATGGATGGATCTTTACCCAGCAAGGGTTCACCAATACTCGATTTTCCCTGCTTGAGCGCACTGGCGATGGCTTGCGTGTCCTCGAAAAAGGCGCCGACCGGGCCGACCCGGCGCGGCGCCTCCACGATTGGCAGACCAGCCGCGCTGTAAATGACGATGCCGCCATTGAAGTGATTCAGAAAATCCGGGTGCTGGGCAATGAATTTCTGTAACACTGCCGGACTGCCCATGCTGGCAGGACTGACTTTTCCGGCTAAAAATTCAAGCTCGGCCAGTCGATCCAGCAATTCACGATTGATTTCCTCGGCGATCAGGGAGACGGTCGACAACTGCTGATCACTGACGACACGGACCAGATCGGCGCGCAAGGTCCGGTTGATATACAGTGACGGCAAAAACATGCTCGCCAAAAGTATGGCAATCGTCAACAGCAGCACACGGGTCCGGATGGAACGCCAATTGAGAATATTCAACTTCATGCCCAGATCCGTCCTATTTCACAGAATTGTGTGCCGGTTCATTCTAGGGGATCGACTTTACTGAACCTTCACTGAACTTCACCCAATTTGAATACTCCAAAGAGCATTATTCGCTGATCGCAACCTAGTCTGAGGGATGAAAATCATGAAAAAGCTACTTCTTTTGTCAACTTCGCTGATGGTCTGCGGCCTGTCTCTGGCACAGGAGGTGGGACGTGTTATTTCGGCCACCCCCATCATCCAGCAAATTGGCGTGCCGCGTCAGGTTTGCAACACCGAGCAAGTGGCAGTAGCCCAGCCCCGCTCGGGGGCCGGTGCACTGATGGGTGCCATCGCCGGCGGCGCCATGGGTAACGCCGTGGGCGGCGGTGCCGGCAAGGCCGCAGCGACCATGTTGGGACTTGTCGGTGGCGCCATGGTCGGCGACCATATTGAAGGCGGGCCGGCAACGCAGATGCAGAACGTGCAACGCTGCGTGACGCAGAATTTTTATGAGAACCGGCCGGTCGCCTACAACGTGGTTTACGAATTTGGCGGCAAGCAATACTCGGTGCAGATGCCCCATGACCCGGGTCCCACCGTGCAACTGCAAGTCACACCGGTGGGCGCCACCACTCAAATGTCAGCACCGCCGACCACCGTGACCTATGCACAAACGGTGTATGAACAACCGGCTTACATTGTTGCCCCGCCCGTCTATCAAGGGTATTACCGGCAGGAGTATTACCAACCCAACTATGTGTTGCCGTTTGCTCTGGGAATAGGCTTTGGTTACTGGGGCGGAAATCGCGGACACGGGCACTGGCATTGATATGAAAGCCGTCTTCGCCACCGTCATTTTGTCATTGCTTTCCGCCATCGTGGGCGTCTTTTCCATCACGGAACTTTGCGCCAAGGCAAGGTCGCTGGATGGCCAAAATGCGGACGTTCGCGCCACCGCAAGAGATGCCAATCCGCTGTACCCCAGGCAAAAAATTCAGCAGTGGGTCAATCATTGAGTCAGGGCTCCGGCAGCGACTTGCGGAAGAAAGTTTTTGACGCACTCTAGGGCAGGCCAGGCGCTGGACCTGCGCGCCCTGCTTGCCATTCTGCTTGGCGTGGCATTGGGGTCGCTGGATACCGCCATCGCCAACACGGCGTTGCCGGCCATCGCGGCCGATCTGCAGGCACCACCGGCTGCATCCATTTGGGTCATCAACGCCTATCAGCTGGCAGTGGTGGCAAGCCTGCTGCCGCTGGCCGCGCTGGGCGACTTGGTGGGTCCCCGGCGCGTCTTTGTGGGTGGCCTGGCATTCTTCACCGCTGCTTCGCTGGCTTGCGCCTTTGCCAACAGCTTGCCTGCACTGGCCGTCGCGCGTGCGCTGCAAGGCCTGGGCGCAGGCGGCATCATGAGCGTCAACATCGCATTGATACGCCAGATCTATCCGGCGTCGCGTCTGGGGCGTGGCGTCGGGCTGAACGCACTGGTGGTCGGCGTGTCATTTGCGCTGGGGCCTACCATCGCGTCGTTGTTGCTTTCGGTCGCCGCCTGGCCGTGGCTGTTTGCCATCAACGTGCCGTTGGGACTGATCGCGCTGGCCTTCGCACTGGCGGCGCTACCGGACGCGCCGCGCCGCGGCCATGGCTTCGATGCGCTGGCAGCGCTGCTCACGTCCCTGACTTTTGCGACCCTGATCCTGGCCCTGGGCGCCGCCGCACAACGCGAGGCCTGGCCGCTGGTGCTGGCGCCACTGGCCATTGCCGTGGCAAGCGGCCTGCTGCTGCTGCGACGCCAGAGCGGCCACCCGGCCCCCATGCTGCCGGTCGATTTGTTGCGCCGACCGATGTTTGCCCTTTCCACCGTGACGTCCATCTGCTCGTTCGCGGCACAGGGTCTGGCTTTTGTTTCGCTGCCGTTCTACTTTGAGGAAGTGTTGCACCGCAATCCAGTCGAAACCGGCTTTTTAATGACACCGTGGGCGATTGTGGTGGCACTGGCGGCCCCCATTGCCGGACGGCTTTCCGACCGCTACCCACCAGCACTTTTAGGTGGCGCGGGCCTGGCAATTTTGAGCCTGGGCATGGTCTCGCTGGCGTTGTTGCCGCTCGATCCAAGTGGGCTGGACATCGTGCTTCGGATGGCGCTGTGCGGCGCCGGCTTTGGCTTGTTTCAGTCCCCCAATTTGAAGGCGCTGATGTCAAGCGCGCCGACCGAGCGCAGCGGCGGCGCCAGCGGTGTGATTGCGATGGCACGCTTGCTCGGTCAGACGCTGGGTGCTGCCCTGGTGGCCTTGTGTTTTGGTCTGCTGGGTGCAACCGGTCCGACCTGGGCACTGGGGCTGGGTGCCGCATTTGCCGGCTTGGCATCGATGGCGAGCCTGGCGCGGCTTTGGGCGCGCTGAGTAAATTGAAATTGGCTGGCGTTTAGTTAGCGTTTGGTCAGGGGGTCTCGATCGGCGTCGCACAGACGGACTGAGCGGCGCTCAGCACCTGCCCACTGGCATCCTGCACCCAACCCATGACGCGCAGACGCTGCGCCCGGGCACCTTGCGCAATGCTCAGCGGGCGTAATTCGCGAAAGATGGATTGCCCGGCCTCTGTCCGCTCATCGGCTCTGGCCCAGGTCGAAACAAGCACGTTTCTGACCAGATTTTTTTCCGACTGCGCACCCTCCACGCCGGCCGGCAGGGTCTCCACCAGCAGCAGCCATGCCGTAACTGGCATCGAAGGCTGCGCCTTGCCAGAGGTTTTGAATTCGATGGTGGCACCGACGTAGGCGCCCACGCTCAAGCCATGCGCCACCTGCAGTTGGTAGGCCGACCCGCCCAGCACCGGCGTCGTCGTGATGATCGAGGTAGTCGGCTCGGTTTGCCCGAGACGATCAAGGCGCATCTGCGCCTCCCGGATGGCGGCCGCTGACAGGGGTGCTTCGTCGCCCTGCGCGCTGG
Organism: Comamonadaceae bacterium; assembly: GCA_037141865.1. Classification (GTDB taxonomy): domain Bacteria; phylum Pseudomonadota; class Gammaproteobacteria; order Burkholderiales; family Burkholderiaceae_C; genus Rhodoferax. The sequence goes on along the minus strand of JBAXBQ010000040.1, from coordinate 16,952 downwards.
GCACGATCCAGTCGATCGTCATCGCCTGCGCCGCGGGCGGGGTCGCTTGCGGGGCGCTCCAACAAGCTGCACAGTCAGCGCTGATGAAGTGTTCAACCAGCAGCAGAGGGGTCGCACCGCCATCACTGTCGCAAAAAGACTGTCCCCATACAGCGTTGGCGGCGCCGACAGTCAGAACCACCCATAGCAAAACACATTTCATCAGGCACTTCCCGCAAAGCCGCAATGTTGTCAGATATTCAAAACCGGGGTGGGTCCCAGGGGAACCACCCAAAATTACTCTTCAAGCTTTGCGACGAACTGCTGGAACAGCGCGGCGATATTGGAAAATCGCGGTGAGGGAGCGGGTGAACTTGACGCTCCTGGAAGAAAAACTTTTGACTTATTGCGCCTGATCAACAAAACACCTGCGAGTCAAATTGTTGGGCCTTTTTTTGAGGAAGAATCGCGAGGATATCGCAGCAAATCCGGTAATACGGGGCTGGCCCAAGCAGCTGGCAATGTCATAACCATTTGGGTGCTGCTGCACCGATCTGATCCATGCGTCCAATCAATCTCAAGGTCAAAGTCAGCCTGTACTTGTTCATTGCGCTCTCGGTAGCGACGGTTCTGTTCGCGCTGTTCGTGCTGAAACATCAAAAGGAAGATCTGCAGACTGTGGCTTCCAAGCATGTGACGCAAATTTCAGAAATGGTGATCGCCAGCACCCGTTATACGATGCTGGTGAACAAGCGTGATATCGCCGAGAAGATCATTGAAGATGTCGGCAGTCAGAAAGGCATCGAGCGATTGCGGGTGATCAGCAAGGACGGCACCATCATTCATTCGAACCACAAGGCCGAAATTGGATATACGGTAGAACAAAAGGATCAGCCGTGTATTCAATGCCATCAGACCAGCAAGCCGCTGGAGCAAGTGCCGGATGAGAAGCGTTGGGGAATATTTGAAAGCCCGGCTGGGCACCGGGTTCTGACCACCATGCACGCGATACGCAATGAGCCCTCATGTTCTTCGGCGTCCTGTCATGAACATCCGGCCAAGCAATCGGTGCTGGGCATCGTGGATATTGCCTATTCACTTGATGAGATCGACCAGGCCATGCGAGGACACGCCATTCACATCATCAGCATTTCGATCGGATTCATTCTTCTTTTTTCTGTCAGTATCGGGGTTCTGCTGCAACGCTTGATTTACGTGCCCTTGAAAGACCTGGAGGCTGGCGCCGCAAAGATATCCTTCGGCAAGTTCGATCATTCGATTCCGGTGCGCAGCAATGATGAATTCGGCCGTGTTGCCGGCTCGTTCAACCATATGACAACAGCGCTAAGTCAATCGCGCTCGGAGATGCAGGAAATGCTGCAAACCCTGGAATTGAAAGTGATAGAGAGAACCAAGGAACTGATGGCCGCCAAGGCCGAGGTTGCGCAGGGCGAAAAGCTGGCGTCCATCGGGGTGCTGGCTTCTGGCATTGCGCATGAATTGAATAATCCGCTGACCGGTGTACTGACGTTTACTTCCCTGATGCGAAAGAAAGCTCCGGAGGGCAGCGAGGATGCCGACGATCTGGATCTGGTTATTCGCGAGACCAAGCGGTGTGCCAGCATCATCAGGCGACTGCTTGATTTTGCAAGGGAAAAGGTTCCCGTCAAAGGATATTTCAACCTCAATCAAGTGATTCTGGACACCGTGCACTTTGTCGAGCGACCGGCTTCTTTGCAACAGGTAGAGGTCACCACCCATCTTGATCCAGGCTTGCCTCAAGTATGGGGTGACGCCGACCTGATCAAACAGGTTGTCATGAATTTGCTGGTCAATGCCCAGCAGGCGATTGAGACCAGGGGGAGCATTTTGGTGGAAAGCCGTCCTTACGCCGCTGGCGACCCTGCCAATTCAGCGGCCGAGCCTTTTCCGATGGTCGAAATAGCCGTCACGGACACCGGTTGCGGCATACCGCAAGCCAACTTGCAGCGGATCTTTGACCCGTTTTTTACCTCCAAGGAAGTAGGTAAAGGAACCGGGCTGGGTTTGTCAGTGAGCTATGGCATTGTCAAAGCCCATGGCGGGAGGATCGATGTCGAAAGTGTCGTTGGCTCAGGTACAACTTTTCGCATCCACCTTCCCATTGCACCTTTTGACGAAGCTGAGCCCAACGCGGGCAAGAGAACCATATGAGCACAAGAATACTGATCGTTGACGATGAAGAGATAGTCATCCGGAGTTGTCTGCGCATCCTGGGCGACAGCAGTTTTGCCGTTGACACCGCGCAGGATGGCTTTGAGGCGTTGAGGAAGATCGAGGAAGCCGAATACGACATTCTGCTTCTTGACATCATGATGCCAAAAATGAACGGTCTGGAAGTCTTGCAGGATGTCAAGGAAAGGCATCCTGACACCGACGTCATCATGATGACTGGCCTATCCGAGATACAGACCGCGGTCAAGGCAATGAAGCTGGGCGCTTTTGACTATTTGTCCAAGCCTTTTGATCCTGATGAACTCAGACATGTGGTGGACCGCGCACTGGAGCGACGCCACTTGCTACGCGAGAACCGCAACCTCAAAAGCGAGGTAAGTTCCAAGTACCGCTTCGAGAATATCATTGGTTCGAGCCCGCAGATGCAGGCCGTCTTCGGTCTGATAGCCAAGTGTGCCCCCACCAATAGCACCGTTCTGATCACTGGCGAGAGTGGGACCGGCAAGGAAATGATTGCCCGTGCCATTCACTACAACAGCTTGCGCAAGGACCAGCCGTTTGTCACTGTCGACTGCAACACGCTCAGCGAGAACCTGCTGGAAAGTGAATTGTTCGGGCACGTCAAAGGATCATTTACCGGCGCCGTGGCGAATAAGCGCGGCATGTTCGACATCGCCAACAACGGCACGATGTTCCTTGATGAATTCGGCAATATCCCTTTGTCTACCCAGGCCAAGTTGCTGCGTGTCATTCAGGAACGCGAATTCAGGGCGGTGGGCAACACCAACACACAAAAAACCAACGTCAGACTGGTGACGGCAACCAACAAGGACCTGAAAGCGATGGTGGCGCAGGGATCGTTCCGCGAAGATCTCTATTACCGCATCAACGTCTTTCCGATCCATTCTCCGGCGCTGCGAGAGCGCCGCGACGATATCCCGGCGCTGGCGTTTCACTTTGTCAGGATTTTTTGCAATGAGCTGGAAAAGCCGGTGGCCGAAATATCTGAAGGAGCGATGAGTCTGTTGATGAACCATGGCTGGCCCGGCAACGTGCGCGAACTCGAAAACACGATGCAACGCGCCGTGATTCTTTCGTCTGACAACATCATCCGCCAAGCCCATCTGGCAAACATCATCGACATGTCACCGCGACTGGATCTGGAGGTGCCGCGAACCAGCGACGAACTCAAGCGGATAAAAAAAATCGCCAGGGAAAAGTCGGTGGAAGAAATCGAGAAGTTGTTTATTCAGGAGACGCTCAAGAGAAACGCCTCCAATGTCACCAAAAGCGCTGAGGACACGGGCATGCAGCGCGCCAATTTTCAGGCTCTTATGAAGAAATACAGCATTCGGGTGCGCGACACGGAATTCGATCCTGGCGACCCTGAATCGACATGATTTGAGTTCGCCGGAAGAGGCGCCTGTGGCCTCGTTGCCGGCTCTCAGGAAGTCTTGCCTGTTTCTTCGACCTCGTCTTCGACTTCCTCGAAGCCGGTGATCATGGCCTTGAAATGGGCCGAAGGCGTGTGGCCGAGGCTGGCCAGGTAAATATGCACGATGATGAATCCGCTGAACAGAATGAACAGCAGAACGTGCACCGTATCCACCACACGCACGCCGCCAAGCATGTCTACCACCGATGAAAAGCGCGTGACGTCCCACAGCAGCACACCGGTGAAGAACATGATGGGTACCAGCAGCATCATGATGATCTGGTACATCATGCTTTGCAGGGGATTGAATTTGCGATAGGCGCTGGGGTGATGCGGGTTGGGCTCGCCGCGGAAGATGCCATAGCCATAAAACTGCATCTGCCGAAAACTGGCGCGAAAATATTTCATCGGGCTCAGTTCCGGGTGATAGACCTTGATCTTGTCGGAGAACAAATAAAAACCAAGCCAGATGAAAAAATTGGCGATCAGTACGAAGCCAATCCAGTTGTGTGTCACGACAGCCGTTCTGAACGACATCAACTGGAACAGATCAAGATACCTGATTTGCATTCCACTGGCTATTAACAGCACAAATCCGATGGCATTGGTCCAGTGCCATACCCTGACTGGAAGCGGGTGAATATACAGTTTGTTCATGACTAATTCCTGTTACTTTGAGACTTCACCGGCGGTGCCATGACCGTCGTCTGCAACCTGGACACCGGTTTGCGATAGTGCGGCTGCCTTCTCGGCTTCAAGTTTATCGCGCACACTTTTGAAGAGTCGCTTGATGGTCATATGAACCAGCGGCACACTGACCGCACCCAGCAAAACCAGTACCAGCAAGACATCGAGCAGTTTGATCCGGGTGCTGCCAATGGCATAAAAGCCGCGCACCGAATCCATCGATGTGAGCGAATTCAACACGTCTTTCTGGATACCATGGCGCAGCGGTCTGCCGTCCGGACCGGCGATCGTCAGCGTCACGCTTTGAAAGGCTGCAGCGCCCTCTTTGTGGCAGGTGTCGCAATCTTTGATGGCTCTGGACTTGTCACTTAACTGATGTGCCTCGACACCGGAACGCACCTCCAGACGACCGCGCAACACGGTCTTGCCATTGCCGCCGTCCTGGTTGAATTCTTTCAACAGACTCCAAAGCGCCCGCTCGTCCAGACCTGCATCTTTTCCGTCGGCGGCGTCGGCCCGCTTTTCAAATTTCGGCACGCCAGTCTTTTCTGCAATTTGCCGTTTTGCAGCGCCGTCATAAAGTCTGAGGTTGACCCGGCGCTGCGCATCTGGTGCATGACAGACCGGACATGAGATCGCCTCAAAGTGGCGGGCAGTATTGGGCAACCAGTCTTTGTGCTGATCAACTGCGTCTTTGTGGCACGTCAGACAGGCATCCTTGACGCCATCGCCCATCGAAGCCGCTTTTACGTTGTGCGCCTGGTGGCAGCCAGCGCACAGGGGAGCGCTGATTCCCTTGGCAATGCGCTCCTGTCCATGCACATCCTTGGAATAGGCCTTGAAGATTTCTTCGTGGCACTTGGCACACGGCGTGGCGTTGATCGCTTCAACAATCTTCACTGAGCGAACGGTATGTGAATTGTGGCAGTCCGAGCACATGGGTGCCTTCGTGCTGCCTTCCTTGATGAGAGCAGCATGGACACTGTCCTCATATTCGGTGAACTTTTTCTTGTGGCAGGTACGGCAACTCTCTTTCATGGAGAGGGAGAAATCCCGTTTGCTCTTGATGACCGTCTTCGTTTTGCCGTGGGTTTTGGCGTCCAGATTGGAGTGGCAGTCTTCGCAACTGGTACCGTTATGCATCGAATCGAGGTAGCCTTTGGTCGATATTTGCAAGGAAAGAATCTCGCCGCTCTCAAGCTTTTTTTCCAGACCCGGCTTGTCATGGCACGTCAGACAGGCGAGGTCCTCTTTGGCCAGCGCATTGCCCTCGGCACGCAACTCCATGCCGACCAACCCAAGCAACAACGCAACCATAGCGACTAGCACCACGCTCTTTGGACGCAACGCACTCATGCTTTTTCTCCTTCTTCAAACTGGCTCGTCCGGCTGGATTGCCTCTGGGCCAAAACTGAATTCTCTGCTTCTCAACTTCTATTGGACGCCGACGCTCCGCGCATTTGAGTCGCGCCGCAAGGCCCACTTTTTATGCAGCATCGCTCCATTCGCAGCATGGATGACGACGTCCGGATCAACCGGTTTGGCCAGATAGTCGTAAGCCCCCAGAGTTACGGCTTCCTTGGCTGACTCGACTGTTGGATAACCCGTGATGATGATCACCTCGCTCTCCGGCCAACGACCCTTGATCGTCTTGAGAACTGCCATGCCCTGCATTCCCGGCATACGCAAGTCCAGCAGCACAACATCAAATACATGTTGCTCCATCACTCGCAATGCCTCGTTTCCATTGAAGACCATTTCCACATTGCAGTGGTCACTCGCCAAGACACGCTCATGACTTCGCCTTACTGCTTCGTCATCATCGATCACCAGGATTTTGGTTTTCTCAATCATTTTGGCCACCTCATGTGTTATCGCACACTCCTGTTTAGCAAACCCTATGCCACTTGCCGAAATGAGTAGAAATCCTGTTCTCTATCAACAACTTAGCTGATTATTTGAATTGCGAACCAGGGTCCGCTGACGACCACTCCTGCTGGCCAGAGTACAAAATTTGTATACACATTTCAGCACAAAGTAATAATTTCTTGCGAAATCAACGGGATACGGCGTCGGCAAAGCAGTATTTTTTATATGCAGGAGTTGGGAGCTTTTCGCCGCAAAAATGCGTGCAGGGAGCACCGGGGCATTGAGCCAAAGAACCGAGATCAGTTACTTGTAGCTGCGGGCGTCCTCGATTACCTTGCCATCATTGGGCAGGCTTCCGGGTAGCTGGAACTCGACGTCGCCCCGCAGCTTGGTGACATCACGAATGGCTTCACCGATCTTGACGGCAAGTGCATCCGGTCCACCGCACGCGGTCTCGACCTTCAGCGTCATTGAATCGTTGGCCATTTCGCCGGTAACTACCAGGCGGGCTCGGGCCACCTCGGGGAAGCGCTTGACGATATCCGCGATTTGACCGGGATGCACAAACATGCCGCGGATTTTGGTGGTCTGGTCAGCCCGCCCCATCCAGCCCTTGATGCGGGTGTTGGTGCGTCCGCTGGGGCAAGGTCCGGCCAGCACCGCTGACAAGTCGCCGGTTCCAAAACGAATCAGCGGATAGTCCGGGTTGAGCGTCGTCACCACCACTTCACCCACTTCGCCCGCTGCCACCGGATCGCCGGTGCCGGGTCGCACAATCTCCAGAATCACTCCTTCATCCAACACCAGACCTTCGCGTGCCTGCGTCTCGTAGGCAATCGATCCCAGATCAGCGGACGCGTAGCACTGATAACCAGCGATGCCGCGTTCGGCAAACCAGTCGCGCAAGGACGGCGGAAACGCTTCTCCGCCAAACATGGCTTTTTTTACGCTGGGCAAAGCAACACCCATGTCGAACGCCTTGTCGACAATGATTTTCAGAAAGCTGGGGGTCCCGATGTAACCAGCAGGTTGTAACTCCGCCATGGCCTGGACTTGCTGCTCAGTCTGACCGGTGCCACCGGCAAACACGGTGCAACCCAGGGCATGCGCGCCGGACTCCATCATGGAGCCGGCCGGAACAAAGTGGTAACTAAAGCAGTTGTGAATCAATTCACCCGGACGAAACCCGGCGGCGAAAATGGCACGCGCCATGCGCCAATAGTCTTTTGCAGCGCCCTCGGGTTCGTAGATCGGGCCCGGGCTGGAGAAAATGCGAGGCATGTTGGCGCCGTAGCGGATGGAACTGAAGCCGCCAAAAACATCGTCGCTGCGCTGCGACCTTTGCCGCTCATGCAATTCATTTTTGCGAATTACCGGTAGTTTGGCCAAGGCCGATCGTGTTGTGACCGCTCGCGCATCAACCTTGCTCAGCGATTCGGAGAACGCTGACGCACTCACTTGCGCATGGGCGACCAGACCTGGCAAAGCCGACATCAGGGCAGCTTCGCGTTCAGCGCTGTCGCGCATTTCCAACGTGTCAAAAAATTGTGCCCCCACGCTTGTCACGGTGTGTACTGCGCTGCCCCCCGAGGGGGCTATTTCGCCTTGGGGCGGCCCGGCGTCGAAATGTTTGTTCATGCCATCGCCCCTCACGCCAGCCACCGCTTTCTGCGCTTGTAGCTCTTTACATCCTTGAAGCTCTTGCGTTCGCCACCCCCCACACCCAGGTAAAACTCCTTGACATCTTCGTTATTGGCCAAGTCACTGGCCGCTCCGTCCATGACGACGCGGCCGGACTCCATGATGTAGCCGTAATCAGCGTATCTCAAAGCCATGTTGGTGTTCTGCTCGGCCAGCAAAAAGGTCACCTTTTCCTTGACGTTCAGGTCTTTCACGATTTCAAAAACCTCCTGCACAATTTGTGGTGCCAGGCCCATCGAGGGCTCGTCCAGCAGCACCATGCTGGGGTTGGCCATCAGGGCGCGGCCAATGGCGCACATCTGCTGCTCGCCACCCGAGGTGTAGGCGGCCTGGCTGCTGCGACGCAACTTCAGGCGCGGAAAGTAGGCATAGACCTTTTCCAGATTGGCGGCCACCTCGGCCTTGTTCTTGCGCGTGTAGCCGCCAGTAAGCAGGTTTTCTTCGATCGTCAGGTGGGCGAAGCAGTGGCGCCCCTCCATCACCTGAACCACGCCGCGCTGAACCAGGTCGGCTGGTGAGAGATTCTCGATGCGCTCACCACGCAACTCGATCGAGCCCTTGGTGACCTCGCCCCGCTCGCCGCGCAGCAGGTTCGAGACGGCGCGCAGCGTGGTGGTTTTGCCAGCGCCGTTGCCACCCAGGATAGCCACGATCTTGCCTTCCGGCACATTGAGCGAGACGCCCTTGAGTACCAGGATGACATGGTTGTAGATGACCTCGATGCCGTTGACGTTAAGTACGATGTTGTTGGGTTCCATGGATTTTGCCTTTACCAATCGGCAGCACTGCACGCAATGCTATCGATTGGACTGTCATTGCGGGCAAGCCCGCAGTGACAGTTAAGGGATCACATCGATGGTCAGGACTGGCAGTCGGCTACGGTGCGGGACTCCAGCTTCTTGTCGGCAGCGTATTTGGCCGCAGTGGATTTGACCAGCGGCTTCAGGATTTGCTCATCGGCCTGTAGCCAGTCGGAGCTGAAGTTCCATTTCTTGCCATCCCACGTGTGGACGCGGGCCCAGTTGGCGCCCATGTGATCGACGCAGGAGGTGCTGACCGGACGCATGACGCCAGCAAAGCCCAAAGCGTCGAGCTTCTTCTGGTCAAGGGCCAAATTCTCAAGGCCCCAGCGTGCCTGTTCGCCGCTGACCCACTTGCCTTTGCCGAAGCGCTCCTGCGCGCGTTTCACGCCTTCAACGCCGAGCATCGCGCTCAGGGCGCCGCGCATATAGAGCACGGAGCCGACTTCTTCCTTCGGACCGGTTCCCTGGCCCTTACCGTGAACCTCTTTCAGAATGTCCTGTGCGACTTTGGATTCCGGATGTGCGCCGTGCTGGAAGGTGACAGCGTTGTAGCCCTTGGCTCCTTCGCCCACATCTTTGACATCGGGTTCAGCGCCCGACCACCAGCCGCCGTACATCTTTTCACGCGGGTAGCCGGTCGCTTGCGCTTCTTTAAGCGAGGTCGAATTCATAACGCCCCAACCCCACAACAGAACGTAGTCAGGCTTGGCCTGGCGAATTTGCAACCAGGTGGCTTTCTGGTCAACGCCTGGTGCTGTGACCGGAAGCAGTTGCAGGTTGAAACCGTGGATGGCGGCGCGTTCTTGCAATAGCGCAATCGGCTCCTTGCCGTAGGGACTGTCGTGGTAGACCAGTGTGATCTTCTTGCCCTTGAGCTTGTCCAGGCCGCCTTCCTTCTTGCCAATTGCCTGAACCAGCACATCAGCCGCCAGCCAATAAGTGCCAACCAGCGGGAAGTTCCACTTGAACACGTTGCCATCCTGACTTTCGCTGCGGCCGTAACCTGCAGTAATCAGGGGTATCTTGTCGCCGGGAGCCTTCTCGGTCAGGGCGAAAGTAATGCCGGTGGATAGTGGTTGGAACACGGTGGCGCCGCCATTCTTGCCCTTCAGGCGTTCATAGCACTCGACGCCGCGCGCTGTGTCGTAAGCGGTTTCGCATTCTTCGTAACTGATCTTCACGCCGTTGATGCCGCCGCGGGCGTTGACAAGTTTCAGGTAATCGGCGTAACCGTTGGCCCAAGGCACGCCGTTGGGTGCGTAGGCGCCAGTGCGATAGGGCAGTGCCGGGAAGAACTGCTCCTTGGGTTGCGCATAGGCAACGACACCGACAGTAGCGATCAGAGCCGCGACTGCAATCGTTCTAATTTTCATGCTTGTCTCCTGGGTTTGTAGCACGCTGGGTGCCGGGGTTAACGAAAAAGAACTCAATGAGGGAAGGGCCACAGTCGCAGCTTCTGCTTGCCGATGGACCACAGCTTGGCCAGGCCGTGTGGCTCGACAATCAGGAACCAGACGATCAGGGCGCCAAAGATGATCAATTCAGTGTGTGAAATACCTGCGGTCGAAATCTGGACGCCGACCATGTCTCCAAGCAGCGGCAGAAACTGGTTCAGGGCAATCGGCAGGATCACGATGAAGCCGGCACCAAAGAAGGCGCCCATGATGGAACCCATGCCTCCGATGATGACCATGAAGAGGAGTTTGAATGACAGGTCAACCGAGAAAGCAGCCGGCTCCCATGAGCCCAGGTAGATAAAGCCCCACAGGGCACCGGCGACACCGATGATGAAGGAACTGATGGCAAAAGCGCTGAGCTTGGCGTACATCGGGCGGATACCAATCACCGCTGCAGCCACGTCCATGTCGCGAATGGCCATCCACTCGCGCCCTATGGCTGAGCGCACCAGGTTTTTCGCCAGCAGTGCCAGCACCACCAGAATGGAAAGGCACAAGAGGTACTTGGAGGTGGGGCTTTCAATTTGCATACCCAAAACCTGCAGGCCCGAGACCGAGACCGAACCGGATGGCGCGTCATTGGTGAACCACTTGATGCGAAGAAACATCCAGTCGCTGAAAAACTGGGCCGCCAGCGTGGCTACCGCCAGGTACAAACCCTTAACCCGCAAACTAGGCAGGCCAAACAGTATGCCGAAGGCACTGGAACAAAGACCACCTAAGACCAGTGCAACCAGCAGTGGCATGCCGGGAACCCGGACAAAGAAATTGAACGCGGCATAGGCACCGACTGCCATGAAGGCGCCTGATCCGAGTGAGATCTGTCCGCAGTAACCAACCAGGATATTGACGCCCAAGGCCGCCAGCGACATGATCAAGAAGGGGATGAAAATCGCCCGGAACATGTAGCCGCTGCTGAGCATGGGCACGACGATGAAGGCGGCGGCGATGATCAGCAGGATGGCCCAGCGATCCTGTGTGATCGGCAAGATCTGCTGATCGGTCCGGTAGCTGGTCTTGAATTGACCGTTTTCTCTGTAAAACATGGTGTTGCTTTTCTTCCTGGCGGTCAGACGCGGTCAATGATCTTCTCGCCGAACAGGCCTTGTGGCCTGAACAGCAGAAACAGCAGGGCCAACACATAGGCAAACCAGATTTCGATACCGCCGCCCACATAAGGTCCCAAAAATATTTCGGACAACTTTTCGCCGACGCCGATGATGAGGCCGCCAATGATGGCGCCCGGCACCGAAGTCAGGCCGCCCAGAATCACCACCGGCAGCGCGCGCAGCGCCACCGTCGTGAGTGAAAACTGCACTCCCAGCTTGCTGCCCCAGATCATGCCGGCGACCAGGGCGACCACGCCCGCGACGCACCAGACGATGACCCAGATCCGGTTCAAGGGAATGCCGATGCTTTGCGCTGCCTGATGATCGTCAGCCACAGCGCGCAGCGCGCGACCGGTCGCCGTCTTCTGGAAGAACACGCTGAGAAGCGTCACCAATACGGCGGCTATCAGCGCGGCGTAGAGGTCTTCCTTGTTGATCAGGATGCCGCCTTCAAACAATGTTTCGAACGCCATGATGGGCTCTTTGGGCATGCCGACATCAATCTTGTAGATGTCGCTACCGAAAATGGTTTGTCCAAGGCCGTCAAGAAAGTAGCTGATACCCAGGGTGGCCATCAGCAGCGTGGTGCCTTCCTGATTGACCAGATGGCGCAGTGCCAGTCGCTCGATCAACCAGGCCACGGTAAACATGATGATGCCTGCGATGACAAAAGCAGCCAGATTGGCGGCAATCGGATTGGTCATTCCGGTCCAGAGTGGAATCCACTCGGCAAAGCGCGCCATCGCCAGGGCCGCAAACAGCACCATCGCGCCCTGCGCAAAGTTGAATACGCCTGAGGCCTTGTAGATCAGCACAAAGCCCAGCGCCACCAGCGAATAAAGCATGCCGGCCATCAGGCCGCCCAGCAGTGATTCAAGAAAAAATGCCATTTTTTTGTCCTTAGTGACCGGTGCCCAGATAGGCGCTGATCACTTCTTCGTTATTGCGTACTTCGTCAGGCGTGCCGTCGCCAATCTTTTTGCCGTAGTCCAGCACCACGACCCGATCCGAAATGTCCATCACCACGCCCATGTCGTGCTCGATGAGGACCACGGTGGTACCGAACTCCTCGTTCACATCGAGCACAAAGCGGCACATGTCCTGCTTTTCTTCGACGTTCATCCCGGCCATCGGTTCATCAAGCAACAGGACCTGCGGCTCCATGGCCAGGGCGCGCCCCAGGTCAACGCGCTTTTGCAGACCGTAGGGCAATTGCCCGACCGGGGTTTTGCGATGCGCCTGAATCTCCAGGAAATCGATGATGTGCTCCACCGCCTCGCGATGCATCTCTTCTTCGCGCTGGGCCGGACCAATGCGCAGGGCCTGCCACAGCAAATTGCTCTTGATCTTTAAATTGCGCCCGGTCATGATGTTGTCAATCACGCTCATGCCCTTGAACAGCGCGAGGTTCTGGAAGGTGCGCCCGATCCCCATGACGGCGACCTGGTGACTGTCCATGTGGCTGAAGGCCTTGCCACGAAAGGTGATGGAACCCTGCTGTGGTGTGTAGACCCCGTTGATGCAGTTGAGCATCGAACTTTTGCCGGCACCGTTTGGACCGATGATGGCCCGGACTTCGTGCTCGCGAACATTGAACGAGATGTCGGTCAAGGCCTTGACGCCTCCGAAGCTCAGAGAAATGTTGTTGACGTCAAGAATGACGTCGCCAATTTGTTTTGTTGCCATGATTCTCAGTCTTGTGTTCAGGCAGCCGCTTTGACCGGTGCAAAGGTCTTGGTATCTTCAATTTTCAGTGTGGCACTGACGCTGCCGGTGCGACCATCTTCAAATTTGACCTGGGTTTCGATGAACTGCGTGGTCTTGCCGCCGTACAGGGCGTCAATCAGTACATCGTATTTTTCAGCAATGAAGCCGCGGCGAACCTTGTTGGTTCGGGTCAATTCGCCGTCGTCGGCATCCAGTTCTTTGTGCAGCACCAGGAAACGACTGACTTGCGAGCCGGCCAGCAGCGTGTCCACGCTCAAGTCGGCATTTACCTTTTCGACACATTCCTTGATAAGTTGGTAGACCTCGGGTTTTTGCGCCAGATCGGTGTAACCGGCGTAGGGCAGGTTGCGGCGTTCGGCCCAGTTACCAACCGCGTCAAAGTCGATGTTGATCATGACGCATACTTTTTCGCGGCCGTCACCGTAAGCCACCACTTCCTTGATGTGGGGGAAAAACTTGAGCTTGTTCTCAACATACTTGGGCGCAAACATGGCGCCATCATTGGCCCCACCCTGGATGCGTCCGACATCTTTCACCCGGTCGATGATCTTGAGATGCCCATGGGCGTCAATGAATCCAGCATCGCTGGTGTGGTACCAGCCGTCGGGAGTCAAAACTTCGGCGGTGGCTTCGGGGTTTTTAAAATAACCCTTGAGAAGACCAGGCGACTTGACCAGAATTTCGCCATTCGCGGCGACCTTGATTTCGACGCCGGCGCAAGGCACGCCGACGGTGTCGGCGCGCGCTTCGTTGTCGGGTTGCAGGCAGACAAAAACGGCCGTCTCGGTCGAGCCGTAGAGCTGTTTGAGGTTGACACCGATGGAACGGTAGAAACTGAACAGGTCGGGGCCAATCGCTTCGCCAGCGGTGTAGGCGACGCGCACCCGGCTCATGCCCAGGTTGTTGCGCAACGGGCCGTAGACCAGCAAGTTGCCCAACGCGTAGAGAATGGCATTGCCGAAACCGATGGCCTTGCCGTCCAGGCTTGCGGGCCCAACGCGTTGCGCCACGCTCATGAAATATTGAAACATGCGGCGCTTGATGGCACCGGCGTCTTCCATGCGAATCATCACACTGGTGAGCAAACCTTCAAACACGCGTGGCGGTGCGAAGTAATAGGTCGGACCCACTTCCTTCAGGTCGATGGTGACTGTCGCCGCTGACTCCGGGCAGTTCACCACGTAACCGCACGCCAACCACTGCGCGTAGCTGAAAATATTCTGGCCGATCCAGGCCGGCGGCAAGTAGGCCAGCACCTCTTCATTGGACGTCAGCTTGTCAAAGTCAGCGCCTGCCTTGGCCCGGTTCAACAGTGAGTTGTGGGTGTGCACCACCCCCTTCGGATTGCCGGTGGTTCCTGAAGTAAAAAACATGGCGGCAACATCATCGGGTTGGATCAGGTCTACTTGTGCTTGCAAAAAACCATCATGCTGGGCTGCAAATGCCTTTCCTGCGGTCAGCAAATCATCCATCGATGTCAGACCCGGCTCGTCGTAATTGCGCAGACCGCGTGGATCGTCAAAGTAAATGTTTGTGAGTTGCGGGCATTGCTCACGGATCTCCATCAGCTTGTCAACCTGCTCCTGATCTTCAGCAAAGGCAAAACGCACGTCGGCGTTATTGACTGGAAACACACACTCTGGCGCCGCTGCGTCCTGGTACAGGGGGATGGGGATGGCCCCGATCGACTGCGCAGCCAACATCGTGGCATACAAGCGGGGACGATTGGCTCCTATCACCACCATGTGCTCGCCGCGACGCAGACCCGCTTGCGCCAAGCCGCATGCCAGACGCTCCACCAACCGGGCCAGGTCTGCCCAGGACAGCGCCTGCCAGATGCCATATTCTTTTTCCCGCATGGCAGGCTCGGATGGGCGCTGCTGCGCGTGAGTCAAAAGAAGTCGAGGAAAAGTGGTCTGCATCCCTGCACCTTGTATTCAAGCTAACAAACTCGACAGATGGAACTTGAGCCCTGTCTCCAACTGATCAACAGGCGTCAGTGACGAATCACCCATCGCCACAATGGGTTGAATAATAGACATTCGTTTGACGTCAAGTTGTCGTTTGGACGACAATTGCGACTTTTCTAGCTAGGTGTTTTCCCTGCAATTTGCAGCCCTGCACAGCGTGCCACAGCCATGACTTACGACACTTCACTGCACCAACGTCGGCGGCCTTTGACGACGTCGGAACTCGATGCCATTCCGTGGATTCATTTGCTTTCGTCGGTTGAACGTGAGCGAACCGTGGACGATCTGAAAATCGCCGATGCCGACCCAGGTGAATTCGTCTGTCGTACCGGGCGCCCCGTGACCTACTGGTTTGGCGTGGTCGACGGCTTGCTGAAAATGAGCACCGACAACGCCGAAGGCCAGACCATGACCTTTACTGGTATTCCGCCTGGTGGCTGGTTTGGCGAGGGCACCGCCCTGAAGCGCGAAAGCTACCGCTACAACATCCAGGCGCTGCGCAAAAGCCGGGTCGCCGGACTGCATGTCGACACTTTTCATTGGTTGCTGGACCACTCGATAGGCTTCAACCGCTTTGTCATGAGCCAACTCAATGAACGCCTCGGCCAGTTCATTGCCGCGCGCGAAATCGACCGCATGAACAACCCCGATATCCGGGTGGCGCGCAGCCTGGCCGCGCTCTTCAACCCGACTCTGTATCCCGGCGTCGGCGAAGTGTTGCGCATCACCCAGCAAGAATTGGCCTACCTGGTGGGCCTGTCGCGCCAACGTGTCAATGAGTCGCTGACGGCACTTGCCGAGGCTGGCTCCATCCGCGTCGAATATGGCGGTTTGCGGGTGTTAAATCTTCCGGCTTTGCGCGCGACTATTTTTGCCAGCAAAGTCGTTGTCTAATCAGTGAAAATAATCTGGAGACTTCAATGAGATCAAACATCATGCGGGTTCGTCGGCTGGCCTTGGTCATCGGCACCGGACTGGCTTTCTTTTTAACAGCAAATTGTGTCTTGGCACAAAGCGCTTGGCCAAGCAAACCGGTAAGAATTGTGGTGCCTTTCGCGCCGGGCGGCACTACCGATATCCTGGCCCGTGCCGTGGCACCCGAGTTGTCCAAGGCCTTCGGTCAAAGTTTCATTGTTGACAACCGGGCCGGGGCCGGCGGTAACTTGGGCGCCGACATCGTGGCCAAGTCGGCACCCGACGGCTATACCTTGCTGATGGGCACCGTCGGCACCCACGGCATCAACAAGTCGCTATACAGCCGCCTGCCGTTCGACCCGCAAAAAGACTTTGCGCCGATTACCCTGGTAGCGGGTGTACCCAACGTGATGGTGATGCAGACTGAAAAGTCCAAGGCACTGGGCATCAACAATGTGTTGGACTTCATCCAGTACGCCAAAGCACACCCGGGTCAACTGAATATGGCGTCCAGCGGCAACGGCACGTCGATTCATCTGTCGGGTGAATTGTTCAAATCCATGACCGGCATTTTCATGACGCACATTCCCTACACCGGCTCCGGTCCGGCCATGATGGGAATGGTGTCGGGTACTGTCGATGTGATGTTTGACAACCTGCCTTCCGCCATGCCACAGATCAAAGGGGGCAAACTCAGGGCGTTTGCCGTGACCAGTTCGCAACGCTCGGCGGCCATGCCTGATTTGCCCACCATCGAAGAGGCGGCTCATCTCAAGGGTTTCGAGGCCAGCAGCTGGTTTGGATTGCTGGCACCGGCAGGCACACCTGCGGATGTGATAGTAAAGCTGCAGCAGGCCACCGCCAGGGCGCTCAACTCGCCTGCCATCAAGGAAAAACTGCTGGCCCAGGGTGCCATTCCCAGTGGCAACACGCCGCAGGAATTCGCCACCTTGATCGATGCCGAGATCAGGAAATGGGCACCCGTCGTGAAGGCCTCTGGCGCCAGAGTTGATTAGTTGGCTGGGGGCTGACGAGTCGGCGCCGGGCCGCCCCAAGGCGACTACGGCCCCCTCGGGGGGCAGCGA
>JBAXBQ010000039.1:0-28855 GCA_037141865.1 Comamonadaceae bacterium | reverse complement strand
CCGCTGGCGCGCGCGCTGGTGGCAGGCGGCATTCGAATGCTGGAAGTGACGCTGCGCACACCGCAGGCATTGGCCTGCATTGAAGCTATCGCCAAGGAGGTGCCGGAGGCGGTGGTGGGTGCCGGCACAGTGCGGACTCGCGCCGACGCTCAGGCGGCGTCCATGGCCGGTGCGCTTTTTGCGGTCAGTCCAGGCTATACCTCAGCGGTGGGTCAGGCCTGCCGTGATGTGGGGCTGACTTTGTTACCCGGCGTCGCCACCGGCGGCGAGATCATGTTGGCGCAGGAAGACGGCTTTACCGAACTCAAATTCTTCCCCGCCATGCAAGCCGGCGGGCCGGCCATGCTGAAGGCCTGGGGTGGTCCATTTTTTGATGTGAAGTTTTGCCCCACCGGTGGTGTCACCTTGCAAAATGCGCCAGACTTTCTGGCGCTGCCCAATGTGGTGTGTGTCGGCGGTTCCTGGCTGGTGCCAGCCGACGCTCTGGCGCAGGGCGACTGGGCGCGCGTGACGCAACTTGCCCGTGATACCCAACACTTGAAAAAATAAAAACTACGAGGCGCGCTGGATCAGCTCGATTTTGTAGCCATCGGGGTCGGTCACGAAGGCAATCACAGTGCTGCCTCCTTTAACTGGCCCGGCTTCCCGCGTCACCTTGCCGCCTGCCGCTTTGATTTTTTCACAGGCTGCGTAGACGTCAGGTACACCTAGCGCCAGGTGGCCAAACGCCGTGCCTGCCTGATACGAATCGACGCCCCAGTTGTAGGTCAGTTCGATCTCGGCATGCTCTGGATTCTTGCCATAGCCAACGAAAGCCAGTGTGTATTTGTACTCGGGGTTGTCTGACTTGCGCAGCAATTGCATGCCCAGCACCTGGGTGTAGAAATCGATCGAGCGTTGCAGATGTCCGACGCGCAGCATGGTGTGAAGAAATCTCATGGCTTCGATTGTGGTGCAAATTCAAACACCAGGCAGGTGGTGGTGGCGTGGGCGTAAAGCGTGCCGTCCGGACCGACCAGGCGGCCTTCCGCTGTCGCCAGTTGCCGCCCGCAATGGATGACCTTGCCTTCGGCCCGAACCCTGGTTACTTTGGGTGTCAGGGCTCGCACGATGTTCACGCTGAGTTCAGCGGTGGTGTAGCCCTGGCCCGGCGCCATGCGGGTGTGGACGGCGCAGCCCAATGCGGAATCGAGCAAGGTGGCAAACCAGCCACCATGCACGCTGCCCATCGGGTTCAGATGAGCAACGCCGGGGGTACCTTGAAACACGGCCTGCCCATGACCGGCGGCAACGATCGTGAAGTCAAGTGTTTGCGCGATGGGTGGGTAGGGCACTTCGCCGCGCAACATGGCATGCATCAACTCCAGGCCGGACTTGCCGTCGATTTGATCGGGACGAGCAACGCCTGGCCCGGCACCAGCGTCCATGGCAGCACGAATAGCTTTTTCTTCTGCGAGCCAGGCGTCGAGGTGATTTGGTTTGGTCATAGTGATTCCTGGTTGAAATAACGTTGCATATGCAAAGATTGTAGCTACAATCTTTGCAATGAACAAAAGCCCACCTTCACCGCCGATAGTCGCTGCCGCGAAGTTGCAGGGCTGTACCAACCTCAAACTGCGCCAGTTGACGCGGCGCATCACGCAGCATTACGACACTGAGCTGGCGCTGGCCGGACTCAAAACAACGCAGTATTCACTCTTGTCCCATGTATTGAAACTGGGTCCGGTACGGCCCGGCGATCTGGCACAGGCCATGAAAATGGATGCTTCCACGTTGACGCGCAACCTCAAACCCCTAGTTGCCGCGGGTTGGGTTGAACTTGCTGCAGGCGTTGATGGACGCAGCCGCCTGATCACTATCACCGATGCCGGTCGAGACAAGCGCCAGGACGCCCAGCGGCACTGGAAAGCGGCGCAGAGTGGCATCAACCGCCTGTTCGGTATGCCGCGCATGCTGGCGTTGCACGCTCTGATTGATGAATCGCTGCAACTTTTGATGGAACCTAAACCTGGAGAGACCGATGAATAAACCTCAAGTACCCGGCAATCGCCCGGTCGCCGTGTGGCTGGTTTTGCTGGCCGCGGGCGGCACTTTTGCGCTGACCATGGGCGTGCGTCAGACCATGGGGCTGTTTCTGTCGGCACTCAACACTTCGACCGCGCTGGGCATCGGCAGCATCAGTCTGGCCTTCGCGTTCGGCCAGCTTTGGTGGGGTTTGACACAACCATTTGCTGGCGCCATGGCGGATCGCGTTGGCACCGGGCGTGTGATTTTTATCGGCTTGCTGCTGGTAGCTATTGGCACCATCATCACGCCACTCATGACCAGCACGATGGGCCTGATTTTTGCCATCGGCGTGCTTGCCGCTGGGGGCGCTGGTATGGCCGGTCCTTCAGTTCTGATGGCCGCCAGTACGCGTCTGGTGCCGCCCGAGAAGCGTGGCTTCGCCACCGGCATCGTCAATGCGGGTGGGTCTTTCGGTCAGTTTGTCATGGCCCCCCTAGCTGTTGGCATGACCGCCGCAGTTGGCTGGGCCAGCGCCATGCAGTGGCTGGGTGCGCTGTTGCTGCTGGCGTTACCGGCCGTGTATGTACTCAAGGGCAATTCGAAGGCCCTGGCGG
Organism: Comamonadaceae bacterium; assembly: GCA_037141865.1. Taxonomy (GTDB): domain Bacteria; phylum Pseudomonadota; class Gammaproteobacteria; order Burkholderiales; family Burkholderiaceae_C; genus Rhodoferax. The sequence continues at coordinate 26,234 of JBAXBQ010000039.1, read as the reverse complement.
CGCAGGCCGCGGCCGCCTCCGGCATCAGACCACTCAGTGCCCGCCAGGCCATCGTGCAGGCGCTCGCCACACCCAGCTACTGTTATTTGGGTCTCGGCTTTCTGGTATGTGGATTTCACGTCGCTTTCCTGGCGACGCATCTGCCGGGTGTGGTGGCTGCCTGTGGCTTACCAGCCGAAATTGGCGGCTGGGCGCTGGCCATGATCGGACTGTTCAATATTGTCGGCAGCCTCGCCATGGGGTGGGCAGTGGGTCGCTGGCGCATGAAGTCGCTGCTCTCCCTGCTGTATGCGACGCGCGGCGTGGCGGTGTTGATCTTCCTGCTGGCGCCGAAGACTCCGACTGTGATGCTGATCTTTGCTGCCGTCATGGGCGTAACTTTTTTGTCGACAGTGCCGCCAACGGTGGGGCTGGTTGCCAAAATGTTCGGCACTTCCAATATGGCCATGTTGTTCGGCATCGTGATGCTGGCGCATCAGATCGGCGGGTTTTTTGGTGCGTTTCTTGGCGGCTTTGTATTTCAGGCTACTGGCAACTATGACTTGGTCTGGTACATCGACATCATGCTGGCGGCCGGTGCCGCGCTGGTGAACCTGCCAATTCGCGAAGCGCGTCTGACGCGCGGTGCCAGGGTAGAGGCCTGAGGCATTCCTATCGCCCGATCGGGGTGTGCCGGTGGCCGGCCGCTAACGAACCATAGGCACATAAAAAAAGGGCTGATCTTGCGACCAGCCCTTAAGGGATCCCTGAACCTGTAGGTTTCGAAAGGACCCGAGGAGACAACCTGTAGAAACTAACTGTCTCTAAAAAGTTCAACTTGGCTCAAGTATCTCAGGGTTTCCCCTGAATTTATAGAGTCAAAGCCTCAAAAAAGAGAATTAATTAACGCTTTTTCGCGATTGGTTTGGCGGCGTCTGCAGCGGTTGCAGCAACTGCATTGAAGTTGGACTGTGCAACGTCGGTCGCTTGCTTGACGGCTTTCTGCACCGATTCCAGCGCGTTGCTGGCTGCGGCCACGGCACTCTTCAAAACCGCAACAGCAGCTTCCGAACCGGCTGGTGCGTTTTTGGCAGCGTTGTCCACCAGGCCCATGAATTTTTTCTGTGCGTCAGCAGCTTGACCTTCAAAGGTCTTGCTCAGCTCAGCGCCGGAGCCGGAAGCGATGTCATACAGGTGACGGCTATAGGCAGCGGTTTTTTCTGCCAGGGGCTGGAACACGCCAGATTGCAGGGCCATCAGTTCCTGCGCGTCTTTCACGCTCATCAGGGCCTTGGCGTGCTCGCCGGATTCAGCCAACGCAGCCTTCGAGGCGGTCAGGTTCAGCTCGACAATTTTTTCAACGCCTTCAAAAGCTTTGGAGGTCAGACCCAAAAGGATTTCGACGTTTGCTTTGTTGGAAGCCAGGATTTGTTCGACGGTCAGCATGTAAATATCTCCAATAAGAGTGAGAAAAAAGGTATCTGCGCCGAAACCCGGCTTTTGCTCGGTTTATGTTGCAGTGCAGCATGGTTCGAATTATAGGTCTGTCATGAACTCTTGCAAGCAATATTTGCTGCAATGCAACATATTAGACGCTGAATTCTAGAAATATGGGATTTCACGCTTTCGACACAATACCGGTGTGTCAAAACCAAAGCCATATTCAAAGTTAAAGAGTAAGTTCGACGCACTGGCAAAATGAGACATCATGAGCGATACCCAATCTGAAAAACCCCAGGCCGAACCCCGTAGCGCTTACAAGGTGTTTCGTAGCCTTGGCACGCGCTGGATGGACAATGATGCCTACGGTCACGTCAACAACGTGGTCTATTACAGCTGGTTCGATACGGCAGTGAATGCCTACCTCATAGAGTGTGGTGTGCTCGACATCCAGCATGGCGGAACCATTGGCCTGGTGATCGAAACGCAGTGCAACTATTTTTCACCGTTGGCATTTCCGCAAGCGGTAGACGCCGGGATTCGTGTCGCCCGGCTGGGTTTCAGCAGCGTGCGCTATGAGGTTGGCGTGTTTGCAAGCGGTACGCCGCTGACGGCGGCCAAGGGCCACTTTATTCATGTCTACGTTGACAAAATAAATCGGCGTCCGGTGCCTTTGCCGTTAAAGCTCAAAGCTGTTCTGGAAACACTGGTATGACGCAAAACATCACGGTCGCGGCGCCTGGACGGGGTTGGCACGCTACTGCCAAAGAGGCGGGCAATGGTTTGTCCGAAATCATTTTGAAGTCTCGCGGTGCCGCCTCGGATCACAAGCTGGTCGGCGTGACTTGACGGCAGTGATCCCTGTGATTCTCTCGATCCAATGAGTTTTTTTGCTGTCCAGTGCCTGAACGGCCTGAGTTACGCCACCACCCTGTTCTTGATGGCGGCGGGCTTGACGCTGATCTTTGGCGTGACCCGCATTGTGAATTTTGCCCATGGCAGTTTTTTCATGCTGGGTGCGCTATTCACCGCGCATTGGGTGACCATTTGGTATCCGGCCTGGGGCCAGAGTGCAGGGCTTTATACGCTTGCCATGCTGATGGGGGCGGTGTGCGCCGGACTGGCCGGTACGCTGGCCGAATTTGTTTTGCTAAGGCGACTGTATGGGGCACCCGAGTTGTATCAACTGGTCGCTACCTTCGGCTTGTCGCTTGCGCTGCACGATGCGATGCGCTGGGGCTTTGGACCGGATGAGGTTTTTGCACCGCGCTTTCCTGGTCTCAAAGGTTCAGTCGAGTTGTGGGGAGCGTATTTTCCGCAATATCAACTGCTCACGATTGCGTTGGGACCTATCGTCTGGCTTGCCCTGCACCTGTTGCTGCATCGCACGCTGGTGGGCCAACGTTTGCAGGCGGCGACGCAGGATCGAACCATGCTCAGTGCTTTGGGCGTCAACACCAAGCCCTTGATGCTAGGGGCGGTGGTATTGGGTTGCTGCTTGGCCGGTCTGGGTGGTGCACTGCAATTGCCGCGTGAACCGGCCACCCTGCAGATGGACGTGACCGTGGTAGTAGAAACTTTTGTGGTGGTGGTGACTGGTGGATTGGGCAGCATTGCCGGTGCTTTTTATGCGGCGCTGCTGATTGGCCTGATACACGCTTTGGGGATCACCTTCTTTCCGCAGGCAACCCTGGTGCTGGTGTTTTTGACTATGGCAGGGGTGCTGGTGTTGCGCCCGATGGGCTTGCTGGGCAAACCGTTGCAGGTAGCCCCCAACCTGATCGCGCAAAAATTCATTTTGTACCCGGCCGGGCGCCCTTGGACCGTCATCACATTCATGGCGCTGGGCATGGCCCTGGGTGCCGCCGGATTGGCCGGTACTTATTGGCAATCGCTGGCAGCTGACGCTCTGATATTAATGATTTTTGGCGTCAGCCTGCAAGCCATGATGGCGCTGGGTGGGCTTGTCAGCTTTGGGCATGCGGCTTTTTTTGCGCTGGGCGCTTATGGCACGGCGCTTTCGCACATCGCCTGGGGCTTGACGCTGCCGTCTGCGTTGCTGGTGGGTTGCGTTTTGTCAGTGGCCGTGGCCGCGGTCTTTGGCGCGTTGGTGGTGCGCAGCGGCGGTGTCTATCTGGCGATGTTATCGCTGGCGCTGGCGCAGGTGGTGTGGGCAGTTGCAACGCAGTGGACTGGACTGACAGGAGGAGACAACGGCGTTATAGGACTGAACCTGGTATCTGACGATATGCGTACCGTGTTCCACATTTTCTTGCTGGGACTGACCTTGCTCTGCGTTTGGGCACTGGGTCAACTCAGCCGCTCCCCCTTCGGCGCCGCTTTGCAGGCGCTGCGTGATGCCCCTGTTCGCGCTGCCGCTAGCGGTCTGTCGGTGGGCTGGCTCAAGTATCGGATTTTTGTCCAGAGCGCCGCACTGGCAGCTTTGGCCGGTGGCTTGTTTGCGGCGCACAAGGGTGCCGTATTTCCGTCGGTGGCCAGCGTATCGACTTCACTGGATGCCTTGCTGGTCATCCTGCTGGGCGGAATGCACCAATTGTGGGGTGTGCTGGCGGGCAGCGCCGTGTTGCTGTGGGCCGGTGCCGAGCTGGGTCGCGGCTTTGATTACTGGCGTGGTGCGCTGGGCTTGTTGGTGATGCTGATCATGGTGTTGTCACCGTCCGGTCTGCTCGGGCTGGTCAAGGGGTGGAAATCGTCATGACACTGCAAGTGCGCAACCTGGTCAAGCTCTTTGACGGCGTGCCGGCCGTTAGGGACGTCAGCTTTGAGATCGGTGTCGGCGAATGTGTCGCCCTGATCGGTCCCAACGGCGCCGGCAAGTCCACCACATTTGCCTGTATCGCCGGACAACAAAGTCCAAGCCTTGGTGAGGTGCTGTGGGCCGGAAAACGCATCGACTGCTTGAGTCCAGCACAAAGACTGCGCCTGGGTGTGGCGCGCACTTTTCAAGTGGCGCAGACCTTTGAAGCTTTGACTGTTTTGCAGAACGTGCAACTGCTGCTGCAGGCGCCACTCGGGCTTGCGGCATGGAAGGTTCTCGACCACGTGCAGATCGAAGCGGCACGGGCGTTGCTGGATCGGGTCGGCTTGCAGAATCTTGCCGCTGCCGATGTGCGGAGCTTGCCGTATGGTGCCAAGAAGCGTCTGGAGTTGGCGCTGGCGCTTGCCGGCATCAGGGCCGCCCAGCCAGATTCGGGCGCACGTCTGCTGCTGCTGGATGAACCGGCCGCCGGTCTGGCTGGGAACGAGCGCGCGTCCTTGATGGCTTTGGTGAAGTCACTGGCCAATGAAGTGCATCACAAAACAGGCGCCAATGACTTTGGCGGCGGCGTCGCCGTGCTCTACACCGAACACAATATGGATGCTGTTTTCGGTGTGGCGGACCGGGTGCTGGTTTTGATCGAGGGGCAGCTCGTGGCGCAGGGTTCAGCCAGCGAGGTTGCCCAAAACGAGCTGGTTCGTACGCGCTATCTGGGGCGAGCCGGCCACGCCGCTTTGTCCGGTCACGGCGCTGGCGAAGGGCACTGATGTCGTTACCCATGCTGTCAATTCAGAACCTCAACGTCTGGTACGGCGCAGCGCAAGCTTTGTTCGACGTTTCTATTCAGGTAGCACCCGGTGAACTGGTGGTGCTGCAAGGACTCAATGGCGCTGGCAAGTCCACCTTGCTGCAAGCCATCATGGGCCTGGCCCCGCGTGTCACAGGCGCCATCAGCTATGAAAACAGGAACATCCAGGATTGGCAGCCGCACCAAAGGGCGCAGGCTGGATTGGGCTATGTGGCAGAAGACCGTCGCCTTTTTACCGGCTTGAGCGTGCAGGCCAATCTCAGGTTGGCAGCGCGGGGTGATGTCGACGCCAAACAGGCGCTGGTCTGGCGATTGTTTCCGGTGCTGCAAACCATGTTGCGTCGCCGCGCTGGCCAGATGAGTGGCGGTGAGCAGCAAATGCTGGCGATTGCGCGCACCCTCATGACTTCACCCAGGATGCTGTTGCTGGACGAACCCTGCGAAGGCATCGCGCCGGTGCTGGTGGAAAACATTGTTGCGGCGCTGCTGACGCTCAAGGCACAGGGCATGTCGATGCTGGTAGCCGAGCAAAACAATATTCTGACCGAGCGTGCAGACAGGGTTTTCACTTTGGTGGCGGGTCAACTGACCGCCTAAAATGTGGACCACAGATGTTGCCCATTTTGTCGCGCCGTGGTCTGTCCATTGAGCGGTTAAAGTCCACCCATGATCATCACCAGTCTGCTTGATACCGACCTCTACAAGTTCACCATGATGCAGGTGGTATTGCACCAGTTCCCCGGTGCGCAGGTGGAGTACAAATTCAAGTGCCGCAACCCGGGCATCGACCCGAAAACCGGCCAGGCCAGGCATCAACTTGCCGCCCACGTGAGCGAAATCCGCGATGAAATCCGCTCTCTTTGCAATCTGCATTTTCAGGACGCTGAACTGAGCTTCCTGCAATCATGGCGCTTCATCAAGAGCGACTTTGTTGATTTTTTGGGCTTGTTCAAGCTCAACGAAAAATACATCTCTGTCGCAGCCTTGCCTTCTGGTGAGATCGACATCACGATTCGCGGTCCGTGGCTGCACACCATTTTGTTTGAGATTCCGGTGCTGGCCATCGTTAACGAGGTGTATTTTCGCAACACGCAAAGGCTGCCGGACCTGCTGGAAGGGCGCAAGCGACTGGATGTCAAAATCAAGCAGTTGCGCTCGGCTGGCCTGAGTGATCTGAAAATTGCCGATTACGGCACGCGCCGTCGGTTTTCAACAGCCTGGCATGAAGAAGTGCTGCGGGTGCTGTCGGCCTGTCTGGGTACCGGCCAGAGCCCCGGCAATGCCAGTGGCACGGCCGGTCAGTTGGCGGGTACCAGCAATGTGCTGTTTGCCATGAAGCTGGGCCTTACACCGCTGGGCACCATGGCGCATGAGTATTTGCAGGCGTGTCAGGCGCTCGGGCCGCGTCTGCGCGACAGCCAGACCTATGCCTTCGAGTCCTGGGCCAAGGAATATCGCGGGGATCTGGGCATTGCCTTGAGCGACGTCTATGGCATGAGCGCTTTTCTGCGTGATTTCGACATGTTCTTCTGCAAGCTGTTTGACGGCGCCCGACACGACAGTGGCGACCCGTTCCAGTGGGGCGAGCGCATGCTCGATCACTATCACCATAACCGGGTCGATCCGCGCACCAAGACCTTGATTTTCAGTGATGGGCTGACCGTGCCGCGCACCATCGAGTTGTACCAGCAGTTCAAGGGGCGTTGCCAACTCGCTTTTGGTATTGGTACTGACCTGACCAACGACCTCGGTTACGAGCCTTTGCAAAACGTCATCAAAATGGTGCGTTGCAATGGTCAACCAGTTGCCAAATTGTCTGACTCGCCGGCCAAGGATATGTGCGAGGATGAAAAGTACCTGGCCTACTTGCGCCAGGTTTTTGACATTTCGCAGCCCGGATGATCCAACTCACTTTTTGGCCTGACCATTCACCACCAAGGTATTACACATGTTGACTGCCGTTTCCATTGTCTTTGTGCTCTCGTATTTGGCGATCGCACTGGAGCACCCGCTCAAAATCAGCAAGTCGGCTTCCGCGCTGATGGCGGCAGGCTGGTTGTGGACGATTTATGCCATGGCCAGTGGTGACGTCAATCAGGTCGATGCGGACCTCAGCCGGTCGCTGATGGGCACCGCGCAAATCGTTTTCTTTTTGATGGGCGCCATGACCATTGTCGAGGTGGTGGATGCGCATGAGGGATTTGAAGCGATCACTTCACGCATCAAAACCACGCGACTGTCCACTTTGATGTGGATGGTGGGCTTCGTGACTTTCTTCCTGAGCTCCATCCTGGACAACCTGACCACCACCATTGTCATGGTTTCATTGATGAAAAAGCTGCTTCATCAGCGTGATGACCGCCTGTTCTTTGCCGGCATCATTGTCATTGCCGCCAATGCTGGTGGTGCCTGGACGCCGATTGGCGACGTCACCACCACCATGCTGTGGATTGGGAACCAGATCACCACCCTGTCGATCATGAAGAGTGTGTTCCTGGCCTCGCTGGTTAATTTGCTGGTGCCACTGGCGGTGACCAGCTACCTTCTTGGCGCCCGACCGGTGGTCGCGCCGCCACGCAAAAATGGTGGAGAGTTGCATCATTCGTCGGCGTTTGAGCGCAACCTGATGCTCTTTTTGGGACTGTCCATTCTGGTCGGCGTGCCGGTCTTCAAGACCGTGACACAGCTGCCACCCTTCATGGGTATTTTGTTTGGCCTGGGCATGTTGTGGATGGTGGGCGACTTATTGCATCTGAAAAAGGCAGACAGTAAAAAAGAGCATTTAACGTTGGTGCATGCCTTGACCCGGATCGACATGAGTTCGATCATCTTCTTCATCGGCATCCTGTTGGCCGTGGCGGCGCTCGAACACACCCACATTCTGACCCTGCTGGCCCAATGGCTCGACCAGACGGTTGGGCGCCTGGACGTCATTGTCATGATCATCGGACTCGCCAGCGCGGTGGTCGACAACGTGCCGCTGGTAGCCGCCTCCATGGGCATGTACACGCTGGCGCAATATCCGACCGACAGTTTTTTGTGGGAGTTCATCGCCTACTGCGCTGGCACCGGTGGCTCCATCCTGATCATTGGCTCGGCCGCCGGCGTGGCGGCCATGGGCCTGGAGAAGATTGATTTTTTCTGGTACATGCGCAAGATCGGCGGGCTGGCACTGCTGGGCTATCTGGCTGGCGCGCTGGTCTACATTGGCCAGTACCGGCTGTTCCACTGAAGCTCTGATTACTTTCAAAAAATATGCTGCCAAAAATTCTTGTCGCGCGCGCCATCTTCCCGGAGGTGTTGGCCAAATTGGCGCAGCACTTTGAGGTCGAGTCAAATCAGTCGGACGAACTCTGGAGTGCCGCCGAGCTGATTGTCAGATTGCAAGGCAAGCAGGGTATCTTCACCACCGGCGGTGAGCGAATTGATGCGGCGCTACTGACGGCCTGTCCGCAATTGAAGATCTGCGCCAACATGGCTGTCGGCTACAACAATTTTGATCTCGACGCCATGACTGCCGCAGGGATACTGGGCACCAACGCGCCGGACGTGCTGACCGAGACCACGGCCGACTTCGGTTTTGCCCTCTTGATGTCGACCGCGCGTCGCATGGCGGAAGCCGAACACTTTTTGCGCGCCGGTCTTTGGACGCGCTGGCGCTATGACATGTTTGCCGGCTCTGACATTCATGGCGCCACGCTCGGAATTCTGGGAATGGGGCGCATCGGTCAAGGCATTGCCCGGCGCGGCGCTTTTGGCTTTGGCATGAAAGTGAATTATCACAACCGCACCCGTCTTGACGCTGCTATTGAAGACCGGTGCCAGGCAAGCTATGTCAGCAAGGAAGAACTGCTCCGAACGGCCGACCACCTGGTGCTGGTGCTGCCCTACTCTGCGGCGTCTCACCACGCCATTGGCGCCGCCGAGTTGGCCCAGATGAAGCCCAGCGCCACGCTGGTCAACATCGCGCGCGGTGGCATTGTCGACGACAGCGCGCTGGCCGCAGCGCTGCGCAACAAGACCATTGCCGCCGCCGGCCTGGACGTGTTTGAAGGCGAGCCCAAAGTGCATCCGGAGCTATTGACCCTGCCCAACGTGGTGTTGACGCCGCACATCGCCAGCGCTACGCTGCCGACTCGACTGGCAATGGCCAATCTGGCAGCCGACAACCTGATTGGCTACCTGATCAGGAACCGCCCGGTGACACCCTTGAATCCCGCTGTGCTTGCATGAAAGCAAGCGTCAGGTGAGGTCTTTACCTACTCACTGCGAGCCCTATCGAAACCATTGACGACTATTTTAGTTTGGCTTTCGGCCGCCGCTAAGATGGAAGGATCAGGTCGACTTCATGACGAACGCAGCGCTTCACAACCAAACCGAATTCAGGCTCTTGCGCTACTTTGCCAGTGCCAGCTTGATATTTTTCGTGCTGGTCGCAGTTTTGCTCGGATATATCTTTCGTACCATGATCGTTGACGGAATCGTAAAAGGGTATGAGGTTCAGCATGCCAATCACGCGCAACTCCTTGCCAACGAGATGTGGGACGACGCCTTCGGACCGCTCGCGTTGGCGGTAGTCGGCAAGTCTGCCGCACAGGTGCGGGAGCTACCGCAAATCCCCGTGATACACGAGAAAGTGCTGATGCTCCTGAAAGGCAGCAAGATTTTCAAAATCAAGGTTTATGACTTGAGGGGTTTGACGATCTACTCAACCGAACCCAGGCAGATTGGCGAGGACAAGAGCAGCAATGGCGGAGTCATCAATGCCTTGCGCGGTTTGAGCAGCTCTGCACTTGTGCATGGGAATTTGATCAGCGCCTTCGAGGGTGAACTGCAGAACCGCGATTTGGTGGAAACCTATGTTCCGCGTCTCGACCCCACGTCCCACAAGGCGCTTGGCGTCTTCGAGATTTATGGCGATGCGACTTCGGTGCTGGAGGAAGTTGGCTTGCGACAGCGCTATGTGATGTTTGCTGTAGTTGCTATGCTGGCCATGCTCTATCTCGCCTTATTCATTATCGTCAGACGAGCCCAAAACTTTATTTCCCAGCAGAACCAGCAACGAAAAGAAGCGCAACAAGCCCTGATCGCGAGTGAGGAGCGCTGGAAGTTCGCGCTGGAGGGCGCCGGTGATGGTGTTTGGGACCGAAACCTGCAGACCGGAGAGGTCGTGGTTTCCAAACGCTACGCGGAAATCTATGGTTTCAGCGAGGACGACCTGGCAAATCAAAAGGAAACCTGGGCGCAACGTGTTCACCCCGATGATCTGGCACGGATAGAGGCAGACCGTGAAGCTTATCTGCAGGGTGAGAAAAATAGCTATGCCAACGAGCGGCGCATGCAGTGCAAGGATGGCAGCTGGAAGTGGATACTCTCACGTGGCATGGTGGTGGCACGCGATGCACAGGGAAAACCTTTGCGCATGATAGGCACGCACACGGACGTCTCCGAGAGAAAGGCGATGGAGGAACGGCTGCAGCAGTTAGCGCATTTTGACGTGCTTACCGGCCTGCCCAATCGGACTTTGTTCTCGGATCGACTGCGCCTGTCATTGGCAGCTGCGCGGCGATCAAGAAAGTGTATGGCACTTATTTTCGTTGATCTCGATGATTTCAAACCGGTCAATGATGGATTTGGACATCATGTGGGCGACCGACTTTTGCAGGATGTGGCGCAGCGACTGTTAGCCTGCGTGCGGCGCGAATCAGACACTGTTGCTCGCATGGGGGGTGACGAATTTGTCGTGATGTTGTCGGAAATTGAAGTGCTTCAGGATGCGTTGACCGTTGCCAACAACATTCTGCAAGCTCTGAGGCAGACTTTCCAAATTGGGCCCAACATCTTCCGCATTTCATGCAGCATGGGCATTGCCACTTATCCGGAGCACGGTAAGGATAAAAACAGTCTTCTCAAGGCCGCCGATGCTGCCATGTACCGCGCCAAGGAACTTGGCCGCAATCGGTTCGAGGTGGCGCAGGTCATGGAACCCGCGGCTAACTGACTGCCACCTTCAAGAGGGTGGCAATCAGGCCATCACTTTTTATTTTTATCTATCGAATCCTGCATCGCTTTCATCGGATCGTCATCACTTTGTTTTTCATTTGCAACTGGTGCAAGCTCACCCATCACAGGGTCGGATGCCGCGGCTGCGGGGGCTTCGACTTGGACTTCCAGCACCACATTTTTCAGATCAACCTTTTCGGTCTTGTCCAGTCCACTTGACACAATGCCGGGGAAGGCAATGATCAAGGCCACCATGATGATCTGGATCAACACAAATGGCACGGCGCCCCAGTAAATCTGCATGGTGGTAACTGGCTGGATCAGCTTCTTGGTCAGCTTGTCGCTGTATTCCCGACTTGGCGCCACGCTGCGCAAATAAAACAAGGCAAAGCCAAAGGGCGGGTGCATGAACGAAGTCTGCATATTGACGCCTAGCAGCACGCCAAACCAGATCAGGTCGATGCCAATCTTCTCGGCCACCGGTGCCAGCAGCGGAACGACGATGAACGAGAGTTCAAAGAAGTCCAGGAAAAAGGCCAGGAAGAAAATCAGCAGGTTGACAACGATCAGGAAGCCGACCTGTCCACCGGGTACCGAGGTCAGCAAGTGCTCCACCCACCTGGCGCCGTCGACCCCCTGGAACACCAGACTGAAGACAGTGGAGCCGACCAGAATGAAGACCACAAAGCTCGACAGTTTGGTGGTGGATGTCAGCGCCTGCTTAAGCAATTTCATGCTCAGTCGGCCGCGGCTCATGGCCATGATCAAAGCGCCCATGGCACCCATGGCGCCGCCCTCCGTCGGCGTCGCCACACCCAGGAAAATCGTGCCCAACACCAGAAAGATCAACAGCAGCGGTGGAATAAGCACAAAGGTGACGCGCTCGGCCATGCGAGACAGCAGACCCAGGCGGGTAACTTTGTTAATCAACGCGATGACGAATGCCAGTATCACGCCGGCGCACAGGGACACCACGATGGTTTCATCGGTTGCCACCGTCAGCACGACTTCCCCGGTGATCCAACTCGTCACCCGCGCATAGTTCTGTCCGAGGGTTACCGCCAAAGCGGTTGCCAAAATAGTCAGCAGTGCCAGCGAGCGCAGGCCGCTTTGACCATTTTCTTCGCGGATCGTGCGCGCCTCAATCGGCAACGCCGGAACCCAGGCCGGACGAATGAAAGTCAGCAAGATGACATAAGCAATATAGAGACCGGTCAGGGCAAAACCAGGGATGAAGGCACCCTTGTACATTTCACCGACGCTGCGACCCAGTTGATCTGCCAGAATGATCAACACCAGCGAAGGCGGAATGATCTGGGCCAGCGTGCCGGATGCGGCGATCACGCCCGAAGCAACACGGCGGTCGTAGCCATAGCGCAACATGATGGGCAGCGAAATCAGGCCCATTGAGATCACCGAGGCAGCCACCACGCCGGTGGTTGCGGCCAGCAGGGCACCGACAAAAATCACTGCAAACGCCAGACCACCGCGCAGTGGACCAAACAGTTGGCCAATGGTGTCGAGTAAATCCTCGGCCATGCCGCTGCGCTCCAGTATTAGACCCATCAGTGTGAAGAAGGGAATCGCCAGCAGCGTGTCGTTTTTCATGATGCCGAAGATGCGCAGCGGCAGCGCTTGCAACAGGGCCTCGGGCAAGACGCCCAGTTCGACACCGATGAAGCCAAAAAACAGGCCACAAGCGCCCAGGCTGAAAGCTACTGGAAAGCCAATCAGCAGGAAAACAATGAGTCCCCCGAACATGATGGGGGCAATGTTGTTGATCAGAAATTGCATGTGTGTCTCCGGGTTCAGGCAGTGTTCGCCTTGGCGGCTTTTTCTTCCGCCAGCTTTTGAATCGCTTCGGCCAACTCTTCTTCTGCCGTCTTCTCGATCTTTTTATGCGTCGGATCTTCGATCAGCCCCTGAAGAAAGGCCAGTCGCTTGATCAACTCCGACAGACCCTGCAGCAGCAGCAGCCCAAAGCCCAGCGGCATCATGGCGTAGACCGGCCAGAGAATCAGCCCGCCGGCATTGGACGACACCTCTTCCGAGTGATAGCCCTTGAGGAAGAATGGCACGCCGAACCACAAAATAGCGGCACAAAATGGCAACAGAAAAAAAGTAAAGCCGAAGACATCGATCCAGATTTGCGCGCGCTTGGACCAGCGACTGTAAATGACGTCAATCTTGACATGTTCTCCGTTGAGCAAGGTGTAGGCCGATGCCAGCAAGAACGAGGCTGCAAACAAGTACCACTGCACTTCCAGATAGGCGTTGGAACTGACATTGAACGCCTTGCGCACGGCGGCGTTGAGGGCGCTGATCATGGCCGACGCCAAAATCAGCCAGATCACATATTTGCCGATTTGGCCATTCAGCCAGTCCACGGCTCTTGAAAGTTTTAGAAGCACTTGCATGGGGTCTCCATCATGAGAAAACAATTAATACCTTGGCTGCTGCAATCCGGAACGCAACGCAGCAGCCAACGACTTCCAGCGCTAGAGCGTAACGTGTTGTGACTGCAAAAATCCCGACAGGATGATGTTTTTTTAAACAAGGGTAAATACTGATAAATGACTCAAGGGCCGTGTCATTGGCAAAGGACGGTCGCAGCAATAATCCGGACACTGCATCATGCCCTTCGCACAGTCCCTCATCGACTCGCCCACCATGCGCCGCGCTGGACGCGACCTTTTGTCGGTCGCGTTGATGGACGCGCGCAACCATACGTTGCACTTGATGGGAAAGTATGAATTGGCCTTGGCATCATCGGATTTTAAGGTGCCATGCGCGCCCGACCTCAACCCACCTTTGTGGGAGTTGGGTCACATCGGCTGGTTCCAGGACTGGTGGCTGTGCCGTCACCTGCAGCGCCAGTTGGGACGCGCCTGCGAACCTATGGCCAGCCGCTTGGCGTCGATCGAGCCGAACGCTGACCGCTGGTGGGATTCATCCCAGAGTGCGCATGCTGCCCGTTGGGCACTGGACCTGCCCAACGTGACCGACATTAAGTCCTATTTGCTGGAGACGCTGGAGTCCACCCTGGAGTTGTTGGAAAAGTCATCCGACGAGGAGGATGCCTTGTATTTTTACCGCTTGGCGCTGTTTCATGAAGATATGCACGGCGAGGCTTTGATTGTCATGGCCCAGGCACTCGCCTTGCCCTTGGGTTTAAGCATGCCGGGTCCGGTGCCGGCGCGAGATCCCTTGCTGTTTTCGGCCACGCGTTGCCGTTTGGGCAGCGTTGGGCGTGGTGAATTCTCGTTTGACAACGAGCGTTTGTGCCATGAGGTGTCGGTGCCCTCGTTCGAGATTGATGCCCAGGTGGTGAGCTGGGCGCAGTATGTCGAGTTTGTGGATGACGGTGGCTACGATCGCTCTGAGTTGTGGCAGACACCGGGTTGGCAATGGCTGCAGGACCAGGCGGCAAAGGCGGGCCGTCGCGGGCCGCGCTACGTTGATCAGATCGGCGTCGCCAGTGGCGCGGTGCTGCAAGACCGTTTTGGCACTGCCCGGCGCATGCTGGGGGGCCAGCCGGTCATGCACGTGAGCTGGTGGGAGGCGGATGCCTGGTGTCGCTGGGCCGGCCGTCGCTTGCCGGCCGAGGTTGAATGGGAGGTTGCGGCCCACGATGGCGCCAGACGTGGTTTTCGCTGGGGTGATGTGTGGGAATGGACCGGCACCACTTTTGGCGCCTATCCCGGGTTTTCGGCGGATCCGCAGCTCGATTACTCAGAGCGTTCGTTTGGCACGCACAAGGTGTTGCGCGGTGCGTCGTTTGCCACCCGTGCCCGCATGAAGCACCCGAAATTCCGCAACTTTTACCGACCCGAGCGTGACGATATCTTTGTCGGGTTCCGGTCTTGTGCACTTTAAACCGGCTGCAGGTTCAACTCTGCCATTTCTGCTTCGTTGAACACCCGGGAGCGCGTGTGAAACGCCTTGCCCTCAGGACCTTCCAGCGAGAAAGTGCCGCCGTGACCTTCAATCACGTCGATGATGAGTTGGGTGTGCTTCCAGTACTCGTATTGCGACTTGCCGATATAAAACGGACAGCCACCAATTTCACCCAGATAAACATCACCGGCCCCCATCGTGATTTCACCCGGCAGATAGCAGTTGGCAGCGCTGTTGTCGCAGCAGCCGCCGGACTGGTGGAACATCAGCTTATCGCCGTGCTTGGTTTTCAGAAAGGCAATCAGTTCCAATGCAGCTGGTGTCGCAATGACTTTGTCGACCATGCTTGTCTCCAGAAAAAATGGCGCACCGTGGTGTAGCGCTTGAGGTAGTCGGTTGGGGCGACCCCCGATTTCTGGTACTCCAGTATGAGGGGGTGACCCAGTCGGCTGCCTCGCTGTGCAGCTTGGCAACCGGTTGTTGGGCTGTGATCCCCTTATCTGATCAGAAAAAACCGAGCTTGCTTTCGCTGTAGCTTACCAACAGATTCTTGGTTTGCTGGTAGTGGTCGAGCATGACCTTGTGGGTTTCACGGCCAATGCCCGATTCCTTGTAGCCACCGAAAGCCGCGTGGGCCGGGTAGGCGTGGTAGCAGTTGGTCCAGACGCGCCCGGCCTTGATGGCGCGACCCATGCGATAAGCCACATTGCCATTGCGGCTCCAGACACCGGCACCCAGACCGTACAGCGTATCGTTGGCAATCGCCAGCGCTTCGGCCTCATCCTTGAAGGTGGTCACAGCCAGCACCGGGCCGAAGATCTCTTCCTGGAAGATGCGCATCTTGTTATTGCCCTTGAACAGCGTGGGCTGCACGTAGTAGCCGCCGGCCAGGTCGCCAGCCTGATGTGACTGTGCCCCACCAATCAGCACTTGTGCGCCTTCTTGCTTGCCCAGGTCCAGGTAGGACAGGATCTTGGTCAACTGCTCTTTGGAGGCCTGGGCACCAATCATCGTGTTGGTGTCCAGCGGATTGCCCTGTACGATGGCTGCCACGCGCTTCAGGACGCGTTCCATAAACTTGTCGTAGATCGACTCCTGAATCAACGCGCGCGACGGGCAGGTGCAGACCTCGCCCTGATTGAAGGCAAACAGAACCAAGCCTTCGATCGCCTTGTCCAGAAAACCGTCGTCCTTATCCATGATGTCGGCGAAGAACACATTGGGCGACTTGCCGCCGAGCTCCAGCGTGGCCGGAATCAGGTTGTTGGCAGCGGCTTGCGCAATCACGCGACCGGTGGTGGTGGAGCCGGTAAAGGCAATCTTGGCAATGCGCTTGCTGGTGGCCAGCGGCAAGCCGGCTTCGCGGCCATATCCGTTGACAATGTTGAGCACGCCTGGCGGCAGCAAATCGGCAATCAGCTCGGCCAGGATCAAGATGCTGATCGGGGTCGATTCGGCTGGTTTCAAGACCACGCAGTTGCCCGCGCCCAAAGCAGGCGCGAGTTTCCAAGCGGCCATCAGGATCGGGAAGTTCCAGGGGATGATCTGCCCAACCACGCCCAGCGGCTCCTGAATGTGATATGCCACCGTGTTCTCGTCGATGTTGCTCAGCGCGCCTTCCTGCGCACGCACGCAGCCGGCAAAGTAGCGGAAATGGTCAACCGTCAGGGGAATGTCGGCGGCCATGGTTTCGCGGATCGGCTTGCCGTTGTCCACTGTCTCGGCGTAGGCCAGCAGTTCCAGGTTGGCCTCGATGCGGTCGGCAATCTTCAGCAGCACATTGGCGCGGCTGGCGGCATCGGTCTTGCCCCAGGCGTCGGCTGCAGCATGGGCAGCGTCAAGCGCCAGGTCAATGTCTTCGGCGGTGGAGCGTGCTGCCTGGGTGTAGACCTTGCCGCTGATGGGGGTGATGACGTCAAAGTACTGACCTTTGACCGGGGCGACAAATTTGCCACCGATGAAGTTGTTGTACTGGGCCTTGAAGGCAATCTTGGCACCTGCGGTGCCGGGGGCTGCATAAATCATTGTGTGTCCTCGTTGTGGGCAATTGTGAAAAGCTTTTCCCTTGCGGGCCTTGCCTTCTATCAAGACCCGTGCCAACCCCGAAAGCGTTCTCAAGAGCATTGATTTAACTTGGGATTTTGGTATATCCCAAGAGTGAGCGATGGATTAGACAGAGCGTTGAAATGATCCAGAATTGGACACCTGTCACATAACGCAACAGTGCATCAGGCAGCGCTCTATGCAAGGCTCTTCATATCTCGGACAAGAGGCTCGCCGACCGAAACGACTGCAGATCAAGAGATGGGTTGAAACAGCAGTGTGAGCAGCAGCAACAAGGCGTAGAAGGCAATCTCGATGGTTTCGGTCATCGGCTGGATCCTGTGCCAGGCGCCATAAACGTGTACTGCAATCATGCTGATGGATACGAAGTACAAGACTTCGAAAATGGCTTGTTGCCTCTGCGAATAGAAGGCGCCCAGGAATCCCATGAGGTCAACACCGACGACGAACGCTCCCAGGCAGCGGCCAAAATAAACTGCAAGATCAGTGTCCCCGGGAATCTTCCATTGCATCAAACGGGCCCAGGTCAGTGGCACCAGCAGAAGCGGCAGTGCAAAGACCAGGCTAGTGATGCTGGCCAGGACCAGCAGGTAGAGCTGGCTGTGTGATGAATACATTCCAATCATGCGGTACTCCTTGCGTCAGTTGATCTCTCTTGGCATGGTGCGATCTGGCCGGCCAGCAGTTGCGGGTGCTGGCCCATCAGCGATTCATGCAACTTTTGAACCGAGAGGTCCTCGATGCTGCGTGGATGCGCCAGATCAACAGGAAGGTCCAGGATCACACGCGATGGTTGGCCCGACAGGAACAAGATCCGGTCGGCCAGACTGATCGCTTCGCGCAAGCTGTGGGTGACGAACAGCACGGTTGGGTGCGTGCGCTGCCACAGGCCCTGCAAGAGGACCCTGAGCTGGTCGGCGGTTGGCGCATCGAGCGACTGAAACGGCTCATCCATCAGCAGCAAGTTCGGCTCCACGATGAAAGCGCGCAGCAGTGCAACGCGGCGCTGCATACCGCCCGAGAGCTGACCCGGGAACAGCGTGGCGCAGCCAGTCAGGCCGACCTGGACTAACAAATCGGGCAGGGGTGTGGCTCGATGCGCGCGCTGTTTTGGTGTCAGTACCAGTTCCAGATTCTGTTGTACCGTCAGCCACGGTAGCAGTCGCGGTTCCTGAAACATGAAGCTGGTGCGCGGACTGGCGCGACGTTCCTGCCCCGAATGAAAGTCGATGCTGCCCTGCATTTCCTGATCGAGTCCGGCGATCAGATTGAGCAGAGTGGTCTTGCCGGCGCCGGACGGGCCGACGATGGCAACAAGCTCGCCCGGTTGCGCGCTAAAGTGTAGTTGTTCGATCGCGCAGCAACCATTGGCATAAGTCTTATTGCGGATATCGACGCTCAGGATTGTCATGCACGCCACCGGTTCAGGTGCTTTTCCAGCGGACGCAGCAGCAGCGCCTCGACGCCGAAGATCACCAGCAAGAAAGCCAGCGTGTAGGCCAGGATGCCGGTGATGTCGAAGAAGTGGAAGTAATTGCCGATCTGAAAGCCGACCCCGTTGCTGCGCCCGAGCAGTTCCACCACCAGCACGATCTTCCAGATGATGGCCAGGCCGTTGCGCGCCGAACCGAACAGATAGGGTGTGAGTTGCGGCAGGTAGACCTTGAAGAAGGTGTCGCGCCGTGACAAACGATAGACCCGTGCCACCTGCAGCAGTTTCTTGTCCACTGCGCGCGCGCCTTCGCGCAAGCTGATGGCGACCATCGGGATCTTGTTCACTGTGACGGCGATCACCGCTGCTGTTTCGGTCAGGCCAAACCAGATGTAGCACAGGATGATGGTGACCAGCGCCGGGATGTTGAGCGCGAAAATCAGGAACGCATCGAGCAGGCGGTCCCAGCTATTCGAGTTGCCCATTAGGATGCCCAGGGCAACACCGAGTAGCATGGCGGCGCCAAAGCTGATCGCAACGCGGCCCAGCGTCACGCCCAAGTGCAGGAGCAGATCTCCGCTGTGCAGCTCCTGCCACAGCGCGGCGAGCACCGCGCTGGGTGGTGGCAGGGTCTTGCTCTGCACGGCGATGGCCAGCAATTGCCAGGCGCACAGCGTCAGCAAGATGGGCAGGACCCGTGCCCAGCGGCCTTGCGCGAACAGGGCGCCGAATTTCAGGATGCTTTGCATGCCGGAAGTGCGTAGCCGCTCCAGAAGGTGCCGGCGCTCAGGGTTCTGGACTTTCCGACCAGCTTTTCGCCGCCGGTGTCAGCCAGGATTTTGAAGGTGGCGGCCACCGCAGCCAAGCTGTTCTGATCAGTGCAGATTGGAATGCCAGCGCGAAAATTCGCACGCAAGACCTTGAACACAGCATCGTTTTCGGCGCGCATCTTCGGGCGTAACTGATCCCAGGGGGCATCGGAGCTGGCCAGAATCGCCTTCGCTTCATAGGAGGCCGCCATGAAGTCCTTCAATGCGGCGCTGTTGGCTGCAGCCCAGTCCTCCTTGAACACCCAGCCCAGCAGGGGAACGCGCTTCTCAATCCCGAGCCCCTTGAGAATTTCTGGCACGTCGATCAGGGCATGCATCCCCTGCACCTCCAGGCGCGCCGCGTAGTTCCAGTGGTTCAGCGCGGCATCGACCTGTCCGCGCAATACCAGTTCATTGAGGAGGGGCGGCGCGGCATAGGTCGGCTGGGCGAATTGGGTCAGGTCGACGCCGAGCTTGCGTTGTGCATAGGCGCGCAGCAACAACCAGGTCTTGTCAGACGGGCCACCGGCAACGCCGATCTTCTTGTCCTTCAGATCGGCCAGTTGCCGGATGCCGCTGTCGGCCTTGACCATGACCGCACCGACGGCGTCCGAAAAGGGCACGAAGCTGTACAGGCTGGACTCGGCGCGCTGGCGGCTGACCCAGATCCAGTCCGTCACCACCAAGTCCACCGCGCCACCTTGCAATGCGATGGTCGACGCGTCGCCGGATGCCAGCGGAACGATCTTCAGATCAATGCCGCGCTTCTTTGCCAGTTCACGGCTCTGGATCAGCGCGAGTTCCCAACTGACCGTTCCGAATTCCAGAACGCCCACGCGGAGCAAGGTCAAAGGCGTGTCACCTGCAGCCTGACCGCACAGGGGCAGCAGCACCAGCAAGAGGGCGCTGAGGATGCGAAGCAGGTAGGACGTGGGCAAGGCGCGGTTCCAGGAAGGATGTTGCTGGCGGTGGCTCAAGCCGATTTGATCAAGCCGCGCTGCGGGTCGTAGCCGACGGCGGCAACCAGGTAGAAGACGACAGTGCAGCCCACGACCACGGCCAGTGAGGTCGCTTCGATCTGGCCGTACAGGCTGAACCGCAGGGCTTCGATGGCGTGGGTAAACGGATTGAAGCGAGTCAGCAGGTAAATCCCCTGGGCACCGGACTCTTCCATTTTCCACAAGGGATAGAGTGCGGTGGAGAGGAAGAACATCGGGAAGATCACGAAGTTCATGGTACCGGCAAAGTTCTCGAGTTGCTTGATGTAGACCGACAGCATCAGACCGAAGGCCGACAGCATCAAGGCGCCGATCGCCAGCACCGGCAAGGCGATGGCGATCTGGCCAACACCGATCTCGATGCCGAACAGCATCGCCAACAGGAAGAAGGCCAGCGCCTGCAGCACCGATAGGAAGGTGGTGCCGAGCAGCTTGCAAGCCAACAGGTAGGCGCGCGGCAGGGGTGCGGTCAACAGCAGGCGCATGACGCCCATCTCGCGGTCGTAGACCATCGCCAGGGAAGACTGCATGCCGTTGAAAAGGCACACCATCATGGCCAGACCCGGCAGCATGTAGACCCGGTATTCGACGTAGGTTTCATAGGGCGGCAGGATGGCTACGCCAAATACGTTCTGGAAACCGGCGGCAAATACGATCAGCCAGAGGGCCGGGCGCACCAGCGAGGAAACCAGACGCCCTGGCTGGCGCACAAATTTGTGGATTTCGCGGCCGGCCACTGCCCGCAAGGCTAGAGCCGCGTGGGCCGCTCTCACTGCTTGACCCCTGCTGCGCCGTCGCTCAGGTGGCAGGGCGACTCTTTCTGGTCGGCACCCAGCGTATCGAGGTTGTTGCTGGGGTGCAAAAAGCCGTCGAACGGTGCCACGCCGGCGATGCCGCCGCCGACGCCACCGTGCGCCAGAAAAACCGGCTGGCGCAATTGCTGGTCCCACGGGCGAAACGACAGACGTACACCCTTGAAGCCGTCGAGCACGAGATCGCGACTGCGCAGTGCACGCCGGTGTTCGCGCGCGTCAGGCCACTTGAGGGCAATCTCGATGATGGCCTTGGTCGCCATCCAGGCCGCCCAGTCGGCACTGGCCATCGGGCGCTGTGTTGACTTGGCGAAGCGACGCGAGAGTTGCGGTGCGCCAAAGCGCTCCCAGGAAGTTTGCCAGGCTTCCGCCACGAGCCCAGCGCTGCCGACCACCGGGCGTGGAAGATTGGTGCGGTAAGGCACTTCACGCGCAAATTCGCCGTCGGCATCGACGACCCAGACGGCATCGGCATCGCTGCCGGCAGTCAGTAGCGCAACATTGCCGAGCTCGCGCTCGCGCGGGTCGTTCGAGAGTTTGAAGGTCTTGTCACCGCTGAGTTTGATGCCGAAACGCTTGATCGCCTGACGCGCCGCTGCCGTGCGCGAGGCGTCCGATGCGGCCGGGCTGCTGAGCAGCAGCACGCGGGTCCATTTGTGCGCGGTCAGAAATTGCGCGGTTGCGTCCGCCATCATCGATTCGTCGGGCAGGGTATGAAACAGATTTGCACTACAGGCCGCGCGGCGCAGGTTGTCGTCGGGTGCCGAGACGTTGAACAGCAGGACGTCGCTGGCCTGCAGGGATTTGCTCAGCTCGGTCATGTCGGCGCCGTTGAGGTCGAGCAAAAAATGGCGCACCCCTTTTTGCGCCAGCGCCAGAATCTGCGTTCGCGCGCTGGCGGCGTTTTCAAACGGCACATCCTGCACCACGATCTTGAGCTTGGCGCTGGAAAGTTGAAAGCTCGATTCCGCCAAGGCCACTTCGACCCCGGCGCGCGGACGGCCCAGTGGCTGACCGGGATAGTATTTTTCCAGCCGCCTGCTGTCATAGCGGGCGTCATCCGGTGCAAAGACCACGCCAATCGTCAGATCGCGTGCAACTGCGGCCAGACTGACTGCCCCCAGCAGCGCACAGACCAGAGCGCGCCAACCGAGACTGAAAGAGTGGTGCTCCTCAGTCATCGATCACCACACTGTGCGGCACACGACCGGCCTTGACAGTCTTGACGGCGCGGCCACTGGCGACATCAACTACCGATACATCATCCGACATGCCGTTGGCAACATACAGCGTCTTGTTGTCGCGCGAGACGGCCAGACCCCAGGCGCGCTTGCCGACCAGGATCAGGCTGCGCACCTTGCGGCTGCTCACATCGACCACCGCCACATGATTGGCCCGACCCAGTGCGATGAAAGCGGTCTTGCCGTCAGCCGACAGCGACATGCCAACGGGTGTGATGTCGTCCGGGCGGAAGCCCTTGGCTTCGAATTTCAGGGTTTCAGCGACGCTGTGGTCGCTGGTGCGCAGGATGCTCACCGATGCGCTCATTTCGTTCGTGACCCACAGCTCCTTGCCGTCGGGTGTCAGTGCCAGTCGGCGCGGGCGCTTGCCGACTTCGACGCTCTTGATGATCTTGCCACTGGCCAGGTCGATTACATGGACCAGGCTGGCAACTTCGGAGGTCGCGTACAGCGTCTTGCCATCCGGCGTCACCAGCACGCCCTCGGGCTCTTCGCCGACTTTGACCTGGCTGATCACTTTCTTGCCGACCAGATCGACGCCCACGATCGAAGCTGAGTCTTCGTTGGAGAAATAAAGCCGCTTGCCGTCGGGTGACAGGTCGAATATTTCAACGCCTTCCTGCAACTTGATCTTGTCGATGACCTTCTTGCTCGCGACATCGATCACGACGGCGTTGCCGTCATCGCCGCAGGCCGCGATCAGGCGTTGACGATCCTGCGTCAATTGCATGTGGCGCGGGCGCTTGCAAACTTTGATCACAGTTACCTGATTCTGCGACTTGCCGTCGAGCACCGTGATCACATTGTCTTTCTCGCTGGAGATGAAGACTTGGCCGGTTTGCTTGGCTGACGCCGTCATCGACAGCACTAGGGACAAACCGGTTGCGATCAGAAAGGTGTAGACGATCTTCAGGTCTTGCATCTTGAGGGACATGAATTGACGCTCCGTTTGATTATTGGGTCAGACGCAGGAACGCGTCGGTTAATGTTGCACATTGCTGGCTAGACATCAGCGCGGCGGCCTGGCCATCGAATTGCACCCGGCCCTTGGCAAGCACGATGATGCGGTCGGCGCTGTCGGCTTCGTCGACCAAGTGTGTGGCCCACAGGACGGCCATGCTCTGTTCCTTGCACAGCGCTTTGACATCGGCAATGATCTGCATCCGCGAAGCGGGGTCGACACCGACTGTGGCCTCATCCATCAATAGCAAGCTGGGCCGTGTCAGCAGGGCGCGCGCCAGTTCAACCTTGCGCCGGTTGCCGCCGGAGAGAACCCGGGCCGTGTCATGTGCGCGCTCGGTCAGGCCGAAGCGCGTCAGGCAGGCGGCGATGCGCCGCCGTGCTTCAACGCGCGCTATGCCGTGCAAGTCAGCCTGAAACTGCAGATTGGCGCTGACGCTGAGGTCCAGGTCGAGCGCCGGTTGCTGGAACACGATGCCCAGTTGGGCTAGTGCCGCGATCGGCGCGCTGCCGATATCCGCATCGCCAATCACAGCTTGCCCGCGGTCCGCAACGAACAGGCCTGACAGGATTTGAAACAAGGTCGTTTTGCCCGCTCCATTGGGGCCCAGCAGCACGACGAATTCACCTTCAGCCACCCTCAGGCTGACATCGTCCAGGGCCTGGCGGCGTCCGAACGATTTACAGATTGAAGTTACGTTCAGCGTCACGCCTTGATCCCATTTTTCATGTCATTGCCACATAGCTTAGCAGGTGCCAAGTTCATGTCGACAAGACCGGGAAATTTGATGTTGCCCGCATGGCACCGTGCTTGTCGATCAGCAACGCGTCCACATCCTGCATTTGCTCCGCCAGCGCCAGGGACTTGTCAGTTCCCATGACCATGAAAGCGGTGGAGAGTCCATCGGCCAGCAGGCCGGTCGGCGCGACCACCGTCACACTCGCCAGTTCCAGCGGTGAATCACCGCTGTCTGGGTCAAAGATGTGGTGGTGAACAAAGTCCGGACTGAAAAACGTTTCATAGTCGCCCGAGGTGGCAACTTTGCGGCTGTCCATTTTTAGTGTGGCGGCCATGCAATCGTGCTGCCTTGGGTGACCCACGCCCAGCAACCAGGCCTGGTTCTGCGCCTTGCTGCCGATGGCGCCGAACTCGCCAGTGTCGAGCAGGGCATGCTGCACGCCATGTTCGAGCAATGCTGCCATGGCCAGATCGACCGCGTAACCCTGCGCCACACCGTTGAGGGTGATAGCCATGCCTGGCGCGCCGAGTTGTATGCGCCGCTCGCCCAGTTCAACGCGCCGCCAGTTGACAAGCGCTTTGGCCGTAGCGATCTCGGTTGGCGTCGGCAGTGTGCCCTGGGCACTGGCCCGTTTAAAGACTTGCCACAGCGGCTGTACCGTGATGTCGAAGGCGCCGTCCGTCAAGGCCGACAAGCGCTGTGTGAATGTCAGGACCCGTAGCAGATGGTCGTGCGGTTGGTCCAGGCTGCCACGCTGGTTGAGTTGAAAAAGCTGGCTGGCTTGCTGGTGCAGACTCATCAGCGTGTCGATCTTGCGCACCTGCTGCAAGGCGCACTCAATGGCGGTCTGGGCTAGCTGGGTGTTGGTGTGCAAGACTTTGATCGACACTGTGGTGCCGAATGCCAGGCTGCAGCCGCTGTGCAGGCGCAACCCGGCAAGCGATTCGTGACTTCCACGGACGGCCAGACCACTCAATCCCGTCAACGCGCCCAAACCGAGGGTGGCCGATAGCAGGGTACGTCGTTGCATCGTGGCTCCTTAGAGTGGTTGCAGGGGCTGGATCGGAACGATCCGTGCGCGTTTCTTGGCCATCATGAGCGGCGCGCATTTTTCATCGCTGGCATAGATGACGACGCAATCCATGCACTGAAAGCATTCGTCGTACTGAATCTTGCCAAGCGGTGTGATCGCCTGGTAGGGACAGCGATGGTTACAAGTCTGGCAGGGTGTGCCGCACTCGCTGCGCCGCGGAATCCATTTGAATATTCGCAGGCGGCCAAGCAGCACCAGAGCGGCGCCAAACGGGCAAAGTACGCGACAGAAGAATTTGTAGATGAATAAATTGGCCAGCAGCAAGCCCAAGGCATAGACGACAAAAGGCCAGGCTCGCACGAAATTGAGGGTGATGGCGGTCTTGAAAGGCTCGAGTTCGACGGCCAGATCCGTGATGTTCGATGACAGGGCCGCACTGAGCACAATGCCAGCCAGCAGCAGGTACTTGATCCGCTTCAGGCGGCGGTCGGTTTCGGGCTTGAGCCGGATCGGGCGGATCTTGAGCAACGGGCCCAACTTGGCGACGAATTCCTGGAGTGCGCCAAACGGGCACAGCCATCCGCAAAAAGTTCCGCGCCCCCACAGTACCAACGAGATGCAAGTGAAGGCCGACAGCGTCACGGTCATCGGGTCGTACAGATAAAAGCTCAGACTGCGTCCCGCCATCAGCGCCTGCAACACGCTGGTCAGGTTGACGATGGAGAGTTGGCCCTGCGCATACCAGCCGACGAACAACAGGGTGAACAGCAAAAAGGCAGTTCTGAACAGCGTAAAGCGGCGCTGCTGCGCGACCAGCTTCTTTTGCAAGGTCAGTGCGATGGTGAGAAGGGTCAAGCCGAGCAGTAGAATCAGGACTTCGCCACGGCGTTCGCGCCAGCTGCCTTGCCAGGATTTGTTGTCGCCTTCGGGTACCGTGTAAAAGCGCTCGGGCAGCGTCAGGCTGAGGCTGAAATCCTGGACGATGCGCTCCGGAAAAATCATGCCCTTCAGACGTGTCACCGGCAGCACGAAGTCCAGCGGATGCGAGGGGTCCATGCCGGAGCGACCGATGATCCTGAAGACGGCAAGCGTCTCGCGCTCAAGCCCCGCAGCGATCTCGTCCTTCAGTGTCAGTTCGAGATTGAGGTCGCGCATCTCAATGGGCAACTGATCCTGCTTGAGCACGATGCGGTCCGGCGCGCTGCCGCGCAGGAAGTCGTCGCCGGTCAGGCTGTAGCG
>JBAXBQ010000038.1:0-29636 GCA_037141865.1 Comamonadaceae bacterium | reverse complement strand
GGGCACCAAGCGGCAGGTCGCGTTTCCGAACTTCCTTCCTCATAGCAGCCGTTGAAATAATTGACTTTACAAATCGTAATCGTTCGATTACATTTCAAACATGGCTTACACGGTAAAACGTCGCGAAGAGTTTTCCGACTGGCTCAAGGGCCTTAAGGATGGTCTGACCCGGCTGCGCCTTATCAAACGCTTGCGTAAGGTCCAACTCGGCAACTTGGGCGATGTGGAGCCGGTGGGCGAAGGTGTTTACGAGATGCGCGAACACTTCGGTCCGGGCTGGCGCATGTACTACGTCCAAAGAGGTGGCGTGTTAATCGTGATGCTTGGCGGCGGCGACAAGTCAACCCAGCAAACTGACATCAAAAGGGCAATCGAACTTGCCAATTCTTTAGAGGATTGAACCATGAGCAAGAGAATCAAAGTTTCCGAACTTCCCGAGTTCGATGCAGCCGAGTACCTGAGCAGCGAAGACGACGTAGCGGCCTACCTCACCACCATTCTTGAAGAGAATGACGCGGCACTGCTGGCGGCTGCCCTCGGCGACATTGCCCGATCGCGGGGCATGACGCAGGTGGCGAAGGATTCCGGCATCACCAGGGAAGCCTTGTACAAGGCTCTTCGGCCCGGCAGCGAACCGCGTTTCGACACAGTCAGCCGTGTTTGCGCAGCCCTCGGCGTGCGTCTGGTCGCGAAGCCAGCCCACGCCTCCGTCTAACTTTTTTAACCGACTTCAGTCCAAGGAAAGTCGAGTCCGAACTCGGATGGCCAATGGCTCTGATGTGCATCTTGAGGCTGTAGAAGGTGAAAACTGATTGACGTAGCCGCCACCGTCAACAAGAGACACTCGAGCGACATTCGAGCTTCCGAGCCGCCTCCTTCAAACCAGTCGTTGAAAACCAGCCTTGATGGGTCACATTGCTCGGATTCGATTGTTTTTGGCGTTGTGCTCCAACTCACACAGCATGAGCTCTTCCATGAGCGGAGGGATATAGACGCCAAACCGACCACGCAAGCCCTTCTTCAATCCGTACCAACCACCAATCGGGTTCGCTGGCGAGCGTCCCCAGGCTTCAACTGTTCCTTCTTTGGCGGGCTTTTGCTCGTCAGCCCCACCAAGCTCAACCCAGTCACCAGCAGTCTTCAGCATCTGCAGGAGATCATCGATGCATCGTGCGTCATAGAGCAGCACCGTGCTGCCAACCGTGCAGACCAACACGCTCTTCCCGTCCTTCTCGTCCGTGTGCATCGTGTACTCGGACGATCCTGGTGGTGTTTTCAACGTCCACGGGCTGTCCTTGGTGCGTTTCAATTGGGTTGCCATGAATTCGCTCCGGAAGTGAACCGGAGCCGGTTCTCCGGTTTCAATTGTTTGACGATCACGAATGCTCCAATAGTGCCCGGGATGGGATTATGTCTACATGATCAAGTTTTCTGTTCAAAGCAACTTGATTTGCTCCTGTTAGTTGATTCGTCTGTGGGGTCAATACAGATCGCCATGTACGTAACCCGGTCTAAGCAAACTCAAATCTTTAATCTAGGCTGCCGGAAAGCGGGCTTTCGCCAATACCCGGATTCACTGCACATGAGCCGCACATTCGGCATAGATTGCATCGAAACCACCTATGACAGCTTACGGATTTCCAAGCGCTGTTTTGAATGACCGGTTCCCTCAACCCTGTCTGGCCGGTTTGGGCACGTTGCTCGCAATCGCCACCGACAGCTATTCGGCAGCCTGATTTGAGAAATCCAGAACGTCAAGTTTCAGGCAAGCACTTAAAGGGTCCAGCTGGCTCTAGAGGTCTATGAGGCGCCAGCCTAACCCGCAGAGTCAGCGCGCTATAGCAGACAGGCAACGGGCTCGCGCTCTTTTGCCAACCTACTTGACGCTGGCGCGCGTTCGGGACTTGTACGTCCGAATGCCAACATGTCTGCAGATATTACGAACGGCAAGGTGAATGTCCCTGTCTTTTATGACGTAATCTCGGGCGGCTTGAATCCATGGCATCAGGAGCATGGCACGATCAGTAACTGGATCTCCCGCCAGGAAATCATAGGTGAGGAAAACCAGCCAGATCGAATTCTCCTTCGGTATCACCAGGACGACCCGAGTGCCGCGCTGAAGAACCAATTGCGAGCCCTGATGCCATTCTGTAATTTTGGGATCGGCCAAACGAGCTTTTTGAATGAGTACCAAAAACCGGCGTCTTGTGGTTGGACGTGCGGCATTGTCAGGCCCAGCCGAAATCACTTTCAATGTATCGTCATCCAGCCGCTGAGGCTGGGGACTTTGAAGGTTGCGTTCCACTTCCTGCAAAATCGCTTTTGGATCTACCCCCTTATCGATATAGCTGTGGAAATTATCTTGAACAGGTCCAAGGTTTGGAACTGACGGGGTTGTTCCGGACCGGTCGCGAGGGATGGTTGCAAGTGTTTCGTCACCGGAGGAAGCCTTTGAAGGGTTCCTCGCTTTTGCGTGAGGCTGCAATTCATCGATCAGTTCCAAGCTTGGTCCTGGGGACTGCCAGCCGTCCGGTACCGCCATTTTCAAAACTCTGGGGACAGAGTACGTTAGTAGAAACAGTCGTCTGACAGCTTGATCAATCACATCCTTCAAAATGGGCGCGACCCTGCGGCACTCCGGGAGCGCATCAATCCATTTCAGGCGCTCAGTCAGTTTCGAGCGCGCGGCTTCAAAGCGATTGCGATCGACCAACTCACTAGCCTCTAGACACAGCCCATACACTGCGGCGAGAGAATCCAGGGACCGGATCTTACCGAGGTCAGCCAGTTCTTGCTCGATAGGTCGAGTTCGGCGGAAAAGGCCTGAGCGCCAAACGTCAAATAGCACCGCAGACACACTATGGTCGGTTCTCAGCAGAGTCAGGTGAACCATGCGCAGCGGGTGCTCAGCGTGCTCCAGTGCCTCTTCCCGCCGCGCCTTGAGCGCTAATATGTTGAGGAATCTCATTTGCACGTATTCACCCTTGGGATCTTCTGTCTTAGCCCGCTCAAGCCATGATTTTGGAAAGAACGCCCGATCGAAAGCGGCCTTGCCAGATGAATTGTGCCGCTCAAACAACAGGTCAATGAGGGGCGTGAAGTACAAATCCGCGGCGAATGGATAGCACATCCCGACCATGGCAACCCACGGAGGTCGTCCGCGTATGACTTCCACTGTCGGCACAACCTCAAGCCGAAAGTAAAGCCGCACCACCGCTTTAGAAGGCGCAGTGCCCACCTCGTACCGAGCACTGACCGACTCCTGAATTTGTTCCCAGGTCAGCCCCGTCCGCGCCAGCAGGCCATCGACAAGTAAAGCTGTGCGCAGGGTCTTGTGAAGGTTGCTGATTGTTCCGGAAGGCGGTGCACTTGGTCGGCCCATAGCAGAGTTTTTCCGTTTTCACTTTGTTGCGTTCAGCAGGGTAACTGAAATATCCTGTGCACCTTTAGTAATCTCACCATTTGGCCCAAAGAAATTTTGAAAAGCATGGCAAGAACAACGAAATGTGACACATTGGATCGGGAGTCAATACAGTTTCCTGCTACCCCGCGGCACGTTCGCAAGGGCAAATTCATGAGCCAGAAAGCCCCGACCATGACTAGGCATATGAAGCAGAACGATCTTTACTACCCTGAAACCGACCGTGGCCGGGCACCGAATCAACCAGTCGCTAGTGCTCGTCTCAAATGCAAACTTGCACAATCCCGATACTCAACTGAGATTCGAATTCCCGCCAGCCTTGGTAAAGCTCCATGAGGGTCTACCCTTTCGATGAAGCCAAACGGGCGAGGTGGGAAGCCGAAGGTCGTGGCACAGGAGAAGGCGCTGAGTATCAGGGGTGGCTGCGGTATGAGGACCTCAATTCCGAAGGCAACAAGCACCGAGCGTTAGAGGGTCGGCACGGTCGCATGTGCGCGCTCTTCTCCGACGTCGAGCACCGACTCTTCTTGGGTCTAGATGCGGCCAAGTCGGTCCTCGAACTGTATGACCAATACAAGTTACCCATCGAAGAAACGCGCAACATTGCAAAAATCCTCGGGATTACACACCCGCGGGACCCACAGACCGGTGTCGACATAAATATCACAACCGACCTAGTCGCGATCACCCGAACCAGCGACGGCAGAGTCTCGGAGATGCCTTGGAGTTGCAAGTATTCAAGCAAACTGGGTGACTTCAATGTGGCCGAGCACCAAGAAGTTGAGCGTCTCTACTGGGTAAAACGTCACGGCAAATTGCA
Source organism: Comamonadaceae bacterium (assembly GCA_037141865.1). Classification (GTDB taxonomy): domain Bacteria; phylum Pseudomonadota; class Gammaproteobacteria; order Burkholderiales; family Burkholderiaceae_C; genus Rhodoferax. The sequence continues at coordinate 25,395 of JBAXBQ010000038.1, read as the reverse complement.
CATCTGCACAGAACGGACACATTGCATATCGGACATCCATTTCAACAACCTGATGCTGCTGTATCCGCACAGGCTGATCGATCGAAAAGCCGAATTGATGAAGCAAGCCGGGTTGGGCTACGACGAGCGATCGCAAATTGTCGTCCAAGAGATATTGGCAGCCAAAGCCCGCCTGCATGTCATGGACTTCATTGACCACTTGGCATCGGAATTCGGCTTGACCAAGCTTCAATGGACTGGGCAGTTGTACAACTTGATCTATAGGCACAAGCTTCGCGCAAACCTCTTGAGCGGTGATTTGCGGCAGACGGAAATCCAAGAAATCGCTTCCCTGTCCAAGTTGGGCAACGGCTCCACGGTAAGGAGAGTGGCATGAGCTTCCAACGTCGCGATGTCCTGACAGACAGAGCCGAATCGGTCCGCCTTCGAGTGCTTGTCAGAGATCCCATTTTTACCTTCCTATTCAACATGGATGACCGCCTCGCTTGGCCGTTTTCAAGGAAGACGAAGGAATTGGACGAACAAGTCGACTCGAACGACTACACCTTGGTCAAATCTGGTCCAAACAAAAGCGTAAGAATAAATTTTGCAACTCGAGCCGGGGAAAGGTACAAGAGATTCGAACCAATTCTCAACGTTGAGCGTCTCTTGACCCCAAGCGGACGCGGCAAAGCTTTCGCAGCGCTCAATGAAATCCGTCCGATCACCCGCAGAATCTTTGACCTAGGCATCCGGGATTGGATGCGCGGCGGCATGACGGAGCTCGCTTTGGCTCCTGATTGGGCGAGCTGTGGTCAGAAACCAATCGTCACAACCAAACTGGACACTATCGAGCTCGGACAAGCAAAGGCTCATGCACGGGAAGTCGCGTGCAATGCCAGTGCCACCGAAGAGTCCAACCGGGACAGCAGTTGGACTTCAAATGCCGGGGGATTTCCACGACAAAGGGCAAAGCCAATTAGTGGCTCCCGTTTCGAAGTCGACCGAATCGTACTAAGGGTCTTCCTCCACTATTACGACTGGAAACGTGCCGAGCGGGGTCGGTCATTGAGCGATGCGCGAACCCAGATGCTGACCGAGATTTTTGCTGTCCAACAGGCGGACGGCAGCCGCCTCCAACTCCCGGAGGTGCAGCTGCCAACCTTGAGGCAATTCAGTTACTGGTACTACGTCCTAGTAGACCACCAAAAACGTCGCAAAGGCATCGTCGGTGAAATTGACTATCAACAAAATGAGCGAGCCCAACTCGGGAACGAGATTTCAAAGACGCTGTTTGTTGGCGCCATGGGCAGCGGGGACGCAACTGTATGGAACATTGGTCTGGTGAGCCGCTTTGCAGGAAGGCGTCCAATCGGGTGTCCGATTGTGTTCCGTATTCGGTGCTCAAGGAGCGGCGTGCTGCTTGGTCTCGGGGTCGGTTTAGATGCGGCGAGTTGGATTGGTATGGCTGCGGCAATTGGGAGTTGTCTTGAAGATAAAGTGAAATTGTGTGCAAGACACGGAATCCACATCGAACCCTGGGAGTGGCCTGTGCACGGGCTTCCCGCCAAGTTTGAAATGGATCGAGGTGAAACCGACAACCATGGGCCAGAAGCATTTATCCGCTTGACTGCAGTTGAGGTAATCAACTTGATGGGTCAACGCCCAGACTTAAAGCCCGGGATCGAATCGGACTTTCGCACGCTGGAGGTTCGTTTGAGCGGGTTGACACCGGCGGTAATTGTTGAAACCTGGGAAAACACACAGAATTCCAATTGGAAAGTAGACGGCGAGCTCGACATAGATCAGTTCACTCGATTGTTGCTGAAGCACGAGCTCGATCGCATGAAGCAACCAAGAGAAGGTGTGCTGCTTGACGACAAGATGATCGCCGCCGGCGTCAACACATCACCTTTATCGATCTGGAACTATTCGCTGGAGCATGAAGGCGGAGGCTTGAGTACCTTTGATGTTCATGAAGTGCAGTTTGCATTGCTGCCGCGCGATGTGGGATCAATCACAGATCGCGGAGTGTTGTTTAAGGGATGCTACTACCTTGCGACAGAACTGCTGGCACTCGACGCATTTTCTAGGGCACGTGTCCGTGGCCGGACACGCGTGGAGCTGGCGTTTGACCCACGCCTCGTTGACTTTGTATACCTCGAGAAGATTGGAACCACTGTACTGGACGAGCCCATCGTATGCCACCTCAACCTGCAGCTTGATCATCAACTTGCATTCATGGGTAAGTGCTTTGCCGAAGTCAAAGAGCTACATGATCAGCAGCGCCAAAACGAAGGTGCCCACAAGGAGATCGCGGCTCAGTCTGCATTTGGCACGCGGCTGGCGCATCAGAATATCGTCGCAGAAGCCAAGTCACAAAGGGCAGAACAGCCCGAGGACCACCGGTCAGCCTCCGAAAAAGTCCGATCGATTCCGGCTGACCGCGTCACTGAGCGAAATGCTCACTCGCCCATGCATGCCTTTCGGCCGTTTTCCGAAACCACTACCACCCAGGTGTCGAATACGCCTGGTCGGGCACCGTCAACCGCCACCGTTGTTTCGTTGCGGCCCCCGGATGCGGCCGACAAACCCTTTGACAAGGAAGCTCAGAAGGCCCGTGACTACCTGGCCAGTCTTGAGCGCCGCAAACAGCTCTCAAACGCATTTAAGGATAAGCCATGAGTGTCATCGAAGTGACTAAGTATTTCCCCGCCGTGAATTCCGACTATTCCGGCAACTGCCTGATTACATTGTTTCCACCTTTGACAAAGGCCCACATCGAAAGCCTCTTGGCCAGCGAGATCAAGTATGACCCAAACGAGAGGACCCATCCTGCCGATCAGCGACTACAGTATGTCCACAGGCTATTCAGGTTCTTCTCGCCACTGCCTGACCAGGTTGACTTTGCTTTCAACCTTTGGACCACCATCTGTCACTCGTACACACGCTGCAATCCAGCCAAGCGTGACACACAGTTGTCTTTTATCCAAATGGTTGAGGACCTCCACGCAAACCAGTTCAAGTCATCGGACGATTTAGATTTGTTCGAGTCTCCGCTTTGTATTGCTCTGATCGGCACTCCAGGTTGCGGCAAAACGGAAATCCCACGTCGATTGTTCAGGCGCCTGTCGAAGGACGCGGTGTTTCATCACCCTGAGGGTGGCAACGCCTTCCAAAAACTGTACCTTTGGGTGGAGGCGCCCAATGCGACCCACGAGAAGGCCCTTGCCTTGCTCGTATACGAAGCGTTGCATCGTGCCGTGCTTGAGACGGGCATCAACTATCCAAAGTTGAAACCTACCGTCAGCGCAACGGTCCTTGCACAGGAGGCCGCCGTTCTTGCCCGGAGGCTCAACATTGGTGTGATTGTCGTCGATGAGATTCAGCACTGCGTTCATATGACCAAGGGCTTGGATAGCCACTCGATGGAGTTTCTGACGAGCTTCGTGAACCGCGTGCGCTGTCCTGTACTGATGATCGGAACATGGAAGGCTTCTGCATTGCTCGCGTCGGAATTCCGGCTTGGTCGGCGCGCGACCAACACCGCGACGACATTTTTCCTGAAGATGAAGCCGGGCCCGCTTTGGGACCTGTTTACCCAAGAGCTTCTGAAGTTCCAATACACAAAAAACGAGACGCCCTGGAGCACGGAGATTGCGGCTGAGCTCTACCTCCAAAGCCAGGGTGTTCAGGACGTGGCTGTCAAACTCGTTGCGATCACCCAGATGGAAGCAATTTCCTCTGGCGAGGAGGTTGTCGGCGTAGGAATGATCCGCACCTGCGCCGATGCCCACCTGAAGTTCATTGCGCCTTCAATTGAGGCCATGAAGAGTGGAATCGGCGAGTCTGATCTGTCCATTTGGGACGCGGAGCCAGTTGACTTTAACGAGTACCTGATCAGGCTTCAAGCCCATTGTGAGGGTCAGATTGGACGCTCGATCAAGCGAGCGGCCGATAAAAAGGCTTCGCACACTAGTAAGGTTGAGCAGGTCGCTGACGTGCTCAAAACGCTAAATTTGACCTCTGATACAGGAGCCGATGCGATCGCGGCGCATGCTGTTAGCACAGCGCCAGCCATGACTGCCAGTGAGCTGGCAATCACGGAGATTAAACGAATAACCAATCCCGGCCCAAGGCCAACTCGAAGTGCAAAGAAGATGGCACAACGGGACTTGGAGTTTGCCGCGCTGGCGGCGGAGGACATCCGTCGGGTAGTCTACGAAGCCAATCGAGCGAACAAAGACCCTCACGACGCGCTTGTTGAGATAGGCCATATCGTTCCACTTGCCGAGTTGTTAGAGCTATGAACCCGCTCTGTTCACTAGGTCCCGCTTTTCACGAGGAACTTTGGTACAGCATCATCGCGCGACACATGCGCGACCGTGGTTACTTGAACCGGCAAGCGGCGTTCGAGCATCTGTTCGGCCATAGTTCCGTCTCTGTCTGCATGGCCTGCCCATGCGGTCTGCCTGGTTTGGCACGTCAGTTCGAACTACATGACGTCTGCCCTGCTAGAGATTTTTGCAGGCGGCTCACAGTGGTCCCGTACTTTCTGGCATTTGCGTCAAGCCTTCCAAAGGATGAACTCGCCGGGGCGAATCCACTAGCAGTCCAGGAGGAGATGTTCAGCCACTGGGAAGCCAGATCACCGTTTCGGCCCCATCGGCTGCGGTACTGTCGAAGTTGCTCGCTGGTCGACATCGCAGCCGTTGGAGAAGCGTATTGGCACCGCGTGCATCAGCTGCCCGGTGTTTTTTACTGTCCAGACCATGGCGACCGCCTCATGGACAGCTCAGTGGGTATTTCTCCGGGAAGGAACAACTACTGGACTGCGCACCAGCGTCGATTACAGTGGACACCCGTAACTCGCCCTGGTAGTCAAAAAGCAACAGCATTTTGGCAGTCCATAGCCAGATACAGCCGCGATATCCTCGCTGCTGGGCCTGCCAGGCCGCTCTTTCTGGGTCACACAGCCTACGCAAACCTGTTAAGAGCGTGTGGATTTGCGGCCAAAGGTGGTCGAGTCGCAGATGGCAATCTAATGAAAGCGCTTGCCCAACACTTCCACGACCAGGGACTGAAACTCGATTGGTTTGGACCGCAGGACTGGTGGTCACGTGCCTTCACGGCCGTTCCTGGACGCATATTTCCTGTCCAGCATATCTCCCTTCGTCGCTTCATTGCCCTGAACTTACCGGGAGGTGACTTGGACCCGATCGTGTTGGATCGGCTGTACATGCATTCGAGCGCTGGACTCCAACCTTGAACTCCGCACATCGTCCGCACGGAACGAAGCTGAATTGGGATCAAAGAGAGGGACTTGCTCGGCGCGACATTCGGAAAGGCTTCGATGACCGACGTCTCTTGTGGCAGGATGCCGTGCGTCTGCAACACAACAATTTCATGGTGATTAATCGTTTCGTTGAAAGAGGCCAAATCTCTTCAGGCTCCTGCCCATTGACGCAGGCCTCTAGGGTGTATCTTAGGGGGTATGGCTGGAAGACGGCGAATGCATTTGAGCCAGACTCAGTCTCATCAAGCCTATGGAAAAGACAGGAGATTTCCGATGTGGAGGTGAGATTGGCAGACTTCCGCCCGATCATTAGGCTTCATCCAAGCCTGCTTGACTTGGGACTGCCAATCGAACAAGGACAAAACCGCATCTTGCATGCCAAGTGGCGGGAAAAGCACATCTTCGTTCCAACATTAAGCCTGATCTTGGCGTTGCTCGCGCCCTCGGAATTGGTCTTCTCTCAATTCGCACATCCAATGGCCAGCAGGTTCTACGCCCGCCGGCAGCTTCGAGATGGAGAACTTGAAGTCAGGGCAACAACACATAGCCTCACTTGCCTGAGCTTGGACAGATGGGATTTATGTTGTTTGGCCTATTGGCTTCGAAGCGAGCCCAACGTGTTAGCGAGCGCTAACTTATATAACCCTGTCTTTGCCCGCACCAACTTTGAAGTCCCTGCCGATACCGGAAAATTGAGTCTAAACGTTGATGCGTATGAATGCGACGACCTCATTGTGGTCCAAAGCATCGGCCAAAGCGTACATCGTTCCATCTGGCCATTGGAACCGATACAAGTTATCGTTTCTAACCTTTCAGGTCGCCCAATCTTCCACCTTGGAGTCGGTCCAGAACGAATTTCGGGAAACGCGGTGTACCTGCGAGATGGATATCAAATATGACGGATGGCGGATATCAAGCTTTGTGTCAAATGTTTTGGGCTAATTATTCCATAATATGGAAAACGATATCAGACTCGTCGTACAGTCGATTTTTTTAAGCATCACAAATCAATGACTTAGCGGCGTTTCAATATCACTCTTTCGTTGTATGTGCCAATCGGCCGCGCACCAATTCTGGACAGTAATGACGTAGAAGCTGCTGTCCGCGCAATCTGTGATGGGCAGAAAAAAGCCGACCGAAGGCGACTTTTTTTCCTCAACAATCACGCGCGGAACTATCTTTCCAGCGCTGCCTCAACCGCAGCAATTTCCGACTGGCGCTTGGCGATCATGTCTCCGATTGGCGGGCCCATGAAGCGCCGGTTTTCGAAAGCAATCCAGACAATCGCGGTCAGGACCAGGAAGCCGATGGTGATGTCCAGAGCCATTGCATTGGGCGGCTGCACACCGATCACGAAGATCAGGACCATAGCGATGATCGAAAGGCAGGCGAACAGCTTGAACGTCGCCGGTCCCAGATCCCACGGACCCATCTTTGGCCACTTTGAGGTGCCATGGGCGAACAGTCCCAGGGCAATCGGAATCACGAACGAGAAGAACAGGAAGATCACCGTGCACGCCACCACGATGGTGTAGACCGGTGTCACGCCGCCGGCTTCAACTGCCTTCGCACCCCAGACGAACAACACCGACAGGATTGATCCGGCCCAGATCGAGTGGACCGGTGTGCGGTATTTTGGCGACACCGAGGCCAGCGATTTCGAGAACGGCAGACCGTCGTCGCGCGAGAAGGCAAACATCATCCGTGAGATCGAAGTTACAGTCGCCAGCCCGCACAGGAACTGCGAGATAGCGATCGCCGCGTAAAGCGCAATCTTGAGCGTCGGCGGAATCTGGCTGTCCATTGCCCAGAAGAAGACATTCCAGCCCTGTTTGGCGGCTTCCTCCATGCTTGGCAACACCAGAATGAAAGCACACAGCATGATGTAGCCGAACAGCGCCGACCACCAGACCGAACTGACGATGCCGCGCGGCACAGAGTGTGCGGCCTTCTTGGTCTCTTCCGCGGTATGCGCTGAGGCGTCATAGCCGGTGATCGTGTAGATCGGAAGCAACAGGCCCAGGGCAAACACCCAGGCACTTGATACCGGTGGCCAGACGTTGGCTCCGGCCTCGCCCGAGTAGTTGGAAAAGGTGAACAGGCGGCTGAACTCATAGCTTGGCGCACATACCAGGCAGGCCACCGTCAAGGCGAGTGCCGTGGCAAAGATCAGGTAACCGGAGAAGTCGGTCAACTTGGCCGTCAGTCCGATTCCGACATGATTTATCAACGCCATCAGTCCAGTGATGATGCACAGGAATATGACCAGCGTGCCCATTGAATCGGTGATGCCGAACATCGGACCCAAGGAACCCAGAAAAAAGAAATAGGTGCCCACGTTGATGGCGCCCAGTACGGTGACCAGTCCGAGCAGGTTGAACCAGGCAGTCAACCAGCCAGTAAACCGGTTGCCCAGTATCGAGCCCCAGTGGTAGAGGCCGCCGGCCGTTGGATAAGCCGAGGCTATCTGCGCCATGGCAATCGCGAATACGGCGGAGATCAGGCAGCCCAGTGGCCAGCCGATGCCGATCGCGGCACCGCCAGCACCTGACGTGGCTTGCGCCAATGAGTTAATGCCACCGGACAGTATGCAAATGATCGAAAAAGAAATTGCGAAGTTGGAAAAGCCGCCCATGCTTCGGGCCAGTTCCTGGGCATAGCCCATGGAGTGCAGCTGTTTTGTATCTTCGTCGTGATGTGCCGGATTCATGCTGTTCCTTTTAAGTTTGCGCCACACGGATAGGCATTTCAACCACCTCACAGCCAGTATGGCACCTTTGAGCGGCCGTCAGTCCGCGTAAAGACCCTTACCGTTTGCGCAGCAATCACCCCTGCCCGGCAGGTGCACCCCAAAGATGCTCCTTCCAGCAGAGCAATTTCGGCGCACCGCGCATGCCACACGCATCGCAACCCCACAGTGCGGCTGAATCGCCACTTCGCCCTGTCACCAACGAAATGGCTTGCGCACCAACCTGACAGGCACTGACCATGACGACATCCGCTGCAACAAACACATGGTCTGCCATCTGGCAGTGATGTGATATGTGCGCCCCATTGCGGATCAAGGTAAACGCCACTGGCCTCGGTAACCACTCAGTCGCACCAGTAAGTACTACCGGCGTGGCCATTGCGCAAAGCTGCTGACCGGCGGTTGCCTGACACGACTGCCGCAAGTGGTTGTGCTGGCTCCCGGCCTGGAGCGTTTGTTAAAGCGAATGCGTGTGTTGATACCGAGTCACCGGCACAGGAAACTAGCTAACTTGCTGCGACGACTCAACATCAGGCACGCGTAGCATCTGACGATGAAGCCCCCAGTGTTCGACTGCCGCAACCAGCACGATGGATTCACCCTGTGCAATATGCCCATCAACCTCGGCAAGCTTGATACACAAGCCAAGCACTTTGCGCCGCAGTGCGGGGTCGTCTATTTCCCCCATTAATTCGGAAAGTGTGTACTCGTCGACCGGGCAGCTATCTGACCACGCGAGCTGCTTGCTGGACAATAAGTCCTCACAAAACGTATCAATGACGTCATGCAGAGCATCGCGCTCCAGACCGAGTTGTTCGTGCACTGCAATCTTATCGAGCAATGCAAGCTCGGCTCTGTCGACGTCGCCATCGGCAATGATGGTCAGGGCGACGATTCTGGCCGCAGCTTGGGGGCTGTTTTGGGAATAGTTACGCACTTAATTTTCCCAAATCAAGCGGGGGAAGGCTGATGTGATCAGAGCCAAAGTTGAGCCGCATCCAGCTACAGCGAAATGCCGCCGAAAATGTTGAACGGCAATGTCGTGCCCAACGACCTATCAAGGTGCAGCGAGAGGTTGCCAAGGCAAGTTCGCTTATGGCTGAATGTGGTGCGACGAGCTCATTCATTGGCGCCACCGAAACCAAACAGATTCAATAAACTGGTGAACAGGTTGAACACCGACAGATACAGACTCACTGTTGCCATGACATAGTTGGTCTCGCCCCCATTCACAATGCGGCTGGTCTCAAAAAGAATCAAGCCCGCCGACAACAAGGCCACCATGGCTGACACCGCCAGACCCAAGGCCGGCATTTGGAGAAACAGCGCAGCAATTCCGGCTACGATTGCGATGACCATGCCAACCAACAAAAAGCCCTGCATGAAGCTGAAGTCGCGCCGGGTCAGCAGCACATAGCTGGACAGTGCCAGAAAGGTAGCGCCGGTGGCGGCCAAGGCCAGCGTGATTGTTTGTGCGCCACCGGGCAACGCCAGGGAATGCGTCAACAGCGGACCCAACGTGTAACCCATGAAGCCCGTCAGTGCAAAGACGGCCGGCAAGGCCCAGGCGCTGTTTTGGAGTTTATGCACTGCATACAGCACTCCGAAGTAACCCACCAACGTGAGGATCAAGCCGGGTGCAGGCAGCCGCAGCGCGAGCGTGACCACTGCCACTCCGGCGCTGAACAGCAGGGTCATTGCGAGCAGCGCGTAGGTGTTGCGCAAAATCCGCTTGACTTGGTCAGAGCCGGACACGCCGGATGGTGCTTCCAGAACCGGATAGCGCGCCGGGTTGGCCGACGGCAGGGGTATGTGTGCATTGTTCATGATGCTTCTCCTTGGGTTGTTGATAGGTTTAACTGTCGAGTGCAAGCTTGGCGGTACGATCACGCGCAGGCTTTTGGACACGCTGCAGGTTGCGCGTCAATACCCGTGTGGCGCGGGTCAGGGAGCGGTCCAGCGCGGTACGCCAGTCCCGCGCCAGTGACGCAATGACCACGGTACCTAAGCTGTCGGTTTTGAGCTCTACTTGGCAGCGTTTGTCCACACCACCCCGCGGACCGTTGACGTCGGAGAACTGCACCCTGGCGTGCGGCACAACGGTCGTCAAGCGTCGCAGGGCAAAGCGCACGCGCTCCACAGAGAAATCGCGCACTTGAGCACCATCGGCATCGCGGGATTCAAAAATGATCTGCATAGTGTTTCTCCAGTCGAATAAAGAAGACCCGAAGGTAGGCTCCAAATTGATTCCTAAAAAGCAGATAATTTCTGATCAAGATTCCTAAAACAACTGACTTTTCTCTGGCCAGGTAGCGGGCGGGCCCTGCACGACCGGCCACAGGCGGGTGAATTTCAGTGCCAGACGGATCGGGAAAGTCCTTTCCTGTACCTTACGGTCCAGTCCGACTAAGCAGTAGCGCTCGCACAGTGAGCGCACGAGCGTCTACCCGAGGTTGCCGGGCGGCTTCGGTCATGCGAACCATCGTGACCGAGCGTGTTTGCCAGTGGCGGTGGATCGCGTCGAGCATCGCGGTCTCACCGTCGGACAGGTGCTTGTCGACGTTGACGACGGACGCAGCAGCGCGCAATATCACGCCCTGCAGTCTTGGGTCGTCTACCTCAGCCATCAGCGGGGCAATCAAGCCATCGCCAGCGTGGGACAGTATTGAGCGGCCATCGAATCCCGCCATCAGCAGGTCTTCGCACAGCGTCTGCAAAATGCCGGACACGTCCTGTGGTTCGATGCCCAAATCACGCGCTACATCGAGCTTTTTCAGTGCTTCCAACTCCGAGTTACTGACGTGGCCGTCGGAGAGGACAACGAGCGCCACGATGCGAGTGGCGGCTTCGGGGCTGTTGCGGGGGTAGGAACGCATGGTGGTGTCTTTTCTTGAGTGTGTGAAAGAAGTCGAAACGATAGGGTTTAAATTGCCTCCTAGAAAGCAGATAATTTCTTATCTTTACTCCTAAAAAAACTGACTGATGAGCACGTCATTCAATTACAAACATCTGCATTACTTCTGGGTGGTAGCCAAAGAGGGTGGCATCTCGCGCGCCGCAGACAAGTCGACATGGCGGTGCAAACGGTCAGCGCCCAGGTGCGCGAGTTGGAGCGCTCGCTGGGTTACGCTTTGCTGAAACCCGCCGGGCGTGGCCTGGTGCTGACAGATGCGGGACAAGCAGCCATGCAGCAGGCTGATCTGATTTTTCAACTCGGTGAGAGTTTGCCGGCACGTGTACGCAACGCGGTGAGCACACCGACCTTGCGTTTGACCGTTGGGATTTGCGACGCTCTGCCCAAACTGGTGGTGCACCGACTGTTGCAGCCAGTGATCACTGCGCCCAATTTACGCCTGCTGTGCCATGAGGGCGAGTTGGATGACCTGCTGGGCGACCTGGCACTGCATCGGATCGACGTCGTGCTTTCAGACCGGCCCGCACCTGGCAACCCCAACATCAAGCTTTACAGCCACGCCATGGGCTCATCCAACATTGCCTGGTATGGTACGGCGGAAATGGCGGAGCTCGCAAGCAAAGACTTTCCACAAAGTCTGGCCGATGTACCCCTGCTGCTGCCCTCCGCTCACACCGCCGTTCGTGGCCGATTGGACCATTGGTTTGAGCAACGTGCCATTCGGCCACGGGTGGTAGGCGAGTTCGAAGACAGCGCCTTGCTCAAAACCTTTGGCGCCAGCGGCATGGGCGTTTTCCCGGCAGCTGAGTGGGTGCATGATGATCTGCTGGCCCATTTCGCATTGCAGCGCGTGGGCCAGTGCAAGGGGGCCACCGAACACTTTTTTGCGATCAGCGCCGAAAAGAAAGTGCAGCATCCGCTAGTGCAACGGTTGCTGCAACCGGCGATTTAGCTGTGCGGCTCCGGCTTGGCTGTGGGCACGCTCAGCAACATGGTCAAGACCAGAGTTTCCGCTACCACACCGACGGAAAACAGCACCGGGATGTATCAGTGCAGTGCTTCTTTGACGCCAATATCCAGTGTTGGTCTAGTCCATTTTTTGGGCTCAGTTTGCTATTCCAAGGCTGCCGCGGACAGCAGTTCTGTCGGACATTCGCGGTAGTTCAGACAGTCCATCGTTGGCGCGCTACCATGCATATTTTCCACGATGCGAGGCAGTTATGTACCCATGGTTTTGGATCTGGGCTCCGCAGGTGCACTTCCCCTGGAGCGGGGGCGTTGCGCAGCGCATCGAGCCCAACACAAACTGGTTCTTCGACGCCATCCCGGCGCAGGCTGGCAACGCAAAGATAGAAAAGCAGGCTGTTGAAGTGGCCTCTTATGGCAGGCAGTTGGGTTTGATTACCGAGGTCCTGATCGGCCTCACAGAAAATAACCCACTCCTGTCGGAAGGCGCAAATTCTTCTCTTGAACGATTGAGATCAATCCACACCGAGATCGGCAAACTCAAAACAACAGATGGGCAGTTGCTGGTTCGACAGATCGAAGAAGCTTTAATGAACCTTCAAAAAACCCATAAAGCGGAGTTTGCGCGCCTGCAAAAACGCCTGGCTCCGCTGCTGGTCGACCAGCGCGCCTAGCCAAACTCGTCTTTGCTGACGAGTTCCACAATCACCGCAGAACTCTCACATGGGCGGTCGGAAAAAGTCAACGCGCTCAACAAGGAACGCCCGGCATGGGCCGCCGTTTGCGCATCTGCCGCGTGGACGCGAGCGATCAGCTGACCGGCTTCGACGCGCTGGCCAACGCCGATCAACCCGGAGAATCCTACGCTGTGGTCGATACGGTCTGCAGCGCGCCGACGACCGCCACCCAGTTCGATCACCAGCAGGCCAATGTTGCGGGTTTGCATGCCACTGATCCAACCCGACTGCGGTGCAACGATCTCGGTTTGGATGGCGGCGGCAGGCAAATAAAGTTCCGGTCGGTCGATCAAATCTGTCGGTCCACCCAGCGCGTTGACCATGCGGGCAAAGCGCTCAGCAGCGGCACCGCTTGTCAGAGCGCCATCCAGTTGTCGGCGCGCATCCGCAACATCAGTCGCCAGGCCGCCAATCAGCAACATTTGAGTACCCAGTGCGCACGTGACCTCAAGCAGCCGGGCATCGCGGTATTTGCCAGTCAAAAAATCAATGGCTTCACGCATTTCAACTGCATTGCCACAACTGTGCCCCAGCACCTGGTTCATGTCGGTGATCATTGCGCTGATTGGCAGACCAGCACCTTGCGCCACCTGGACCAGCGACTGGGCCAGCTCGCGCGCCACGGCGATATCGCTGGCAAAGGCACCATTGCCCACCTTCACATCCATCACCAGGCCTTGCAGGCCGGCTGCCAGCTTTTTGGACAGGATGCTGGCGGTGATGAGTGCCACCGACTCCACGGTGGCGGTCACATCGCGAATGGCATACAGCCGTCGATCGGCCGGCGCCAGGTCCGCAGTCTGACCGATGACGGCGCAACCGGCATCGCGCACCGTGCGCCGAAGCAGATCCATGCTCGGTGCGGTCTGGTAGCCCGGGATGCTGTCAAATTTGTCCAGCGTACCGCCGGTGTGCCCGAGCCCACGACCCGAAATCATCGGCACATAAGCGCCGCAGGTGGCCACCATGGGAGCCAACACCAGACTGACCTTGTCGCCGACGCCGCCGGTCGAGTGCTTGTCGAGCACCGGGCCTGGTAAATGTGCCGAGGACCACTCCATCACCTCGCCCGAGCGCATCATGGCTTGCGTCAGGGCGACGCGCTCGCCCATGTTCATGCCTTGAAAGTAGACCGCCATCGCCAGCGCGGCGGCTTGACTCTCGCTCCAGGCGCCGTCGACCAGTCCGTGCACGAAGCTCTGAATCTGCTCTAGCGTCAGCTCTCCACCATCACGTTTGCTGCGTATGATTTCCTGTGCCAGCATGATGCTTTAGTAGACAGGTTTGGACGTTGCCGCGGCTTGCGTAGCGGCGCCGCCAACGCCCAACACTTGTGCAATATCGTTCCACAAGCTGCTGGCGCCAATGCGAAAACGGGGTGCAACCAAAGCGCCCGGTCCCAACACCTCTTGCACCAAGTCCAGATATGGCAGCACATCTGCCACGGTGCGCAGGCCGCCCGACGGCTTGAAGCCCAGCTGCCGTGCACGGCTGTGCTTTGAGATCGCCTGCAACATGCTGCGTGCTGCCGGCAGACTGGCCCCGTGCGGCGTTTTGCCGGTACTGGTTTTCAGAAAATCGGCGCCGCAGTCGAGCGCCAACCGACTCGCCTGCGCAATGATTTCCGGCTGCTGTAATTCGCCGGTCTCCAAAATGACCTTGAGCACCCGACCAGTGGCAGCGGCGCGAACACTTTGCAGCAAATCGGTGCAGGCAGCCACATCCGCGGCCAGTAATCGACGGTACGGCAATACGCAATCAACCTCTTGTGCGCCGGCCTGCATCACCTGCTGTACCTCGCGCAACACGGACTCAAGAGTTTGCTCTCCACCAGGAAAGTTCACCACCGCGGCAACTGCGATTGACGGTGGCAATTGCTCGCGCGCAAAGGCTGCCAGGCGGGGCCACACGCAGACTGCAGCAACCGCTGGCATCACACCACCGGCACCCATGGCACGCCAACACAGGCCCTGTACATCGGTTTGCGTGCTTTGCTCATTGAGGTCGGTCAGGTCCAGACAGGACAGCGCCATGCGGGCCGCGCCCAGCAGGCGATCCGCCGCGCGTTGCTTCACTGGGGTCATCGGCAGCGAGGTCCTCATGGTCAGATCTCCATGCCGGCAATCACCTGCTCCAGCAGGGCGCACGCAGGTTCGCTGGCGGCTTGCGCCTGAGCCAGGGTGTGGCGGTGACTCAAAACCTCGTTTGACAGGCCCGCTGCCATGTTGGTGAGCAAGGAAAATGCCAGTACGCGCATGCCAGCGTGACGCGCAATGATGGTCTCGGGCACGGTGCTCATGCCCACCGCATCTGCGCCCAGTTGCGCGAACATGCGGATCTCGGCCGGGGTCTCAAATTGGGGTCCGACACACCATCCATAAACGCCTTGCTGCAAGTTCACTCCCAGGCTGTTAGCCACCGACAGTGCCCGGCTTCGCAATTCGGCATCGTAGGCATTGGTCATGCTGACAAAGCGCTCGGCACCGGTTTCACCGATCAGCGGCGAGTGTTGCGAAAAGTTGATGTGGTCAGTCAGCACCATCAGGCTGCCGGCCGGCATATGTGCCTGAAGGCTGCCAGCAGCGTTGGTCTGAACCAGAACTTCACAGCCCCATTCGTACAACGTGCGCAGCGCCAGTTTCATGCTGTTGGCGTCACCTGTTTCATAAGTGTGCTGACGCCCCGTCAGCAAGACCAGTTCATGGCCGCCCATGCGCCCCCAAACCAGATCACTGGCATGACCCGGCACGCCCGGCAGCGGGAAACCAGGTAGCTCCGCGTAAGCAATGCGCAGCGGGTCTTTCACGCGCGAAGCCAGGTCCGCCCAGCCAGTGCCCAGGATGACCGCGATGCGCGGACGAGCCAGCGGCAGTCGTCGACGAAGAACTTGCAGTGCATTCATATGGGTCCCGGCTTCATGACAAGGGCAACTCCAGATGCTCCGGTCCAAAACTGTAAGGCAATAAAGCTTCAAGTGTCAGGCTGGCGCGCAGTCCGCTTTCATCAGCCAGCAGAATCGGTATATCGGATTGGGCGAACTCCCGAATTTTTTGTCGACAACCGCCGCACGGTGTAACCCAGCGCTCGCCCTGGCCCAGCACCAGGACGGCGCGCACACTGTGACCACCGGCCAGCACCATGGCGCTCAGCGCTCCGGCCTCGGCGCACACGCCTTGTGGATAGGCCGCATTTTCAACATTGCAGCCAGCGTGAATTCGGTCCTTTTCATCCAGCACTGCCGCTCCAACCCGAAAGCGTGAATACGGCGCGTAGGCCGTCTGATACGCCGCCAGCGCGGCACGCCATAGGGAGAGGCGCACTTCCCGCGGTAGCTCAACCGCAATTGGTTTCAGAGTGATGGCTTGATTCATGGCTTTTTAGCGCTCTTTCACATAAGGGATGCCCAAGGCTTTGGGCGCCACTGCCTTGCCGAAAAATCCGGCCAGCAGAATCACCGTCAGGATATAGGGTAGCGCCTGAACCGCCTGTACCGGAATTTCCCCAACAATCGGCAAGGCAACTCCTTGCATTCGAATGGCGGCCGCATCCAGAAATCCAAACAGCAAGCAAGCCCACAGCGCACCGACCGGATGCCACTTGCCAAAAATCAGCGCCGCCAAGGCCATGAAACCCCGTCCTGCCGTCATGTTGGGAACAAAAACAGGGCTTTGTGCCAGCACCACATAGGCGCCCGCCAGTCCACACAATATGCCGTTCAGCGTCAGCGCCGCGTAGCGCATGCTGCGCACCGAAACACCGGCGGCGTCTACCATGACCGGATTTTCCCCGACCGCGCGCAAACGCAAGCCAAAGCGTGTTCGCCACAGCAGCCACCACGTCAATGGCACCAGCAGCAACGTCAGATAGACCAGCACGTTATGACTGAGCAGCCCGCGCAACAACACCATACCCAACCAGGGTAGCTCTTGCAAAGCATCGCCGACACCCGGCAGCAGCGCACCCAAACGCAGGCTATCGGCGATGGCTGGGGTCTGCCCACCTTGTTTGAACCAGGCTTCGCCCAGTACCGCCGTCATGCCGCTGGCAATCATGTTGATGGCCACGCCCGACACCACCTGATCACCATCATGGCTGACACAGGCCAATCCATGCAGCCACGACAACAAGGTGGCGCTGACCAGGGCGGCCAGCAGCGCCAGCAACAGCGAGCCGGAGACGACACCGACGGCAGCCGTCGCGAAAGCTGAAAACAACATCTTTCCCTCCAGACCGATATCGACCACGCCACTGCGTTCGCTCAACAGGCCCGCCAAGGCACAAAGAATCAGGGGCGTGGCAACGCGCAAGGTGAAGCCCAGCAGGTCAGTCCAGAATATTTCACCCACCAGAGACTCCGTCGGGCTGCAGCCGCAGAAGCCGCAGCCTGGCTAGCAAGCGCGCCAGCCAGGGCACCATCACATAGGCCATCGCGCCAGAAAACAAAACTATGAAACCCTGTAGTGTGACAATCATGTTGCGGGTAAATCCAGGCACCTCAAAAGCAACTTCTGAACCGCCTTGAAACAAGGCGCCAAACAGCAGGCTGGAAAACAGGATGCCAAGCGGATGATTGCGACCCATCAGCGCCACCGGAATACCAATGAAGCCGGAACCGGCCACAAAATCAAGCAACAGGCGGCCGCTGACACCGGCAATCTCGTTAACGCCCACCAACCCGGCCAGCGCCCCCGACAAACCCATCGCCAGCAGCAGTTGGTGTCGTGTGTGGATGCCCGCATACTGCGCCGCACCTTCACTGAAGCCGACAACGCGCAAACGGTAACCGGCACGCGTTCGCCACAGAAACCAGTAGACACCCCAGGCGGCACCCAGGGCCAAAAAGAAACTGGCGTTGAGCGGCGAAGAAGGCCAGCTCAGCCCCAGCCAGGCGAGCACCACATGCATGGCGGGCACCTTGGCCGAGTCGGCAAACGACATGCTCTCCAACGACATCGAACCAGGTGCTTTCAGCCAGTTGACGACGAGATAGACCAGCAAGGTCGACGCCAGGAAATTGAACATGATGGTGGTGATGACCACATGGCTGCCCCGATAGGCCTGCAAATAGGCCGGCACCATCGCCCACAGCAAACCAAACAAAGCCGCGGCCAGTACCAGCAACGGCAACATCAACCAAGTCGGCAGGTAAGCCGACAAGCACAGTGCGGTCAGCCCGGTACCTAGCCCCCCCATGATGGCCTGGCCCTCGCCTCCGATATTGAACAGCCCGCCGTGAAATGCGACGGCCACGGCCAAGCCGGTAAAGATGAAAGTGGTGGCGTAATACAAGGTGTAGCCCAGTCCGCGCGATGAGCCGAAAGCGCCTTTGAGCAGCATCGACAACACCAACATGGGGTCCTGCCCCACCAGTTTGACCAACAAACCGGCTGCCAGCAAAGCGATGGCAAGATTGATCAGCGGCACCAGCACCAGATCGGCCCAGCGGGGCAAGGCAACGGACGAATTCATAGTCATTGCAAACGCCCTCCCGACATCAGCCGTCCGAGCTTGGCCTCATCGCACTGCGCGACCGGCAACTCGCCGGTGATGGCACCCCGGTTCATTACCAGAACCCTGTCAGCAAGCGACAAAATCTCATCAAGATCACTCGATACCAGCAAAATTGCGCAGCCCTCATCCCGCAGCGCACGCAGCCTGGCATGAATGAATTCAATGGCGCCGATATCGACGCCGCGGGTCGGCTGACCGACCAACAGAATGCGTGGACGCTGACCGATTTCGCGCGCCAGCACCAGTTTTTGCTGGTTGCCGCCAGAAAACTTCGAACAGCGCAAGGTCAGGCTGCGCGGTCGCACATCAAAATTTTCCATCATGTGCTCGGCGGCGATCCAGATGGCGCGTCGGTGCATCCAGCCACCGCGAGAATATTCGGGCAAGTATTCGTAGCCCAACAGCGCCGACTCCCAGGCGGCAAAATTCATCACCAGTGCTCTGGCCTGGCGGTCTTCCGGCACGTGCGCCACGCCCAGTGATCGGGCCTGCTTCGGCACCAGCCACAAGTGCGGCGAAAAACTGTACTCACCAATGTGCAGTTGTCCCAGTTGGGGTCGCTTCATACCGGCCAACAGTTCCAGCAACTCACTCTGACCATTGCCAGAGACGCCGGCCACACCAACGATCTCGCCGGCGTGCAGCGTCAAATTCACGGCGTGCAAACGCCTGACGCCCCAACTGTCGGTGTAACTCAGTGCCTCGGCCTGCAATAAATTCTCAGCGTGCGTCGGCGAGGGCTTCGACGCGTCATTTTCAATCTGCAGCTTGCGCCCCACCATCGCCTGGGCCAGCAGGTCAATCGAGGTCTGCGCGACCGTGCTGTCCAACACCACTGTACCGGCGCGCATCACGGTGACGCCGTCACACCAACGCATGACCTCCTTGAGCTTGTGCGTGATGATCAGGATGGTGCTGCCAGTGGCACGTAAACGTTCGAGTACCTCAAACAGCTGTTCGGTCTCCTGCGGCGTGAGCACCGCTGTGGGCTCATCCAGGATCAGGATACGGGCGCCGCGAAACAGTGCTTTCAGGATTTCCAGGCGCTGGCGATCGCCGACTGCCAAATCACCAGCTTGAACATCCAAAGACACATGCAGTCCGGTACTTTGCATCAGAGATTTAAGTCGCTCTCTGGCCTGCCTCTCGGCCTGGTAGAGCAGTGCATGGGACTCGGCGCCCAGCATGACGTTCTCGATCACGCTCAGGGTGTCAACCAGCATAAAGTGCTGATGCACCATGCCGATGCCCAAAGCAATCGCGTCTTGCGCACTGCGAATAGGCGTGGCACGCCCGTCAACCCGAATCTCGCCCTTGTCGGCGGCGTAAAACCCGTACAGGATGGACATCAAGGTGCTTTTGCCAGCGCCGTTTTCTCCGACCACTGCGTGAATGGAGCCAACCGGCACGCGCAGGTCAACGCCCTGATTGGCGCGGACCGCGCCAAACCGCTTGTGCACCCCGATCATCTCAACCGCCCAAGCCGGGGCGCTCAGGTCGGTGCGCACCTCAGTCCTTAGTATTTGCAGGCGTTGTCGGCCATGTAGTCAGCCACCTTGATCTTGCCGCTGACGATGGCAAGGCGGGCCTCCTCGGCGGCGCGCTTCATCTCGGCGCTGACCAGTTTGGCGTTGTATTCGTCGATGGCGTAATCAACGCCACCTTCCTTCAGCCCGAGTACGGTCATGCCGGGCGTGTAATTCCTGGCCACGTTGTAGACCGCCACGTCCACCCTTTTAAGCATGGAGGTCAGCATGGTGCCCGGTTGCAAATGGTTCTGGTTGCTGTCGACACCGATGGCCAGCTTGCCAGCGTCTTTGGCGGCCTGGTAAACACCGACACCGGTACCACCGGCAGCGGCAAACACCACATCGGCCCCGCGATTGATCTGCCCCTTGGCCAACTCGGCGCCGCGCGCCGGGTCACTCCAGGCAGCACCGGTGCTACCTGTCATATTTGAAAATACTTCTGCCTTCGCATTGACGTGCTTGACACCCTGTTCGTAGCCGCACTGGAATTTGCGAATCAAGGGAATATCCATACCGCCGACAAATCCAACCTTGGCGGTCTTGCTGGCTTTGGCAGCCATGACGCCGACCAAAAAACTACCTTCATGCTCCTTGAACACCACCGATTGCACATTGGGAGCATTGACCACCATATCGATGATGGCAAACTTGAGCTTGGGAAACTCCTTGGCCACCTTTTCAATGCTCATTGCCTGGGAAAAACCAACACCAATAATGGGACTGGCACCGCGCTCCGCCATGCGCCGAATGGCCTGCTCCCGCTGCGTCTCATTGGCTATTTCAAACTCAAGATAGTTGGTGCCTGTTTCTTTCTTCCAGCGCTCCATGCCGGCATAGGCAGCCTGGTTGAATGACTTGTCAAATTTGCCACCCATGTCGTAAACAATCGCTGGCTCAGCTTGGACCAGCAAGGTGACGCCGCAAAAAACAGCCAGCAAACCGAGCCTGAAATAAGACGACGGATTCATTAAAAACTCCCTTGTCAAGTCACAGAATGTAGCGTGAAAGATCCTCATCGCGACTCAACTCGCCGAGCCGCGCATCGACATAGGCGGCGTCGATCTGAATCGTCTGCCCACTGAGGTTGGCGGCATCGAAACTGACCTCATCCAGCAAACGCTCCATGACCGTCGACAAGCGCCGTGCACCGATGTTTTCAGTGCGCTCATTGACATCAAACGCAATGTGTGCCAGTCGCGTGATGCCAGCCTCCTGAAACTCGACGGTGACGTTTTCGGTTGCCAGCAAGGCCTGGTATTGCTTGACCAGCGAAGCGTGCGTTTGCGTCAGAATGGCGACAAAGTCGAGCACCGACAAAGATTGCAACTCGACGCGAATCGGGAAACGCCCCTGCAGCTCGGGAATCAGGTCACTCGGTTTGCTCAAGTGAAAAGCGCCCGATGCAATGAACAAAATGTGATCGGTTTTGACCATGCCATATTTGGTGGACACGGTGGTCCCCTCCACCAGCGGCAGTAAATCGCGCTGCACACCCTGGCGCGACACCTCGGCACCGTTGCCCTCGGAACGCGAAGTAACCTTGTCGATCTCGTCAATAAAAACAATGCCGTTTTGCTCCAGCATGTACAGCGCCTGCGTCTTGATCTCTTCCTCGTTGACCAGTTTGGCCGCCTCTTCATCGATCAGCAGTTTCAAGGCTTCAGGAATTTTCAGTTTGCGGGTCTGGCGCTTTGACTGCCCCATCTGGCCAAACATGCCGCGCAACTGCTCCGTCATTTCTTCCATGCCGGCCGGACCCATGATCTCCAGCTGGTGCGCCGCCTGGGTCACTTCAATTTCGATCTCCCGGTCGGCCAGCTGACCTTCGCGTAATTTCTTGCGAAAGCTCTGGCGTGCTGCGCTGGGCGGCTCGCTGCCGCTTGCTGCACCCAACTCACTACGCGGCGGCGGAATCAAAATATCGAGTACCCGGTCCTCGGCCGCATCTTCAGCACGAACGCGGACCTTTTTCATCTCGGCGACGCGGGTCTGCTTGACGGCAATGTCAGCCAGGTCGCGGATGATGGCATCGACGTCCTTGCCAACGTAACCGACCTCGGTGAATTTGGTAGCCTCGACCTTGATGAAAGGCGCATCGGCCAGGCGTGCCAGGCGGCGGGCGATTTCGGTTTTGCCAACCCCCGTTGGTCCGATCATCAAAATATTCTTGGGTGTGATTTCAGCCCGCAGC
Organism: Comamonadaceae bacterium; assembly: GCA_037141865.1. Lineage (GTDB taxonomy): Bacteria > Pseudomonadota > Gammaproteobacteria > Burkholderiales > Burkholderiaceae_C > Rhodoferax. The sequence goes on along the minus strand of JBAXBQ010000038.1, from coordinate 3,523 downwards.
ACCGGCTCGACTTGCTGGCGACGCCAGCGATTGCGCAAGGCGATAGCCACCGCGCGCTTGGCCTGGTGCTGGCCAACGATGTGCTTGTCTAGTTCGGCAACAATCTGCTGGGGCGTCATGGCAAGGTTTCGACGGTGTGGCTCATGTTGGTGTAGATGCAGATCTCGGCGGCAATCTCCAGCGACTTCTTGACGATATCGTGTGCTGACAGTTCGGTATGGTTGAGCATGGCAATAGCGGCAGCCTGCGCGTAAGCACCGCCTGAACCAATCGTCACGATACCGTTCTCTGGCTCCAGCACATCGCCGTTGCCGGTGATGATCAGCGACGCCTCAACATCAGCCACCGCCAGCATCGCTTCCAGACGACGCAACACGCGGTCGGTGCGCCAATCTTTGGTGAGTTCGATGGCGGCACGCACCAGATGCCCCTGGTGTTTTTCCAGCTTCGCTTCGAAGCGTTCAAACAGGGTAAAAGCATCGGCGGTGGCACCGGCAAACCCGGCCAATACTTTGCCGTGATACAGCTTGCGCACTTTGCGTGCTGTTCCTTTGACAATAATGCTTCCCAAGGTGACCTGCCCATCGCCGCCAATAGCCACTTGCATGCCCTGATCGGTCTTGCGTCGCACGCTGATGATGGTGGTGCCGTGATATTGTTCCATGCGCACAGCAGTTCAGGTCAACGGTTGCGCAAAATAACCCGGGCGTGTTCGTTGATGCCGATCACGTTGAAAAACACGGCCACCAGCCGCGGCACATCGCGAAACTGGACATGACAGCCTTCGGCCTCACGAATTGCAACCCAGTTCAGGATACTTCCTGCCGCTGAAAAATCGACACGGATCAACCGGTCACAGGAAATGACCAATCGATTGACCCCCCTCAAACCGGATTGGATCTTATCCAGCGCCTCGGCGGCATCGCCAATCACCTCTCCAGTCAGTTCAACGAGAGCCGAAGGAATTGCCTCCATTTCCATCGGCACCGTGGGCGCCGTGGCAGCCCGCCTTCTATCGGCATGGGCACGAGACAATTCCTCGTCATACGAAAGTTCGTCATCGGGCAACGAGGCCGACACCGGCTTGCCCTGGCGCAAGTATTCACACTGCGGTTCCTCCCAGGGTGGCGGGGAAACCTCGTAGATGACACAAAAATCAAGAGCTGCCAACTCAAATTCGTCCTGCAATCGCATCATGCGCAACGCATCAAGACGCAACTGCCACCAATACAATTCGACTCCTCTGTCGCCTGACGGTGTGCAGTCTCGAAGAATCTTCTCTAGTTGGCTTGCGCCGTCAAACTGCAATCTGACTGCTTGCGAGCACCAAACTGCAAACAGTTCGGCCAACGCTTGCCCGGCATCGGACGAAATTGATTCGAGCCGATCCCAGTTCAAATACCAGGGTTGCGCAACATGCGACAGGCTTGCCTGCAAATCCTGCATGGCGTAAAAATCCAGCTTGTCAGGGCACCGCCAAACGGTGTGACCAGCTGGCGCGACCTCGTCCACCTGACTCGACGCCGATGTGGTCGGACCGCGCCCCAGCAGTTCCGGTACCGAAAACCAGGCCGGCGCTGAGTGTCCGAAGCGCTGTGCGTATTCAATGGCGACGCGGTCAAAGCTGGCTTGTTGACCGGTCGCACGGTATAGATCGAACAAGGCGGCGGCCCATAAGTTGGCCGAATCCGGTGGCGCATTTTCAGCTCGCAACACACTCAGGAGGCCAGCTTCGGCGCCTGCGTCATCACCGTTTGCGAAACGGATCGCGGCCTCCTCCAGATCCGGGTCGGCCAACCCATCTCCCAACTCGATGGAAAACAAATTGGAAACCGAGAATTCGCTGATACCAGCGTCAAATTTCCTGCCTTTGGAACTCATTGCAGTCCCCTTCGCTGGCGCTGCAGGTGTATCACCCACCGGCTCTGGCGAACCCATTTGTGTCACCTCGCCGTCGCCTCGCGGCACCGATTCGGAATCAGACCGAAACTCCGAGTTCTGCGTGGTCTCAAAATTTCCCGCCTTCTCTCTTGCGGCATCAGCGGGCGGTCCGCTTTCATCGGTTGCCCGGCGGCGCTGGTCATTTGGCGGCAAACTGTCGCTTTGCACCGTTGCTTCATCCTGCTTGCCCTTCCACCACTGCCTGGACATCTGGGCTTCGATTTCATCAATTTTTTTGAGCGTGATGGCTCTCTCGTCCATATTGGAAGTTGCGCTGTTCTGAAAGAAAGACGGGCGCCCGGCCAATTCGGGATTGATGATCGGGATATTGCGACGCAATTTGCGTAACTGGTCAAATTCCCGCCGACGCACGAAATCGTTTTGTCGCTTGCGCTCAATCATTTCCTTGAGCGACTGTTTGCTGTAGCCACTGTCGGGCTCCGGTTCCGGCTCAACCTTGTCCAGCTCCGACCAGTCCTTGGTCGGGTTGCGCACGAACTTGGCCACCTTGGACAGCAAACCGGAACTGTAATCTTTAGTCGCCATGGGACTGGGGCGCGAGGTAGAAAACTATGGGAGTCCGGACGTCAATCGCCGAACATCTTCTGCTTGAGTTCTCGCCGCTGCTGCGCTTCCAGAGACAAGTTCGCAGTTGGGCGTGCCAGTAAACGTGCCACCCCAATGGGCTCACCGGTTTCATCGCAATAGCCGTAGTCGCCCGAGTCGATGCGCTGAATCGACTGTTCTATTTTCTTCAGGAGTTTGCGCTCGCGGTCGCGTGTACGCAACTCGAGGGCGTGCTCTTCTTCAATGGTGGCACGGTCGGCCGGATCCGGCACGACCACCGTGTCCTCACGCAGATGCTCCGTGGTTTCGCCGGCACTGCTCAAAATGTCTTTTTTGAGCTGGGACAGCTTGCGGCGAAAAAAGGCCATCTGGATTTCGTTCATGTACGCGTCGTCAGGCATGGCGATGAGTTCGGCGTCTGTCAATTGCTCAACTGGCTTTGACTTCCAGTTGTTCGCCAGCTTGGGATCTTTCTTGATGGTCGAAGCCAGTGGCGGAACAATCAGCACGGTCGACGCTGTTTGCGTAAAGCTGGCCTTGGCGGCGGTAGACGCCACTGACTGCGCCATCGATGGAACCGTCAGTTGCGCCAAGCGCGAGGAAGGGCGACCGGCTCTGGCTGGTACCGTCGGGCTTGCCGGCATCGCTGGCGTTGCCACTGCGGTCTTGGCAGGTATCACGGCAGGCGCGATTTTGGCCTTCTTTGGCGCCACCACAGGCGGCTTGCCGACTTTCGCGATCGTTGCTTTCACTGAATCCTTAGCTTTCAATTTGGCTGTAGGTCGAATGGCTTTGACCGGTACAACTTTGGCCACCTTGACTTTGACTTTGGCGACCGGTTTGGCAGTCTTGACCGGTCGCGCGACCTTCACTGGCGCTTTCGCCGCGGAAGACTTTTTGACCGGTGGCTTGGCTTTCGCGGCTGGCTTCACTTTGGGTTTGGCCGCCGTCTTCAGTGCCGGCTTGGCTTTCGCGGCTGGCTTCACTTTGGGTTTGGCCGCCGTCTTCAGTGCCG
>JBAXBQ010000037.1:0-29713 GCA_037141865.1 Comamonadaceae bacterium | reverse complement strand
ACCACCTGTTCGATGCCGCGCAAGACAGCACCATGCGCGTCCACCACGAAAGTCTGGAGCGCATCCGCCTGGCGCTGGATAACGGCGAGTTTGTATTGCACTACCAGCCCAAGGTCAACATGCACAGTGGCCAGGTGATAGGTGCGGAGGCGCTGATCCGCTGGCAGCATCCCGAAAAAGGTCTGCTGGTTCCTGCTGCATTCCTGCCGGTGATTGAAGATCACCCGCTGGCCATTGCGGTGGGCGAGTGGGTGATAGACACGGCCCTGATCCAAGTGGAGCGTTGGCGGGCTGCTGCGCTGAATCTGCCGGTCAGTGTCAACATCGGCGCACGCCAGTTGCAGCAAGTCAACTTTGTCACGCGCTTGCAAGCCATCCTGGCCAGGCACCCGCAAGTCAACCCGGCAAGCCTTGAGCTTGAGTTGCTGGAGACCAGCGCGCTGGCGGACATGACGCAGGTGTCACAGATCATCGAGGACTGCGCCCAAATGGGAGTGACGTTTGCGTTGGACGACTTTGGCACGGGCTACTCGTCGTTGACTTACCTTAAGCGCCTGCGCGTGACCCGGCTCAAGATTGACAAGAGCTTTGTGCGCGACATGCTCGACGACCCCGATGACCTGGCGATATTGCAAGGCGTCATCAGCTTGGCTGCCGCCTTTAAGCGCGAGGTGATTGCCGAAGGCGTGGAGACGGTGGCACACGGTACTGCCTTGCTGCAGCTGGGTTGCGAACTGGCACAAGGCCACGGCATCGCACGACCCATGCCAGCAGATCAGTTGCCAAACTGGGCCGCGACCTGGCAACCAGATGTAGCCTGGAATGGTAGTCAATTCCGGTGAGGTATCACAATTTACGGATCAGTGAGCTGCCACAAAACTGACGTTCGTGGCTGTCTGCTTTACGCTGCACAACCCAATTACGTTACGGTCATTCCCAAGATGGCCCGCGGGACCCGGACCGAAATGGCACACAGCGCCGCAGCGGTCCCGAGTCAGAGGTGTTGTGGGCATGCGTGAGGTAGTCAACCAGTGCATGCCAATACTGCTGGTTGGAGATGGCACTGGGGTAGATGGTGCCATCGACTTGCGCAACATGGGGCTTTGAACCCGCTGCTCAGGGTCAAATATGTGTCAATCGTCCTTCTCAATCCCAGCCTGCCCGCGCAGGGCGGGATAGGGCTTGCGGCCCATCATGCCTGCCCACAGCAGTTTGTTGAACTCCGCCGTTGGCACCTGATCGGCTTCGGAGAAGTCAAAGCCGGCCATGACCTTGTCCCAATAAGCAGCACTCTGTCTGGGCTTGATGCTGGGACCTGTTGCAAACTTCACGCTGTGGCCACCCAGCGTCAAATTCAGCTTGGTCGTCTTCAGCACCGTTGACGCGACGGCGCTATAGGTCCACAAACCGGACGATTTGATATCGAACACGTCGGCCATGGGTGGTTGAAAGGCGGTGTTCAAATTGATGTGCTGCGTGCCCAGAATATCTTCAATCGTGCGCAGCACATTGACCTGGTTATAAAGTCTGCTGACGACCACCCCCTGCTTCACGTAGGGCCCGACGACATAGGCCGGGGCGCGATGCGAATCGACGTGATCGGGGCCGTCCTGCACGTCGTCCTCGATGACAATCACCAGCGTGTCGGCTGCGTACGGACTGTGCGCCAGCGCCTCGACCAGGCGGCCGACTGCCAGATCGTTGTCAGCCTGCTGGGTTTCTGGCGTATTGACGCCGCCGAGCGCAGTGCCAAAACTGCCCATATGGTCATGGCTCAATCGCACCAGGGAAAGGCTGGGTAGATTTTTGTTGGCGACGAATTCATCAAACTCGCGCTTCCACTCGGCGTAGCGCCACAAGTCCGGGTAGTTCTGGTCGTAGCCGCGAAAGTAGATGTCGGTCAGCGGCACCAGGGCCGGATCCAGTGCAGCGACTTGAACAACGCGCGCAGCGAAGGGATCGGATACCGGTTTGGCCATGGTGCCGATGCTGCCGATGTTGTTCACCAGAAAGCCGTAATTGCGAACGGTCCCGCCGGCCTGCAACACGGCGTTGAAAATAAAGCCGTTCTGGACACCAAACGGAGCGTCGGCGGAGGCGTGGTTGCCAGTCCCGGTCAACAGGTTGGCCGTGCCGCCTGGCAGGCGTGCCGAGGCTTCACTGTAGCTGGTCGTCCCGACCGGCCCCGCTGCGCCATCGCGCAAGGCGACCGTTGCAAAATTCACCGGAACGTTGCGGTTTTTTCCCTCTGACTCATACGACAGACCACGGTCAATGGCAGAGTAGCTGATTTGCTGCGTGATCGCTTCCGTGTTGGTGACCCGGCCTTGCAGCACCCATGACCAGCCGTCCATGCTGCCGTCGCCAGGGTCCATGAAATTGTCCAGCGTAACGAAGCTGGTCGCCAGACTGTGCAGGTTCGGCGTGATAGCTTTGCCAAACTGGGTCAGCCTCGGGTCGCCGTTCGCGCCATTGGCGAGATCACCCAAAATCTGGTCGTAAGTACGGTTTTCCTTCACGACATAAATGATGTGCTTGATGCGGTCATGTAAAAAACGCATTACCGCAGCATCGTTGGCATCCGGTACGGCAGAGTAGAAATTGTTCTGCGCGACCTTCGCCGTCAGAGCCGGCAGGTCAACGGATGCCGGTGTAGGCGCACTGACCAGGGACGCCCGCTCCAGCTGAAACTGGTACTGGTTCGATGCTTTCGCGGCATTGCCAGCCGCTGTGTTTCCACCAGGATAAGTGACGCTCGTCAGGCCGGCGGTCTGGCTTGACAGGTGGCCGGGATTGGGGCCAGTGGCGTTCTTGCCGTTGACGATATACATCCAGCTGCCGTCGGCACTGAAGGTGATGTCGTGCGGCTCATAGGCGGTCGGAATCAGGCCGCTGACAGTGTTGGCGTTGGGGCCGGTTAACGGAATCACGGCAATCGAGTTGGCACCGGCATTGACGGCATAAAGCGTTTTGCCGTCGCTTGAGAGTGTCACAGCAAAAGTACCAGCACCGGTGTAGTTGGGGCTTGGCAACATGCCCGCCGGTGCGCGCGCGTCGATCCTGCTGGTGACCTTGTTGCTGGCAGTGTCAATGACGGCCACCTGGTCGGCGTTGTCCTGTGCCACGTAAAGCCTGGACTGCGCCGAGTCGAGCGCCATACCAAGGGGATTGCCATCCACCTTGATGCGCGCCACCAGGCGCCCCGAAGTGACAGAGGAAATATCGATCACCACAATCTCACGGTCGCGCGCCGACGACACATAGGCCAGGTTATTGCCCTTGACCACGACAGCGAAAGGATAGGTGCCGCCAATACCACCGCTGGCACCCTCGTTGTTGACGAAGAAAGGGCGCAAATCGTGGTCATAGCGCACACTGCCGGTTGCCGTGTCGATCACGCTGATCGAGTCGTTGTAATTGTTGGCGACGACCAGCGTCTTGCCATTCGCGGAAACGTCCATCCCGCCGGCGTTGGGTTGAACCTTGAGGCCGACGCCAATGCCCGAGTGTTTCAGCGCAAGCTGCTTGACTGGCGCCCAAGCGCCAGCGGTCTTGGCATAGACATAGACCGCGTCGTCGCTGCCTCCAGCCGCATACAGCGTGTTGCCATCAGGGGAGAAAACCAGGCCAACATGGGCGTTGGTTTGCTGAATCACCTGGGTCAGCAAGGGCTTCGCCTGGTTGGCACCCGCGACGTTGTAAAAGAAAATGTACTGCGTCGAGTTCTTGGCATCAACCGTGCCGTCCGCTTTGTAGAGCGAGTTCTGACCGGCGCACAGGATCGCCAGCGTTGTGCCATCCGGGCTTAATTGCGAGCGTACCGCCTCACCCGCGACAAAGCCCGGATAGTCGGCCAAGCCGGGGCTCAAAAACTGTTGCACGGCACGACCCATGAAGGTCGGCGTAACGTGCTGGCCGGTCGCCAACGTCACGCCGCTGCTGAGTTCCGGCAACGCGGCATGCGCAGACGCGGCCAGCAGCAAGGTGAACGCGAGCTTGCCGATGCTGAGCAGCTTCTTGGTTTGAAGTTTGTTCATGTGGATTTGCAGTTGAAGGGTCGACACAAGGCGGTTCGGTCTGAATTTTAGGGTGCCGGATGAAAGTCAGGTTCATGCCAGCAAGAACGCTTCATCCAAGTCCGATTGGCGCACGCCACCAAGTCGTCTATATGACGCTGGGGACACACCTTGAAACCTGAGATGGCGTTTTTGGCTGGCTGCCTGCGGCACAATCTGTCTCATGCTCTCCAGTTGGTCCAAAGCAGTGTCGCTTTTTGAAGTCATTCACCTTAGCAAAAGCTACGGCAACACGACTGTCGTCGACGACCTGTCGTTCGAGATTGCAGCCGGTGAATGCCTGGGGGTCATCGGACCCAATGGCGCCGGCAAAACTACCACCATCCGCATGTGCCTGGGACTGAGTACGCCGGACCACGGCAGCGTCACCGCGCTGGGCTTGCAGATGCCGCGCGACGCGCTGGCGATCAAGGCGCAGCTTGGCGTGGTGAGCCAGATGGACACGCTGGACCCGGATTTCACCTGTGCCGAAAACCTGCTGGTTTACAGCCGTTACTTTGGCATGAAGGACAAGCAAATTCGTCAACGTATTCCGGCGCTGCTTGAATTCGCCAGTCTCACACACAAGGCCCATGTCAAGCCGGGTGAATTATCAGGCGGCATGAAGCGCCGCCTGAGCCTGGCGCGCGCGCTGGTGAACGACCCCCGGCTGCTGGTGCTGGACGAACCCACCACCGGGCTCGACCCACAGGCGCGTCACTTGATGTGGGAGCGGCTGCAACTGCTGTTGCAACAGGGCAAGTCGATCCTGCTGACCACGCACTTCATGGACGAGGCTGAGCGCCTGTGCACGCGTCTGCTGGTGCTGGACCACGGCCGCAAGATTGCCGAGGGCACGCCACGTGACTTGATCAATCAGCATCTGGAGCCTGACGTGGTAGAGGTCTACGGCAACGGCGCACAGGAGCTGGTCGCAGCGCCTCTGAAGGCGCTGGCGGCCCGTGTTGAAGTGAGTGGTGAAACCGTCTTTTTCTACACACACGACGCCAAGCCACTGCTGCAGGCGCTGAGCGTGCACCCGCAACTGCGCACCCTGCACCGCCCGGCCAATCTGGAGGACTTGTTTCTCAAACTCACCGGCCGCCAGATCAGGGAGGACGCATAGTATGCAAACCCAAACATTGACGACTGCAAGCGCGCCCAGCGTGTGGCGCCTCCCCCAACTCTCCCTGCGCTTTTGGCCGGTGTTTTTGCGTAACCTGCTGGTCTGGCGCAAGCTGGCGATACCCAGTCTGGTCGGCAATATTGCCGAGCCGCTGATGTGGCTGGTGGCCTTTGGCTACGGCATGGGGGCGCTGGTGGGCCAGGTCACAGTCGATGGCACCAAGGTCCCCTACATTCTGTTTCTGGCCAGTGGCTCGATCTGCATGAGCGCCATGAACGCTGCCAGTTTCGAAGCCCTGTACTCTGCGTTTTCGCGCATGCATGTGCAAAAGACCTGGGACGGCATCATGAACGCGCCGGTCAATCTGGACGACATCGTGATGGCCGAAATGCTTTGGGCAGCGTTCAAGTCGCTGTTTACCGTGACGGCCATCCTGGGCGTCATGCTGGCCCTGGGCATCAGTTACTCGCCCAAGCTGCTGGTGGCCTGGCCGGTGTTGCTGGGCGTTGGAATCACCTTCAGCTGCCTGGCGCTGATCTTTAATGCGCTGGCCAAGGGTTATGACTTTTTCACTTACTACTTCACGCTGTTTCTGACACCCATGATGTTCCTGAGCGGTATCTTTTTCCCGCTCGATCAGTTACCCGCCGTGGTGCGCGCGGTGTCAAGCTGGCTGCCGCTGACCAATGCCGTCGAACTGGTGCGCCCCCTGTTCATGGACCAGTGGCCAGAACAACCGGTGCACCATCTGCTGGTGCTGGTGACCTATGCGCTACTTGGCTTCTGGGTCGCACTGGCGCTGACGCGCAAGCGGTTTCGGGGGTGAAGCTAATTAGATTGCACACAATTCAATTGCGTGATATAGTTTAGCCATGACAAGGCAATACCCTAGCGCTCAGGGCAACCCCGCCCTGCTGCTGGACAATCAGTTGTGCTTTGCGCTCTATTCCACCTCGCTTGCCATGACCAAGCTCTACAAGCCGCTGCTCGAAGCGCTGGGGCTTACCTACCCGCAATACCTCGTGATGCTGGTGTTGTGGGAGCACGATGATGTCTCGGTATCTGCATTGGGTGAACGCCTGTTTCTCGACTCCGGCACGCTGACGCCGCTGCTCAAACGCATGGAGGCAGCAGATTTGCTGGTGCGCAGCCGATCAACGCAGGATGAGCGCCGGGTTCACATTGCTCTCAGCGCGGCAGGTCGCAAGTTGCAGGCACGTGCCGCAAGAGTTCCAGCCTGCGTAGTCAACGCGGTCCAGCTTTCTGTACCGGAGCTGACCGCTTTAACGAAAAAGGTGCAGACCCTGCGCCGACGGTTGAATGCCTGACAGCACACATTTTTGGTTTTCCCACCCGTTCTCCTTTTCTTTACCCGCTTCAATGCAACCTTTATAAGGAATCATCATGGTCACCAAAGTTGAAAAAGTTGTCTATCGTGCCCACGCCAGCGCCACCGGCGGGCGTGATGGCAGCGTCAAGTCGTCCGACGGTCTGATCGACCTCAAGTTGACGGTGCCAAAGGAAATGGGCGGTGCCGGTGGAGGCGCCAACCCCGAGCAATTGTTTGCCGCCGGCTACAGCGCCTGCTTCTTAGGCGCCATGAAATTTGTGGCTGGCAAACACAAGCTGGTCCTGCCGGCCGAGGCTTCCATCAACGCCACTGTCGGCATCGGCCAGATTCCGGCCGGATTTGGCATCGAGGTGCAAATGCTGGTGAGTCTGCCCGGCATGGACCGCGCGGTGGCACAGGACCTGGTTGACAAAGCGCACCAGGTCTGCCCCTATTCCAACGCGACCCGCGGCAACATCGAAGTGACCCTGACGCTGGCCTGATTTGCAGGATCGGCCGACCTACTGAACCCGCCCCTTCCAATGAAACCCACCGTGCTTGATTTTCTGGTCCGCCAGGACCAGCTTGCTACAACCGAGTTGCGCAGCGCGCCAGAGCAGGCATTGAACAGCGGCGAGGTCCGCCTGCGCGTAGACAAGTTTGCGTTGACATCCAATAACATTACCTATGCCGCGTTTGGCCAGGCGATGAACTATTGGTCTTTCTTTCCGGTTGACGCAGCAGACGCTCCACTGTGGGGGCGCATCCCGGTGTGGGGTTTTGGCACGGTGCTGGAGTCGCTTCATCCGGCGCTGGCAGTGGGCGAAAAGTTCTATGGTTACTACCCGATGTCAAGCAGCGTGGTACTGCAGCCATCACGTCTGTCGGGCCATGGCTTTTCGGACGGCGTGGCGCACCGCGCGCTTTTACACCCGGTCTACAACCAGTATCTGCGCTGTGCCACCGATCCTTTCTACACCAGCGACACCGAAGACTTGCAAGCCCTGCTGCGACCGCTGTTCATCACGTCCTGGCTGATTGACGATTTTCTGGCCGACAACAACTTTTTTGGCGCCACCGCCGCTGCCAGCCCACCGGCAGTGATGCTGTTGTCCAGCGCGTCCAGCAAAACAGCTTACGGCACTGCGTTTCAATTGGCACAGCGCCCGGGGATAGAAGTGCTGGGTTTGACATCGGCGGCCAAAGTCGGGTTTTGCGAAAGTCTGGGCTGCTACCACCGCGTATTGAGCTATGAGCAGCTCGACCAGATCCATGCCGATGCCGCTTGCATCTACATCGACTTTGCCGGTAACACCGACTTACGGCGCGCTGTTCATGGCCGCTTCAAAAACCTGAGATACAGCAGCTCGATTGGTGGCACGCACGTTGAGCACCTGGGTAGCGCCAGGGACTTGCCCGGTCCTCGCCCAATCCTGTTTTTTGCACCGGCGCAGATCAAAAAACGCGGCTCGGAGTGGGGTGCCGAAGGCTTGGGGCAGCGCCTGTTACAGGCTTGGCAGGCTTTTATTTCAGAAGTCAGCGTAGCGGCGAACCCTTGGCTCCTGGTCGAGCAACACCAAGGCCCCACGGCGGTGGCGGCCGCTTACCATCAAGTTCTGGGTGGGCGCGGCGATCCGCGTCACGGCCATATGCTGACACTGAATTTTTAAGCTTGGCGGGCAGGCGCTTTGCGCGCCTATCGTTGGCAGATTCAGGCATGATGCTGGATTCAAGAATAACGAGACAAAGGACATCCATGAAACTGGCTTTACTGTCAGACATTCACGCCAATATTCAGGCATTTGATACCTGTCTGTCGCACGCCCGCGACCATGGCGCGCAGCAGTTTGCATTATTGGGCGACTTCGTTGGATACGGCGGCGACCCGGTGGCCGTGGTTGAGCGGGCGCAGGAGATGGCAAGTGCCGGCGCATTGCTGGTCAAGGGCAATCATGACGCGATGGCCGTCTCGCCCCCGCCAGAGGTTAAGACGATTGGTGACAGCACAGCGGCCTGGACCCATGATCAACTGAGTGCCAGCCAACTGCAGTTTCTCGACAATTTACCGCTGACTCGTCAACAAGGCACTATTTTGCTGGTGCATGCCAGCGTCGACGACCCCGAACTTTGGCGCTACGTGTATGACCAGCGCTCGGCCGGCGCCAGCCTGGACGCAGCTGTGCACATGCCCGATGTGCGCTATGTTTTTGGTGGCCATGTGCACCAGCAGAGTTTGTATTACCGCGGCGCCGGCGTTGACCTGATGAAATTCATGCCGACACCCGGCGTCGCGGTTCCGGTGCCCAAGCACCGCCACTGGCTGGCCACCATCGGTTCGGTTGGACAACCGCGGGACCACAACCCACAGGCTATGTACGCCTTGTTTGATACCGACAAATTGCAACTGACATTTCACCGAGTTTCCTACGATCACCAGGCCGCGGCCGCCGCCATTCGGGCGGCTGGCTTGCCAGTCTTCTTTGCCGAGCGCCTGGAGGTTGGCCGATGAAGTTGTTGGAGCCTGGCGCAGAGTTGGACGGCTTCACCATTGAAGAGTGCATTCATTCCGGTGGCATGGCCCACATTTACCGGGTGCATTACTCGCTGAGCAGCAACGACGGGGTGCGCGATCCGGGCTTCTCGCTGGCCATGAAAGTGCCGCGCATGACGGCCGGCGACGGCGCCGAAAACATTGTCAGTTTTGAAGTTGAGCACCAGATCATGCAGGTGCTGACAGGCACCCACGTGCCGCGCTTTGTCGCCGCCGGTGACCTGGAAAACGTCCCCTATCTGGTGATGGAATACGTGCACGGCAAAACCCTGGAGCACTGGCTTGACGCGCCACAGCGACCGCCGGTGAACGAACTGGCCCGCCTCGGCACAGCGGTGGCGCTGGCGGTGCACAGCCTGCATCAACAAAACACGGTTCATCTGGATTTGAAACCGGCCAATGTGCTGATTCGCGACGACGGCAGCGCCGTGCTGCTGGACTTTGGACTGTCGTGCAACGCGCTTTACCCTGATCTGCTGGCCGAACAATTGCGCAAGGCGGTTGGCTCGCCGGCCTGGATTGCACCCGAACAAGTGGTCGGCGTGCGGGGTGATCCGCGCAGCGACATCTTTGCCGTTGGCGTCATGCTGTACCAGTTGGCCACCGGCGAACTGCCATTTGGTGCCCCTCAAACCACCGGCGGATTGCGCCAGCGATTGTGGATGGATCCGACGCCGCCGCGCAAGCTGCAACCCGAGCTACCCGAATGGCTGCAGGAAGTGATTCTGCGCTGCCTGGAGCCCGAGGCGGCCAAGCGTTACCCGTCTGCGGCACATCTGGCGTTCGACCTGCGTCACCCGGAGCAGGTCACCGTCACGCAACGTGGTCAAAACACCAAGGGTACCGGCTTTGGGACCCATTTCAAACGCTGGCTGAAGGCTGCGGGCATGCAGTACCAGCCGAGCCCCTTGCCATCTCATCAAATTGAAGAAGTGCCGATCGTCATGGTGGCCATCCCGCACAAGGATGTGAGCGACGCCACGCTGTACTCGCTGCGACAAGCGGTGGCACGTTCGCTGGGTACCCGACCCGGCGCCAGACTGGCGTGCGTGACGGTGATTTCGCCTGGACAAACCAGCACCTCAAGCGATGCAAACAGCGAGACCAGTGTGCAGCGCAAATACATCGCCAGTCTGCGCCAGTGGGCACAGCCGCTGGATATGCCGGGTCGTCAAACTTCGTATCACGTGTTGGAGTCAGGCGACGTGGCGCAAGCGCTGGTCAACTACGCAGTCGGCAACGAGGTCAGTGTCATTGTCATGGGCGCCGCCACGCACGGCCTGAAGACGCAACGCTTTGTAGCCACGGTGCCAATCAAGGTGGCAATGGAAGCACCTTGTACCGTGATTCTGGTGAAGCAGGCCCTGCCGTTTGAGCTGCTTTCTGATGAAGGGGAGGAAATCGAGCCACCCTGGAACAAGGATTTGGACGCGCCTTTCTAAAGCATTGCCCGACAATGCAGACATGCAACCACTTTCTCCCGACGCGACGTCGCCCTCCATTGTTCACGCCTACCAGGCGCTAACGCCCGACGTCGTCATGGACGCGCTGGCCAGCGTCGGCCTCTATGGCGATGGGCGCCAACTGGCACTGAGCTCCTACGAAAACCGGGTCTACCAGTTGCATCTGGAAGACGGTTCGGTGGTGGTGGCCAAGTTTTACCGCCCCGAGCGCTGGAGCGAAGCGCAGATTCTGGAGGAACATGCGTTCTCGAAGGAACTGATGGAAGCAGAAATCCCGGTGATCGGACCACTCACCCTGAACGCCAGCACCCTCCATCACTTTGGTGGTTTTTCTTTCAGCATCAGCCCCAGTCGGGGTGGCCGACTGCCGGAGCTGGACGACCCCGATGTGCTGGAATGGATTGGCCGCTTTTTGGCGCGCATTCACGCTGTCGGTGCCGTCAAGCCATTTGCCAGCCGGCCGGCGCTCGACTTGCAGAGCTTTGCCATCGACTCGCGCGAGTGGCTGCTCAGCCATGACAAGGTGCCGCTCGACGTGCAGTCGACTTGGGGTCGCGCCTCGCAGGAAGCTATTGATTTGATTGCCGGCTACCCGGCTCTGACCAGCACTGGGCGGCAAATCGACGCTGACAGTGAACCGATCAGACAGTTGCGTTTGCACGGCGACTGCCATCCCGGCAACATTCTCTGGACGCCGCTGGATTCACCCGCCAGCAGCGGCCCCGGTCCGCATTTTGTTGATCTGGACGACGCCCGCAGCGGCCCCGCCGTGCAGGACTTGTGGATGCTGCTCAGTGGCGATCGCCAACAACGCACACGCCAACTCGGCGCTTTGGTCGATGGCTATGAACAGTTCCGTGAATTTGACCGGCGCGAACTGGCCCTGATCGAACCCCTGCGCACCTTGCGCCTGATCCACTACAGTGCCTGGCTGGCGCGGCGCTGGAGCGACCCGACCTTCCCTATCAACTTCCCCTGGTTTGGCTCCAGCGACTACTGGCAGGGCCAGGTGCAGATGCTGCAAGAACAGATGGAAGCGATGCAGGAAGAACCGCTGCGGGTCTAACTCACGCCGCGGCAATCGAGCGCAATTGCAACGCGAATGGGCCGGCCTGCCGGTCCGCGATCATGATGCCCATCTGGCGCAGGCGCTGCGGCTCGAAAGCCGCTGCCTGCGGTTGGCTGCGTCCACGAAAGCTGGCCACGAAGGCCGCCACCGGCAAGCTCACCGTGGTCCATAGCCCAGTCGTTGTTTCAAAGCTTGCCTGGTAGTTGACGCCGTCAAAGTTATCGTCAGTGCGCAAATTGAGCTTATAGCGTCTGCCGTCACCGCAAACCTCCAGCAGATAACGCACTGGCGAGTCGGCACCCAGGTCGCGCGCGTGGGAGCGCACCGAGGCAAAGCCGCCGCCGTTCAGCAGTGAAACCTGGCCCTCAAAGACGGCGAAACCGGCCGCATCATGGCGCAACCGACTGCGCGACAAACCGCCCATCACGAGGTCGTCAACAGCCGACCATTCGGTGATCGAACTGGCAGCAGCAAAACTGAATAGCAGCTGTTGCACAAGGTGCAGATTTTGATAGCAGACTATTTGCCGTTGATGCCCAGCAACTCGACTTCAAACAACAGCGTTGCGTTGGGCGGAATCACGCCACCGGCACCGCGCTCGCCATAGGCTATAGCAGCCGGGCAGGTCAGCTTGGCCTTGCCGCCGACTTTCATGCGTTGCACGCCTTCGGTCCAGCACTTGATGACGCCGCTCAAGGGGAACTCGATCGGTTCATTGCGCTTGTAGGAGCTGTCAAATTCCTTGCCATCGGGGAAGGTGCCACGGTAGTGCACCTTGACCTTGTCACTGGCGCTGGGGCTGGCGCCAGTGCCATCCTTGAGTGAGCGATAGACCAGGCCGCTGGCAGTCACCACGGCGCCAGCCTCCTTGGCAGCAGCAGCGCTTACAGCATCCTGCGCCCAGGCCGTGGGCAGCGACGCCAGCGTGGCGGCGAGAGTGGCAAGGCGCAAAAATGTATTCATGGCAATCAATTCGATGAGTGGAAAAAAGGTAATTGTCGCAGCCTGCCAATATCCTTGAATTCATCTCAGCGATTGATCGGCAGCGTAGCGAGGACATCCATCACTTTTACCAACCTGGGGGCAGCGGCGGTGCAACCCGCCAAGGACTGCGCTTCGGGTCAGGTCCGATCCGGTCGTCGGCGATGGAATGCGTCAAGCTTGGGGGTTGTCGTGATAAAACTGAATCGCGTTTCGCCCGGCATCTTTGGCCTGATACATCGCTGCATCAGCCCATTTGAGAAGATCGGTTCCATCAGCATCCTGTTTGATGAAAACAACAATACCGATACTGGCTGAACATTGATGTTCAACCATGGCGTCCGGCTTGCCGGCATGTTTGACCTTGATCCAATAGGGTGCCGCCAGACTGTGGCGAAGTTTCTCGGCAATGACTCCGACCTGCGAAATCGATTCCTCGCGGTCGGCACTCAAGTCGCTCACCAGCACCACAAACTCATCGCCGCCAAATCGTGCTACAGAATCGATCTCACGCACACAGGCCTTCAGTCGCCTGGCGACTTCCATCAATAACAGGTCGCCCGCTGCGTGTCCATGGACGTCGTTAAGCGGCTTGAAGTTATCCAGATCAAGGAACATCACTGCACCATAGCGGCCGCTACGCTTGCTCTCGGCCAGCGCCTGGGTCAGGCGGTCGTCTAGCAGGCGACGATTCGGCAACTGGGTAAGCGGGTCGTAGAAGGCCAGGCGAAGAATCTGGGCCTCGGCTTCCTTCATGGGGCGCAGAACCCAGAGATGAAGTACCGGGGCAACGATAACGGCCAGCAGAACGGGATCCAGGAACTCCCAAAAAAAAGGCGTTACCTGTGCACCAAAGAGTGGCACAAAGACGCCTTCAATAACCAGCATGATGGCGAATTCGATCCCCAGAATGGCCACGCCCAACTTGACAGCGTTAGCCAAGGGGGTAGTGCCAATCTTCAGATTGGATGAATGGAGTTGCATTTGGGCCTTATGCACCGGTGCTGGAAATCAGCGTCCAGTGGTGCGCCACAGTATAGGAGCGTCAACCAGAATCCGAGTGAACTGGTCAGATTTTCCGACCGGTTGGCATTGACGCAAAGGTTGCTCTTTACCCTTGCGCCTTGACCACCGGTCCGACCACACCCTCCAGGTTGGAGACCAGCGCCTTGCGGTACTCCGACACATAGAACTCCACCGCCCTCTCCTGATCTTGTGCTGCTCCGTTATGAGAGACGAAATTGAAGGCGTTGTAACGACCTGCGGCGAACAGGATGGCAGCGCTGACCTCACCGTCGTTTCCGCCCTCCGCCAGGCGATTGGCGAAATGGATGAACTCGTCGACCAGCTTGAGAAATTCTGGCGGGTAAGCCATGGAGTTCTTTCTTTTTACCAAACCTTCAAAGCAACAAGGCGTTGACGCGCTTCACATACGCCGCCGGGTCGGCCGGCATGCCACCTTCGGCCAGCAGGGCCTGGTCGAACAGGATGTGCGCCAGGTCGTTGAAGTGCACCGAGCCCTCGAGTTTTTTGACCAACGGATGCCCAGCATTTACTTCCAGCACCGGCTTGACATCGGGTGCGACTTGGCCGGCCTGTTTCAGCATGCGCGCCAACTGCGTGCTCATGCCATGGTCTTGCACCACCAGGCAGGCCGGGCTGTCCACCAGACGGGTGGTGACGCGCACGTCTTCGGCCTTGTCTTTCAGCGCTTCTTTCAGTTTGGCCAGCAACGGTTTGAAGGTTTCGGCGGCTTCCTCGGCAGCTTTCTTCTCGGTCTCGTCCTGCAGCTTGCCCAGGTCCACGGCGCCTTTGGCGACCGACTGCAACGGTGTGCCGTCAAAGTCGTGCAAGTAGTTGAGCGCCCACTCGTCGACGCGGTCGGTCATCAGCAGCACCTCAATGCCTTTTTTCTTGAAAACTTCAAGTTGCGGGCTGTTTTTGGCCGCAACGGCAGTGTCGGCGGTGATGTAGTAAATCGCTTCCTGGCCTTCCTTCATGCGCGCTTTGTAGTCGGCAAAACTGACGCTCACGGTGTCGGTGGTGCTGGAGGCAAAACGCAACAGTTTGGCCAGGCGGTCCTTGTTGGCGAAGTCTTCGCCCAGACCTTCTTTCAGCACGGCGCCAAACTCGGCGTAGAACTTGGTGAACTTGCCTTCATTGGCTTGTGCTTGCGCTTTGTCTTCTTCGCTAACGACATCGGAGACCCCTTCGGTGGCCGCATCGGTCACGCCATCCGCGGACGGTGCGGGCGTTGGCAGCTTGTCATGTTTAGCCAGGTCTTCCAGCATGCCCAACACGCGCTTGGTGCAGCCTTCACGAATGGCTTTGACATCGCGGCTTTCCTGCAGCAACTCGCGACTCACGTTGAGCGGCAAATCGCTGGAGTCAACCACACCTTTGACAAAGCGCAGGTAGGTGGGCAGCAAAGCCTCGGCGTCGTCCATGATGAAAACGCGTTTGACATAGAGCTTGACACCGGCCGATTTTTCGCGGTTGAACAAGTCCATCGGCGCCTTCGCCGGCAGGTACAACAGTTGCGTGTATTCGGTGCTGCCCTCGACCCGGTTGTGGGTGTAGGCCAGTGGCGCTTCAAAATCGTGGCTGATCTGTTTGTAGAACTCGTTGTAGTTCTCGGGCGTGATGTCTTTCTTGGCGCGGGCCCAGATGGCGTTTCCCTTGTTGACGGTCTCCCACTCGCCGGTCTTGAGCATGGCGCCAGGCTGACGGCCACCGTTCTCGTCGCTGGGGTTGATCAGCTCGCCGTCTTTCCACTCTTCTTTTTCCATCAGGATCGGCAGACTGATGTGGTCCGAGTACTTGCCGATGATGCTTTTGACCTTCCAGGCGTTGGCATAGTCCATGGCGTCTTCGCGCAGGTGCAGGGTGACGCTGGTGCCGCGGGCCGCGCGGGGGATGCTTTCAACTTCGAAGTCACCAGCGCCGCCGCTGATCCAGCGCACGCCCTCGTCGGCCTTCAAGCCAGCGCGGCGGGATTCGACCGTGATCTTGTCGGCCACAATAAAGCCGGAGTAAAAGCCGACACCAAACTGGCCGATCAGCTGCCCTTGTTCGGAAACGTTGGCCTTCTGGTCACCCGTGAGTTTGGACATGAAGTCCTTGGTGCCGCTCTTGGCGATGGTGCCTAGATGGTCGATCGCTTCCTGCTGACTCATGCCGATGCCGTTGTCTGAAATGGTCAGCGTTTTGGCGTCCTTGTCGAACGACACGCGCACTTCGAGGTTCGGCGCGTCTTCATACACGGCATTGTTGTTGAGTGCCTCAAAGCGCAGCTTGTCACAAGCATCCGACGCATTCGAGATCAGCTCGCGCAAGAAAATTTCCTTGTTGGAATACAGCGAGTGGGTGACAAGGTGCAGCAGTTGGGCAACTTCGGCCTGAAAGGAAAGCGTTTGTTTGGTCATGGTGGGTTTGAAAATCTGACAATGGATACCGGCGTTCCGGGTGCGGCCGCCGCCAACCCACAATTATGGGCGATGCCGGTGACTTCAAGACCCGGTGTCATCGATGGGCACCCAAAATTCGACTCAGCGGTGGCAGATCTCGCCCAGCACCTGGTCGAAGGCTTGGAGCAGTTTGTCCACATCGCCGGCTGTGGTGGCCGGGCACACCAGCATCATGTTATGAAACGGCGTGATCATCACGCCGCGATTGAGCAGTGCCAGATGAATCAGGTGCTCCAGCTCGGCATCGAGTGCAGCACCGGCTTCGCTGCCGTTGCGCGGCGGGGTAGCGCGAAACTGAAACTCGGTGCGCGCGCCCAGTTGCGTCACACACCAGGAAAGACGATGGCGCGCGATGACCTCGCGCAGGCCTTCAGCCAGCCTGCTTGCGATAGTCAGCATGATTGCGTAATGGGGCTCGGTCATCAGCTCGCCCAGGGTGACGCGCATCGCCGCCATCGCCAGCAGATTGGCGCTAAGCGTGGTGCCGATGCCCGAGTGACCGGTCGGCGCATCGTGCTTGGCCTGCACCGCACGCTGGGCCCATGCGGCGCTGAAGCCGTACGCCGCGCAGGGCACACCACCACCGACCGGCTTGCCCAGCACAATGGCATCCGGCTGCAAACCATGGGCGCGAGCGTAGCCACCGGGGCCGCAACTGATGGTGTGGGTTTCATCGAGCACCAGCGCCGCGCCATGCTGGCGGATCAGCGCTTGCGCCGAGAGCCAGTAGCCCGGCTCGGGCAACACCATGCCGATGTTGGTCATGGCCGGCTCGGCCAGCACGCAAGCGACGTCGCCCTGAGCCAGCGCTGCCCCCAGTGCCGCCAGGTCATTGAACTCGACCACCACGGTATGCGCAGTCAGATCCTGCACCTGGCCCAGCAGGCTGTCGCGTTGCACAGGCATTCCCTCCACCAGATCGACGAAGACATCGTCCACCGTGCCGTGGTAGCAACCGTTGAAGACAATCAGCTTGCGCCTGCCGCTGGCCGCGCGCAGCCAGCGCAACACAAAGCGGTTGGCATCGGTGGCGGTCATCGCAAACTGCCACAAGGGCAGGCCAAAGCGCTCGCTGAGCAGCTCACCGACCGCCGCTGCGTCGGCGCTGGCCAACATGGCGGTGATGCCGTGCGCCGCCTGGCGTGCCACGGCACGCGCGACGGGTGTTGGCGAGTGACCAAACATGGCGCCGCTATCGCCCAGGCAGAAATCGTATAAATCATGGCCATCGGCGTCCAGTACGTGGGCGCCCCCTGCCTGAGCTATGTGCAGTGCAAACGGCGTGCCCCAGTCGTTCATCCAGTGCAGCGGCACACCGAACATGAGGTGCTGCTTGGCGCGCTCGGCCAGCGCATTGGAGCGCGGGTTGCGCGCGACATAGGCGGCACGTTCAGCTTGCAACAGGGACTGGGCGCGCGCCCAATCGATGCCGCTGCGGCTGATGCGTGAATCATTCGACATGGCGAACCTCAAACCAGCAACAACAAATGCTCGCGCTCCCACGAGCTGATGACGCGGTTGTAAGTGCCGTATTCGAGTTCCTTGACGGCACAAAAGGCGTCGACAAAGTGGGTGCCCAGCAGTTCGCGCATCGGAGCACAAGCGCGCAGCAGCTCGATGGCATCCTCCAGGTGCCGCGGCAGCTCGTGCGCCATGTTCCAGGCGCTGGTGGCTACCGGTTCGGCCGGTTGGCGCGCTTCCAGCACGCCCAGGTAGCCGCAGGCCAGCGTGGCGGCAATGGCCAGATAGGGGTTCACATCGACGCCTGGCACGCGGTTCTCGACACGCCGGGCCTCAGGCCCGGACTTCGGGATACGGATGCCGCAGGTTCGGTTGTCGTAGCCCCAGCGCACGTTGGTCGGCGCCGACATGTGCGGCGCCAGGCGCCGGTAAGAGTTAACGTAAGGGGCGAACATCGGCATCACCTGGGGCACATAGTTTTGCAAGCCGGCGATGTAATGAAAAAACGCCGGGCTGGCGCTGCCGCCCTCCTGGCTGAAAATGTTGCGCCCATCGGCATCGACAATGCTCTGGTGGATATGCATGGCGCTGCCGGGTTCGGTCTCCATTGGTTTGGCCATGAAGGTAGCGAAGATGCCATGGCGCAGCGCGGTTTCGCGCACCGTGCGCTTGAACAGGAACACGCTGTCGGCCAGCTCCAGCGGGTCACCATGTGTGAAGTTGATTTCCATCTGACCGGCGCCGGCCTCGTGAATCAGGGTCTCGACGCCCAGTCGGTGCACACCGCAAAAAGTCGACAGCTCCATGAAGAAGGGATCGAAATCGTTCACCGCATCAACCGAATAACTCTGCCGTCCGGCCTCGGGTTTGCCGGTGCGGCCAATCGGCGGTTGCAGCGGCTCGTGCGGGTTTTGCTGGCGCGCCACCAGGTAGAACTCCATCTCGGGTGCCACGATCGGACGCCAGCCGCGCTGGCTGTAGAGCGCTATCACCTGGCGCAACACGGCACGCGGCGACAGGGCCACCGGCGTGCCATCCCATTCAAAACAATCGTGGATCACCACCGCCACCGGCTCGGCGGCCCAGGGCACTACACGAAAGGTGGCAACGTCGGGCTTGCACACCATGTCGGGGTCGGTGTCGCCGACGTGCGGTCCGTTGTCCGGCTGCTGACCGTTGACGGTGTTGAGCAACACGCTTTTGGGCAAGCGCATCTCACCGGCATTGAGGAACAAGTCCTTGGGCAAAATCTTGCCGCGCGCAATGCCGGTCATGTCGGGGATCACACACTCCACTTCATGGATGCGGTGCTGCGCCAGCAGTTGGGAAATGGGTTCGTTCATGCAGAGTCTTTCAGCCATTGCAGCAACTGTTGCGTCACCGCCGGGCTGTCCAGCAGCGCCATGTGGTTCGTGCGATAGACAATGAGTTGCGAACTTTTGGCAAACTCTAATGTCCGCTGCCGATCATTGTGCTGGCCTAACGCGCTGTGCAACGGTACCAATCCATCACCCAGCAAACGGTCCACCAGGGCACTGCGTTTTGCTGCGGTCGTGGCCGCCACCGTGTAGCAGGCCACTCCCTCGGGCAAGGGCAGGTGCTGGCGCTTGTCGGGTTGTCTTTGAAACCGGTCGCGCCCCTGCCAGTCGACGTCCAGCACATGGCCGTAGCGCAGGTCGGTGATACCGGCACTGCGCAGCTGGCCCAGCTTGGCAAAGGGTCGGCTGTAGGGCGTGCTGCCCAGAATGACATCGATCCAGTTGCCGGCCCGCTCCAGCGGTGCGCCATGGTGGGGTGTGCCCAGAAACACGATATTCTTCAACAGACCAGGCCAGCGCAATCTATTCCGTTTGGCGTAGTGAACAGCGCTGCGTGTCAGCAAGCCGCCCATGCTGTGCGCGACCACCGTCAATTCCTTGATGGGTGTTGGCCAGTGGGTGAGGAGTTGCTCAAGCAAGCTTGCAAGTTGATGCCCGTTTTGCGAGGTATGCAGACCTGTGTTGTAGCGCAGGTAAACCGGCGTATAGCCCAGCGCCGCGCCGAGCGTTGCGCCGTGGTCACCAGCTTGGTCCTGATGTTTCGTGTGCCACTGCAAATCGTTCATGCACAGACCGTGAATCAGCAGCAAGACCTTGCCGCTGGCCTCTGGCATGTTCGGCAACACTTGCCAGTCCAGCGCCTGGCCCTGGTAACGCAGTGTCATCGGCGTGGCCAGCGGATTGTGGCTGGACAGCAAGCGGTCGCCCAACACGCCATTGAGCGCGGCCAACACCGCTTCGCGCTCAGGTGTTTCGGGGGGCTCCCCTTCTATTCTCTCGAGCAGCGGTTGCAGCCGGGCAAACGCCACATCGAGCCCTTTGCCGACCAGCTGCGTGACGCCTAGCACGCTCTGGTAAATCAGACCGGTCAAACCGCGCGTTGTGCCTTGTTTGTTTCCACCTGGCACGCCCATGCTGCCCCACACAGACTGGTGCACACCCTCGGCCATGCGGGCCACACCTGCCGTCGCCTGCGTTGCCAACTGCGCCACCGCTCTGAGATCAACCGCGCGCAGATGTTTCAGCGGATTTTTGGTTGCCGGCTTGGACATACGTGAAACTCCTAGATCCGAGGATCAGCTAAAACTTCTCATGCGCTGCCAGGTAGCGCCACTGGCCCACTGGCAGATTGCCCAGCATCACATTGCCGATACGTACACGCTTGAGCCCCACTACTTTCAAGCCAACCAATTCGCACATGCGGCGAATCTGGCGCTTCTTGCCCTCCGTCAGCACCACACGCAATTGCTCCGGGTTTTGCCACGTGACCTTGGCCGACTTCAAAGCCTGTCCGTCCAGGCTCAACCCGTGGCGCAGCGTCTCCAGCCCGGCCGGCGGAAAGACGGCCTGCACATTGGTGCTCACAGGGTCGCCGTCATTGATCTGCAAGAGCCGATCCGGTTGACCATCGGGCTCGGTGAAGCCGGTGTAGCTGACCCGCACCAGGTATTCTTTTTCCATCACTGAGTCTTCGCCAATCAGCTGGCGCGCCACGCGGCCGTCCTGCGTCAGCACCAGCAGGCCAATCGAGTCAATGTCAAGCCGCCCGGCTGGCACCAGGCTTTGCAGTTGCTTGGGGTGAAAGAAGAAGCGCGCGTTGTCCTCCACCCAGCGGTTTTGCGGCTGGATCAAGGTGATGGCGGGTTGGTGGCCGTCTTCCGCCTGGCCGCTCACAATGCCCATCGGCTTGTTGAGCAAAATCGTGACCTGATTGGCTTGCTGGCCTTGCGCCTGCTTCGCTATTTCAATGCGCACATCGGGTGTTACCTGCATGCCCATGGTCGCAACTTCACCGTTGACCTTGACCCAGCCGCGGCCGATCCAGTCATCCGCCTCGCGGCGTGACGCCAGCCCCAGCTCGGCCATGCGCTTATTCAGACGCATGGTGCCACTGGTGTTGACCGTAGCTGTGGTGCCGACTGGCGTCCGACCAGGGGGTGGTGCAGCGCGACGAAACGTGGGGGGATTCTTGGCGTCTGTCATGGCTTGTCGCGCAGTGGGTCCAGCACCGCCAAAATGGGCAACAACACGCTGGCGCCCAGCTTCTTTGAGCGTTCGCCACTCCAGCCTGCCACTTCGTCCGGCAAAGTCGCGTTGTCCTTGAACGGCATCTCGATGGTGAAGGCCAGGCAGTCAAAGTTCTGCCCAATCCAGTTGGTAGCCAGCGTCATATTGGCCTCACCCGGCTTGGTGCGGGTGTAGCCTTGTGCTGTTTGAAAATCGGGACATGTGTTGCACCACACGCTCTTGAAGCTATTTTCCAGTGCCTCAATACGCGGCGAATAGCCTGGAGTGCCCTCGGTGCCGACACAAAAGTTATACGGCAGGTTTTCATCGCCGTGGGCGTCCAGACTGAGGTCCACACCCACTTCCATCATCTTCTGGCGCACCCAAAATACCTCGGGTGATTTTTCCAGGCCGGGGCTTTGCCATTCGCGGTTCAGGTTGGCACCAGCGGCATTGGTGCGCAGATTGCCGCGCACGGAGCCATCCGGATTCATATTGGGTACCACGTAAAAAACGCATTTTGACAACAGCACGCGGGCCACCGGGTCATCGCCATCAAGCAGGCGCTCCAGGAACCCTTCCACAAACCATTCAGCCATGGCTTCACCGGGATGCTGACGGGCGATCAGCCAGACTATTTTTTTCTGTGCAAGCGTGGTGGCACTGCGCTCGTTGGTGATGCGCAGCAGCGTCATGTCGCGCCCATCCATGGTCTGTCCCAGATGCTGCACCTGCACCGTGTCTGATGCAGCCGCCAAGCCGATCAAATCGAGGTGACGCTCATGGGAGTAGGGCTCAAAGTAGGCGAAGTAAATGCTTTGCGTCTCGGGCGTGATGTTGACGCTCATCTCCTTGCCGTCAAACCGGGTGGCGACACGAAACCAGTGCTGCCGGTCATAACTCGCCACCACGCGGTAGCCGTCCCAGCCTTTCGGGTAAGCACTGCTGCCTGCATTCATAAACCGCAGCCCTACAGCCAGGCCCGCCGCACCTTGCAGGCAGAAATGAAACCACTGCGCAAACTCGCTGGCGCTGTCGCGCCGGATATTGAGCTGGATGTCCTTGGCGTCGGCCAGGCTCAACACCTCGATGGCGCCGGAATCAAACTGGGTCGAAATGTGGAGTGGGGTCATGCAATGTGCCTGATTGGAAATGCCGTCTGCTGCGCTTTGTTCCGGAGATTGTAGAAGTGCCCAACCAAGGCCCTGTCAGCGCTGCCAAAACCACTGTGCGAAAACGCCAGCCCAGGCCATCTCTGGCCACTCGACTGTCAAAGATTCAGAAGAGCAAGTGCTGTAAGGTGATAGAGTCTGTGCCAGACCGATTACCCACAGAGTAAGGTCAGGCGGAGTTGACATGAAATTCAATTTTTTTCAGTGGCGTTCGCTCAAGACAAGAGTTACCGTGCTGATGCTGATCATTTTCCTGACCAGCCTCTGGTCGCTGGAGATCTACGTCAATCGGATGCTGCGTCGGGATATACAAAGTCTGGTCGCCGAACAGCAGTCGTCAACAGTTTTTGTTATGGCCGAAGAGGTCACTCATGAGCTACAGGACCGCTTGACTGCGCTGGAGCATGGTGCGCAGAGCGTTAGCCACGACCTGCTGGCCAGCTCATTGGTCCTGCAGTCATTTCTGGAAGATCGCCTGACCTTTAGAGGTTTATTCAACGCAGGCACCTTTATTACCGGAATGGACGGTAGTGTGATCGCCTCGGTTCCGCTCTCGGCAGGTCGGGTCGGTGTCAATTACGTGGACCAGGATTACATGGGTGCTGCGCTCAGACAAGGGAAAGCAATGATCGGTCGACCGATCATCGGCAGGATGTCACGCGCCCCGGAATTTGGCATTGCAGTGCCAATTCACGATGTGCAAGGCAAGGTCGTTGGCGCCCTGGTTGGGGTAACCGACTTGAGTCAGCCCAACTTTCTCGATCACATTGCGGGAAGTCGGTACGGCAAGACCGGAGGTTATGTCATTGCTGCGCCACAGCACCAACTGGTGGTCACCGCCACCAACAGGAGCCGCATCCTGGCCGCGCTTCCTGCTTCCGGCGTCAACCCAATGATGGATCGCTACGCAATCGGCTATGAAGGCACTGACATTTTCGTCGACCCCCTGGGTGAGGAGGTGCTGGCCTCGGTCAGGCGTATTGCGGTGGCGGGTTGGTACGTGGCGGTCGCCATGCCGACGGCAGAGGCACTGGGTCCGATTCGCACCATGCAGCAGCGCTTGCTGCTGGCTTCAATTTTTCTGACGCTGCTGATAGGTGCGCTGACCTGGTGGATGGTGAAGCGCCAACTTGCACAGTTGCAGACCACCGTGACCACATTGGTCTCGCTGGCGCAAGGGGACCGGCCGGCACTGCCTTTGCCGATTGCCCGCCAGGACGAAATCGGGCAATTGATCGGCGGCTTCAATCAGCTGCTGCATACGCTGGCCCAGCGGGAGGACGCCTTGCGCGAAAGCCGCGAACGTTTTGACCTGGCGGTGCAAGGCTCGTCAGACGGCATTTGGGATTGGGATATTGCAAAGAAGACGATCTATGTTTCAGACCGCTGGTGCGGGCTTCTGGGCTACCGGTCGGGCGAAATTCGCATAGGTCCGGATGGCTGGGTTCCCTGGATCCATCCGCAGGACGCCGAGCGGGCACGAGAACACCTGCTGCTGCATTTGAAGTTCAAGACCCCGTACGCGGTGGAATTTCGCCTCAAGACTCAGAATGGTGAATACCGGTGGTTCCTCAATCGGGGACAGGCGATCTGGAATGCCCAGGACCGGGCCACGCGCATGGTCGGCTCCACCACCGATGTAGCCGAGCGCAGGGCGGCCGAAGAATCACTGGAGGAGAACCGGGAGAAATACCTTACCTTGAGTGAGGCGACGTTTGAAGCCGTCTTCATCTCGGAAAATGGAAGATGTCTGGAACAAAATACCCGTGCACAAGACTTGTTTGGCTATAGCGCGCAAGAGGTTGTTGGCAAATCCGCCGCGCTGTGGATAGCGCCTGAAGATCGCGACCGGGTGCTGCAAAACATGATGGCGGGCGATGAATTGCGCTATGAAGCCACTGCGCTACGCAAGAACGGCACAAGATTTCCCGCCATCATCTGCGCAAAGATGATGCACTACCGGGGCCGCCTGGTTCAGGTTACCACCATGGCAGACATTACCGAGCGCAAACAGGCAGAAGCCAACCTGCGCGTCGCCGCCACCGCCTTCGAGTCACAGGAAGGCATGATAGTGACCGATGCGCACAGAGTCATTCTTCGAGTCAACAAGGCGTTCACCGAAATCACCGACTACACGGAGGAAGATGCGGTGGGTCAAAATCCGCGCCTGCTCAGCTCAGGTCACCACGATGCAGCCTTTTATGCAGCCATGTGGGCCAGCATTGGGGGTACCGGATCATGGCAGGGTGAAATCTGGAACCGGCGCAAAAGCGGCGAGGTCTATCCGGAACGGCTCGCCATCAACGCCGTCGTGGATGGCAATCGAAACGTCACCAACTACGTCGCCGCATTTTCCGACATTACCCAGAAAAAACAGGCGCAGGACGAAATCCAGCATCTGGCCTTCACCGATCCACTGACCGGTCTTCCCAATCGTCGGTTGCTGCTGGACCACCTGAAGCATGCCCTTGCGACCTCCGCGCGTAACAAGCGCAAAGGAGCTTTGCTGTTTATCGATCTGGACAACTTCAAAACCCTCAACGACACGCATGGTCATTTTCAAGGTGACTTTCTGCTGGAACAGGTGGCACAGCGTTTATCGGTCTGCAGTCGGGAATGCGACACCGTGGCCCGTCTGGGTGGTGACGAATTCGTGGTGATGGTGGCAGATCTTAGCGAGAACACACCGGAAGCCGCTACCCAGGTCGAAGCCGTCAGCGCCAAGATTTTTTCCACCCTCACCCAGATCTACCAGCTAGACGGACTCAAGTATCACATCACGCCCAGTATCGGCATCACCCTGTTTGGCGGCGAGCAGTACGAGAGTATCGATGAGACTTTGAAGCGGGCCGACCTGGCCATGTACCAGGCCAAGGCCGCGGGCCGCAATACGGTGCGCTTCTTTGATCCCCAGATGCAAGCGGTGGTCAGTGCCCGCGCCGCACTGGAGGCGGGCTTGCGTGATGCTGTTCTGAATAGCCAGTTCACCCTTTTCTATCAGGCCCAGATGTCCGACGAGCCCCAGATTAAGGGGGCTGAAGCATTGGTGCGATGGCAGCATCCCGTGCGCGGCCTGGTGGCACCCGCCGAGTTCATTGGCCTGGCTGAGGAAACCGGGCTGATTTTGCCCCTTGGTCAATGGGTATTGCAAACTGCCTGCACGCAGTTGGCCTTGTGGGCTGGCCAGCCCCAGATGGCCCAACTCACGGTAGCGGTGAATGTGAGTGCCCGCCAGTTTCACCAGCGCGATTTTGTGAACCAGGTGTTGGCAGTACTGGCGCACACCGGTGCCAACCCGCAGCGGCTCAAGCTGGAGTTAACGGAGAGCGTGCTGGTAGCCAATGTCGAGGACGTTATCGCCAAGATGAACGCACTGAAAGCGCTCGGTGTTGGCTTCTCGCTGGACGACTTTGGCACCGGCTATTCATCACTGTCGTACCTGAAGCGATTGCCGCTCGATGAGCTCAAAATCGACCAGGGTTTCGTCAAAGACATTCTGCTTGATCCGAACGACGCGGCGATTGCCAGGATGGTTGTCGCGCTGGCCGACAGTTTGGGGCTGGTGGTCATCGCTGAAGGTGTGGAGACGCAGGCCCAGCGTGACTTCCTCGCTGACCTGGGTTGTCATGCCTATCAAGGCTACCTGTTCGGTCATCCATTGCCGGTGCAAGAATTCGAAGTTTTTGTAAAACAGGTATGACATTTACTCAACAACCACTTGGCCACCAGCCCTCAATAGTGAGGCGGCAGTTCGTCGCGCAAGTTACGCGCCGGGCCCAGACCACCCTCCGTGCTTGACTGTCGCAGGTGAGCAATCTCGCGCGTCAGCAGATCAATTTGCTGTTGCTGGCCAACGATGATCTGATTCAGTTGATCCAGAGAATCTTCGGTGAAGCTGGCCTTGATCTCCAGATCGGTCAGGCGTTGCTCCATGTCATGTGAGTTTTGCATACCGCATTTTGCCCAGCAAGTTGATGTACGGATAATCGACCCATGAGTTTCACCGAAAAAAAGACCACCAACGTCACCACCCAGGCTTGCAGCAACAGCTTCGCCAGCCTGGCACTGAACCCGGCTACCCTGGCCAACCTGCAACAACTGGGCTACCTGGAAATGACGCCGATCCAGGCGGCCAGCCTGCCCACGGCGCTGGCTGGCAAAGACCTGATTGCGCAGGCCCAGACCGGCAGCGGCAAGACCGCCGCTTTTGCGCTGACCTTGCTCACCAACCTGAACCAGCGCCGGTTTGCCGTGCAGGCCCTGGTGTTGTGTCCAACACGCGAACTGGCCGATCAGGTCACGATGGAGATCCGTCGGCTGGCACGTGCCGAGGAAAACATCAAGGTCGTCACCCTGTGTGGCGGCATCGCGCTGCGCGGTCAGCGCGCCTCGCTGGAGCAGGGTGCCCACATTGTGGTCGGCACACCGGGACGCGTCATGGACCACCTGGAGCGCGGCTACCTCAACCTGGAAGCGCTCAACACGCTGGTGCTGGACGAAGCCGACCGCATGCTCGACATGGGCTTTT
The DNA here is from genome assembly GCA_037141865.1 of Comamonadaceae bacterium. GTDB lineage: Bacteria > Pseudomonadota > Gammaproteobacteria > Burkholderiales > Burkholderiaceae_C > Rhodoferax. The sequence continues at coordinate 2,965 of JBAXBQ010000037.1, read as the reverse complement.
TTGACGACATAGCGACCGTCACCAAACAGTGTCCCTCGACGCGGCAAACGCTGTTGTTCTCTGCTACTTATCCGGAAGGCATCGAGAAGCTAGCGAAGCAGTTCATGCGCGAGCCAACGCAAATCAAGGTCGAAGCACCACACGCCGAGAGCCTGATTGAGCAGCGTTTTTATGAGGTCACACGCGCCAACCGTTTCCAGGCGGTGGCATTGGCGCTGAATCACTTTCGCCCGATCAGCACGCTGGCGTTTTGCAACACCAAGCAACAGTGCAAAGAGCTGGTCAGTTACTTGCAGGCACAGGGTTTTAATGCGCTGGCGCTGTATGGTGAACTGGAACAGCGCGAGCGCGATCAGGTACTGGCGCAATTTTCCAACCGCAGTTGCTCGGTGCTGGTCGCCACCGACGTCGCTTCGAGGGGCCTGGACATCGCACAACTGGAAGCAGTGATCAATGTCGACATCACACCCGACGCCGAGGTGCATGTGCACCGCATCGGACGCACCGGGCGGGCTGGTGAATCGGGCCTGGCACTGAGTCTGGCTTCCATGAGCGAGATGGGGTCCGTCGGAAAGATCGAGCAGTATCAAAAGAGCGCATCGGTCTGGCACAAATTGGATGAACTGATACCCACCGGCAAAGGACCGCTGCTACCGCCGATGGTGACGTTGCAACTTATGGGCGGGCGCAAGGAGAAAATTCGTCCCGGCGACGTTCTGGGCGCCTTGACCGCCGATGCCGGCTACAGCCGCGAGCAAATCGGCAAGATCGTCGTGACCGAGTTCACCACTTTTGTGGCGGTACAACGTGATGTCGCCCTGCCGGCCATGCAAAAACTCAACGCCGGCAAGGTCAAAGGCAAGAGCGTCAAAGTGCGGCTGCTCTGAGCTTGTCCTTCTTGCTTGGGCGCTTGCCCTTGACGCCGCCGGTCGATGCTGGCGCGGTGCCGACCGTCTGTAGCGGCTCAAAGCCCTCGATTTTTTCAAGTGTCCATTTCAACTGCTGACGTTTTTCTATGAGACGGAAATGCGCTTCGCTGTCGGCACTGACGAAGCTCAAGGCGACACCACTCGCCCCAGCGCGGCCGGTGCGACCGATGCGGTGCGTGTAGTCCAATGCAGAGCGCGGCAAATCGTAGTTGACGACCACCGGCAACAGCGCAATGTCCAGGCCACGCGCCGCCACATCGGTGGCGATCACCACTTTCAACCTTGAAGCCTTGAAATCCGCCAGCACCTGGGTACGCTTGCCCTGGCTCAACTCACCGTGAAACGGCTCGGCGTTGATGCGGGCTTTGCGCAATTTGTCGGCCACCATTTCGGCGGCGTGTTTGGTAGCGACAAAAACCAGTACCCGGCTCCAGTGGTTTTGTTGAATGAGGTGGCGCAGCAACTGGGTGCGCTGTCCTGCATCCACCGCAATGGCGCGCTGCGCAATATCGGGCTGTGTCTGTGGTTCGGATGGCACCGTGATGCGCACCGGATCGTGCAGCAATTTGTTTGCCAGCGCCTGCACCGCAGGCGGAAAAGTGGCCGAGAAAAACAGGTTTTGACGTCGCGTCGGGAGCAGTGCGATGATGCGAGCCAGTTCTTCGGCAAAGCCCAGGTCAAACAGACGGTCCGCTTCATCCAGCACCAACGTCGTAACGCTGGACAGCTCCAGTGCGTTGTGCGCCACCAGGTCCAGCAAGCGCCCCGGTGTGGCCACCACCACATCGGTGCCGCCACGCAAACGCATCATCTGCGGATTGATGGAGACACCACCAAACACGATGGAGACCTTGAGCGCGTGCGTCAGCTGCACGCCCAGGCTGCGAATCTCCTCGCCCACCTGGGCGGCGAGTTCGCGTGTCGGCACCAGCACCAAGGCGCGCAGGTGTCTTGGCTTGGCTGCCGGAGCCTTTTCCAACTGCTGCAACAAGGGCAGCGCAAAGGCCACCGTCTTGCCGGAACCGGTTTGCGCGCTGGCCAGCACGTCGCGGCCCCGCAAGGCCGCCGGAATGGCCGCCACCTGAACCGGTGTCGGCGCCGGATAGGCTTTGGCGCTCAGGGCGCGCAGCAAGGCAGGCGACAATCCGAGTGATGAAAATGGCATAGACAGAAACTTTATAAGGTGAAGGTCGGGGCAAGGGGTAGCCGTCGCATAATCATCCAGTCGACAAGAAGGCGCCCGTGAAAAAAACATTCCCATTAAACATCGAAGGCAAGCATCGCGACCGCGTGCTGGAAGCCACCAAGCACGAAATCCGCAAATACACTCAACGGGAGCGGCGAAAACCCCTGCCCGAAGGCGTGGACTACTGGGATTTTGACTGCAAATTCGGCACCAGTGCGGAAAACGCGACCGTGGTCCATTTCGCGACCATCACTGCTTTGATCGACATGGTGGCCAAGGACGGGGGTGAGGCGTTTTACCTCGAACTGCTGGCCAAAGAGGGTCACCGCACCGCTCGGGGATAATCGCGGGGTTTCGTTTTCACAAATCAATGGAGTTATTGCATGTCTAAAGAGTTCCGTACCGAAGCCGAGCGCAAGGCAACCCCGCGCCCCGTGGCACCCAAGGGTGTGTGCTTTACCGCAGGCAAGGGCCAACTGCGCAGCCTGGAACGCGGTACCGCCACCAACAACAAGAAAAACCCTGGCAAGCGCTGCAAAAAAGGCGGCTGATTTGAATCAGGGTTGAGTTGGCCTTGAGCCGGCGGCTGCGGGGCAGACGCCTGAGGCTCATGCGCTTCGTTTTTTGAATTCGCCTCCAGCGTCATCGGCACGCAAAACCACCCGGCATGAAAAACTGGCGACAACTGTTCAACACAACCAGTTCTCTTTGCTCCTGTGTCATTTGCATTCTCCTAAATCAAAGATACAACCAAAGTCTGGGCTGATATTCCCGCGCCCAAAACCTTGGACTTCAACAGTCACTATCGAGCTTGTTTTGGAAAAATTTGTCGCCACTCCGAAGGGCCATT
>JBAXBQ010000036.1:0-30172 GCA_037141865.1 Comamonadaceae bacterium | reverse complement strand
TCGACCACAATCAACTTGGTACCGGTTTCCTTGGCGTGCAACATGTGCAACATGCTGACCGGATGCGCCTCGGCCGCATTCGACCCAATGTACATGGCGCATTTGCTGTTCTGCATGTCGTTGTACGAGTTGGTCATGGCGCCATAACCCCAGGTATTGGCAACACCGGCCACCGTGGTGGAGTGGCAGATGCGGGCCTGGTGATCGCAGTTGTTGCTACCCCAGAAACTGACGAACTTGCGCAGCAGGTAGGCCTGCTCGTTGTTGTGCTTGCTGGAGCCAATCCAATAAATGGCGTCCGGCCCGCTGGCTTTGCGCAAGTCCAGCAACTTGGCAGTGATCTCATTCAAAGCGGTATCCCAGCTGATGCGCTGGTACTTGCCATCAACCAGCTTCATCGGATAGCGCAAACGGTATTCGCCGTGCCCGTGCTCACGCAGAGCGGCACCTTTGGCGCAATGGGCGCCCAGATTGATGGGCGAATCAAACACCGGCTCCTGGCGCACCCAGACACCGTTTTCCACCACCGCGTCGACCGCACAACCGACCGAGCAATGGGTACACACGGTGCGCTTGACTTCAATCTTTCCTACACCCAGCGCCACCGAACCTGACGCGGAGTGGGCCTTTTTAATCAGCGTCAGTTGTGAGGCGGCCAGCCCGACGCCCACTCCCAGGCCAGAGCGCCGCAAGAATGCACGACGGTCCATGGTGGGCAACGCCTGCGACAAACCACGGCGCAAGCTGTGCACAAAAGGGGAACGCGCGGCGCTCTCAGCGGAAGCTATTTTCTTGGTCAATAACATGGCACTCTCCAGAGTCGGTGTGATGACAGTCGCTCAGACGCGCGCGGTCTTGTAGTACTGCTTGACGTGATCGCTTAAAGAGTAGCCACCGCCTCTTTCCGGCACCGCCTTTGGCAGCTCTGCCATGGCCGTGGGTGCTGGCGTTTTTAACCAGGTCGCCGAGGCAACCGCGGCACCGGCCACAGAAGCAGATAGAAAAAATCCTCGACGCGAAGCTTTGGGCTTGCTGTTCGGCATTGCGTTCTCCAACGTGTTTAACTGTTATGTAAACCGGTTCATAGGGTAGTCTATGCAAAACCGCGCCAAGTCACAACCAGCGTCAACCCTTATGCCACTAGGGTAAATACGAGTCACAACTGGCACCCGGCAATAAATCAGCGCTTGAACACCGCCACGCCGGACACGGTTCCGGCGTTGGCCCCTTTTTTTTCAAAGCCATAAGTCAGCGCCACTGCCAGCCCGCCGGGGCCGCCAAAGCCGCCACCGATGCTGCCCTGATTGGTATCGCCGCAGAGCCCGCTGCATTTCACCACCAAGGCACCAGGCCCGGCCATCTTGCTGTCTGTGAAGAAATTGGCACGCTGCTGAATCGGTACGCCCGCAGCCATGGCATCCAGCGTGGCGCCGCCAGCCGTCACATTGACACCGACATCCACTGTTTGCGCGGTAAAGTTGGCGCTCAGTGTTGCCGAGTTCAATGTCCCCGCCACGCCCCGATCGTCGGTTGGCAGCGTGTTGCCAACTTTGGTGTAGCTGTAGTTGCCCGCCACCGGCAAGGTGACCGGACCCGTCATCAGCGGACCCAAAACTGTATGGGCACCACCGGTCAGCGTCACATTCTGCAGTACGCCGGTTGCACGATCAGTCACATTCAAAACGGTGCCTGCGTCCCACCGCCCCCAACTGACCGTGGTACCACCGATCACGGCGGTGCCTTGATCGACAAACCCTTTCCCGCTACCGGCACTCGCATACGCCAGCGTGTTGCCGCTGCCACCACCACCGCCAGCGAAGTCAAACCCGGTCAGATTGCCAGCGCCATCGGTCAAAACGTGCGCCGCATTGTTGTAGGTCCCCCCCACCATGACGGTTGGCACTGCGGCCTTCGGGTCATTGATGGCGGTTAACACCATCCGGTAAGGTGTTGCCGGGTCGTTGGCCACAACTGCCTGGAGTGCCGCTACGCCTTGTACATTTTCAATCGTCATTGGTAATGTGGCCACTCCATTGGCGACCGGTGCCACCTGGTTGGTCAGATTGAACTTGAGAATGGCGCCGTCCAGTGCTGCCCCTACCAGTTGCCCAGCCAGACTGCCATTGGCGGGCACTGTGTCCATCGTCACCGTCAGGTGGCCTGGCTTGGAAGGCAGTCCGTAACTGTCGGCGTAAAAGCCGCTCTGGCTATTGCCGTTGAGATTCTGCAAAGGCGCATTGGCAGTGCTGGCCAGCCAGTTGTGGCCATTCACCGTGGTATCCAGATTGACCGCCACTGTTTGTGTTGTGAAATTGGCCGTCAGTGAAGTGCCTGCATTGACCGTGCCATGCGCTGCACTAGCCAGGTTGATGCCAAATTGAGTGACGTCACCTCCGACCAATGTGTACGAGGCATTCTGGGTCGTCAATACCTGGGCCAAATAAACGGGTGTCGGCTCGGACGCCGTCATCCAGTGCAACTGTGCGACCCCCGGCACATAGCTAAAGGCGTTGGCAGCAATCGACCCGGCGCCCCATTGGCCCCAATGGATGGTGCCGCTGCCGCTGCCAACGGCAGTTTGCGCAAAAGAACCGGTCGCAGGTGTCACCGTTGAGTTCCAACCGGTACCGCCCCAGCCGGTCAGCAGGCCAGCATTGTCGGTGGTGATCACAGTTGGACTTTGAAACTGCCAGGAGTTGGCCAGCACAGTGGTGCCGGTCGGCGCGGCGGCGCCGTTGCTCACGGTCGGATTGGCAGCCGCCGGCAGACGGTCAAACGCAAGCAAACCAGCCACATTCATCCCGGCCGCAGGGGCGTTATCCCACAAGCTGTACTGGACGATGGCACCGGCATAGTTCTGCCCAATGAACTCACCGTTGATATTGCCAGCACAACTGGCGCAGACCGGCGTTGTCGCGGTGATGGTCGAAGTGGCTACCTTGATGACCGGCACGGAATCATAAAAGCGGGCACCCGCGCCGCTGCTGGTATTCATGAAATTGATTGGCAGGCTGGCGCTGTCAGCGGTCCAATTGTTTGCGCCGATGGTTCCGCCCAGCGCAAGCTTCACCGTTTGATTGGTGAAGTTTGCATTCAAGTTGGCCGTGCTCACGTTGCCGCTGAGCCAGCTGTTTTGATCCAGCGACAGTCTGGCTACCGGTTGATAAGCAAATGTGCCCAGCAACGGGCCGGTATTTCCACTGCCGGTAACACTGTTGAAGAAAACCACCGGTGCATCCAGGTAACCTTGCTCGCCATACATGTAAACCGGCAGCATGGAGCCGGAACCCTGCCGGCTTGGCAGCATGACATGCTTCTCGAATGAACTGACGCTGGCGACCGTATCCCAGATGCCGAAGCTGATGCCGTTGGCCGTCGTGGCGCTAACCGTCGCCGTGCTCGCACCGTTCAGAATATCGGTTCGATAGCCACCACCGCCACCATAGTTTTCAGTGAATGTAGTGGGTGCCGTCAGTGGTGTGATGTCTCCTGGCGCCGCAATAAAGTTGAAGCCACCCCCGTTGTTGAAACCGCCCCCGTTGCCGCCGGTGTAAGCAACTGCGGTCGCCGTTGCGGTGTAGGCCAGCGGTGGCTGAACGGTCGGCGCCGGGGCCGTGAAAGCCACCAGTCCTTGAACCGAATCGCTGGCGGGTGAAGAACTTGCAACCGTTGGCCAGATGTTGTAGGACATGCCAGCACCGGCGGCGGCCATGCCGGCCAAGCTGCCTCCCAGATCGGCGCTGTAGCCGCCCGCCTGGTCGGCACAGGTACCGACACAACGGGTTGTCAGCGCGCCGGCATTGGCGACGCCGAAGCCTCCTTTGGGATCGATCATCATCGATTTCCCATCCACATTGAAAGTGCCGGCCATGGGGCCGGCGCCGATGGTCAGATTCACTGCGGCGTCCGCCAGTTGCGTGGTGAAATTGGCGGTCAGTGTGGCGCTATTTAGCAGCCCCAGGTTGCCGAAGGCATCGACCGGTGTGGTGTTGCCAGATTTGGTGTAAGTGCTGATGCCGACCAGGTTGGGCACATAGCCGGCTGGCGGTGGCACGAGCACGGCCCACAGGCTTGAAGCAGGTTTGTAGCTGTACACATTAGTCGGTGCCAGGTTGTCGGTCACCGTCACGGTGGCACCAGTCCAGCGTCCCATGTAAATGCTGTTGTCGGCGAGCTTGACGGTGTCGGCTGCAGCACCCCCGCTCCACTTGATGTCGGCGCCAGCAACACCGGTGATGGCAGGGGTCAGCGGCATGCCATTTTGGTTGGTCTGCAACTGGAACGGCAGGTTGCGCGCTTCGACCAGGTTGCCGAGGCCGTCCAACACGTACTGGGTATTGGGCTGCTGCGGCGTGCTGGGGGTAAAGGCTTCATTGAAACCACCGGCGGTTGCCACCGGGAACATCACTGCGGCAACGAAATTACCACCGAATGTCGTCAGGTTCTGCGAAATTGGAATCACTTGCCCGCTCGGGCTGATTGCTGTTGCAGTGGTCAGATTCACACTGCTGCCAGCCGAGTCAACTGCTGTTGCCGGCACCGTTGTTGGTGCCGGCGCTGGCGCAACGACAGCAGCGGCTGCTGCGGCAACCACTGGCGCCACTACCGACGAAGCCGGACCGGGTATCAGAGCAGCACTGGGCGCAACGCTATCCGTCGCTGCGGTTGACCGGATCGGCGCTGTTTCCTGCGCTGCCGGTGCCGCTGCCACGACCGGCGTGCTTGCCACACCTGGCACAGGCTCTGCGTCGACCGGTGCGGCTGCTTGCGCCGCAGGGCCATTTGCCTTGCCATCGGCGTTGTTCTGGACCGGCTGCTCTTTCTTTTCATCCTTCTTGTCGAGCTTGGCTTGTGAAGTCGGCGACCGCGCAACGGTGAAGATGCTGGTGTTGAGTACCTGCACCTGAGGCAACTGGTTCAGTCCACCGGCAAACCCCATCTGGTTGGGCATCACGTTGACTGTTCCCCGGTCGGTGGTCAGCGTCGTTTCCCCCACATTGACCTTGCTGTAGGCACCACTGGGAGCAATCTGCGCCATGGTGCTGCCGGGCACGATCAGGAATGTCTCGTGGTCGGTACCGCGAATACCAATCGTCGCCACCGGTGTATTGATCTTGTAGTTTTTCTTGTTGACCTGCCCGATCAAGCCCGTCACCGCACGAAAGCCGCCCTTGAGCAGCGAGAAAACACTCTTTTCATTGCCATCCTGTTGGCCGCTAAAAACGAACTGATCAAATTTCAAAGCCGTGTCGGGGCGCACGGCGATCAGACCACCATCCTGCATCCTGATTTGTGTGGAGGCCGAAGGTCCACAGGTCACGGTGTCACCTTCGTTCACGGCATCGCCTTTTTTCAATGGGCGTGCCTGGCCTGCAACACCACTGATCCGAACCTCGCCACGGACAAACTGAGCCTGCCCGGCGACTCCAGCTTGGGCCACTGGGGAAGTGACAGCCCAGCAGGCCAGCGTCAGCCCCAAGTTGGCCAGGATTTTGCTGATGCTTTTCATGATGACACCTCAGGCAAATGCGATTATTTGAAGTCGCGGCGAATGGTCAACGAAACATCGGAGCGGTCAAAGCTGTAGAGCGCGATGTTGGCGTTCTTTTTGGCAAATGCAACTTGCGGTTTGACCGTCCACAACTTGTCAATGTGCCAGGCCAAACCCAACGTCAGGTCAACCATTTTTTCACTGCGATGGGCCATGATAAGGTTGTTCTCCTTGCCATAGTTGGCCGACTGCCAGCCCAGACTGACCGACCCCTCAAGCTGTTCGGTGATGGCGGTTTGCCCACCGGCACGAAATCCTTCAAAGCGCCTCATGCCGTCGACCCGGCCACCGTCGGGCAAGCCAGGTGAAATCACCGGTGCGACATCGAGTTCCCGACCGACATAAACACTGCCAAACAGCGCCTGCTTGCCGTCCGCAAAGAGGTGCACCCAGCCACCCCCCATCACACTTTGATTGGTGTCACCCTCGATGCGTGCATCGGTGCCCGGTGACGTTGCCGCAAACCCGCTGGCGCGACTCTGTCCATACTGCGCAAAAGCGCTTAGCTGATCGGCCGGGCTGAGCACATATTGCCACTCGGCATTCAATCCGGTCGATGCGCGCTGCATGGTGCCGGCACTGTAGCTCTGGCCGCGGTTCAATGACAACTTGTAGACGTTTTTCTCGACGCCCAGCATGACGCCGAAGCGGCCATCGAGGCTGTTGAAGTTGTAGTCGGTCTGCGTCCGGTTACCGTGCTGACGCAGATCAACGCCCGCGAAGACACCCCAATTGGCATCCAGTTTGTGATTGATTTCGGCGCCGGCATTGATACCTTCATAAAGGCCCGTCAATTTGGTGGTCGACGGCAACTGATTGCCCGGGAACAAGCCGCTCCAGGGCGAATTGGGTGCGAAGGTGAATGGCTCAGTGGCGCTGTTGGCGATGTTGCTATCGTGACCAAACACACCCTCTGAATATCCCGTCACCCGGGTTTGCCTGGCTTGCTGCAGGACGGCGATCTGGTCAAGATATTTTTGAATCGTGAGGCGCGCCGCTTCCGGCGGATTTTGTTTCAACACGACCTCGAACTCGGTCCTGGCGCGCGCCAGATCACCTAGCTGGTAATAGGCGCGCGCCATGTCAAGACGTGCACCGGCAAAATTTGGATCAACCGCCAGCACCCGCTCAAACGCCAGCGTCGCCCGGTCTGGTTTACCGCTGTCCAACGCGGCGATGCCCAACAGATAGTCAAAGGGCACTTCGCCGGCACGCTCAAACTCCAGCGCTTGCAGCAAGACCAGGGCTTGTGCAGGCTGGTTGCTTTTGATTAATTCATCGGCCTCGCGCAGCGCTTTCTCGCGGGCTGCCTGAACGGCTTGTGCCTCCGGTTTGACGTTGTCCTGCGCGCCTGCCGCACTTGCTCCCACCAGGAAGCCACAGAACAGCCAAGCTCCCAAATCTACGAATTTCATGCGTCCGTCCTTTCAAGGCTTGCGCCCTGTTTGGAGTTACCCTGAAAATTACATACTAGCCATTTTGCAATTAGGGTCAATAGCTGTTAACCCACGCAAACAAACAGACCATGATCCGGATCAACCCAGCAGCATGGCGGACTTAAGTCAGCATATCAAAACCCTGCGCCTCAACACCCATAAAGGCGCGTGTCAATTCAGCCAGTGCGGAGTAAAAGCGGGCTTTAGGGTGCGTCTGCAGGTCGTCGCACAGCAGCGTCACCCAGGGCTGCAGGTGGTTTGAAAAGAACTCGCGCTGGCGCGTCAGGTTGGCAACGGTCACATCCTCACCGGCGATCAGGTAGCGCATGACTTCGCACAGATAGGCCATGTGGTCCTCAGTCTCGGACATCCCATCATCGCGCGCCAGACCCAGGCTGGCCAGTTCGGTACGCAGCCTGACCAGCGGCTTCTCGTTGAGAAAGCCGCTTAAAAAATGAGAGGCGTAAAGGTAGACCTCAGGCTTGCCGATGCCGCCAAACAAGCTGTCGTATTCACTTTGAATATCCTGGTCAGTCATCTCACGGGCAACGCCCACCAGCGCGCGCCAGGGCTCTTCCAGAAAGGCGCCAGCGGCCGGCGTATCCGTCACCGCCACACGCAGCTTTGTCATCAACTCAGTCGTTGGTGGCGCATAAAACAAGAGTGCCAGCAGGCCATACAGTTCGGCACGAGCGGTCTCTTCGTCGAGCGCGCTGCCTTTCAACGATTCGGGCGTGGGTGTCATGGTCACAAGTCCGTTATTCTGGTTTCGTGCTGGGCCGAATAAATATCAATGACCCGGCAGTCAGCGCACATTTTCAACCGCTCCTGTGCCACGCCCTGGAACATGCTGTGGGAGGAGAGTTTGCCCAGCATGGCTTCGATGGCCTTGAGCGTGCCAAAGGGTTTGCCGCAACGCACGCAGGCATAAGGTTTCATCTCGTTGATCACGACAGCTTCTTTGCGCAGCGGGCTCAAGCTCAAGCGCGGCAGCAAGGCCAGTGCCTGTTCCGGACAGGTCTTGACGCACAAGCCGCACTGGACACAGTTCTTTTCGATGAACTTGAGTTGTAGCGACTGCGGGTTATCCTGCAGCGCATTGACCGGGCAGGCGCTGACGCAACTCAGACACAGGGTGCAAGCGTCCTTGTTGATGACCAACGCACCGATTGGCGAACCGGTGGCAGGCAGCACAATGGCCTGCGCAATGGTCTCCGGTTGGAGCGGGGCATGGGCCATCAAATGGTCTAGCGCCAACTCCAGCGTAGCGCGCTTGTCGGACTGCACGGCAAACCCCCCGCTGCGACTGACGCATTGCGCGGGAACAGCCTGCAACTCGCCGTCCAGCGCCGCCAGATCACGTGCGTCTCGGGCGTGCAGCAGACGGAAATGCTGTCCTTGATAGCCCAGCCCGGTCAGAATAGCCTGCGCCACTGCCATCTGGCTGCGAAGTGCCTCATGGTATTGCGGTGCTTCTTCATCGGTCATCAGAACCCAGACCTGTGAGGCGCCATAGGCCATAGCCGTCAACCAAACGTCCAGCCCGAGCGAAGAGGTGTGCCACAGCGCAAGGGGCAGCACGCGGGCCGGCACACCGTGTGTGCCACCGGGGGTTGCGCCCTCCAGTTGTGCCGCACGACCCAAATCACCCAACAGGCGTGCGCCGCCCTCCTGGCTGTGCAGCAGCAGCGCTGCATACTTGCCGCCACAGCGGGCATAAGTAGCGAGCAGGGTTTTCAGTTTGACCCCTTGCTCAGGCGCACGCGGATAGGCATAGGTCAAGGCGCCACTGGGGCATACCGTGGTGCAGGTGCCGCAACCAATACACAGATTGGGGTTGACCTTGATTCTTTGAATGTGGCTGTCGCTGCTGATGGCAGCTGCCGAGCAGACGTCGATACAAGCATGGCAGCCGGTCTTCTCGTTGCGGCTATGAGCACAGAGTTTTTGCTTGTAGTCAAAAAACCTGGGCTTTTCAAACTCGCCGACCAGCGCGCGCAACTGCATCAGAGGTCTGGCATCGTGACCATCCCAACGCAGGTAGCCCTGGGGCAAGGCGTGCTGCGAGAAGGCCGGCGTAACGCGCAGATCAAGAACCAGATCAAACGTTTCGCTTGAGGTCTCAGGTTCCCGGTTGAAATCAATCGCAGCTGCCACCTGGCATACCTTGACGCAGGCACGGTGCGACTTGCATAGACTCATATCGATCTGGTAATCCATGCCAATGGCATCTTCGGGACAGGCCGCCAGACAGGCGTTGCAACGTGTGCACAGGTCCAGATCAATCGGGTTGTTGCGCAACCACTTGAGCTCAAAGGCACCCAGCCAGCCCGTCACCGACAAAATTTTGCCGCCCAGCACCGGGCAGCGCCGCTCCTGCATGGCACCGCCACGGCCCGATGTGTCATCGGCGCCTTGCGTAAACAAGGTGATGTCGAGCTCGTCTCCCAACAGCTCGGCGGCGTACTCGGCAGCGCCCAGCTCGCCAATGATCAGCAGCCGCCCGGCGCTCTGGTAGGCGACGGTGGCAACGGGCTGCGGTTCGGGCAGGTGCGCCAGCGCCAGCAGAGCAGCAATTTTGGGACTGGCATGCACCGCATCTTTGCTCCAGCCGCCGGTTTCGCGAATGTTGACAAAGCGAATCGGTGCTGCTCCGGAGGCCGCGCGCTGTGCCGCACCGCTTTGCTCGGCAAGTTCAACAAACAAGCGCTTTTCCTGCGTACAGGCGACCACCAGATCCTCACCTGTTTGCAGCGCCTGCACAAAAGCGCCGGCCTCGCGGCGACACAGGGCACAGTGAAGGGTCAGCGTTTCATTCAGTGCTGCGCCCAGGCTCCTGGCGTCCAGCGGCATCGTTTGGTTGCAATTGCAAATCAGGGTTGTCATGGTTTTTGCCCGGCTCATGGGGCTTGCTCTCGGTTAGGGTTTCAGCCTTCACACCTTCTTGCTCGTCTTCAAACAACTTGAGAAACCTGGCACCAGCCATTTGCCGCAACATCGATTCGGGCAGCGGGTCGGGCTTGGAGTAATCGTCGATGTAGGTGTCCATGCGATCCATCAAGTTGTAGTGGGGATCGGCAAACAGTTTTTTCATCGCGGCGTTGCGGACCTCGGGTGCCACATCGCGTGCCACAAAGGGTATGAAGTTGGACTCGGTTGTCAGCGCCTCGACATCTTTCAAAGACGGAGTTGGAAGGACTGGTGCTGCGGGTTGTGGCACCGGCACCGTAGTCGGGTTGGCAGACGCTGGTGGCTTGGACGAAACAGCAACCGGCTGTGGCTCAACGCCAAGTGGCGCAGGCGGGTCGGCCAACTCCTTGCCTTCGCGCAAGGCCTGCTTGCGCAGCGACCAGCGACCGAAAAAACTTTCAGCCATGATCACCACCCGCTTTCTTCCCGGTGCTGATCGCCACCGGATTACCAAAGCGGTCCGTCAGCGCGCGAAAACTCTCAGGCCGCTGGCGGCGCTTCGGCTCGACAACGTAGTGCTGATCGACAAAAGCCTGCAGCCACTGCACAACGTCGACCGGGGCCGGCACCTGCTCCACGGTTTCCTGTGCATCAAGCCAGCGACCGGCATCGTGGTAGCTCAAGCTCACCATTTCGGGCCGCGCGACAGGCTCCCCGGCCATCCTCGCCTGGTCTTGCATACGCCACAACACAAACCAGCAAGGTGCTGGCGTGCTGACGTTGAGGTAGTAGCCCTCGGCATCGTCGGCAAACAATTGCACCGCATAACCCGGATGCAGCCATCGTTCTTCATTGTCATTTTTGTAGAGAAGGCGCGCGGTACTGCCAAAGCCATCCTCATGCGCTACCACGTCGGCCAGCACCCAGCGCCAGCTTTGCCAGCGGCTCATGGCGCCCTGGATGCGCTCACGGCGCATCACAACAGCAACTTTCAATGCAGGGCGTGGCTGGTTCATGGTAGCCTTCAATGTAACGGATTGCCAACAGCCTTACTCCAAGGCCGTTTGTCGCTGCGCTAAGTCCTGGTTAGCCTTTCAGGACCAGTTGTAGCGCAGCCCGATCCAGGCGCCCCGCGGCGCCCCATAGCCGAGAAACATTTCATTGCGCGGATTGAGACCATCAAACGTGTTGTCGGGGCCGGTAAAAACATTGCGGCCCAGTGATCCAAAATTGTTATAGCGCCGGTCAAACACGTTGCTGATTTGCGCCACCACCTCCAGCTCGCGTGTGATCAGCAACCGGGCATCGATGTTCACGACGGTGAAACCGGCAACCCAGCCGTTGACGCTTTGGTTGTTCTCGTTGCCCCGGGCGTATTGGCCAGTGCTGGCGTTGACGGCAACACCCACCGAGCCGCCGGTACCGATGTCATAGTCCAGACGCAGCTTGAGCGTCTGGCGCGGCAGACCGGGGACTTGATTGCCGGGGCTGACCTGAATGTTGCCAGCCACATCGGCGCTCGAGTTGGCCGGACTGTTCATGGTGAAGAACGATTGGTAGGTGGCATCCACCAGGCCGTAGCGCAAACTCGTGTGCACAGGCCCCCACCGGTCGCTCACAGCCAGTTCCACACCCTGGCGCCGTCCCTGGCCGACGTTCTGGAAATAGCCGGTGTTGGAACCTGCACCCAGGCTGCTGATGAACTGGATGTCATCCTGAAGTTGTGTCCGGTACAAGGCTGCACTCCATTTGAGTGAGCGACCCCGGTGACCCCGCAGACCCAGCTCGAAGGTCTTTGCCAGCACCATGTTGAGTGCCGGGTCCGACAAAAAGTTGTTGGGCAATTTACAAGGCGCCAGGCGGTTGGCGCAGGTCAGCTCCATCGGCGTTGGCGTTCGCATGCCCTGGTTGTAGCTTGCATAGGCGGTGACGTTGGAACTCGGGTTGAAGTTGATGCCCACAGCGGGGCTGAGACGAGCAAAGTCATGATCGCCATTGAGCTCCGGCGTGATACCGGTTTGATCGCGGATCGTGATGCTGGCACGGTTGTAGCGACCCGACAACGTCAGTGACCAGCGTTCGTCCAGCGTCACCGTATCGTTGACGAACAGGCCCAGGTAGCGGTTACTAGCGGTGGCATCCGTGTTAAGCGCATAGTCGCTGGTTCCAACCGTGTTGCGGCTCGCGGTAAAGGACGCGTCCTGCGCTTCCTGCGTGAACTGCGCGGATCCCAGGTCGGCGCTGATCCCGACCACCAGTTGCTGCTTTTTCCCGGCGATCTCTCCCAGATAAGTGAGCTGCAGCCCTGCGCCATAACTGCTTTGTTCTATGGCTGATCTGTCGTTGCTGGCCTGCATCAGGTTGGCCTCGCCGTCGTACTCACCGTTGACGTTGCTGCTGGTGTTCTGATTGCGGTACTTTCGCAAATACAGATTGCCATCCAGAAAAAAGTGGTCGTCGATCAGATGACTGCCCTTGATGCTCAAAAAGCCAAGACGATTGATGTTCTGGTCAGGGAATGTGTAGGCTTGGCGGAAATCAACGGCAAAGGATTGCGGCAGGGTCTGGGTGCCCTCAAGGGTGTTGTCTGCCAGCGTCAAGCTGACGTCGACCGAGCTTTGCCCGGCGGCATAGCCAAGCTTGCCAAAAAACTGTTGCACCAGACTGGGGTTGTGCTCGGCCCAGCCGTTGTCCTGCAAGCGGTTGGTGGTGAAAAAATAATTCCAGTCACCAGCGCTGCCACCGTGTTCAATTTCGAAGGTGCGCCGACCGAAGGAGCCCCCTTGCACCTCCATGGATCCGCCGGGATGGGACAGGCCGCTTTTCGTTTGTACCGACAAGGCGCCTCCCAGGGTGTTCAAGCCAAAACCCGGCTGCGAACCGGGCAGCAGTTGCAGGCTGGCAATGGCCGACTGCGGGATCAGGTCCCAGTTGACGACATCACCGAACGGCTCATTGACACGCACCCCATCCTGGAACACCGACAGGCCTTGTGGCAAGCCCAGCAGCGGTGACGCGTTAAAGCCCCGAAAACTGACGTCGGGCTGGAACGCATTGCCCTGCGCTGCGTTGACGCTGACGCTGGTCGCGTTGCTCTCCAGAAAGTCGGCCAGATGCCGGCCGCGCTGGCCCCGCAAGTCTTCGGAGCCATAAATCTGAACATTGGCCGGAACATCCTGAATCGGGGTGCCCAGGCCCGGCAGCAACGTGGTCCTGATGACTTCGACGCCCGGCAACGTCAGCGGCTCGGCGCTTGTCTGCGCCAAGGCCCATGGCGCCAACAGCATGCAGACCACGCCCCCCACAAAAAGCTCCGACCCAAACAGGCGTTGATCTGTTTCCAATTGGGATTGACCAGGTATTCGTTGCTGCGAAAGTCGCTATGGCCAGTGGCCTGGCGGTAAGGATGACTCAGGGTTGCGTGAGCAGCGCCAGCACTTTCGAATGACCGCCTTCGCGCGCCATATCCTCGGCTGTTTTTCCTCGACCATCTTTCAGACTGCGATTTGCGCCCAGCTTCAGCAGCATACGAACGGCGTCCTCGTGGCCGTAGCCGGCCGCCCACATCAGCAGCGTGAGGTCATTTTCCAGAGCCGCATTGACCGGCATCCCGGCGCGTATCAATTCCTGCAAACAATCGCTGCAGCCATTGCCGGCGGCGTAGGTCGCCGCGTTCTTTTTGACCCGGTCCAGCGCTTCAATTTTGGCGCCCGCGACCAGCAACTTGTGCACCAGCTCGGTGTGGCAACCGAAGGCCGCACCCATCAAGGGGGTCACGCCGGCCAGGTTGGCCAAATTGACGTCGGCGCCGGCCTTCAGCAGCGCATCGGCCAATGCAGCGTCACCTTTGCCTGCCGCCATGTTCAAGGGCGAATCACCGCTGCGATCACGCGAGTTCACTTTGGCGCCTTCCGCCAGCAAAGCCACGACCCGCTCAACACGGCCAGCGCGCGCCGCCAGTACAAACTGACCGTTGATATTGATCTGGTCCATGCCCCTTTGCGCCAATACCTCGGGCACCAGACAGCACAACAGAAGAACCCAAAAATAGGACTTGAACAGTTTGGAAAATTGCATCAATCGCTCCAGGAAACACCAACGATAAAACCCTACTTACAGTAATGCCAAATCTCTAAAGATCTTCAACAAATTTGCCAGTATATATACTGAAATAGGCTGTGCAAAAGTAGCGGACCGGTCAGGGACTGGGCTTTGCTCAATGCCAACAATACTAACAACCTCGGAGATGACAAATGCAACATTTGAAATTGAGTAAGGGCTTCAGCTTGGTGTTGGCGCTGGGCGCGCTAGCTGGCGCCGCAAGCGCCGAAGAAATTCAGGGACAAAAAGGAATGGGCGGCGGCGCCATGGCGATAGCCAAGGGCGTCAACGTCACCCAGGCGCAATTGAATGGGGCCGACAAACAGGGCGTGGACTGGTTGCATACCAACGGTGGCTACGAGCAGACCCGCTTTTACCCGGGCAAGCAGATCAATGCCGCTAACGTGAAAAAGCTGCAACCGCAATTCACCTTCCAGACCGAGGTGCGCGAGTCGATGGAGACCGCGCCGATCGTGGTCGACGGCATCATGTACCTGACAACCTCCTACAACCACGTCTATGCAATTGACGCGGTCACCGGGCAGGAGTTTTGGCACTACAAGCACAAGATGGGTCCCATCACCACCTTCTGTTGTGGCCCCAACAACCGCGGCGTGGCCATCGAAGGCGGCAAATTGTTCATGGGCACGCTGGATGCCAAACTGGTGTCGCTGGACGCCAAGAGCGGCAAGCTATTGTGGGAAACCGAGATTGCGGACCCGGAAAAAGGCTACAGCGAAACCATGGCGCCGACCGTGATTGACGGCAAGGTTTTGATCGGAACCAACGGTGGCGAATACGGCATTCGAGGTTTCGTCAAGGCTTTTGATTCCGCGTCCGGCAAACTGCTCTGGACTTTTTACACCATTCCCGAAAAAGGTCATGAGGGCGTCTGGGCCGAGAATGACGCCACCGGGCGCAACATGCACCGCGATATCGCGGCAGAAAAAGCGCAACTGGCACGCGACAGTTCGTTCTACCAGACACTGGGCGGCGGTGTCTGGATGAACCCGGCGGTTGACCTGAAGACACGCACCATCTTCTTTGTGGCGGGCAATCCGTCACCTGACCTGTACGGTGCCGAGCGTCCCGGCGACAACCTCTACACCGACTCCATGGTGGCGGTCAATCTGGACACCGGCGCCTACAAGTGGCACTCGCAGTACATTGCACACGACGTCTGGGATCTGGACGCGGTGAGCGCGCCGATTTTGCTGGACGTGAAAGACAAATCAGGCAAGATGGTGCCAGCCGTGATGCATGGCGGAAAGACCGGGCACATCTATGTGCACAACCGCGAAACCGGCGCCCTGATCCGCTTTTCTGACGCCATGATTCCGCAGGAAAATATGTGGGTCTTGCCGACCGCTAACGGTGCGCGCATGTTGCCCGGCGCCAATGGCGGTGTCGAATGGTCGCCGATGGCGTTCAACCCCACTTTGCGTCTGGCCTATGCGCTCAATTTGCATCAGCCCATGACTTACCACGTTGAAACTGCCAAGTACCCCGGCGGCAAACTATGGCTGGGCGGCGCGTTCAAGGTGATCGAAGGCGAGAAGCAATGGGGCCGTCTGGCGGCTGTCAATGTGGACACCGGCAAACTGGCCTGGAAGTTTGATACCGAGCAACCCCTGATTGGAGGTGCCCTGGCGACGGCCGGCGACCTGGTGTTTTATGGTGAGGGCAATGGCCTGTTCCGCGCACTCAACGCCAAGAGCGGCAAGTTGCTATGGGAGTACAACTGCGGTGCTGGCGCCAATGCCATGCCGGTGTCGTACAGTGTCAAGGGGCGCCAGTATGTGGCCATGGGTTGTGGTGGCAACACCCAACTCGACTTCAAGCGCGGCAACTCACTGGTGGTATTCGCACTGGCGAAGTAACGCCAACCGGCGGTGAAAGCCATGGCCGCCCACCCGGGCGGCCTTTTTATTTTTTTGTCTCCCCTGCGTCATGATCAATAAAATATTGCCATTCGTTTTCACCTTCGCTATCGCCTGGTTTCATGACGCGCCAGCGGTAGCGCAGGACATTGATGCGGGACGCGCCAAAGCGCAGGTTTGTGCCGCTTGCCATGGGGTTGATGGCAACGCGGTCGCTGCCACTTTTCCGAACCTGGCTGGACAGAACTGGCGTTATATCTACCTGCAACTGAAGGACTTCAAGGAGGGGCGACGCGCCAACCCGGTGATGAGTCCGATGGTGCAATCTTTGAGTCGCCAGGACATGATCGACATCGCCAATTACTTCGCCGCGCAAACCGCCAAGCCCTCCGCCTTCCAGGCTGACGAAGCCAAGGTCCAGCTCGGACGGGCCAAGGCGGATGAAAATCTTTGCGCCATGTGTCACCTCGGCGGGTTTGCCGGACAAAACGAAATCCCCCGTGTGGCAGGCCAACAATACGATTACGTGGTACTTCAGCTACGCAATTTCAAGGCACGAATACGGACCAACGACGCCGGCAATATGACCAGCGTGACGCAATCCCTGAGCGACACCGACATCGAGAATCTGGGTCACTACATCACCAGTCTGCGCTGATTTGTGATGATGCAAGCGCGCTATGCTCGTTCGGTCCGCATTCTGCACTGGCTGCTGGCCGTCCTGATTTTGCTTCAATTGGCCTTTGGCTGGTGGGTCGGTGAGCTTGCCCGCAACACACCAGAGCGGGGCTACTTCATCAACCTGCACAAGAGCATCGGCATAGTGACCGGCTTGCTGATTTTGCTGCGTATTTACTGGCGGCTCACAAGTACCGCACCGACTCTTTCCATCATTCTGGCGCGCTGGCAGCAACGGCTGGCCAGCGCCAGTCACCTCCTCATGTACCTGTGCCTGCTGGTGTTGCCGCTGTCGGGCTACATCGCTTCCAATTTCAGCCGCTTTGGGGTGAAGTTTTTCAACACCATAACCCTGGCGCCCTGGGGCCCGGACGACAAGGGCGTCTACACTTTTTTCAATCTGCTGCACAGCCTGAGTGGCTGGCTGCTGTTGGCGCTGGTTGCGCTGCATGTGTTGGCGGCCATTGGCCACGGCTTGCGTCGCGACGGCATTTTCTTCCGGATATCGCTGTGGCCCTTGTAGACTGCGCCAGGTTGCTGCCTGATTTTTTGCATTGATCGGAGTAATGACTTGAACCCCTTGTTTGTTGTGCGCGCCGCGCTGGCGCTGGTCTTCTTTAGTGCGGGTTTTGCCATGGCGGCGCCGTTCGCCTACGTGCCCAACGAAGGTTCCGGAACGATCTCGGTGATCGATACCGAAAGCGACCAGGTGGTGGCGGAAATCGCCGCCGGGAAAAAGCCGCGCGGCCTGGCAGCAGGCGTTGACAAACATTGGCTTTACGTCAGCGATCAGCCCAACAACCAGTTGCAGCTGATCGACTTGCAACAGCGCAAGGTGATGGGGCATGTCAATCTGGGCGATTCACCGGAAGGTGTTTATATTTCACCCGATGGCCACTGGGTAGCGGCGGCGGTGGAGGAAAACAACGAGGTCGTCATCACCGACACCACTAACAACACGCGTGCCTTTGCCATCAAGGTCAAAGGCCGAAATCCGGAACACGCCGTATTCAGTCCGGATGGCAAGACTATCTTTGTCAGCGCGGAAGAAGGTGGCGCGGTGGATGTCATCGACTTCATGGCGCGCCGCCAAGTGGCCCAGGTGGTGGTCGGTGGACGCCCGCGCGGCATCGGCTTTTTGCCCGATGGCAGCCGGGCCTATGTGGCAACGGAGAACACCAATGAGGTCTATGTCATCGATGCCAGGACCTTCAGCGTTGTAACTCGCATCAAAGCTGGGCTGCGCTCGAATGGGGTGGCGGTGCATCCGGATGGCAGCCGCGTCTATATTTCCAATGGCGGGGAAGCCAGTGTCTCGGTGCTCGATACGTCGAGCAACACGATTGTGGCCACCGTGCCGGTTGGGCAGCGACCCTGGAACATGGCGTTGACCGCGGACGGCAAAAAGCTTTATGTCGCCAACGGACGTTCGGGTTCGGTCTCTGTCATTGACACGCTTCGCAATGTCTGGCTGCGCGACGTGGCGGTAGGTAAGTTGCCTTGGGGCGTGGTGATCAAGTGAGTTATACCGTGACCTGAACGACGACCCGGGCACAGATCGCTATCATCAGAGCGTATGAGCCTGTTCACCTCACTGCGCTACCTGGTTGCACTGCACGAGCTCAAGCATTTCGGGCGCGCCGCGCGGGCCTGCCACATCACTCAGCGGGCCTTATCCAAAGCGATTCGCGCTCTGGAGGACAAGTTTGGCACCGCCAACGTCAAGCACGGCCGTTCCTTTCAGAGTTTCACGTCCGAAGGCGAGCGAATCTATGTGACAGCGCAGCGCGTGCTGCATGAGCAGGAGTTGCTGCTACAGAATCTGAAGAGTACGGTAGTGCAAAGCGACGGCACGCACGCGCACGACAAACCCAGCAACCCGATGTTCCTGCTGCTGGCCTGGGGGTTTATCGCACATCACTCACAGTAGCCAAATTCTTCTGAGCAACCTCAAGACGTGAATTCAGTTGCCCCATCTCCCGAAATCCATGTTGTGGCCCTGGCCACGGCAGAAGAGATGCGCGAGCGCATTCGTCGTAAGAGCAAGCTCAAGGGGCGACAGGCGGACGACGCATCGCTGGCGCAGGTGCGCGCTCTGGTGGGAGCGCCACCGCACCGGCGTGACCTGCTGATCGAGCATTTGCACCGGCTCAACGACAGCTACCGCTGCCTGCATGATCGCCACTTGGTGGCACTGGCCAGGGAAATGAACATACCGATGACCGAGGTCTATGAGGTGGCGACGTTCTACCACCACTTCGAAGTGGTGAGGGGCGATGCGCAGGCACCGGGGCTCACGGTGCGGGTATGCGATGGCCTGAGCTGCCAATTGGCGGGGGCACAAGAGCTGCTGGCGCGGTTGCCTGCCTTGCTGGGCAGCGCCGATGTGCGTGTGATTGCTGCGCCCTGCCTGGGGCGCTGTGAACAGGCACCGGTGGCGGTAGTGCACCAATGCCCGGTGCCGCTGGCCACCACGCAGGCGATTGTTTCTTTGGTGAATGCAGCTGTATCGCAGCAACCTGCGGCCCAGCAGGCGACTGATTTCATCGCCTCGGCGTACGCTGAGAAAAGTGTTTCTCCGCCACCACCATTGTTCCAGGTGTCGCCCGACTACGTGGGCTATGAGCGCTACCGTGCGCTGGGCGGTTACGCCCTGGCGACGGCACTGGCCCGCGGCGAAGACAGCGCCGAGCGAATCCTCAAAACGATGGAAGACTCTGGTTTACGCGGTCTGGGGGGCGCCGGTTTTCCGGCCGGGCGCAAGTGGCGCATCGTGCGCGAGCAGGTCGCCCCGCGCCTCATGGCTGTCAACATCGACGAAGGCGAGCCCGGCACTTTCAAAGACCGCACCTACCTGGAGCGCGACCCTCACCGCTTTCTGGAAGGCTTGCTGATAGCCGCGCAGGTGGTGGGTATTGACACCTGCTACGTCTACCTGCGCGATGAATACCATGGCTGCCGCGCCATTCTGGAGGCCGAGCTGAAGCGGCTGCGGGCGCATCCACCCTACCCGTCCTTGCCCACC
Source organism: Comamonadaceae bacterium (assembly GCA_037141865.1). Lineage (GTDB taxonomy): Bacteria > Pseudomonadota > Gammaproteobacteria > Burkholderiales > Burkholderiaceae_C > Rhodoferax. The sequence goes on along the minus strand of JBAXBQ010000036.1, from coordinate 10,591 downwards.
ATTGAATTGCGCCGCGGCGCCGGCGCCTATATCTGTGGCGAAGAGTCCGCCATGATCGAAAGCATCGAAGGCAAGCGCGGAGAGCCGCGCATGCGTCCACCTTATATCGCGCAGGTGGGGCTGTTTGGTCGCCCGACACTGGAACACAACTTTGAGACCCTGTACTGGGTGCGCGACATTGTGGAAAAGGGTGCAAACTGGTTCAGCGGTTTTGGTCGCAACGGGCGCCAGGGGCTGCGCAGTTTCAGCGTCAGTGGCCGCGTCAAATACCCCGGTGTCAAGCTGGCACCAGCAGGCATCAGCTTGCAGGAGTTGATTGCCGAGTATTGTGGCGGCATGCTGGACGGGCACACCCTGTATGCGTATTTGCCGGGGGGTGCATCGGGTGGCATCCTGCCGGCCAGCCTGAACCATATTCCGCTGGACTTTGACACCTTGCAACCGTATGGCTGCTTCATCGGCTCGGCGGCGGTCATTGTGCTCAGTCAACACGATAGGGCGCGCGACGCAGCGCTCAACATGATGCGATTTTTTGCGCATGAGAGTTGCGGCCAGTGCACGCCGTGTCGGGTCGGAACCGCCAAAGCGGCCAAGCTGATGGAAGCGCCGGTTTGGGACAACGCCACGCTGGAGGACCTGAATGTAGTCATGACCGATGCGTCCATTTGTGGCTTGGGTCAGGCGGCACCGAATCCGGTGCGCAGCATCCAGAAGTACTTTCCCCAGGAGATCGTTTAAGTGAACGCCCCTGCCAAATTGGCCGAAGTCATACTGCAAACCGTTGCGTTCAAGCTGGATCAGCAAACCATCCACGCGTTTGAAGGCGAAACCATCCTCAAGGCGGCGCAGCGCCATGGCGTACATATTCCTCACCTTTGCTACAAGGACGGCTTGCGCGCTGACGGCAATTGCCGCGCCTGCGTGGTCGAGATCAAGGGCGAACGCACCCTGGCACCCAGTTGCTGTCGAACCGTCACCCCTGACATGGAAGTACAGGCCACCAGCGAACGCGCACTCAAGAGCCAGAAACTGGTGCTGGAGATGCTGTTGTCGGACATGCCCGAGGTCGGCTACAAGTGGAACGAATCGGATGAGTCGCTGCAGCACGGCGAACTCAGCGACTGGGCGGCACGCATGCAGGTCACGGTGCGCCCCGAGCTCAAAGCCCTGCGGCGTGAGCAGCCGCTGGCCGACATCTCCCACCCTGCCATGGCCGTGAATCTCGATGCCTGCATCCAGTGCAATCGATGTGTGCGCGCCTGCCGCGAGGAACAGGTCAACGATGTCATTGGCTACGCATTGCGCGGCGCGCACAGCGAGATCGTGTTTGACCTGGATGACCCCATGGGTGACAGCACTTGTGTCGCCTGCGGAGAATGTGTGCAGGCCTGCCCAACCGGCGCACTGATGCCAAAAACGCAAATCGGCTCGCAGGCGGTGGACAGACGAGTGGACTCGGTCTGCCCCTTTTGCGGCGTCGGCTGTCTGCTGACCTACAACGTCAAGGACAACAAAATTGTGAGTGTGGACGGCCGTGATGGCCCGGCCAACCACAACCGTTTGTGCGTGAAAGGCCGTTTTGGATTTGACTACGCGCACAGCCCGCAGCGCCTCAGCGTGCCGCTGATCCGCAAGGCCGGCGTGCCCAAAGACCCGGCCGCCTTGCAGGACCTGAACCGCGATACAGCAGATTGGTCGTCCGTATTTCGGCAGGCCAGCTGGGAAGAAGCATTGGACTTGAGCGCCGGCAAGCTCAAGGGCCTGCGCGATAGCCACGGCAAGAAATCGTTGGCCGGCTTTGGCTCGGCCAAGGGCAGCAACGAAGAGGCTTATCTGTTTCAGAAACTGGTACGCACCGGCTTCGGCTCCAACAACGTGGACCATTGCACGCGCCTGTGCCATGCCTCCAGCGTGGCGGCGTTGCTCGAAGGTGTGGGCTCGGGTGCCGTCAGCAACCAGGTCAACGACGTGGCCAACGCAGACCTGATTTTTGTCATCGGCTCCAATCCCACCAGCAACCATCCGGTGGCCGCCACCTGGATGAAAAATGCAGTCAAGAAAGGCGCCCGAATTGTGCTGGCCGACCCGCGCATCACCGACATCGGCAAGCACGCCTGGCGCACCCTGCAGTTCAAGGCCGACACCGATGTGGCCATGCTCAATGCCTTGATCCACACCGTGATCGACGAGGGCCTGACCGATGAGGCGTTCATTCGCAATCGCGCCAACAACTTTGAGGCCTTGCGAGAAAACGTCAAAGCTTACAGCCCCGAAACAATGGCACCGATCTGCGGCATTTCCGCGCAAACCCTGCGTGAAGTGGCGCGCGCATTTGCCACGGCCAAAGCGGCGATGATTCTGTGGGGCATGGGCATCAGCCAGCATGTGCACGGCACCGACAACGCGCGCTGCCTGATCGCACTGGCCACGGTGACCGGCCAGATTGGCAAACCCGGCTCCGGCCTGCATCCGCTGCGTGGCCAGAACAACGTGCAGGGCGCCAGTGATGCCGGTTTGATTCCCATGATGTACCCCAATTACCAGCGCGTCACCAACCAGGCGGCGCACGACTGGTTTGAAAATTTCTGGGGCATGGAACTGGATGACCAGCCCGGCTACACGGTGGTGGAAATCATGCACAAGGCGCTGGCGCCGGACAGCGATCGGCACAAGGTGCGAGGTATGTACATCATGGGCGAGAACCCGGCCATGAGCGACCCCGACCTGAACCACGCGCGCCACGCACTGGCCAGTCTGGAACACCTGGTCGTGCAGGACATTTTCATGACCGAAACCGCCTGGCTGGCCGACGTCGTGCTGCCGGCAACCGCCTGGCCGGAGAAAACCGGCACCGTCAGCAACACCGACCGCATGGTGCAGCTTGGCAAGCAGGCTGTCGAGCCACCCGGTCTGGCCAAACCCGATCTCTGGATCATCCAGCAGATCGCACAACGCATGGGTTTGAATTGGCACTACGCAGGCGAACACCATGGCGTGGCAGCGGTATTCGAGGAAATGCGCCAGGCCATGCATGCCGCCATCTCGGGCATTACCTGGGAGCGTTTGGAACGCGAATCCAGCGTCACCTACCCTTGCCTGAGCGCCGATGATCCGGGTACGCCGACCGTCTTTATTGACCACTTTGACACGGCCGATGGCCGCGTCAACCTGGTGCCGGCCGACATCATTGCGGCCAACGAACGGCCGGATGCGCACTTTCCATTTGTTCTCATCACCGGGCGCCAGCTTGAGCACTGGCACACCGGCAGCATGACGCGCCGTGCCAGCGTGCTGGATGCCATTGAACCGATGGCCACGGCCTCGATGTGTGGTGACGACCTGATCGCCTTGGGTCTGTCAGCGGGCGATGTCATCACGCTGCAATCGCGCCGCGGTGCGGTGGCGATTCATGTGCGCCGGGACGACGGCACACCGAAAGGCGCCGTCTTTGTTCCCTTTGCGTACTACGAGGCGGCCGCCAACCTGATGACCAATGCCGCGCTGGATCCGTTTGGCAAAATTCCAGAATTCAAATACTGTGCGGTAGCCATTCATCGCGGCGGAGTGGCGGCAGCGGCGCATGGCTACGGAACAGACGCCATGGCGCTGTGAGCTTGCCACCCGCGCCACTTTGCGTTCACTGGGTCTGACCGGCCTTTGGCTTGCGATTTTCTTCTTCGCGTTTGGACGCCTCTTTGGTATTTTCCCCCTCAGCTGACTTGCTGGTGGCAGGCGCAGGCTTTGGGCCGTGAGGCTCCGCCCTGGGTGGCGATTGCGCCTGTGGCGCTGCGCTGGGTGAGGGCGGCGGTGGCGACGGCTTAGACGCTGCAACCGGGGCGCGCGGTTCAACCTGCTTTGTGGCAGCGGCAGGTTCTGCTTTTGGTATCGGCTGGACTGGCAATGCCGACACTGGCTTCCCAACGTTTGGCTCGGGCGCACGTTGCGAAGGTTGTAGCGGTGGCTGTTGCTGTTGCGGAGGCTGCGCTACTGGCGGTCTGGGCACAGCCAGCGGCGCAGCGGGTTCTGATTGCTTGATGACACGGGCTGACTCGGGCCGTGCGCCCGGTGCTGTGGGCGGTGCAGGTGCGGCTGAAGGCGATGCAACCGGCACGACTGCTGCCGGTCGTTGTGGCGGCGCAGCGGGCGTTGCTGGCGCCAGTGGAACGGCTGGCGGCACGGCAGCTTTCGGCTCAGGCGCACGTTGCGGCGGCGGTGCCGGGCGGGCCGGGTTCGGCGCAACGCCAACAGGTGTGCGCTGCTGGTCATTGCCACGCTGCTCTGCCCTGCCACGTGGCTCGACACTGGGGGCGACCGGTGTCAGCGGCGAGGCCTGACGCGCGGCGCCCTGCGGTTGCGGCGCCATGGGCACAGCGCCAAGTACTTTGACCATCGGCGCCGGCATGGCTGCTGCCGGTTTCAGATCTTTGCGCGCCGCTTCATCGAGTGGTCGGCCGGGGCTCAGCGTTAGTTGTCGCTGTTGCGCCGCAAACCCGACATGGGCCGCCGGCGGTGTGGTGACGGCGACCACGGGTCGCTCAAAACCCCGGCTCGACGGGCGCTCGCGCCGGTCACCGCCACCCCGCACACTTTGTTCGGTTGGTGCCACACGCGGCGCAACCGCCAGCGGCGTACCGTCAAGTAGTTCGCGTGACACGTTGACCCTTGCACCGGACACCGGTTGCGACTGCACAAAGGTGTTTCTAGGTACCGCAACAACTGCACCCGGAATCTGCCGATTGGCGTACACAACATTGGTCACGTTGGTCACGTTGGTTGTGTTGTAGGTGTTGTAAGTATTGTTGATGACGGTGCTGCTGATGACCGTGTTGCTGCGGTTGATGTTCTCGAAGTAGCCGCGACTGACGGAATAGGCCGGTCGATAGGCCTCGCGCGGCGCCAGCGGGAACCAGGCGACGCCACCCACGTTGCCACTCGAAATTGTCAAACGGAAATTGTCGCCGCCGACGAACACCACCAGTGCCGGGGCGTAATAGGCGGTACCGCGCATGGGACCCGGTACCCAACACCAGGTGCGACCCAGATGGGCCCAGCGGCCGTAGTGCGACACGGCAAAGCCCCAGGGCGCGTCGTCGACCCAGGTCCAGCCCCAGGGATCAATCCAGGTCCAGTGTCCGTCGCGGTAGGGCGCCCAGTCGGCCGCCACGCGACTCGGAACCCACACGTTGCCGTAGGTCTGGTCATACTGCCAGTTGCCGTTCGCATCAAGGTCCTGATAACCAACCACGTCACGCGACACATAACGCGCCGTAATGGAGGTGTCGAAGGCGCGGTCGCGCTCGCTGGCCCAGCGATCAAATTCGTCCGGGCGCGGCGCATCCAGAAACTCGTAGTCGCGCAAATCCGCGCCCCGGAAACGATAGTGTTGCTGCGCATCCACCAGATAACCGGCGCCCTCTCCCATCACTTCGCCCTGACCTCGGCGCACGATAACGTCGGTTGCATTGCCGTCGGGGTCCACCGCAATGCGGTAGTTGCCGCTCTGGCGCAGGGTAAAGGCCAGGTTGGGCGTGTCGACTTCAAAAACCTGGTTTGCTGCCAGGCGTCGCACCCGAACGTTCAGGACGCCCTGCGTCAGCTGCAATTGGGTGATGCGATCATCAAGATTAACAACCGAAACGCTGGTGTTGGCACTCAGCCGAATCACGGCAGCACCATCTTGAATTTCGGCGCGTGCGCCAACGTCCACCCAAAGGCGGTCGCCATTGGTCAGCGGCCGATTGATCGTGGCCTGGACCCAGTCGTTCTCGCCGGCCGGTGAAAAACTGACGGCCCCAGACGTGTAGCCCAATCGCGCCACTCGCGACGGTGGGTCGGCGCTGGCCGGGCCGCTGATGGCCAACACAAGAACGCCGACAAGGAGGGCAAAAACCCGGAGACGGAAAAATTGCATTTGCATGACGATTCCCCTGATAAGAGTGCGCTATCCGAACCGGTAGCCGTACCGCTATAACGCGGCACCCGACTGATTCGACACCATCAATTACGTTCTGTTGCAATGAGGGTGCCCAGCGCGACGCGGCTCGTCTGTTCGCTGGCGCACAGCGCTGGCCTCGATGATCAGGTGTCTTTGGATATCTTGATGGAAGGAAACTTGGAAGAAAAATCCTTGTTTTTGGCCGCAATCGACACCGCTACCTTGCGCGCCACCGCCTTGTAAATGCCCGCCACTTCGCTGTCGGGATCAGACACCACGGTCGGCTTGCCGTTGTCGGCCTGCAAGCGGATCTGTATGGCGAGCGGCAAGGCCCCCAGATACTCCATGCCGTACTCCAGCGCCATTTTCTTGCCGCCATCGGCGCCAAAAATATGCTCTACCTGGCCGCAATTGCTACACACGTGCACCGCCATGTTTTCCACAATCCCCAGAATTGGCACACCCACTTTCTCGAACATCTTGATGCCTTTTTTGGCGTCCAGCAGTGCAATGTCCTGCGGCGTGGTCACCACCACGGCCCCCGTCATGGGCACGCGCTGCGACAGTGTCAATTGAATGTCTCCGGTACCGGGCGGCATGTCCACGATCAGGTAGTCCAGGTCGCGCCAATTGGTCTGGCGCAGCAACTGCTCCAGTGCCTGGGTTGCCATTGGGCCGCGCCAGATCATGGCCTCGTCCTGCGCCACCAGAAAACCAATCGACATGACTTGCACGCCGTAGTTCTCCAGCGGGTCCATGGTCTTGCCGTCGGCGCTATCTGGCCGACCCTCAATGCCCATCATCATCGGGATGCTGGGGCCGTAAATATCCGCATCCAACAAACCCACGCTGGCGCCTTCGGCGGCCAGCGCCAGCGCCAGATTGACAGCAGTGGTGCTCTTGCCAACGCCGCCCTTGCCGGACGCCACCGCCACAATATTCTTCACTCCGGGCAGAAGTTGCACACCGCGCTGTACCGAGTGCGCCGCAATCTTCATGTTGACGTTGACCGACACATTGGCAACGCCGGGCACCTGTTTGGCAGCAGCGATCAAGTCCCTGCGAAAACCGGGGATCTGGCTTTGAGCCGGATAGCCTAGCTCAACATCAAAAGCGACGTCAAAGTGATTGATGGTCAAATTTTTGATCGATTTGGACGACACGAAGTCGCGTCCGGTATTGGGATCGACAACACTCTTAAGTGCGTCCATCAGCGTCTGCTCTGTCACTGCCATTGATTACTCCTGAAGGCCTGTAGTCTAGCGAAGAATTCCTTAACCCCGGGTCGCAGAGGATAATCATTTCATGTCAAATTTACCGCCCACGACTCCCATGACCGGCCTTGTGCTGAGTGGCGGTGGGGCTCGTGCGGCGTACCAGGTAGGGGTGCTGCTGGCCATTGCCGACATCAGAAGGGTTGCTGGCGCGCAAAACCAGTCCAATCCGTTTCCCATCATCACCGGCACTTCTGCTGGCGCCATCAATGCCGCAGCACTGGCCTGCGGTGCCGATGATTTCGACAGCACAGTGCGCCACATCAGCGACGTCTGGGCCAACATTCATGCCGATCAGGTCTACCGGTCTGACTCTTTTAGCATGTTGCGCTCAGGCGCCATCCTGATCACGCTGCTGTCGCTGGGCTGGTTAGTTGCCAAATGGCGGCGCATGAAACCGCGCTCATTGCTTAACACCGCGCCGATGCAAAACCTGCTGGCGCGCATCGTGCCATTGGAGCGCTTGCCTGAGCTGGTTCGCCAGGGCCACCTGAAAGCGCTGGCAGTTACGGCCTCAAGCTACAGTTCCGGTGAGCACATCACTTTTTTTGACGGCGACCCATTGCTCGCTCCCTGGCTGCGTTCGCGCCGACGCTCGGTTCGGGACCACATCACCTATGATCACTTGCTGGCTTCGTCGGCAATTCCCTTCGTTTTTCCGGCCAAACCGCTGCAACTCGACGGTCACACCGAATATTTTGGCGACGGCTCCATGCGCCAGTCGGCGCCTGTCGCGGCCGCCATTCATCTGGGTGCAAGTCACGTTCTCGTCATCGGCGCCGGGCGCATGACCGAACCCAAGACCGACCCCGACCCGAGTCGCCCCAATAGCTACCCCTCGTTGGCGCAAATTGCCGGACACGCCCTGTCCAGTATTTTTCTGGACGCACTGGCGGTCGATGTGGAACGGGTGCGCCGCATCAACTTGACCCTTTCACTGGTGCCGCCTGAGGCACGCGGTGCCAGCAACTTGCGCCCGGTGGAATTACTGATGATTGCACCTTCGCAACGGCTGGACGACTTGGCGGCGCGACATGTAGGCGATTTACCGCCCGCAGTGCGCACCATGCTGGGTGGTGTCGGCGTATCCGCCAAAGTGGCTGACTTTAAAGGATCCGCACTGGCCAGTTACTTGCTTTTCGAATCCAGCTACACGCGGGAGTTGATGGCACTGGGCTATGCCGATGCACAGCGCCAGCGCTCTGAGGTGTGTAGCTTCTTTGGCTGGACTGATCGCGAAGTGCCCCGGCCTGCCAGATAGCTGGAAAACGCCCGGCGCAAACCGGTCTGGTGGTGTGACTACCCCGCACGTCGACCGGTCTGCCCCAGCATGAATGGGGACAGACCCGCACCTAAAGAGCGGAGTTGCCCCACTTAGTGCACCTCTTTCATGCTCCTAAACTGGTCTCTAACAAGACGCGATCAGTGCAATCAGTGTTTGGTCAAGCACCTACGCGAAGGAGAGTTGCCATGGGGAGAATATCGAGACGGCTGTTGCTGCTAGGCCTTGGCCTGGCCGGAACGTTTTCAGCGCTCACCGATGCGCAAGCGGTGCCCAGCTTTGCACGCCAGACCGGTCTGGAGTGTGTGGCGTGCCACTTGAGCTGGCTGGAACTGACCACCGTCGGGCGGCAGTTCAAGCTGGGTGGCTACACCTTGATGAAGCCGGTTACCAGCGGCGAGCGCCCGCTGGTGTCATTCGCCCAAGATGGCAACCCGCCCCTGCTGCCACTGGCCGGTTTTGTGCAGGCATCGATGTCTCATACTGCCAACACCAATACCGCAGGCACCGATGCCAGCAGTTTCCCGATGGAAGGCGAGTTGGCCTTGCAGCAGTTCAGCCTGTTTCTGGCCGGGCGCATATCGGACCACGCTGGCGGCTTTGCCCAATGGACCTACGACGGTCTGGGTCACACCAGTTCGATCGACAACGTCGATTTGCGACTGGTCAATCGCTACAAGAACGACAGCCTGGACGTGACCTACGGGCTCAGCCTGAACAACAGCCCGACCATGTCCGACATCTACAACACGACACCGGTATGGGGCTTTCCGTTCGCCAGCTCCGGCGTTGCCCCGACACCGGAGGCGGCCACACTGCTGCAGGAAGGATTGGCGCAGCAGGTGGTGGGCTTGACGGCCTATTCGATGTGGAACCGCACCTTGTACGCCGAGCTAGGGGGTTATCGCACAGCCAGCAACGCGTTTTCTGTTTTTCGCGCTGGTGTTGATCGCAACGAGGCGGCCGTGCTCGACGGCATCGCGCCCTATTGGCGTCTCGCTTTGCAGCGCGAATGGGACGGCGGCACGCAATCGGCGATGGTCGGTACCTTTGGCCTGATCGCCAACAAATATCCAGACCCGACGGCGCCGACCGGCCCAACCGACCGATTCCGTGACGTCGGTATCGACGCCCAGTACCAATACATCACCGATAGCCACCGCTTCAGCGGACAGCTTGCCTACATCCGCGAGCAGCAGGACCTGAACGCCACGTTTGCGGCTGAACATTCGTCGAACCCCAGCAACCAGCTCAACAACCTGAGTGCCAAGCTGACCTACTACTACCAGACCAAATACGGCATCAGCCTGGGTTACCAGCGCACCAGCGGCGACGCTGACGCCGGCATTTACAACACTGGCGAAGCGGTCAACGGCAGCACCAGCGGCAGCCCCGATAGTGCGGCTGTCATCCTGGAGCTGAACTGGCTGCCCTGGCGCGACCGGCGCTTTACCTTGCAGTACACGGCCTATCAAAAGTTCAATGGTGCCACGACCAACTACGACGGCTTCGGTCGCAACGCCAGTGACAACAACACGCTGTTTCTTTTGGCCTGGTTTCCGTTCTGAGTAGCTGGATGCAGCGGGCATCCGCTACGCGTCAAGACAAGGAGATCATCATGGAAAAGTCGCAAGCACCCATAACCCGTCGCCTGGGTCTGGTCAGAGGCACTCATCTGTTGCTGGCTGCCGCCGTCATGGTGATGGCTGGCACGCCGCGCACGGTGAAAGCGGCCAAGGCAGACAAGAAAGACTTTTTCTATCAGGACAAACCGAATGCGGGCAGACACTGTTCAACCTGCAATCTGTATTCAGTCAGCCCCAGCGGTAAAAGTGTCTGCGCAATCATTGATGGTGAAATCTCGGCCGACGGCTGGTGCATGGCCTACTCGCCGCGCGCCTGATGTGCTCCAGCGCAGGCGCAAGTTAATGAGACTCTGATACGGCACACCTGCCTGATCGGCCATGCCCTTGCATACTGCACAACGTCTTTTGACGGGTATCGACTCGTCAACCAGTAAGCGCATCGGCAGCCCTTTGCTTTGCTCCTCATACCAATCGAACGCTTCGCCAATTTCGCGAACGGCTCGACCGGAAAACT
>JBAXBQ010000035.1:0-33044 GCA_037141865.1 Comamonadaceae bacterium | reverse complement strand
GCGATGGAGCTAACTGCTCCACTCTTGTCAGTGACGTCGAACTGGCCAGTGGGCTTATTGAAGGTGAGTATCACAGGTAGAGTCATATTGGCGACGCTGGCGACGCTGTCGGTCGACATGGTTGCGTTGTTGCCTGGGTTTGCCTGTGCTCGAATCGTCGGAAAGGCTACCGCAATCGCTGCCGGATCGGTCACGGCCACGCCGATGTTGCTGGCGGCAAAGCGCGTTGGCTCGATCATCCAGCTGTCGTTCTTCGTCGCGCCCACTGTCAGTGTCAGGCTGACTCCATCCAGGTTCAGGCTGTGCGGGTAGCCGGTGGTGGCAAAGCTGATCGCTGAGGGTGTACCGTCCGAAAGTCGCGTCAGTGTGAAGTTTTCATTGCCAGCGGCGTCGGCACCGTTGTATTGCAGCCGATAGTCGCTGCTGATCAGCGCCGTGGCGTCCTGCACGGTGGCGCTGACCGTGGCGGTGCCCACGTTGCCGGCATTTGGCAGCACGGTGGGGACAGCAACGGAAAAGAAATTGCCGCCAAGCGCTCCGTTCAGATCTTGTCCAAGGGCGTGCTGGACATTGAACGACTGTGCCAGCCCCAGCGCGATGCGACCCAGCGCATTTTGCGCAGCATCCAGCGAACTGCTGCGAAAGCTGAGCAGGCCACCCAGGGTTCCACCCTGGATGCTGGCATCGGAGAGCGCAGCCGTTATGCCGGCGGTTTGGTAGCCGACGACAACGCGCTGCGGATCTTCGGGCGATGGCGTGGCGGTGAGCGAGAACGACCGGTTGTCCTGCACTATTGGCTGACCATTGCCGATGAAAATGCTGAAGCTGCCGTTGCTTTCCTTTACGACCGATGCCCGCACCTCCTGGTTGAGCGCGGCGATCAGCGCATCACGTTGATCGCGAAGGTCGTTAGCGGTCTGCTGTGGCGTGGAACTCTCGGTCGTCAAAATGCTCTGGTTGAGTTCGGCGATCTGCTTTGCGTAGCTGTTGATCGCGTTGACGCTGCCGGTGATGCCAGAGTTGATATTCGTGCCCATCTGGGCCATTTGCTGGTCGATATCGCGAAAACTCGCCGTCAGTGTGTTTGCCGACGACAACAGCGCCTGGCGCGAGGGAACCGATTCAGGATGGGAGGCAACATCCGCGACCCCACCGAAGAAATTGGCCAGCGCGGGAGCCAGACCGCTGCTGGGGTCGCCCAACATGCTGCTGAGCTGCTGGATCTGAGCGTTATAAGCGTCGATCTGACTCCCCTGCGACTGCGCCTGTGTGACTTGGCTCGACAGGACGTCGCTGTAAAGGCGCCTTACTGTATTGACTGACACGCCCTGGCCGAAAAAGCCGTTGCCACCGCCCTGCGGGAGATTCGAAGTCTGGACCACCTGCTGGCGGTTGAAACCGGGAGTCGAAGCGTTGCTGATGTTGTGCCCGGTTGTAACCAGTCCGGCCTGCGCTGCGTTCAAGCCACTCAAGCCGATGCCCAATATGCTACCCATCTAGTTACTCCTCATGATCACGCCACTCAAGTGTATTAGCGGCAGTTCGGCGCAAACATTGATTGAAACATTGTTCATGTGACCTTGTCCTCACGCCAGCATGGTGCGGCGCATGCGCGCGCCGTTCAAGACCTGGGTCAGCTTTTCGGCATACCTGGGATCGGTGGCGTAACCCGCGCGCTGCAGCCCCTGGGCAAAAGCTGCGCCGTCGCCCGGCTTCAGGACTGCGCCATAGCGCGGGTTGGTTTTCAGAAGATTGGCGTAATCCTGGAACGCCTGGGCATACGATGCATAGGCGCGAAACTTCTGTACGCTCTTGTTTGGCACGCCGTCCACGTATTCGGTGGTCGAGGCCTCGACTGTGGCGCCTTTCCAGTTGCGCCCGGCTTTGACGCCAAACAGGTTGTGGCTTGAGCTGCCGTCGGCGGCCCGGATCTCGTGTTTGCCCCAACCGCTCTCCAGCGCCGCATGACCGAGCAGAAATTTAGCCGGAATGCCGGTCAGGTTGCTGGCGTTGAGAGCGTGTTCTTTCATGCGCGACAAGAAGTTCTGACTCGGGTCCGGGGTACCCGTATCGGTAGCGCCTGGTAGGAAGGAATTTGCGGTCACACCAACGGTGCTCTGGGGAGTAGCCCCCGTCTGAGCTTGCGTGGACGACGGTGTCACTGGGGAATGCGAAAGTTGTCGCAGCATCACCTCGGCCAATCCGATGCCTCTTGCCGACAGGCTTTGCGCCATCTGCTGATCGAGCATCGAGGTGTACATGCGGGTCTGGTCGCTGTCCATCATGCCGTCCTGCGGCGTAGCGTCTCGCATGCTCTTGAGCAGCGTTTGCAGGAATACCGCCTCGAACTGCTGCGCCACCCCCTTGAGCGCCTTATCCGGGTTCTGCTTGGCCTGCAGCCGCAGAGCGTCCAGACCACGCGCATCAAGCGCCAGGTTGGCACTAGTGGTGCCAGACGAAATCATGTTAGACCTGCTGCGTTCATCAGATGATCTCCAACTCGGCGCGCAGCGCTCCGGCCGCTTTCATGGCCTGCAGAATCGCCAGCAGGTCTTGCGGTGTGGCACCGATAGCATTCAGCGCCTTCACCACATCGCCCAGCGCTACGCTCTGACCGACCATCGTCAGCCCACCCTTGTCCGAGCGGATCTCGATCTGTGCCTTTTCCGTCACCACGGTTTGGCCCTGGGTCGAGCGTGCTGATGGCTGACTGATCACCGGCTCGCTGTTGATAACGACCGTCAGGTTGCCGTGGGCGACGGCGCATGCGTCCACCGTCACCATCTGGTTCATGACGATCGAGCCGGTACGGGCATTGACGATTATTTTTGCACCGGTCTTCGCTGGCGTCACCTCCAGGCTCTCGATTTGGGACAGAAATGTCACGCGCTCGTCCGCCATTACGGGCGCACGCACGCGAATCAGGCGACCGTCAACTGCCAGCGCCGGACCCGTGCTGAAGCGCTCATTGATGGCGTCGACGATGCGCCGCGTGGTGCTGAAATCAGTGCTGTTGAGTTCCAGATTGATGTAGTCACCCTGGCCCAGCGTGGTCGGCACGCCGCGCTCAACCGTAGCGCCGGCGCTGATGCGTCCGACGCTGAGATGATTGACTGTGACACTGGTGGCGCCGCCGGCTGAAGTTGCACCCACACCACCGACCAGGATGTTGCCTTGCGCCACTGCGTAGACTTGCCCGTCGCCGCCCTTGAGTGGTGTCATCAGAAGTGTGCCGCCGCGCAGGCTGTTGGCGTTGCCCAGCGACGACACGGTCACATCGATCACTTGCCCCGGCCGCGCAAAGGCGGGCAGCGCTGCCGTCACCATCACGGCAGCCACGTTCTTCAACTGCAAGCTGGTAGCGGGTGGCAGGCTGACACCCAGCTGGGTCAGCATGTTGATCACACTTTGCACCGTGAACGGGGTTTGCGTGGTCTGGTCGCCGCTGCCGTCCAGACCCACCACCAGGCCGTAACCAAGGAGCGGGTTGCTGCGCACACCTTCGACCGAGACCAGGTCCTTGATGCGATCGGCATTGGCCGTACCGCACGACAGCAGCAGCACCAGCGTCAACAACAAGGTTGACCTCAATGCCTGCAGGGTGCTTTTGTGACGCATCATTTTGCTTGTCCGGATTTCAAGTTTGATGCTAGAACGGATTGACCGAAAGGAAAATGCGTTGCAGCCAGCCCATCGTCTGCGCTTCGTCCTGGTAGCCGTTGCCCCGGTACTCGACGCGGACGTCCGCCACCTGAGTAGAAGTTACCGCGTTGCCGGCGGAAATCACGGCTGGACTAACCGTGCCAGAGAAGCGCACGAATTCCGAGCCTTGATTGATGCCGATCTGCTTTTCACCGCTGACCAGCAGATTGCCGTTCGGCAGGACTTCAATGACGGTTACGGTGATGGTGCCGGTGAAGACGTTGTTGCTGGCACTGTCACCCTTGCCATCAAAGCTGCTGGTAGAGTTGGTCACCAGGTTCAAGCCCTGCAATCCCTTGCCGGGCAGACCCGCGACTGCTTTGACAGAAGTGTCATTGCCACTGGTGCGGCTGGCGGTGCTGCCGGACTTCTTGCTGGCTGCAGTGATTTCGTTGATGTTGATAGTCAAGATATCGCCCACCGCGCGGGCACGCCGGTCCTCGAACAGCGGTCGGTGGCTGTACCCCGGCTGACCGGCGTATTGCGCCTGGTAGATGGCGCCGTTCGCCGCCGCGGAAAGCGGCGCCGGCGTGGGCCGCGCGCTCATCGGCTGGAGCACGTTGGACGGTGGTGTGATGGCGCAGGCCGTCAGCGCCAGGATACAGCCGGCTGCCGTGACACTGCGAAAGTAGCTTGTCTTCATGTTCAACTCAGCGATGTCTTGTACGGTTCTCAGAGCTGTGCCAATTTCTGCAGCATTTGGTCGGATGTCGTGATCGCCTTGGAGTTGATCTCATAGGCCCGCTGGCTCTGGATCATGGCAACCATTTCTTCGACCACGTTGACGTTGGAGGTCTCGACATTGCCCGGACTGAGCTTGCCCAAGCCGTTGCTGCCAGGCGTATTCGCGCTCGGCGTGCCGGATGACGCGGTTTCAAGATACAGATTCTCGCCCGCGCTTTGCAGGCCGGCTGGATTCACAAAACCCACCAGTTGCAATGCGCCGACCTGAGTTGGCTTGGTCGTGCCCGCCAACTGTGCCGATACCGTTCCATCCTGTCCGACCGTGACGCTTAGCGCACCGCCAGGAATGGTGATCTGCGGTTGAATGTGATAGCCGCTTGATGTCACCAGCGCGCCCTGGTTATCAACCTGGAATGAGCCGTCCCGGGTATAGGCCGTTGTTCCATCGGGTTGCAACACCTGAAAGAAGCCATTGCCCTGGATCGCGACATCAAGCGGATTGCCGGTTTGCTGCAAATTGCCCTGGGTGAAAATTTTCACTGCCGCGACCGGATGCACGCCGGTGCCAATCTGCAGCCCTGAAGGCACCTGTGTTTGTTGCGAGGATGGTGCGCCGGGCTGGCGAATCGTCTGGTAAATCAAGTCCTCGAACACCGCGCGCGAACGCTTGAAACCGTTAGTGCTGACGTTGGCGAGGTTGTTGGAGATGACATCGAGCTGGGTTTGCTGCGCATCGAGGCCGGTCTTTGCAATCCATAATGATCTGATCACGTGCTACTCCAAGTTATGTTTTGACTGTGCTGTTGCCCATCTGCCTGTCGTCAGGACCGCACGCTGAGGATCTGGCTCGCCTGCGTTGCGTTCTTTTGCGCATTGCTCAATAGCTGCATACTCAAGTCGAACTGCCGGGCCAGAGTGATCATGCTGACCATTGCCTCGACTGCGTTGACATTGCTGCCTTCGAGTGAGCCGCTGACCAGTGTGACCTTGGGATCGATCTCGGCGCGGACGTTATTTGGCAGGTGAAACAAGCCGTCGTCGCCGCGCGTCAGCAGCTTCTCGTCGGGATTGACCAGCTTGATCTGACCGACAGCTGTGACGGAATTGGATGACGTCCCGGCCAGCGCTGACACGGTGCCGTCGCGGGCGATGCTGATGGCCGAACCCGGCGGAATCGTGATCGGTCCGCCAGATCCGAGAACGTTTAAACCGCTGTTTGTTTGCAGCATGCCATTGGGACTGATTTGAAGACTGCCATTTCGGGTATAGGCTTCGCCGCCGTTGCCGGTTTGCACAGCGATCCAGCCCTGCCCCTGCACGGCGACATCAAGATCGCGCCCGGTACCCTGCATGGGCCCTGGCGTAAAGTTGGCGCCCGGGGTAGAGGCCAACACGAAAGTGCGCGTGGAGAGTCCTTCGCCCTGGACCGGCACCGCGCGAAACGCGCTCGCCGCAGCACGATAGCCATTGGTCGATACGTTGGCGAGGTTGTGCGACACCACCGCCTGCTGTTCGAGTATGTGTTTTGCGCCCGTCATGGCGACGTAGATCATGCGGTCCATTCTGATTACGCCTTATCTCAGGCTGACCATCGTTTGCAGCAAGGTGTCCTGGATCTTGATCGACTGGGCGTTGGCCTGATAGACACGCTGGGCCGTGATCATGTTCACCAGTTCAGCGGTCAGATCAACGTTGGAGTCCTCTTTGGCCGACGACTGCAAGACGCCAAGGTTGCCGCTGCCCGGCACGCCGGTCAATGGCACGCCAGAAGCAGCGGTCTCGACCCATGTACCTTCTCCCACTGGTGCCAGACCCTGGGCGTTGGTGAAGTTCGACAGCGCTATCTGACCCAGACTCTGCACTTGGCCGTTGTTATATCGGCCGACGACAATGCCGTCAGAGCTGATGCCATAGCCGGTCAGCGAGCCTGAGGCAAATCCATTCTGTGACAGCGAATTGACGCCAAAATTAGAGCCGAATTGGGACGTAGCACTGTAATCCGCCGTGATTGAGAGCGGAGCGGCACCGCCCGCAAGAACTGCCGTCTTGACCAGGTTGGTGGCGCTCAACAAGGCGCCAGCCGGGCTGAATGACAAGCTGCTGACGCCAGCGCCATTGGCGGGGGCGCCGTCAATGTAGACGCTGCTGTCCCAAGTGTTGCTACCGGTCTTGTTGAAATAATAAGTCATGGTATGCGCCGCCCCCAATGAGTCGTAGGCAGTTGACGCGGTAGAGAAGTTGTAGGTCTTCGGATCGGTGGCGATCAGGCCGGCAGTTGGCAGTACCGGCTTATTCGAGGAGAGGTTGACTCCGACACTGACGGTAGACGTCGCCATGGGCGCCAGGTCGGTCGCGTTTAACTTCAGGTTCACCAGCGTGCCAGGCATGATAGTGCCGTTGACCGCCTGGAACCCCGTTAGGTTCTGCCCACTGGAACTGACGATAAAGCCATCCTTGTCCAGACCAAAGCCCCCATTGCGGGTGTAGCCGATGGTCCCGTTGTCACTGGTTCGGAAGAAACCCTGCCCATTGATTGCGATGTCAAGTGGGTTGTTGGTGACGGTGATTGATCCCTGCGAGAACAGCTGATTCACGCCCTGGATCTGTGTACCGATCCCGATCTGGGTTCCGGACCCGCCACCCAACGAGGCAGCAAATACATCACCAAAAATCGCCACCCCCTGCTTGAAGCCTGAGGTGTTCGAATTGGCAACATTGTTTCCAATCACGTCGAGGTTCTTTGCTGCGGCGTTCAAGCCGCTCAATCCTTGTCCAAAGCTCATATCGTTTCTCCTTGCTGGTGTTGGTTAATCTGGCACATCACAGAACCTGTTTCACATCGGCAAGCGCCACTTGGCCGATTCCGTTCACATTCAGTGTTACGCCGCTCTTGGTCGAGGTCACGCCGCTGATCAGGCCGATCGCGAGCGCGGTGGCGCTGACTTTGTTGCCGCCCTGCATCGCCGCGACGGCAAAGCTATAACTGCCAGCGGCGGCGTTGGTGCCACTGTCGGTGACTCCATCCCACTGGAAGCTAAGTACGCCGGCGGCTTGTGGTCCGAGATTTATTTCTCGCATCAACTGGCCTGCTGCGTCGTGAATGGAGACCACGACATCATCAACCGCCTGTGTCAACTCGACGCCACCCAGTGCTGAACCCACTTGCAGTGCAAGCTTGCTTCCAACTGCGAGCACGTTGTGCCCAATCATGGCCGTCGCCTGCAAAGATTGGCCGACGTTGAAACTCGACGCCATGCTTTGCAGGGTTGTGTTGAGCTGGTCGATACCGGTGACAGTGCTGATCTGCGCCATCTGCGACGTAATCTGCGCGTTGTCCATGGGACTCAGCGGATCCTGGTTTTTTAGCTGTGTGATCAACAGCTTGAGGAACTGGTTCTGCGCATTGCCGATTGCGGCGCCGGAGCCGGTTGTTGTTGCGGCGGCGACTGTGGCCGCGTCGGTTGTCGTACCTACAGTGCTCATGGGGTCGTCCTTGTAGTTGCTTTCATCGTGGGTTCAATCAGCATGTGCGTAATTCGATTACTGTCCTATGGTGAGAGTCTTGAGCAGCAACGCCTTGGCGGTGTTGAGGACCTCGACATTGTTTTGATAGGCACGTGAAGCAGCGATCATGTTCACCATTTCTTCTACCGTGCTCACGTTGGGCATGGCGACGTAACCCTGCGCATCGGCAAGAGGATGCTTCGGGTCATAAACCTGCTTGCCGGGTGAGCTGTCCTCCGTCACGCCGATCACAGTGACACCGCTACCGGTCGCGCCGCCAAGCGGGAGTTCGCTGAATATCACTTGCTTGGCGCGATAGGCCTGGCCGTTGGCGCTGGTGGCGCTGTCGGCGTTGGCCAAATTGCTGGCGACGACGTTGAGCCGCTTCGACTGGGCCGTCATGGCCGAGCCGGCGATTTCGAATACGTTTAATAAGGACATGATCGAATTACCCCTGAAGTGCGGCCACCAGCAGCTTGATCTGACTGCCGAGAAAGGTCAGGTTGGCCTCGTAGTGCACAGCGTTGTCAGCGAATCGGTTGCGCTCCGCGTCCATGTCCACCGTGTTGCCGTCGATACTCGGCTGCTGCGCGTTGCGAAACAGCGCCTCGCTCGCAGCATTCCCTGCGGCGACGCTCAGATGGTGGTCATTGCTTGAGTTCAGCGGCATGGCAGTCACGGCGCTGGTCGAGCCGACGTTGCGCAGCGCCGCCGCGAAATCGATGTCGCGCGCTTTGTAGCCAGGTGTTTCGGCGTTGGCGATGTTGGACGCCAACAATTGCTGGCGA
The DNA here is from genome assembly GCA_037141865.1 of Comamonadaceae bacterium. Classification (GTDB taxonomy): domain Bacteria; phylum Pseudomonadota; class Gammaproteobacteria; order Burkholderiales; family Burkholderiaceae_C; genus Rhodoferax. The sequence continues at coordinate 24,366 of JBAXBQ010000035.1, read as the reverse complement.
TAAGCGCGCACATTGAGCGCGTTCGCATGGAACTGGAACAGCTTGTCAAGTGATTCAATCATGGCATGTAGGTTTGCGTCGTTCAGTCTGCCAATCAGCACTGAGCTTGGCCATCATGGTATGCGTCGTGGATTTTTAGAGCGCCCGGATTAGCGGCGTAAAGTCCATTCAGTTCCGCGTTTAGTGCGTTGCTACTGGGGGATTGCCACTTGCGGCAGCATTCGATGTGATGAACCCATGAGTGCGGGGCGCCATAGCCACGAGATGCCGGTGAAAAGCGCTTCTTATCCGGCGCTGCATTGAACGCCGTTCGGATATATTGATTGCGTGCTGTTAGGTCAGCGTGTTTAATCAACCCGGAGCGAGCATCGATGTACTTGCGAAACTGCGTTCTTGCCGTGCAGCTATTGTGCGGTAGCGTCGCCGTCTGCCAGGCGACTATCGAACCGGCGCAACTCGATCAAATCCAGACGGCGGTCGAACTGCTGGTGCAGCAACAATCGGCAGGTCTGCCCGGCAAAGTGAGTTTAACAATTGGTGCGATCGATACCCGCCTTACTTTAGCGCCCTGCCCCAACCCGGAAGCCTTTATGCCGACCGGTGCGCGGTTGTGGGGAAGCACCAACGTGGGTGTGCGCTGCAATGGCAGCAAACCATGGACAATATATGTTGCGATTGGAGTCAAGGTCATGGCCGACGTGGTGGTCGCTGCCCATGCGCTGGCGCAAGGAAAAACCATTGAACCCGGCGATCTGGCGGTGCAGCAGGCCGATCTCGGAACGCTTGCGACGGCGGTCATCACTGAGCCTGGTCAGGCGCTCGGGCGAATCGTCACACTCGGCGTCGCGCCCGGACAACCGTTGCGACAGGATTTATTGCGCTCGCCTCCGGTCATTCAGCAAGGACAGTCGGTGACTCTGCGCGCACAGGGAGCGGGATTCAAGGTCAGCGCCACCGGCAAGGCAGTGAGCAACGCAGCCGAGGGTCAGGTGGCGCAGGTTCGCACTGCTTCGGGTCAAACTGTCAACGGCATTGCTCGCCTCGGCGCCATCGTGGAAATCCAGTAGGTGGTATGCGTTGCAACTTCAAAACGATCTTGAAAGCGCTGACGGACTTGGCGCGCCTCTTGCCAGGTTCTGGAGTGACCCAAAGCGGGCGGCTCTTGAAGAAATTCGTAATTTTGCAAATTTGGACTAAAGTTCTCTGCCAGGCTGCCGTAATAAGAGACATACAGCCGTAGACTGAGGTAACGAACATGAAAATCGACAGTTCCATCAAATCAAGCGGCACCCCCGGGGTGGCAGCAGGTGCGTCCCGGCCCAGCAAGGGAGCGCGCAGCACACCAAGCGCTGGTGCGAGTTCCGCTGACCGCGTTCAGCTAAGTGCCCTTTCTTCGCAATTGCAGATGATCGGTAGCAATATGTCCGACTCGCCGGTGGTGGACGCCGCACGCGTGGCAGAAATCAGGCTGGCTATTGCGCAGGGCCGCTTCAAGGTCAATCCGGAGGTGGTGGCTGACCATCTCCTGCAAACAGCGCGCGAGTTGATGCGATCGAGATTAGCCTGACGATGCGTAATTCGCTGCCGAGTGCAGGAACCACACCAAGCGCTGAGAGTTTCGTTTCCGGACTGCGCGACGAGCACAGCGCGCTGGCGAGTTTTACCGTTTTGTTGCAGGCGGAGCAGGATGCGCTGGTCCAGTGCGATGCTGAGCGAGTTTCGGATCTTGCCAAAGACAAATCCATCCATATTGCGCGCTTGACACAGCTAGGCGAACAGCGTAGCCGCCATCTGGCGGCCCAGAGCCTGAGCGGGACCGCCGAGGGCATGCGGACTTGGCTGGGTCGCAATCCGGAACTTGCCACGACCACCCAGAGGATTTGGCAGGATCTGCTGGCACAAGCAAAGACGGCATGGCGGATTCATGAAAGCAATGGCAACATGATCGAAAGTCAGTTGCAGCAGATCCGGCATAAGCTCGCCGTTTTGCGGCTCTCGTCGCCGGACGACCGAGTCTACAGTTCCGACGGACGCTTGCGCCCCATGCGCAGCACGAGATCGTTTAGTCAGGTTTAGTCACTATTCTGAGACTCCGACCGGTTGTCGCTAGGGTTTCGGGGCGACGCCTCCGACTGCAACGTCCACCGACTTGCCGACAGCCTGCGAAAGTATCATCACTGTGACCCGACGATTGCGTGCACGACCTGCTGGTGTAGTGTTGTCCATCACCGGACGGTTTGGGCCGTAACCAATGACGCTTAGGCGGGGCTCCGCAACCCCATTGTCGATGAGCAGTCGCACCACGCTGCTTGCACGTGCTGCCGACAATTCCCAGTTGGACGGAAACTGGCTGGTTTTGATCGGCATGTTGTCAGTGTAGCCCTCGACCTGGATCACCTGCTCTGTCGTTGCGAGAACCTTGGCAACCTTTTGCAAAGTGCGCCCAGACTCAGCGCGCACCTGCGCTTGCCCGGAGGCGAACAGCACGCTCGCGTTGATTTCTACCGAAATACCCCAATTGGTTTGGGTTACCCTGACTTGGCCGTCGCGCACCAGTTCGTCCATTACCATCAGAATGTCGCGGGCCAGGCCGCGCATCTGTTCGCGCTGCTTGGCCTGCGGTTCAGGTGGTTTGCCGAAGCTGCGCGCGGCCAGGTCTGGCGTCGCGGGCTGTGTCGGGGGTTGCAGCCTTCTCACTACGTTGCTGCCGAAGGCGTTGAACAGTGAATCCCCCAGTACTCGAAATTTTCCTTCGCTCACTGAGGACAGACCGTACATGACGACAAACAGGGCAAACATCAGCGTGATGAAATCTGCGTAAGAAACCAGCCAGCGATCCTGACTGCCGGTTTGCCCCTGATTGGAAGAATTTCTCCTGCGGCGCATGTGCGGGCAATTCCTTGCGTGCGACGCGCGATCAAAGGCCGCCGGCGTCGGGCCGCTGGTCGGTGACGTAGCCGAGCAGCCGGGTTTCGATCAAACGGGTGCTCTCACCGGAGGCGATCAGGACCAGTCCGTCCACCATGATTTCGCGCAGCAGCAGTTGCCGACCTATCAGTACATTGAGCTTGTTTGCCACTGGCAGGAAAACAAGATTGGCAAGTCCGACTCCGTAAATGGTGGATACGAATGCAACTGCAATTCCGCTGCCCAGCCGGGTCGGATCGTACAGGTTTTCCATCACATGGATCAGTCCCAACACCGCTCCCAGAATGCCGATAGTGGGTGCATAACCTCCAGCAGCCTCCCAAATCCGTGCGGCTTGTCGGTGGTGGTCTTCAAAGGTGAGCAATTCCACTTCCATCGCTTCGCGCAGTTTCCCCGGCTCGATGCCATCCGCCAACATTTGCAATCCCTTGCGTGCTATCGGATCCTCCGCAATGTTGGCCCGCTCCTCGAGCGAAAGAAACCCCTCCTTGCGTGCAGAAAGGCTCCAGCGGAGAATTTCCCCAATCATGCGCTGCAGCGCAAATTCCGGCGGAATCACAATCCATTTGGCCATTCTCACGCCGCGCATGAAAACACCTTGCGGACACTGCACTATGACGGCGCCAGCGGTTCCGCACAGTACGATCAGCAACGCCGCGCTCTGCATCAGCGAAGCGACCGATCCGCCCTCCAGAAATTGCCCTGCGATGATGCCGGTCAGAGCGATGGCGATGCCGATCAGGCTGCTCAGGTCCATGGGTCAAAGGTTCCGAATTTGGCTGCGCAGGCGCGCAATCGCCTGGGTGTGCAACTGGCAGACGCGCGATTCGCTGACGCCCAGCGTTTCGCCAATCTCGCGAAAATTGAGTTCCTCCTCGTAGTAGAGTCCCATCACGGTTTTCTCCCGTTCCGGCAGCGCTTCGATTCCTTTTACGAGTCGTTCGCGCAGGCTGCGATCCAGCAGAACTTCGAGCGGGTTTGCGCTTGTATCCTGGCAGTGGCGGTCAAGATATTCGTCACCATCATCTTGATTCAAGTCCTCGAAAGAGATTAGCTGGTAGCCACGCGCGTCTTGCAGCATTTTTTGATAATCGGCCAGCGTCATGTCCATGTCGAGGGCCACTTCATGCTCTGACGGCGCTCGTCCAAGGCGCTGTTCAGCCTTGGAGATCGCATTTTCGATGCGGCGCAAGTCACGCCGAAAACTGCGCGGCAACCAATCGACCTGGCGCAGCCCATCAAGGATGGCACCACGGATGCGCAGTGCCGCATAGGTCTCGAACTTGGCTCCGTGGGACTCTTCGTAAAGATTGATCGCATCAAGCAGACCGAGCATGCCGGTCTGGATGATGTCGTCGATTTCAACGCTGGCCGGAAGCTTGGACATCATGTGATAGGCGATACGCTTTACCAGAGGCGCGTAGAGCGTCAAGTACTGGCTCTTGTCAAGGGTGGCGGCGGCAGTGTACATGCGGGTCCTGGTGGTTGGCTTAAGCCGCAACGGGGCGCAGGCTGTTCAAACGGGGGGCACGGTTTATGACCCCATCGAAAGTATGAGTGTCGACACCATCACATGGCCAACTGGTGATGGCCTGTGCCAGGCTTCGAAAGCTGACGGAGGCGGTGGCGGCCGGGAATGCCGCAACCACGGGAAGTCGCAGGCGAGCCGCGTGCCGCAGCTTTTCATCCGGTGGCACGTGTCCCATGAAGTCAATGGAAACCCGCAGGTAACGCCGGGCCACGTCGGCCATGTTGCGGACGATGGTTCGAGCCGAGCTCTCGCTGGCCACGTTGTTGACAAGAACATGGAATTCATGACACGCGAATTCATTGCTCAGGCGCTTGATCAATGCATAACCGGCAGTGATTGCCTGCGCGTTGCCGCCGGCCAGAACGATTACCTCACGGACGCCCGCGCAGGGTGAAAACAGGGCGCTGGCGCGGCCCGGTGCTGCGTCTACCAGCAAGGTATCGACCGGAATCCCAAGGTTGCCAAGACGCTGCATCAAGCGTAGTTGATCGCGTTCTGTTAGCGGGGCTGGCGCACGTGCACTGTCCACCAGCGACAGGACGCGGATTCCGGCCGGACCACGGACGATCATGTCTTCAAGTTCACGCCCACTGCTCGCGTCATAGGGGTCAGGCGGCGCCTTCAAACCGAGTGCGCTGGTGACGCCACGCGCGCTGGGCCTACCGTCAAGTATCAACACGTCACGCCCCAGTTCGGCCAGCGCCCCAGCAAGATTGACGATGGCACCAGGGCCGCCGCTGTCGCCGGTGCTGACCGAAACCACGCGCAACCCGCCCTGGTCAAGCATACGACGCAGGCCCTCGGCTTGGTCAATGCGCACCTTAGGCAAGATGTGCTCCAACGGCAGCACCGGTATTTGCTGCGGTAGCCAACATCAGCTGGCATTCGGCGGCATCCAGATGGTGCGCGGAGGGTTCGCTAGCCGGGTGCAGCGCGCGCTGCAATAGATCGTCGCGGTCTGGCAGGTGCAAGTCCTCCGGTACCCGTTGACCGTCGGTGACGTATTGCAGTGAAAGTTGATGGCGGATAACGGTATCGAGCACGGTGGCACAGTCCACCGCCTCATCAAGCTTGGTGATGATGCAACCTTGCACACCGTCACCGCGGTATACGCGTACGACGTCGTCCAGGGTTGCGCCGTTGCCGGTCGCATTGAGCAGCAGCAGGCGCTGCACGTTCGTTCCGGGTGCTGATAGCAGCGCATGCTGCTCAGTCACCATCTGGTCGCGCTGGCCCATGCCTACGGTGTCGATCAGCACCAGATGTTTGCTGCGCAGGTCGTCGAGCACGAACTGCAGGTCGGATGCGTCCTTGACGGCGATGACTCGCACGCCCAGCAACTTGCCGTAGATGCGCAACTGTTCGTGGGCGCCGATCCGGTAGCTGTCCGTGGACAACAGGACGAGCCGGTCTGCGCCGTAGCGCACCACACCACGCGCGGCAATTTTGGCGATTGTGGTGGTCTTGCCGACTCCGGTTGGGCCGACCAACGCATAGACGCCGCCTCGTTCCACAATTTCATCGGTCGCGGCGACAGTGCGCAAGTTGCGATCCAGCATCGCCTTCACCCAGTTTAGTGCCTGATCGTCCACCAGACCATGTGGCATCTTGGCAAGAAATTGCCGCACCAACGCGGCGCTGAAGCCGGCATGCAGCATGTCGCGCAGCAGACGCGCCTTGCCTGGCCCGCGCTGCTGGACAGTATCCCATGCCTGAAAAACGAGGTGCTGTTCAATCAGACCACGCATCGACCTGATCTCCCGCACCATGCTGCTTGAAACTGCGTCGTCGATCGGTGCAGCCGCTAAGGCCGCGGGTGTGACCTGTGGAGCGCCGCGCGCCCACCCTGGTGCCTTGATCTGATCATTGTCTGGGGCACTCGGCTGTGGTGTGCCTTGCAACGACAGATCACCCTGCGCCACGGCAAGAATTTCGATGCCCCCCTCGACCGCGCGATTCGACAGAATCAACGCATCGCTGCCCAGGCCTTGTCGCACTAAGTGCAATGCCTCACGCGAACTATTGGCCAAGAACTTTCTGACTATCATGTTCGACTCCCTAACAACGCAGTGACTTTGATGGTGCAGGTATCTGGGACCTCGCTGTGCGCAATGACCTTGATCTGCGATACGGCGCGCCGCAGAAAGCGCGCCAGCAGCACCCGCAGTTCGGCCGGTACCAGAAGCACAGACGGCAGACCAAGCCGGTCTTGTTGCTGCGTAGCCGCACCTGCCTCGCGCAACAAGGTGTCGACCAGACCGGGTTCGATGCCCGCTGTCTCACCGGTTCTGGATTGGACCGCCTGCAGCAGGACGCGTTCCAGCCCCGGCTCAAGCGCCATGACCTGCAGTTCGTCGCCGGTCGGGTAAAGTTGCTTGACGATTGCACGGCCAAGTGCAACGCGAACCAGTGCAGTCAGGTCGCCTGCGTCCTGCACTTTGGCAGCATGTTCGGCCAATACTTCAATGATGGTACGCATGTCCCGAATATGGACACCCTCTTCGAGCAGGCGCTGCAGCACCTTTTGCACGGTACCTAGTGGCAGCAGTTTTGGCACCAGGTCTTCGATCAATTTGGGTGAATCGCGTCCAACGTGCTCGAGCAACTGCTGCGTTTCCTGGCGACCCAGCAGTTCGGCTGCATGTGTTTGCATGACGTGGTTGAGGTGGGTAGCGATCACCGTGCCGGCATCGGCCACTGTGTAGCCAAAGGTCTGCGCCTGATCACGCAAACCAGCTTCCACCCAAACCGCCGGCAGGCCGAATGCAGGCTCGCGCGTGACGGCGCCTGGCAAGGTGCCATTGACGTGTCCTGGATTGATCGCCAGGTACATGCCAGAATAGGCCTCGCCGCGGCCGATCTCAACCCCTTTCAAGGTGAGCAGGTAGCCGTTCGGACGCAGTTCCAAGTTGTCGCGGATATGCACCGCCGGTGCAAGAAAGCCAAGATCGAGCGCAAATTTCTTGCGCAAGCCCTTGATCCGCTTGAGTAGCTCACCGTCCTGCCCTTTGTCCACCAGCGGGATCAGACGATAGCCGACCTCCAGCCCGAGCGTGTCGACTGGGACAACGTCGTTCCATGATGCTTCGACCGCAGGGCTGGCGACTGGCGCTTCCGGCGCCGCCGCTGCCGGCGCCGACTGGCGCTTGGCGATCATGTAGCCACCGCCGATCAACGGCACCGCCAGTAACAGGAATGCGAAGTTGGGCATACCCGGAATCAACCCCATGATGCCGAGAATTGCTCCGGTAATCATCAACACCTGCGACCTGTTGAAGAGTTGTCCTGCGAGTTGCTCGCCGATGTCTTGATCGCTGCGAACGCGACTGACGACAATGCCGGCAGCCGTCGAGATCACCAGCGCGGGAATCTGCGCAACCAGACCATCGCCGATGGAGAGAAGGATGTAAAACTTGGTGGCGGTCGCGAAATCAAGGTCGTGCTGCGCCATACCGACTACCAGGCCGCCCACAATGTTGACAAGCAAAATGATGATGCCGGCAACCGCATCGCCGCGCACGAATTTACTCGCACCATCCATGGAACCGAAGAACTCGGCCTCCTGTGCAGTCTCCTTGCGACGGCGGCGTGCTTCATCCTCGCCAATGAGGCCGGCGTTAAGGTCAGCGTCTATCGCCATTTGTTTACCCGGCATTGCATCCAAAGTGAATCGCGCGCTAACCTCGGCAATGCGCCCAGCGCCCTTGGTGATGACAACGAAATTGATCACTACCAAGATAAAAAATACGACCAGGCCAACCGTATAGTTGCCACCAACCAGGAATTGCCCAAAGGCTTCAATCACCTTGCCGGCGGCGTCCGGTCCATTGTGACCATGCAGCAGCACCACACGCGTTGAGGCAACATTGAGTGATAGACGCAACAGCGTCGTGAGCAGCAACACCGTTGGGAATACCGCAAAATCCAGCGGTTTGAGCGTGTACAGACTTACCAGCAGTACGATGATTGCGATCGCAATATTGAAGGTGAAAAGCAGATCTAGCAGAAACGGCGGAACCGGCAGGATCATCATCGTCAGGATCATGATGATCAGCATCGGCACGGCCGCCGCACGCAGTCCCATTTGGCCCAGCAGGTGTTTCAGGTCGAATGTGTTGTTCATGCCACTGCGTCCAGATCAAGCTCTGAGGCTAGACTCATGTTGGGACCTGGATCAAGTCCGTCTGGCAGCGCCGGCAACTCAGGTGGTTGCGGCGTCGGTCCGCCTTCTACCCGATGACGGCGCAGTTGATAAATATAGGCGAGAATTTCTGCCACGGCAGAATAGAGCGCGGCCGGGATTTCATCGCCAATTTCGGTATGACGGTACAAGGCGCGCGCCAGCGCTGGCGCCTGCAGTATGGGCACATGGTGCTCGTCGGCCAGTTCGCGGATACGCGCGGCCAGAAGGTGCGCGCCTTTCGCCACCACTCGCGGAGCGCCCATTGCCTGGTCGCGGTAGCTCAGGGCCACTGCATAGTGTGTTGGATTAGTGACCACGACGTCGGCTTTGGGAATTTCCGCCATCATGCGGCGCCGCGCCATCTCTCGTTGCTGATTGCGAATGTGCGCCTTGACATGCGGATCACCTTCGGATTCCTTGTTCTCCTGGCGCACCTCTTCCTTCGTCATGCGCAATTTTCGCTCATGGTCCCAGATCTGGTAAGGGATGTCTACTGCAGCCACCAATCCGATACCCCCAGCCAGGGTGAGAAAACTGAGCCCGAGCATGCGCACCAGGTGCACCACAGCAGAATCGAGTGGCTCTGCCGTTAGGGACAGCACGGCGCCAAAGTTGTGCCAGATAACCCAGACAGCAACCACGCCAACGACGACGGTCTTGGCGATGGCCTTGAGCATCTCGATCACTCCGTTCCAAGACAGGATACGCGCCAATCCTTTCAACGGGTCGATCCGTCCCCAATCCGGCATCAGCGGCTTGAAGCTGAAAAGCCAGCCGTTGAGCAGCAGCGCAGAAGCAATGCCGGCCAGCACCAGCAGCACCAGCAATGGGGAAAATGCCAGCACCATATCGACCGAAGAATCCTTCAGTCGCAACAGCATCAAGTCGGTGTCGAAGGCTATTGCGCGGTCTAGACGCATGCTCTGTCGCATGAGGACTGCAAGTCGGTCAGCCAAGCCAGCGCCCATCATCCAAAAGCCGCCGCCAGCGGCGAGCAACAATGCGAGCGTGGACAGTTCCCGCGAACGCGCCACCTGCCCATCCTCGCGCGCCTTTTCGCGCCGCCGAATGGATGCCGGTTCTGTGCGTTCTAAATCAGAGTCTTCTGCCATCTCCTGTCCTTAACAATATGGACAGGATTATCAAACGCGAATGCAAGACTCCATCAGTCGAACAGTACCGGTTTACCCGCGCAATTCATAACCGCGGGGAGTAGGTCTAGAACCCGAGAGTGGCTAGCAGGTCGTCGACCTGATTTTGATCAGTGACCACATTGCTGCTGGTCGCATTGATCACCGGGCCGTTAAGCAATCCGGTATCTATTTCCTTGCGCATTTCCGCTGGCATCATATCGACCAGCAGTTGAACCAGTTGTTGTTCCATCGAGTGGGCCAGCCCGGCAATCTTCTTTATAACCTGCCCGGTTAGATCCTGGAAGTCCTGCGCCATCATGATCTCCATCAACTGAGCATTGGTGGCGCGCGTTTGCACCGGCAAATCGTCGAGAAACTCTCGCGTGTCGGCCACCAGAGTCTTGAATTCGGCCACACTCAACTGTTGGTCAAACAACTTTTTCCAGCTCGTCGACAGGCACTCCGATTCGCTTGCTATCCGGTCTTGAATCGGTTGAGCGCATTCGATTGCGTTGAGGGCCCGAACTGCGGCTTGCTCGGTCATCTTGACCACATAGTCCAGCCGGTCTCGTGCGTCGGGCATGGCTGCCACAGTCTGTTCCAGCAGCCTGTCATAGCCAAGCTCGCGCAAGGTGTCGTGAAGCATGCGAGTAAGTTGGCCGACGCGGCTCATCACACTGGCGCCAGGAGTTTCTCCGGCGTTGGCTTGCACCACGGGCAAGGTTGATTTTATTCTTGCCGAGTTGTCCTTAACGATGCTATCGAACAGGGCTTCAAGGTCCTCCGAATCTGCTTCCACCGATAACGCGCTCATGCCTGCACTCCCGCTTCCATGGTTTTAAAAATCTTGTTAAGCTTCTCATCAAGGGTCACCGAGGTGAAAGGCTTGACCACGTAGCCACTGGCACCAGCCTGGGCCGCGGCAATGATGTTTTCCTTCTTCGCTTCCGCAGTCACCATAAGCACTGGCAAACCTTTCAGGGTCTGGTCGGCGCGAATACTCTTCAGAAGATCAAGTCCGGTCATGTTGGGCATGTTCCAGTCCGAAATAACGAACTGATATGCGCCGCCGCGAAGCTTTCCCAGCGCCTCTACGCCGTCCTCGGCCTCGTCGACATTGTGGAAACCCAACTCCTTAAGCAGATTGCGCAAGATTCTGCGCATGGTCGAAAAATCGTCCACTACCAGGAACTTCATGTTTTTATCCGTCATCTATTGCTCCAATGCAACTGTCAGGTCACGGACGTCCGGCGTCCAGCCATGAACTAGTTATCGTCAGATCCTGGGGTTTCTTGAAGTCCGGTCCGGGATATCCTAAGGTCTGGCGGAACCAGTGCGTTTTCTTGGTGGTACCAGTCCCGCGCCACCATCGCCTTGAGCGCTGTACTGTGTATTCGCGCCAATATCTCGGGCGGCGGCAATTTCAGGAAATGCTGGATCTCGACATAGTCATCAGGGAGTGCGGGGTTGTCCCACCCATCAGCAGAATGGCGCGCCAGGTTGACCGCCAGTTCCATGTTCGTCGCGCGCGCCTGCGGCGTGTGCGATTCATCTATCAGCGCCCGGAACATGGGCGCCAATTGCCACTGCGCGATCAGTTTGGCCTGAAGATCAGAAAGCTTGAATCCAAGTACTGTTGTCTGCGCCACGTTGCTGCGCAGGGTTTCGTCTGAGCGTCGCAGAGCGGCCATTTTCAGTGACTCTTTAGGTGCAAAGCACCAGAACAACATTTCCGCCAGATCGTGCAACAGAACCGCTATCGCAATTTCATTTGCCCTGAGATCCTGGCGCTGACTGGCCCAATCGTGAGCGTAAAGCATCGCATGGTGTGCGCGATATAAGACGCGCAGCAATCCTTCAAGTGCCTCGGGCTGGTTCTCCATGAACGACTCGACCACCGGCAAATTGACAAAGATCGAAAAAAATGGTCCGATGCCCAGCATCATCAGGGCGTGTTCGGCGGTCGTGATTTCGGCCGTCTGCGCTGCTCGGCGGTGCATCTGCAGATAGCGCAACACTCGCAGCGTCAGCATCGGATCATGCAGCAAAACGTGCGCGATATCGCGCGCTGTGACCCGATCCTCATTCTCCCGCAACCGCGCCAACTCTTCAACGGTACGTCGAAGCACGGGTATCTCAACCCCGTCCAAATAGTGGATCCAGGCTGATTCGCTGCGGGTCGGTTCAGTCACCGCTAAGCTCCTGTCTCACATGCGCCATAGCAGCAACCTTGAACCGTCCCGCGCACCCGTCGCAATCGTCACCGCTGGCGCCACGCCGGGAACGGCGAAACTGTTGCTGATAAGCAAACTGCCTGGGCGCATTTCGCTTCTCGCCTTGCGCCACACGTCACCCATCGCAGCGGGCGACAGGTAGGCAAAGACGACGTCATAGTGCTCGAGGTCGATTGCGTTGAAATCTCCCCACGTTATTCGGATCAATCGCGATCTGAAGGCCGTACGAAGCCGACTTAACAGGAACGGCATCGGCGCCGACTCGATGCCGTGATAGCGGCCTGCCGGTCGCGCCTGCGCCAGGCTTGTCAGCACCCCTCCCAACCCGCAACCCATATCGAGAAAAGTGAAACTGCGCTCGCGTGGCAAGAGGTTGGCGACTGCCTGCATGGTTACTCGGCTCGACAGAAAGAGCGGTACACGCGTTCGTGACACCCCCCAATACAGCGACGCCAGTAGACAGAATGCGCCAAGCGCGTACCCGGGTGGCACGCACAACGCCTGTGTCCATACGAGGCCGGGCACGAACAGGGCATGGATTGGAAGCCACCAGGGGTCCATTTTCAGGCCGCGACCCAGACCGGCAGCGACCACCCCCTGCAGCAAAGCCAATGACATGAGCATGTGGCTCGTTTCGGTGGCATCCGAAAGCAGGGTCCCTAGTATAAGAACCACCAGGCACGCCCCGATCTGCGCCATAGCTGCTTGCCGCAGCGGCACTCGCGCAGGCCAGTCGGCTACCGCTGCGGCGTCAACAAGATGGGCGACGGGCTCAGGGTTTGGCAACGGTTGCATCAGTGGTTCCAGCAGGTGTTCCTGCCGGGCTGTCAGGTTTCGGATCGATCTCGGTCACTTCACCATCCTTGCTGACCAGGCCCTCGGTTTTCTTATTCATGACGATAATGCTGATGCGGCGATTGACCGGATTCGAGGGATCCGCGGGATCCAGCAACACCGCCGAAGACAGTCCTATCACCCTGAGCACACGGGTTTCATCCAGGCCCCCGACAGTGAGCTCCCGCCGCGCGGCATTGGCCCGGTCGGCCGACAACTCCCAGTTGCTGTAGCCCTTGGATCCACCCGAATAGGGGTGGGCGTCGGTGTGCCCGGAAATACTGATGCGGTTGGGTGTGTCGTTCAGCGAATGGCCGATCTCGCGCAAGATGTCCCGGCTGTAGGGTTGCAATTGTGCGCTGCCGCTGGCGAACATTGGCCGATTGTTTTCATCGGCGATCTGGATACGCAAACCTTCGGCAGTAATGTCAAGCAGAATCTGGTTGCGAAACGGCTTCAGTGCCGCGTTGTTTTCTATTGCGCCCTCGATGCGTCCCTTTAATTCCTGCAGCTTGAGAAGCTCCTTGCGTGCCAGTTCGGCTTCTGCCGCCTTGAGGTTGATCGTCTTTTTCTCTTCCCTGATCTCGCCCTTCTTCATCTGTCCCTCAGTGCGGGTCAGGTCCTGGCCACCGCCCTTAATAATGCTTGAGCTGTCCCCAGTGCCACTGCCACCCCCCAGCGCAACTTTGAGGGGTGTCTGAAAATATTCTGCGATGCCCTTCAGCTCTCCCGATGTGGTCGAGCCCAACAGCCACATCAGAAGGAAAAAAGCCATCATCGCAGTCACAAAATCAGCATAAGCGATTTTCCACGCGCCCCCGTGGTGAGCCGGAGCGAGCTTTTTCACGCGCTTTACGATAATGGGTTTTATGCCGTCGTCGCTCATGGTGTCTGTGCTTGCTGCGCCGATTGCTTAACGCGTCTTGCGTTGCTTTATTTCTTCTTCTAGCTCCATGAACGTAGGTCGCTCCGTTGAAAACAGCACCTTGCGCCCGAATTCCACTGCCACCTGCGGTGCGTAACCGTTGAGGTTAGCCAGCAATGTGACCTTCACGCACTGCAGCATTTTGGTCGACTCGACAAGCTTATGATGAAGCAGGGTTGCCAATGGCCCAACGAATCCATAGGACAGCAATATGCCGAGAAAAGTGCCAACCAAGGCGGCGGCAATCAGCCTGCCCAGTTGCTGCGGCGGAATTCCGACCGATTCCATGGTATGAACCACGCCCATGACCGCCGCCACTATGCCAAACGCTGGCAGGGCATCGGCCATTTTTTCTATCGCCTGAATCGGAATGCTCGCCTCCTCATGGTGGGTTTCGATCTCAACGTCCATCAGGTTCTCGATTTCAAAGGCATTCAAGTTGCCACCGACCATGAGGCGCAGGTAGTCTGTAAGGAATTCCAGGACATGATGATCGGAGGTGACCGTCGGATACTTGGCGAAGATCGGACTCTTGTCGGGGGCGTCGACATCCGCCTCAATGGACATAAGCCCCTCCTTGCGCACTTTTGCCAGGATGTCATTGAGTAGCGAGAGTGTTTCCAGATAGTGCATCTTGTTATAGCGCGAGCCGCGCATCAAGCTTGGTAGCGCCTTCAGCGTGGCCACAATGACCTTGTTCGGATTCGACACCAGGAACGCACCTGCGGCGGAACCGAAAATCATCAGCAATTCCACCGGTTGCAGCAAGGATGCAAGGTGGCCTCCGGCCAGAGCGAATCCGCCGAACACTGCACCCAGGATCACTACGTAACCAACGATAACCAGCACTAAATTCTCCTGCTAACGGTGTAACCCGGTTGATCCATCATCCAAGCCTGCTATCGATTTGGTCCCAGTCGCATCAAAAGTTACCCGACCAAGAGCGATTCGGTTTTCGATCGGAGAGATGGTTCAACGCGCCAATATGACTAGACCAGAATTTCATGTTTCAATTCAAGCGCATGCTTTTTGGACTTTCCTGCGCGTGATGGTGGGCGACAGAGTCCACAGACGTAACTCCGATTGATGTCGAAACGATGGGCCATGAAATTGCCCCCACATCGCTTGCAGGTAATCGTCTCCAGCAGAGGACCGAGGAAGCGCACCAATGTCCAGGCCCGCGTCAACGTCAGGATCGGTTCGAGATTGTTGGTGTGAACATGCTCAAGATACAGTCGGTAGCTCTTGATCAGCGCATGCACCCCTGACAAATCACTATTGGCGATCAGGTATTGGCGGATGTTGGCAAACAGGGACGCGTGGATGTTGGGTTGCCAACTCATGAACCAGTCGGCCGAGAACGGCAGCATCCCTTTCGCAGGAGACTCACCCTTGATTTCCTTGTACAGTTTGAGTAGACGCTCGCGACTCAGGCCGGTCTCGGTCTCCAGCACCTGCAATCGTGCGCCAAGATGAATGAGTTCAATGGCGAGTTGGATCTCGTTGCTCTCCGATACGACGCTCTTGTTTTTCATGGGATTGTCCGATTCGGTCTTAGGCCAGCGCTTCGGCGGGGTGTGCCGCCAGCAAAATGGCTGCGTGCGATTGCGACATGACACTGTCCCTGTCATGGCTTGCAAGCAGTCCTAGAATCAAACGGTCTTCGCACCGCATACGGCACAGAAGCACATTCGCACCAGCCATTTTTAGCACTTGGCTGGTCGTCAGGTCTGCCAGAATATCGACCGATTGCTGGCTGATCCCCAAGCGATAAACCGCCGCGTACTTATCTTCGCGGATCATGCTTTGTGCGAGCATCAGGTAGGCGAGGTTCAGTTCCTTGATTTCTGCTTGGACGTCGGACGTATTCATCATTTATCCCCAGTTTGTTTCTGCTCAAGGCCAATTAGCCCCGATGCATAGCTGCATTGTGGATTTGAGAATTTGTTTGATGAATGGGAATTCGTCCCTATTTAGGCTGCCAACCCCGCGAATCCTCGTGTAGGAATTTGTCCTACACGAATGTCTTGGCACTGTTCTGCTGCGATCAATCGGGAACGCGGCAGGGACCGCCCAGCCAATCTTGCTCCCAGCATTTCTGTGATATCTGCGACAGATCGGGGCGGGCTGAACAAGACGCCTTGTACCCGGGCGCAACCTTGCAGGCGCAAGAAATTAAACTGTTCGACTGTTTCGACTCCTTCGGCAACGATCGTCAGGCCCTGGTCGCGCGCTAATGCGACAACGGATCGCATGATCGTGGCTCCTTTCGCGTCCCGTGTTACGAAGGCACAAAGTAACTCGTCAATTCTCAATATATCGATCGGGAAACGCCTGAGGTGGTCAAGAAATGAGTGACCCGTGCGGAAGCCACAAACCGCGATACTGACGCCCATATTTTTAAGCGCCTGCAGCGTCAAGGTCGTCGTCTCGGGGTAGCGCGTCAGCGTCGTCTCTGTGATTTCGAGTTCGAGACAATTCGGCGCGATGCCGGTTTCTTTAAGCACCCGCGCAACCGTCTGCAACAGGTCGGGCCGCAAAAACTGAACCGTGGACACCCTCACTGCGATGGTCAATTCGGTGTGCCCTGCTTGACTCCAGGCCTGAACCTGACGACAGGCGTTATGCATCACCCAGGCCCCTATGTCTGCGATCAAGCTGGATTCGCTGGCCAGAGGAATAAACTGATCGGATTGCAGCAGACCTAATATGGGATGCTTCCAGCGCACCTGAGCTTGCAAGCCTGTTACTACCTTGGTTTCGCTATTCAGGTTGGGCTGATATTCAATGAACAGTTCCTGCCTTGAAATGGCCTTGTGCAAAAAACTCTCGAGCATCAGTTGATCGCACGCCGCCGAAGCTATTTCAGGCACATAGAACTGGCAGTTATCACCCCCCAAGTCTTGCGCCCGAAGCATGGCCGTTTCGGCGTAGATCAGCAGTGCGGACACGTCATCGCCATCGCAAGGCGCCATGCTAATTCCAATACTGGCAGTGAATTGGTAGTCACACGCCCCCTCGATGAAAGGCCGGGACAGGGCCTGCCTGATGTCGTCTGCGCCAACGCGCACCAATTCTTCGCTGTAGGCGTGACCCAGGAATAACAAAAACTCATCCCGGCCGGATCTAGCAACCATGCCGTCACCAGACACGCAGTCCTGAAGGCGCTGTGCGATCTGACAAACCAGCGCTTCCCCGGTCTTGTGGCCTCGACAGTTGTTAATGCGTAGCAGCCGGTCGATCTTTACCATGAAGATGGCAACACAGTTCCCCTGCGCTTGCACCCTGCCAGCCAGGTAGTTGCAAAACATATTGGTGTTCGGCAATCCGGTCAGGCTGTCATAGAAGGCCAGCTTGTGAACGTAGGCGTTGGCCTGTTCCCTGGCTCGACGTGCCACCGCGCTGTGAATTTCCCGCTCGATAGCGGGAAAGAGCCGGGCGAAGTTACCTTTTGGTATCGAGTCCTGCGCTCCGCTGCACAAGGCCGCAATTGCGACGTGCTCGCTGACAGCACCCGAATAGATGATGAACGGGATGTCCTTGCCGCTTTCTCTCAGCAGATTAAGCGCCTCCAGCGAACTGAATTGCGGCATGGCGTGATCCGAAACAATGATGTCCCACTCAGAGTCCAGCAACGCCACCCGCATATCTTCAGCGCAATCGACCCTGAAATAGGTAATTTTGATACCTGATTGGATCAGTTCGCAATGCAATAGACGTGCATCGTCTTCAGAGTCGTCGACCACCAGTAGGCGGATGTGCTGCACTGTCACGACTGCCCCGCAATGATGCTTAGTGCGACTAGTGACTCAGCGTCGACATGCCGGACAATTGCCGCCGCCGAATGCGGCCCTTTCCCCATTTGACTGACGCTCCAACTCACAAACGCGCACTTCAGCGACGCTTCTTTCCAATCTGTGGGAAAAAGCGGGAGATAGGAATCCTTTAACCGATTCATTTGCATTTTTCACGTCCGCAGCGTGCGCCCCTTGAGGAGTCGAACAAAGCGCCACTCTTACGCAGTAACGACATCTTGGAAAAAAACTTGAGGACCAAATTTGCACAAATCGCAAAATTTGTTGGTGATGCCTGCGGGCAAGGTCGGTCGGGGTAACGTCTGGCCGGTCCGAGACCCCGTCAAGCATCAAAGCACGTACTTTCGCGTCAGGTCAAGCTCCTTGCGGTCGCCAAATTCCATGCGAGCCACTGGTCAAGAATCGCTGGCTGTTGCCGATAAAGAAGTAGGACTGCTGAGTCACCCGTATCAGTTATTCAGCAACGAGGATACATCGGAGAAAGGGAAATCCGCGGGAATCATTTGTTGCACAGATGCCACCCGAAGCATACTCGCCTGCGCGACGATTTGAACGACAGCCATGCACATGCCGGTATGCTCTGGCGCTGGGGAAACTGGAAATGCAGACTCACGAAGTGATTGAACGAACCAATGAAAAGGGACGGGAATTCATATTCACCGCGTCCGATTTCGAACGTGTGCGCAAGATGATATTTGCGCGTGCCGGTATTTCCCTGAGTAGCAGTAAGCATGAAATGGTTTACAGCCGACTCGGTCGACGCCTGCGTGCCCTGGGACTAACCAACTTCAGAGACTACTTGATCCTGCTGGAGCAAGGAGACGCCCCCGAATGGGAGGCTTTCACCAACTCCCTCACTACCAATTTGACCGCGTTTTTTCGCGAGGAACATCATTTCCCGCTGCTGGCCGAGTTGCTGCTAAGGCACCAGGGTGCTGGAGCGATTTCACTTTGGTGCTCGGCGGCTTCCACCGGCGAGGAACCGTACTCTATGGCAATGACCGCAGTCGAAACATTCGGCTCGTTTACCCCCCCGGTACGCATACTTGCCACCGATATTGACACCAACGTGCTGGTGAAGGCGAGGCAGGGTGTCTACTCAATGGAGCGCCTGGAGAAAATGTCCCAGGAGCGCGTGCGGCGCTTTTTTCTTCGCGGCACCGGACAACATGGCGGTCAAGTACGTGTCCGTGATGAATTGCGCGCGCTGATTGATTTCCGACCGCTCAATCTGCTTGATGCCAGTTGGCAGGTTCGCGGACCTTTCCATGCCATCTTTTGTCGCAATGTGATGATCTATTTTGACAAGCCAACGCAATATGGCATATTGAAGAAGTTCGTGCCACTTCTGCGCCCGGATGGCCTGCTGTTCGCCGGGCACTCGGAGAGCTTTCATCATGCGGCAGACCTGTTCCGCCCGCGTGGAAAGACCGTATACGAGCAGGTTGGTCGGGCACGCGCGGTCGGCACCTAAGGGCACTCTGAAATGCTCGCTCCGAACGTGTATTTTGACAAACACTTCGAACTCGACGCAGCGAAGATTTTGCCGGGAGAGTTTTATGTTACGACGCGAGATATGGTGCTGGTTACGGTGCTCGGTTCTTGCGTCACCGCATGCATCCGCGACAAGCTCTCGGGAATCGGCGGCATGAATCATTTCATGCTGCCTGATTCACTCGCTGATCAGGATAGTCCGGCCAGTCTTTCTGCGCGTTACGGCGCCTACGCCATGGAACTGCTGATCAACAGCATGATTTCGATGGGTGCACACCGTACTCTTCTCGAAGCCAAGGTGTTCGGCGGCGGCAGTGTGCTGCCGGGCATGACCACCATGAATATCGGGCAGCGCAACGCTGACTTCGCGATGAATTTCCTCAAGACGGAGAAAATTCGCGTTGTAGCGCAGGACCTTATCGACATTTATCCGCGCAAAGTCTATTACTTCCCGAAGACTGGAAAAGTCCTGGTAAAAAAGTTGCGCAATACGCACAACGACACGATTCGGGAACGCGAAATTCAGTACGCCGCTCGCCTGGTTAGCGATCAAGTTACGGGCGATGTGGAATTGTTTGGTTGAACTCCGCTGTCTGAGCTTATTGAATCAACCATGAAACTGCATCACCTAACTATCCCAGCCAGGCTAATTCTGTTGTTGCTTGCGGTCATTGTGCCTGCGGCCGGGTTGGTTGCATGGCTGATTCTGGCCGAGTCGCGTGAGGCAAACGAAGTCGGTTATGCCAGTGTCAAGGCCATCGCTCGAGAGACTGCCGCAGACCTGGGCGTCTTGCTTCGCGACAACCAGGTGCTGCTCCAACAGCTTGCTGAAAGACCGCTCGTGAGGGCGCTCAACGAAAGCCAGTGTGATCCAGTGATCGGGGAATATGTGCGTCTGCATACAGCGTTCACTACACTTGCCGTGCACGATCTCCGCGGCAAGATCATTTGCTCGTTTCCATCGGCGCCGATGGCGCAAATTGGGGATGAACTGTATCCATGGTTTAAGGAAAGTGGGCGCAGCGGGAGATTTAGCGCTGGCGACACATACCACGGACATCAGTCCGGGCGATGGGTGTCGGTATTGAAGTACCCGGTACGCGATGCGTCCGCCAGGGTATCGGGCCTGCTCATTCTGCAACTTGATCTCAATGCTTTGGAACAACGGTTGCTTCACTCGACTCCTGCCATTTTCACGGTCGCGGTATTGGATCGACAAGACAAAATGCTTATGCAGTCCGCCGACTCCGCGAGTTGGGTAGGCAGCCCGATAGCCAATCTACTGGCCAAGAAGATTGATTCACAGGGCGGTACATTTTTTTCCGCGCCGGGCGCAGATGGCTTGCAACGCATGTGGGCTGAGGCAACTGTGCCCGCCACTGACTGGCGGGTCATCTCCAGCATCGCGGAATTTGAAATACTCGGTAGTCATCGCGCGAGGCTTGTTAGCAGCATTACGATCAGCCTGGCGACGTCGTTAGTGGCACTGGCATTGGCCTACAAAATCGCTTCGACAATCGTCGAACCGGTTCGTGAACTGACCGGAACCTGCGCCAATGTGGCTGCTGGTGATTTGGATGCACGTGCAAAGGTCGTCGGCCCTGCCGAGGTCAGGTTGGTCGCGCATCAGCTTAACCGAATGCTGGACGTTCGATCGAACGCAGAACAAGCGCTGCGTGAGAGCGAAGAGCAGCTACAAGGGATCATCCATTTGGCGGCAGAAGCCATTATCGTGATGGACGGAGAATTCCGCCTGGTTCTCTTCAATGCAGCTGCGGAATCAATTTTTGGTTGCTCCGCGGTCGACGCCATCGGCACGCCTGGAGAACTGCTCTTTCCGGAGCGCCAACGCGAATCCTGGACCCGGCGTCTTGCCGAATTCCATCTCGACGACTCGAGTGTGATGCGAATTGGCGTTGAAGCGGAGATATTTGGTCTGCGTGCCAGTGGCGAGGAGTTTCCACTTGAGATGTCGCTGTCCAGAATCTCACATAGCGGCAAGCGCCTGTACACAGCGGTTCTGAGCGACATCAGCATTCGCAAGCGCGACCTGGAGCGCCTGAATATGCTGGCCTATTACGATCCACTTACCTTGCTAGCCAACCGCACTCTTTTTCACCAGCGGCTGCAGCAAGCGCTGGTCAAAGCTCAGAGATTCAACAAAGGGTTGGCAGTTCTTATCATGGACCTCGACCGATTTAAGGTTTTCAACGATACCCTAGGCCATGAAGATGGCGACCGTGTCTTGCAACTGGTGGCGCAACGGGCCAAGGAATGTCTGCGCGAAGCGGACACGCTGGCGCGCGTCGGTGGGGATGAATTTGCAGTGCTGATAGTTGAGAATGCTGACAGTTGGTACGTTGGCAGCGTTGCTGGCAAGTTGCTCGAGGCAGTGGCCAGGTTGATGGCGCTCGACGGGCAGGAATACCGCGTCACAGCGAGCATAGGCATCAGCCTTTATCCGACCGGCGGCCGCGACGCTAAGACGCTACTCAGAAACGCCGATATCGCCTTGCATGGCGCCAAAGAACGGGGTAAAAACAATGCGCAGTTCTACACGACAGCGATGCCATTGCAATCGATGGCGCGGCTACCGCTCGAGACCGGCCTGGTACATGCCCTGGAGCGCGGCGAATTTATTCTGCATTACCAGCCTAAGGTGAATATCGCCAACGGCCGCATCACCGGCATGGAGGCGTTGGTGCGATGGATGCGACCCGGGACCGGCATGGTCTCTCCGGCGGAGTTCATTCCGCTGGCTGAAGAAACCGGTCTAATCGTTCCGATCGGCGCATGGGTATTGAAAACTGCCTGCGAGCGAAATCATGAATGGCAGCGCGAGGGTTTGCCGCAGTTGCGTGTCGCTGTCAACCTGTCGGCGCGTCAATTCGTGCAAGCCAATCTGGTGAGCGACGTGGCACGAGTGCTCGATGCCAGCGGCCTGGACCCGGCATGGCTCGAGCTCGAGATCACCGAAAGCGTAGTAATGGAAAATCCAGAGCAAGCCATACGGACGTTACGCCAGTTGAAGTCTATGGGTATTGTGTTGTCGATAGACGATTTCGGTACCGGCTACTCGTCACTTGCCTACCTGAAGCGCTTTCCCATCGACAACATCAAGATCGATCGCTCTTTCATCAAGGATATTCCAGGCAACAGCGACGATTCGTCTATTACACACGCCATCATTAACCTGACGCACAACTTGCGACACAAAGTGATCGCCGAAGGCGTTGAGACCTTGGAACAGCTAGACTTTCTGCGTGAACATGGCTGCGATGAGATGCAGGGTTATTTCTTCAGCCGTCCACTACCCGAAGTGGAGTTTTTGGCTCTTGTACTAGGGCAAACAAGCAGGGTCGCAATCGCGGCGTGATATGAATAAGATAACTGTCATTGTGATTGACGACTCTGCGTTGATGCGAAAACTGCTAAGCGAGATCATCAACAGCCAGCCAGACATGCAGGCCATTGGAGCGGCCCCAGACCCGTTGGTTGCGCGAGAAATGATACGCGCGCTCAATCCGGATGTTCTGACGCTGGATGTGGAAATGCCGAAAATGGATGGTTTGGATTTTCTCGAACGACTGATGCGACTGCGCCCTATGCCCGTGGTCATGGTGTCTTCGTTGACCGAGAAGGGTTCGGATGCCACGCTGCGGGCGCTCGAGCTTGGGGCAATTGACTATGTATCCAAGCCAAAAATTGACATCGTCCACGGCATACAGGTTTACGCCTCCGAAATCGCTGAGAAGATCCGTACTGCAGCAGCCTCACGCCCGCGTGCCAGACCGGCGGCGAGCACATTGCGGGGCAATCGGGTTGTGCAAGCTCTAGGCAATCACACCATCTCGACGGAAAAACTAATCATCGTCGGTGCCTCAACGGGTGGCACCGAAGCGATCAAGGATTTTCTCATGGACATGCCACCCGACTGTCCCGGCATTCTTATAACGCAGCATATGCCGGAGACCTTCACGCGATCATTCGCTGCGCGGCTAGATAGCCTGTGCCGCATTAGCGTCAAGGAGGCAGAGGATGCCGAGCGCATCCTGCCCGGGCACGCGTATGTTGCGCCGGGGCATTCGCACCTGCTTCTGCGTCGCAGCGGTGCAAACTACATGACGCAGCTAAGCGGCGCCGAGGCAGTCAACCGGCATCGGCCTTCCGTCGATGTGTTGTTCCGATCGGTCGCCGAAAATGCCGGAAAGAACGCAGTGGGCGTGATTCTCACCGGCATGGGCAAGGACGGCGCTTTGGGCATGCTGGCAATGAAGAACGCCGGTGCCTACAACTTCGCCCAGGACGAGGCCAGCTGTGTCGTCTTCGGCATGCCCAAGGCCGCCATTGTTGTGGGCGCGGTCGACGAAGTCCTGCCGCTGCAGGACATTGCGCAAGGAGTCATGCGACGTCTGCATTTGCTCGGGTCGAGAGCTGTACGGGTGTGATCAAAAGCGGTCAAAACGATGCCTGCGACTCCGGTCACCATGGGGGCGAGACGACATCATCAATAAAAGCAATTTGTTCGACGCCAATGACTCAGTTGTTACGTAAGGGATACAATTTGTGGAGCAAGGGGTGGCTATGCCCTTGATTTCAAATTCAAACATCAACCTTCATGAATGAAAAGCAAGCTCGTGTCGCGGTTCTCGACGATGACGACGTTTTGCGCGAGCTTCTTCGATTCCTTCTGGCCCAGGAGTACGAAGTTGTGATGCCAAGCAATGGCACACAACTGGGGATCATGGTGGAGCAGGGAGCGGTTGACCTCATCGTGCTTGATATCGGACTTCCGGAGGAGGACGGAATTCTCATCGCGCAAAGCATTCGCGCGACGTCTAGTGTTCCAATCATCTTTCTTTCGGGATACTCGTCAGACGACATGATCATAAGGGGCCTCGACATCGGGGCCGACGACTATATAACCAAGCCGTTTCAGCCGGATATTTTGATGGCGCGGGTAAGAATTGCATTGCGCCGAGGTAAACAGAGTCCCTTGCAGGCGTTGCCCAACCTGTAACTGGGAGATGTCACATTCCAAGTTGGCACATCAAGGTGCCGCCTAGGGTGGGAGCGTCCATCCCATCGGTTTTCACTTCGGCCACCGGCAGGAATGGGCAGAGCCTGTGTAAAAACGCTGATTGATTTAAACTGAATCATTCGTACTGCGGGAGACTGCCCTATGAAGCGATTCATTGAAGGTCAAGACCGAGCGCAAAGCTTTTTGCTTCCGCAGAGCCTGGAGGATTTTGTCAACGAGGACAACCCGGTTCGAGTGATCGATGCCTT
>JBAXBQ010000034.1:0-33427 GCA_037141865.1 Comamonadaceae bacterium | reverse complement strand
GCGCTCAGCGCCGGTTCGGTCAGTGTCGGCGGTGCCATCTACAGTGGCGCGCGTTTCATTTCGTCGGCGCCGAACTTCAGCGATGTGGTGAACGTCAACGGCTTGTCACCGGCCACCAGCGTGATGGTGAAAGAGGGACACATCCAGATCGTGGCTGACAACGATGTGACGCTCAGCGGTCAGCTGCTGGCTGGCGGCAGCGCTGGCGTCAATGGCGGCACGGTCGATGTCACGGCCGGCAGCCATGTGGAGTTGGTAGCGGGAGCCCATATTGACGTGCGCGGCAACGGTGCCAACTCGTCGGGTGGCACGGTCCACATCGATGGCGGCAACAGCGCCACCTTTCGCACCGGCGCCCGAATTGATGCCAGCGCCGGCACCAGCGGCGATGGCGGCGCCATCGAGCTCAGCGCTCGCGGCGAAGTAGTGCTGGATGGCGGCGTGTTCAAGGCGGGTGCCGCCCAGGGTCAGGCCGGCACGGTATGGATTGATCCGGCCGACTTGCTGGTCAGCGCGAATATGGTTCTCAACGACGGCACAAATATCGCGCTGCTGGCGGACAACAGCATCACGCTGGCGACCGGCGTTTTGCTGTCGAGCCGCCAGATTGGCAGCGCCAGCAACCACCTGACAGCCACCTCCGTTGGCAACTCCGGCAACATTTCGCTGACAGCGCCCAGCCTGGTCCTGGGATCTGGCAGCCAGGTGCTGGCCCAGACCGAGGCGGGTAGTGCCTTCCACGGCGGTGATGTGACGCTCACCGCCAGCCAAACCAGTGGCGGCACGGCGCAGATTGGGTTGACGCAGGCGACCGTGATGGGGCGCAATGTCACCTTGAGCGCGTCGTCGTCCTTGACCGATTCGTCGGCGCTGGTTTCCAGCGGCATCAACCAGGCAGTGGCTACTGCCACCATCAATGCTCAGTCCAGCCAGATCAGCGCAACCGACAAACTGGAACTCAACGCCAACGCAAGCGTCAACACGTCGACCAATTCGCTGCCGGTGCCGCTGTCGATTCAGCGCGTGTCATCACAGGCCACGGTCACGGTGGGTGGCGCCAGCAGTCTGGTGGCGGGCGGTGAGGCTGCGCTGTCTGCCTCATCGACCGTCAGCACAGACGCCAAACCGACTTCGGCGCTGACCAACAAGGCAGCGGACGCTTCGGTGGCGGTGTCGGACGTCATCAGTGTGGCCAAGGTACGCGTCACCGACACCAGCACCACCCATGTGACCGGCACTCTGGGACTGTCGGCCGACAACACCGTGAGCACCAGCTCGATTGCCGATGCCTCGGCGGCCGGCAGCAACGCTGGTGGCGCTTCGGTCGCGGTGAGCAAACTTAACACCACCACGTCGACCGTCATCGATGGCGGCGCGCTGATCGACGCCGGCGCCTTGAACCTGGATGCGGTGTCCAAGAACACGGTGCTGGCCAGCGCCAAAGCGGCTGCTCAAGGCGCGCAGGAAGACACCAGTGGTACCAGCCAGGGTAGTCAGGTGCTGACCCAGTACAAAGACAACGCGAAGACGGCGGACAGCGGTTCCTCGGGCGGCATCAAGGTGGCCGGCGCGGTCGTGGTCAGCGATCTGCACAGCACCACCGAAGCCTACCTGGCATCCACTCTGGCCGGCAAGGTCACGGGGGCGGTGGCACTCAACAGCCAGTCCAGCAACAGTGCCAGCGCCAGCGCCGATGCCAGCAGTGTCAGTGGCAAAACCGGCGTGGCGGTCGCCGTCGCCATCAACCTGGCGCAGCTGAGCAAGCAGGCTTACCTGGCACAGTCCATGACGGCTGGCAGCCTGTCCGTGACAGCGGCGATGGCGCCAGGTGCTGCCACCAGCCAGTTCAGCAGTTCCGCCGTGTCCGGCGCGGGTGCCAGCAGTGTCGGTGTCGCCGGCTCACTGGCCGTCAATGCCATCGACAGTGCCAGCGCCGCGTCACTGCGCTCGGGTTCCAGCGTCACCATCAGCGCCGGCGCCGGCAAGGTTGCACTCAACTCCGACGACAACACTTCTTCCAGCGCAAGCGCCGTACCGGGTGGCGCCACGACCGGTGACAAAGTCGGCATTGGCGCCTCGGTGGCGGTCAACGTGGTCGGTAACCGTTCCAGCGCGGAGGTACAGGACACCGCCCAAATCACCAATGCTGGTGACATATCGCTCATCGCAAGTGGAATTCACGCAGTGACGACGCAAGCCGAAGCCGGCTCCGAGGGCGGAGTGGCGATCACACCGTCGGTGGCGATAGCGGTGGTCAACAACAGCACGACGGCGCGCATCGGTGCTGGCAGCGCAGCGACTGACACCCTGACGCTGGCAGGTGACTTGTTGGTGCAAGCCAGCCAGAGCGACACCAGCACGACCAGCGCCAAAGGCAGCGCGGTCGGCGGCAAGGCCGCCATTGGCGCGGCACTCGGTATCGCCCTGATCAATGACGAAGTCACTGCCACCACGGCGCGCGCCATCAATGCCGACGGCAGTGCCGGTGCCGGCAAAGGTGCGGTCAGCTTTGCTGCCAGTGGCGCCTCGTCCAGCAGCGTGCAGGCGACTGCCAGCGCCAGCGGTGGCCACACCGACACCGACGCCGGCGCCACCGACGCCAGTGGCAAGAAAAAAGAGGACGCCTCGGTCGATGAAAAAGTGGGCAACCAGCTGGCCTTCGGCAAGAAGAGCCAGAGCGACAACAAAGTTGGCGACAGCAAACAAAATGCCTCGACCGACACGGCCGTCAGCGGCCAGAAGAACGGCCAGGGCTCCGCCAGCAGCAGCGAAGGCAAGCTCTCGGTGGCCGCCGCTGTGGGCGTGAACCTGCAGAACTCGAGCGCCCACGCCACCATCCCTGATGGCGGCAAGATCAGCGCCGCCGGACGCCTGAGCCTGAGCTCCTCCAACAACACCGACGGCAAAGTCAGCAGCGACGGCAGCGCCCTGCCGGTGGCCGCCGCCGACGGCACGACAACTGGCAGCACCACCAAGGTGGGCATCGGTGCCGCGGTCTCGATCAACCTGGTCAAGTCGGTCAACGACGCGTTGATCGGACACAACGCCAAAATCACGGCCAAGGGCCTGACGCTGCAAGCGACGATGACTGACACCCAAGGTGACGCCAGCGACCTGACCAACAGCTTTGAGGCCAATGCCAAATCGGGTGCTGGTGGCAGCACGGTAGGCATTGCCGGTTCGCTGGCGCTGAACCTGATCGACAGCTCCAGCCAGGCCCTGGTGCAAGGCGGTGCCAGCGTCAACGCCGGTGGCGCCAGTGTGCTGCTCAAGGCGCAGGACAACACCAGCAGCACGGCCTCGGCAACCCCCAGCGACGGTGGCACCACCAGCGGGGGCAAGGTCGGTATCGGAGCGTCCATCGCCGTCAACATCGTGGGCAACCGAACGATTGCCGAAGTGCAAGACAGCGCCATTGTCAACTCACCCGGCGATGTCACGCTGGACGCCAGCAGCACGCACGCAGTGACGACGCAAGCCGAAGCCGGCTCCGAGGGCGGGGTGGCGATCACACCCGCACTGGCACTGGCACTGGTCAGCAACAATACCACCGCGCGCCTGGGCAGCAATGACACCAACCCGCTCAGCAACGCCGCCAGCGTGACCTTGACCGCTCAGCAAAACACCAGCACCACGACCAGCGCCAAAGGCAGTGCCGCTGGCGACAAGGCGGCCATCGGCGCTGCCGTGGCGGTTGTTCTGGTGAACGACGTGACCACTGCCACTACGCAACGGGACATTCTCAACGCCACTGGACCGGTGACGTTCACGGCCAGCGCTTCTTCTGCCAACAACTCGTCGGCCAGCGCCAGTTCCTCCGGCGGCAAGTCCGATGGTGACGCTGGCACCACCGATGCCAACGGCAAGAAAGTGGAAGACGCAACGGTTGATGACAAGGTTGCCAATCAGACCGACTTTGGCAAGAAGCAGCAGGCCAAGAATGGCGTTGGAGATAGTGCCCAGCAGACATCAACCGCCGACTCGGCCAAGGGGCAACCTTCGGCCAAGTCGGATGAAGGCAAGGTATCGGTGGCCGCCGCGGCAGCCGTCAACATCATTGCCTCGACAGCGACGGCCAGCATTGGCGACAACCGCACGGTGAGCACCACAGGCGCCCTCAAGCTGGCTGCCAGCAGCAACACGGACGGCATTGCCAAGTCCGACGGGACGGCGGTTGGCAAGACGGCCAAAGTCGGCGTCGGTGTCGCGGTGTCGGTCAACAAGGTCGACAGCCACACGCTGGTGAGCGTCGGCCAGAACGCCTTCGTCAGTGGCAAAGGTGTCACGCTAGCAGCCACCATGACGGATGTGGCAGGTGACAAAACGCACGCCCTGGACGCAGAAGCGCAGTCTGGGGCCGGCGCCAAAAACGTCGGTATTGCCGCCTCACTGGCGCTGAACCTGGGCACCACTTCGAGCCGGGCGCTGATCGGTAGCGGGGCCCAGGTGGATGCCGGCACCGGCAGTCTGGCCTTGACCGCCGAGGACCGCTCTGACTACAACGCCAAGGCGGTACCGACCACTGCGGGCGGCGTCACCGCCGACAAGGTTGCGGTGGGCGTGTCGGTGGCACTCAATGTGGTGAGCGCCGAGTCGGTCGCCAACGTCGGTTTGAACGCCTCGGTGTCGAATGCCGACAGCATTGCCCTGTCGGCCACCAGCGTGGCTGACAGCAAAGCGGAAGCGACTGCCGGCGGCACCGGCGGCAAAGTGGCGTTCGATGCGGCGGTCGCGCTTACCACGTTGCAGCAGAACACTGAAGCATCCATCTCGGCCGGCAGCACCATCGCTACCACCAGCAATGTGGGCTTGACAGCCAGCAGCAGCGGCAAACACACGGCCACTTCAAAGGGAGTCGCCAAGTCGGGCTCGGTGGCGGTCGGTGCATCGGTCGGCGTCATTACCAGCAATAGCACGACCAAGGCCACGCTGGACCGCAACCTGACTTCAGGCGGCACGCTCGATCTGCTGGCGGACGCCAGCCGCTCCTACACCTCGGATGCCAGCGCCAGCGCCGGAGGTTCGCAGGCCGATGACACCTACTCGCAGAACAAGACGCAAGCCGATGGTGCCGCCAGTAGCAAGGCGCTGAAGGACAACCAGAACAGCGACTCGAATCAGGGCACCAAGGACGGCGGCAAAGTCAATGTGGCGGCAGCCGTCGGCGTGACCGTGCTGGCTGATAAGGTAGACGCATCGGTCAGCGGTGGGCGCAGGCTGAAGTCCGGCGGCGAGATGACCTTCAGCGCCAGCAACACCAGCAACTTCAGCGCCCGCGGCGCGGGCGATGCGGTCGATCCGAACACCAAGGTTGGTGTCGCCGTCGGGGTCGGCATCAGCATTGTCAACAACAAGACCAGCGCCACGCTGGCCGACAACACCAGCATCACCGATGCTGGTGACATCGCGGTCAAGGCAGTGTCATCGCAAAACCGCGACCCGGCTTTTGCCAAGAAGCTGGCGGCCGAAGGCATTGCCGGTGCCGGTGGCAGCAAGGTCGGTGTGGCCGGCGCTTTTGCAGTGGTGGTGTCCAACGCGCAGACGCTTGCCACGCTGGGCAACAACACCCAGATCACGCAGGCCGGCGAGATCAGCCTGGAAGCCTCCAACACCAGCATGCTGGGCGCCAAGGCCTGGGCCGGTGCGGTCGGCGGCAAGGTCGGTGTCGGCGCCTCGGTGGCCACCGTGGTGTCGGAAAACGAATACCAGGCCAGCGTCGGCAGCGGCAGCAACATCACGGCCGCCAGCCTGAGCCTGAAAGCCGACAACCACATGGTCGCGCCGGGCGGCTTCTCGCTCAGCGTCAATGGCATTGACGATGTGGCAACCATTCCGGACCAGCTCACGCATGGCTCACTGCTGGGCGGCGCCAACTACTACACCGAAGCGGTGTCAGGCGCGGCCGGTGATACGGTCGCCGTGGCCGGCGCATTTGCGGTGAGCGTGTTCAAGGACAAGGCCGAGTCCGTCATCGGTTCCAATTCAACGCTCAGCACTACCGGCGCGGTGGCGCTGGAGAGCCAGAACAACACCAGTTCCACTTCATTGGCGGTCGGCGCCTCGGTGGCCGGCAAGGTCGGGGTCGGTGTTTCCAGTTCGGTGGTAGTCAGCACCGATGACACCAGCAGCCACATCGATGGCGGAACCAGCATCAGCAAGTCAGCCAGCATCGGCTTGTCAGCCAGCAATCAGCAAAACGTGGAACTGATCAGCTTCAGTGGCGGTATCGGCGGCACGGTGGGGGTCAGCGGCGTCGCCAATGTGCTGACGATGCAGAACAAGGCGCAAGCCTATATGGCCGACTCGACCAGCACGGCGCTCACGACGTCCGGTAATTTGACGCTGGACGCCGGCAACAACCTGACGGCGCTCAACATAGCGGGCGGTGTGGCGATCGGTGGCTCGGTCGGCGTCGGTGTGGCCGCCGCTGTCAACACGATCGAGAACCAGACGCGCGCCCTGATCGGCAATGACGTGAAAGCCAATGCCGGTGGCAATACCGGTTTAAGCGCCACTGCGGCAGAAGATCTGACCACGCTGGCGGTGGGCGCTGCCGGCAGTGGCTCGGTGGCGGTAGGCGGTGCCGCTCTGGTGAACGTGCTGAACTCGCAGACGCAGGCCAGCATCGGCGACCGGGCCCAGCTCAACAAAGGCCAGCCGCTGGTGAACCAAAGCGTCAATGTGGCGGCCAGCGACACGACCTCGATGTTCGACGTCACGGTGGGCGCCGGTGGTGGTGGCTCGGTCGGTGGCGGCGCTGCCGGCGATGTGGGCGTGATTTCCAAAACCACGCAGGCGTCGATTGGCAATTCAGCCTGGATTGAAGCGGCTGGCGATGTGAAGGTGAAGGCGACGTCGGACGAAGATTTCCGCGTCACCGGCATCGGCTTTGGCGTCGGCGGTACGGCCGGTCTGGCCGGCTCGGTGGGTGTCTATTCGCTGACCACCCACACCACCGCCAAGGTCGACGACAACGCCACGCTGCTGACCGACGGCAGCGCGCTGGTGGCAGCCGACGGCAAGACTGCGGTGGACCTGATCACCGGCAGTGCTGCTGGCGGTGGTTCGGCAGCGCTGGGTGCAGCGGCCGGCGTCGTGGTGCTGGACAAAACCACCCAGGGCAGCATTGGCAGCAATGCCACCGTGCAGGCGCTGGGCAATGGCAGCGGCCTGGAGGCGGCCGACGGCAGCTACGCCATCTGGTACGGCAGCGCCATCTCCGGCAATGGCCGGGTCAGCAAGTCCGGCCTGGCACCGAAAGACGCCCAGGGCAACACGATCAATGGTCGCGATGCGTTCAAGGCACTGGTGCAGCAGCGCAATGCCGACGCCAACCAGCAGAACCTGCAGGGCCTGGCGGTAACTGCCACCAACAGCGACAGCGTCAAGTCGTTCTCGGTCACCGGTGCCGCAGCCGGTGCCGTTGCCATCACGCTGGGCGCCAACGTGTCGGTGATCACCACTGACACCGAAGCCAGCATCGGCGACAACGCAAAAATCAACCAGACCGGCGTCGGTAACAGCGCCCAGTCGGTCCGGGTGGCCGCTGGCAACGAACAATTCCACCTGGGTCTGGCGGGTGCCGCATCCGGTGCCGGCGCGGTCGCGGTGGGTGCTGGCGCCGATGTGCTGGTGAGCCACAACACCACGCTGGCGACGGTGGGCAGTGCGGCCCGGATGAAGGCGGCGCGCAATGTCGAGGTGCTGGCGCATGGGCAGGAGCAGATGCTGGACATGGGCATTGGACTGTCCGCGGCCGGCACCGTGGCGGTAGCGGGATCGGTGTCGGTGGTGTCGCTGAACGACAGCACCCACGCCATCATTGCGGCCGGCGCAACGCAAGTGGACGCGGGCGGCAATGTGCGCGTTGCCGCTGCCGACGACACGCAGGCCAATCTGATCGCCGGCGCCGGTGCCGCCGGCTTTGGCGCGGCCGGTATCGGCGCGGCGGTCGGTGTCAGCTCCATTACCAAGGACACCAAGGCGGTGGTCGATGATGGTGTCAGCGTGAACGCGCTGGGCGGTAGCGGCGCCGGACTCATGACAGCCTACAGCGGCGCCGATGTTGACGCCACCAACAGCGGCAAAGGTCTGCAGGTGCAGGCGACCTCCAGCGAAGACCTGTTTGCCGTGGTGGCCAGCGGTGCGGCGGGTCTTTACGCCGGCGTGTCGGGTGCCATCTCGGTCGGTATTGTCAAGTCAGACACGGCTGCCACCATTGGCAACAACGCGCAAATCAACGTTGCCAACGGCGGCGCCGATTCGCAGCAGGACGTCAACGTCAGCGCGCGCAACCAGTTCACCTCGCTGGTCTTCACCGGTTCGGTGGCGCTGGGTGCCGGCGCGCTGGCCGGTGGCGTCGACGTCGGCATGGTGAAGAACAACACCACCGCCTCCATCGGCAACAGCGCCGAAGTGCACGCGGCGCGTGACATTGACGTCAATGCACTGGGCAAGGAAAACCTGACTACCACGGTGGTCAGCGGTGCCGGTGGCCTGCTGGGCGTGGCGGGCGGTGTGGCCGTGTATTCGGTCGGTGATCAGTTGAGCACCGATTCGCAAAGCCAGCTCTCGACCGACAAGGGAAGCGTCAACGGCGAAGCGGACAAGCAGTCCAGCGACGGCGAAGTGGGCACCATGCTGGCCTCGTCCAGCGACGCGCATACGCGCAGCGTCGGTGCCCAGGCACAAAGCCAGCGCTCAGCTGTGACCATCAGCAGTTCGCTGACCTTGGCACAGCCGTCCGGCAACAGTGCCACGGTGGGCAACAGCGCGGTGCTGAGGGCCGGGCGCGATGTGGCGGTCAACGCCCGCGGCCAGCTCGATATGTCGATGACCACCGGCGCGGTGGCGGTAGGCGCGGTGGGTCTGGGTGCCGGTGTGGGTATCTCCAGCTTCAAGCTCAATAACCAGGCGCTGGTGGGCAACAACGATGACATCAGCGCTGGCCTGACAGTCAGCACCGGCGACGTGCGCGTCAATGCTTCGTTGAATGAAACAGCCCACGCACTGGGCTTTGCCGGCGCCGGCGGCATTGTGGCCATCAATGCCGCCTGGGCAGCGCTGGACGACAACAGCTTTACGACGGCGGCGATCGGTACCGGCGTCACAATTGACCACGCCGATGAAGTGCTGGTACAGACCACCGATCAACGCACCGTCGGCAGCAAGGCAGTGGGTGTTGCTGTTGGCTACACCGGCGCCGCCGGTGCCTCGGTTGCCACCAGTTCCGTCAACGGTGCCAGCAGCGCCAGCATCGGCACCGGCGCCCACATCGGTGACGGCAGCGGCGACGCGGTACGAGCCTTGACGGTGTCGTCCAGCGCCGATGTCAACGCCAACAGCAGCAGCATTGCCGGCGCCGTCGGGCTCGGTCTGGCGGTCAGCGGCTCGGTGGCTCAGTCCACGGCCACACCAACGGTCAGCGCCCACGTCGATGGTGGCAGCGTCAAGCTGAGCCAGGATGCGCAGGTCACGGCCAGCGGCAAGACCAGGGCTGGCGCCGATTCGAAGGGCGTCAATCTCAGCGCGGTCGCCTCCGCCGGTTTGTCCAAAGCCGAGGCCGATGCAACGTCACAGGTCAGTGCCTACCTGGGCGCCAATACCGCGCTCAGCGGCCGCAACCTGACCGTGTCGGCATCGCAGTTGCAGGCCAGCAGCGAGCCTGACGTCAGTTCGAATGCCGTGGGCGCATCTGGCGCACTGTTTGCCGGCATCAACGCAACTGTGTCCGACGCCAACAACCACACCACCGTCAGCAGTTCCGTGGGCACTGGCAGCACGCTGACGCTGTCCGGCACCGCAGACGTCAACGCCAGCAACAACAGCGCGCAGGATGCGCAGGCCTCGGGTCTGGCGATCGGCTTTTTGGCAGCCGGTGCGAATCTGGCACACGCTACCTCCGACAGTCACACCAACGCCACGCTGGGCGACGGTGTCAGCCTGAAGACCGATGCACCGGGCAGCATGAGCGCGGCGCTGTCAGTCGTCGCCAGTGGCACGGATGTCACCACGGCCGAAGCCACATCGGGCAGCGGTGGTCTGGTCTCGGGTGCGGCAGCGCTGGCGAGGACCGACAGCACCAACCACACCCAGGCCAGTACCGGCAGCGGCGACAGCACGCACCAGATCACGGCGCAAAGGGTCAATTTGAACGCTACGCACACAACCCGCTTCAACGCCCAGGTGGACAGCGTGAATGCTTCGCTGGTGGGTGCCAGCGGTGCCATTGCCAGCAACAACGTGAACAGCACGGTGCTGACCGCGCTGGGCGACAACGGAGTGGTCAACACCCCCGACCTGACGATGGCCGCGAACAACATCAGCCGCAAGGACTGGCTGGGTGGTGGCTCCAACGGCGACACCGCCGGCTGGAACATCAACTCCGGCTCGGGCGGTCTGGTCGACTTGCCGGCCGGCTCCAGCGACACCCACATCAGACACGACACCACGGCGCGTGTCGGTGACGCTGCCAAGGTACACATCATTGCACCCACACTGGGCGTGGGTGTCTTCAGCCTGGACGCCTACAACCAGATCACTGCCGACGACAAGGCCAAGCTTGACTCGGGCGGTGCGGTGGCGGTGGCCAAGGCGGTATCGCATATCTATGTCGACCATGCTGATGCCACAGTTTCTTTCGGCAACAGTTCCTCGGTCATCAACGATCTGGGCGACATCAATGCCGGCGCACATGCCGACATCTCACTCGATTCACGCGCCTCTGCCAACGTCTACGGTCTGGCCGGTGCGCCGTCTGGCGAGGCTTACAGCAACTACACCGGAAGCAACAACGCGCTGGTCAACCCTGGCGCCCTGGTGCACTCGGAAGAAGGCTCAGTGCTGCTGGCCGGTGGCCAAAGTTCGGGCGGCACACCCAGCACCCTGTACGCCAACGCCAGCGTGAACCTGTGGAACAAGACCGCGATACCGATGAGTACGGCGCCCGATGCACAGTCCAACGTCAACAACAACGCGCAGGTTGTGCTGGCCGGTGGCAGCAATGTGGAAGCAGCGCAGGACATCGCGCTGATGGCCGACAAGGGCAACGTCACGGCCAATGCCAAGGGCATTGGCAAGGATCTTTACCGCGAAGCGGCGGCAGCCATTGCCAGCGGCATCAGCAACCTTTTCGGCGGTGGTGACGTCTCGTTTGACATCACCGGTGGCAGCACGCAGGTCGGCGGACACGCCGTGGTTCATGTTGATGGAACGGCATTAACGGGCATCCACCGCACCGCCTCGCTGACGCTGGATATTCAACTGATCGACGCCGGCGGCAATCCGTCTGCGGTACCGGTTTATGCGCCGGTCTACCAGACCAACAGCGCCGGGCAATTTGTCAACGCCAGCGGCGCGGTGGTTGTTGCTGATTCACCCGACAAGGTGAAGATTGGTCAGCGCATCCTGTGGCGCATGAACCCGACCGCCAGCCAGGGCGTGACCTTCAGTGTCGATCCGGCGGTCGGATTGGCGGCCAACATTCAGACCCGCATCACGCGGCTGCGTGGCCTGATGTCTCAGTATTCATCAGACCCCATTGCGGTCGGTGCCTATCAGTCGGAAATCAACTTTTTGTTGTTCAAACTGGTGGAACTGGGTCTGGCGTCGCAGAACAAGGATGCCAGCGGCAAACCGGTCATCGATCCGGCGACCGGCCAGCCGGCCATCAACCCGGGCCAATGGAATAACCCGAGTCCGAAACAGGCGGCGCTGACACAAATTACCCAGTACCAGTCGCAGTTGTCCAGTGCGGTCAGCAGCGTCAACACCGCTGGCAGTACGGTGGCCAGCACCACCACCAGCGCCATTACTTCAGAAAACAATATTGCCACCGGTGCCAGCACCATTGCCAGCAATGCCGGGACCCTGGTCACGACCAATACCGTAGTCGATAGCAAACTCAAAACGCTGACCAATTTCAGCGCGACCAATGCCATCTATGTGGCCACCTACGTCGGTCCCACCAGCCTGGTGGCCACCAACGCCAGCCTGGTGGCCGCCATCAACACGCAAAAGGCCGCCAACGCGACGGACCTGAACAGCATCACAACCGCCAACGGCAAGATAGCAACCGAATTGAGTGCCATCGCCACCCTGAAGACCGACATCCAGACTCTGTCGCTGAGTGGAAGCAGCGCCGATCTGGCGCAAATCCCCGCCAAGCAGGCGCAAATTGACGCGCACCAGGTCACCTTGGGCACGCAAACTGCGCTGGTCAACAGCCTGTTGCCCACGGTCTCAGGGCGCAATGCCATCATCAACAGCGATGCCGGACAGATCAAGGCCAATGATGTCACCATCGCCGCTAATCAGGGTGCTTTGACCACTGCTTTCGCCGTTGCCGCCGATAGCGCGACGGTTGCTGCCATCGGCACCGACATCAACGGCGCAGCTGGCGCGCGCACCAATATCAGCAACGCGGCAACCAGCATCGGCGCCGAGCAAGCCAAGTTCACGGCCGGCGGCACTATCGGCTATGTCGCCGTGGTTGGCGCCCAGGACAGTACGCTGCAGTTGGCCTTGTCAAGCAAGACTGGCGCGTTGACCCAAATCGCGGATCTGACGGCGCAACTACCGACGCTGTCCACGACCCCGGCCAATGGCCCCATCGCAGACTTTGTGCACGTCAATGACATCACGGTCAAGCTCGGCAATATCAGAACCCAGGGTGACCAGTTGAAGGGTAGCGGCTGGCTCAAGGCGCCGGGCGATGCGCAAATCAACATCACCAACAACACGCCGGACTTTCTGGTGCTCAACAAGCTGACGGTGGCCAGCGACGAGGGCGGCACGGTGCGCTTCAACGGCATCCTGCTCAATTCGGATACCAGCAAGAACCCAGCGTCGGTCAACCCGGGTCTGAACCTGCTGATGCGCGACAGCCAGAGCGCGCCCAAGCCGGCCATCACCATCAACAGCAACTACGACCCGAACGGCGCCGGCGTGCAAGTACTGGCACCGGCCCCCAACATCGAGTTGGCCGGTGACATCACCAACCTGCGCGGCTCGGTCTCGGTGCACAGCAAGGCCGGCAGCATTTTGTCCGAAGGCACGGTGCGCGCCGGTACCGTCGACATCAAGGCCGACAACGGTGACTTTGTCCAGAGTTACGTCGATAATTTTTTCCACGTCGGCGGCGATCCGGCCTCCATCCACGACAACGGCACCGCACTGGGCGGCGGCATCATTGCCAACGGCAGCGTGTTCCTGAGTGCGCGCTATCTCAACATCAACAGCATGGTGCAAAGTGGCATCGACAGCTTCAGTCTGACCTTGCCGGGTGCGCCGATACTGACCGGGCCGGCCAGCTACTTTGGTATCGCGCAGTCGTCGCTGGAAAAGAATCTGACGGACTACAAGAACAGTGGTTCCCAGCCCCAGTTCCAGTACACCAGCTACAACCTGGCCGGCGGCACCGTCGTGTACAACGCTCTGGCCAAGCGGCTGGAAACCACCATGGCGTTTGCCAATGCCGATAAAAACACCGCTGACTGGGCGACCCGCACCGGTGGTAACAGCGGACTGTACGCGTTGGTGTCGGACTACGGCAATATCGGCGCCAGCTACGACCCGACCCACCAGCGCTTTGTGTTGGACGGCACGCAGGTTCGTGGTGGCTACATCCAGGTCTATGGCCAGATTCTCAATACCTCCGACAGCGGCGCTGGCATTTTGCGCGCGCTGGACGGCTATGGGCAGATCACGATCAATAACCCGACCGGCCTGTCGGTGGTGATCAACAAGCTTGACACCGGTGCCGACGCCACCGGCACAGGACGGGGCGTCGCCGGCATCATTGACATTACCGACATTCAAGGCGTTGGCAGCGGCAACAGTGTCACGCTGCAGCACACGGTTTACAAGCGCGACAACGGCAACATTGTCAAAACGGTGGACGGCGTTGCCAGCACGGCGGCCCTGGGTAGCCGCAATACCAGCTACAACCCGCAGTCAGGTTTGCGCTACGTCTGGACTACCGGTACTGACAACTCCACCATCACCTATTGGGAGTACGCGGGTGCGCAGTTCTTTGGCTCGTCCGACCTGCGTACCGCACCAACCGGCAGCGTTGTGTCTCAAAGCGGTCCGTACGTGCTGAACAGTTACCGCCTGGACAGCGGCACCTATTTGAAAAAGGACACGACAACAACGGCTGGCTATGCGCAGAGCAGTCAAACCTACCAGTCGGCGGCGGCTCAGTGGGTCAAGACCGGCGAATGGTCCAACTGCAACTGGTGGACCCTGTGCATTGCGCAGGACTACCACATGACCTTCAACGAAACCATTCCGACCAAGACCATCACCACCAAGTCTCTGAAGGCCGACTACCCGATCAAGATCGAGTTCAGCGGCTCCGACAAGGGCTCGGTCGCCATCAACTCGGCGTCCGACGTGCTGCTCAACGGCGCCATCGTCAACCGCTTTGGTGACACCGGCATCAAGGCCGGCAGTGGTGTGACGCCACTGGCTGGCGTCTCCACCGCCGCTCGCTCGATATTGCAGCTCAATGACACGGCGCAGACTTCGGGCCAGAACGTCACGCTGCAGGCCACCGGCAGTGTTGGCGGCGCGGTGGGCACCGAAGCCGAGCGTGCCATTGCGCTCGATGTCAATGGCGGCGTCCTGAACGCCAGCGCCGACAACGGCAACGTGCTGGCGCAGCAGGTGGTGGGAGCGTTGCGGGTCGGCAATGTCAGTGCCACCGGGGACGCTGCCAGCGGCTTGGGCCGGGTGGTGCTGGGTGCCGACGGCAATCTGGCTGGCGCCTCTTCAGCCTCGCTGATTCAAGGTAACCGGGTTGAGCTCACTTCCCTGAACGGCAGCATCGGCAGCACAACCGGACCCTTGCTAGTCAATGTCGGCTATACCGACAACATCGCCCAGCGTGGTCTGTATGGCCTGAAGGCCAGCGCCAGTGGCGACATCGGCGTCGAGACCCAGGCCTGGTCTGGCAACACGGCTGGCAACCTGCTGCTTGATACCGTGGTGGCTAGCGGCGGTGACGTGCTGCTGAAAGCGCCGGGGCGCATGATCGACAACAACCCGAACCAGCAGATCGACACACGCACCTGGAATGAGCTGAAGAACTTCTGGGACTCGATCGGACTGCGTGCCGGCACCGCCGAAAACATGGCCAACCAAGCCAAGGCAGTGAAGTCGTTTGAGCAAGGACGCACGCAGGATTACCGGCTTTACTGGCAGATGCGCCAACGCCAGGCCGATCCGTCGAGCTACAACCCCAACTTTGTCTACCAGGTGAGCACCACCGAACGCAGCGCACTGACAGCCTCCGGCATGACAGCGACGCAAATCGGTGAGTTTGAAACCAAGCGCACCACACAATATCGGCAGCTCAACGCCGAAGTGGGCAGCCTGACCAGCAGCTACGACCAGAACTTTGCCTACGCTGCCAGCGCTGCTGAAAAGACCAGGCTACTGAAGGGAAGCTCATGGACTGACCGGGAGCTGGGCATTTCAATCTCGGCCGGCTTGCTCAAGGAAATAACCAACACCAACCCGGTCGTCAAGAGTGCCAACGTGCAGGGTCGCAACGTGACCCTCAATGCCGGCATGGGCATCGGCGAGACCCAGACCGCCATTGTGGTGCCGACCAATGTTGACCCCTCCGTGGCCTGCCCCGATCCCTTGTGCCTGACCGATGCGATGAAGGTGGCGCTGGCGTCGGCTGAGCGCTCCGACATTGCGGTGACCGACAGCGCCATTACCGTATTGCGCCGCACACCGGTCAACTTCGGCGCCACCGTCGCCCTCAACGTCGACGTGGCAGCCCTGCCGCTGGCGGGCAGCGACAGCGGCGCGGCTTACCTGGCATCGCTGGGTGACGGCATGTTGGGGACGGTGAATGTGGCGGGTGATACCCGCGTCAAGGTGCGTGGCTCGATACTCAATGAGAACGCCGGCAGCGCTGCGGTACAGACCGGTAACCTGATCCTGGAAGCCGCCAATGGCGGCATCGGATCGGGCACAGCTCCGTTGCGCCTCAACCTCAAGCCCGGTGCCACGCTGACGGCGCGCGCGGCGCAGGATGTTGACATTGTCGAGGCCGACGACATGGCCGTCGATACCGTCTACTCGCGCAAGGCGGTGAGCCTGGAGGCCGGGCATTCAATCATCGATGCCAGCAATGATGCGCTGACCAAAATCGTTGGCAACGCGATCACGCTGACTGCCGACACCGGCTCTATCGGCGCGCAGGACAATTCGCTGGACGTCGGCATCAACGGTAATGATGGTCGCATCACTTCGACAGCAGCGCAGGGTGGTATCTACCTGAACGGACCGCTGGGTCATAGTTTCAACATTAACGCCGTCACGGCGGGCGATGCGATCCGGTTGACGTCCGACGTTGACATGTTGATCGACGGCGCGGTCAGTGGACCCGGCACCATTGGCATGGTCGCGGGCGGCAGGTTGTCGCTATCGGCCAAAGCGGCGGTCCATGCCACGGCACTGGGGGTGGCACTGGACGCCAATGAGTTGCAGATGGCAGATGGCGCCACGCTGCGCTCAGACGCCGGCACCATTGCCATTCATACAGTGGGCAGTGCAACCATCACCGGCATCTCGAGCGGCAATGGCGGCGCCAGCGCCGTCACCATCAACAGCGGTGGCGATGTACTCGATGGCGGCGATACACGGCTCGACATCATTGCCGACAGCAGCCCGGCGGCCAAAGTCACCATCACCTCGGGCGGCAGCATCGGCAAAGGCAACCCGCTGGAGATGCGCCTGCTGAATCTGGCGGCCACTGCGGCGGGTGGCGTTGCTCTGGCGGTTCAGGGCCCCGTGACCATTGATACCGTGCAGGCCGGGGACCAGGTTGCTATCGTTGCCAGTGGCACCATCACAGGGGGCTCGGTCACCAGCACTGGTGCTGGTAGCGAGCCGGACAAGAGCATCACACTGAGCTCGACCGGTGGCGACATCAACCTGACCAGCGTCACGGGTTCGCAAGACGTCACTGTGACATCGGCCGTCGGAACGGTGACCGCAGATGCGCTTTCGGCCGGAGCCAACCTGACAGTGAACGCAGCCCAGCAGATCAACGTCACCAATGCCACAGCGCTGCGGGACATGCAGCTCAACGCCGGCACCCTTCTGAACGCCGGCACGCTTCACGTAGGCTCGAACTTTCAACTGGCGGCCTACAACGTGAACGCCACGGTCTACGGCATCAGCGCACCGGTAACCGGCAATGTGACCGGTGTCGGTGGCGGCTTGGCCAACAACGTCAACCTGGTCTTGTCGAATCCGGCCGGCTTCGCACTGGGTAACTTCCTGAGTCGCACCGCCAGCGTACAAATACCGGTCGGGCCACTGGCGGTTGCCAACATGCAGATTGTGGATCGGGCGTCCATCGTCAACCCGATGACCACCGTGATCGTGGAACAACACGATCGCAGTATTCAACCAGGCGTCGACGTTCAGCTGTACTCGGCCGGAGCGCCGTTCAACTTGCGCCTGTATGACAACCATCTGTTCACCAACGCCTATGTGCCTTACCGCAGCCCGCTGCATGATGCCATCACCACGACCGGCCTGGACCGCAGTGCTGTTGAATACAGCGAACTGATGCTCTCGGTGGCCGGGATTTTGGACAACTTGAGACCGACTCAGCAACGTCCTGAGCACGCCAAGCCGGCCTCATCAGTCACTTACTCCGGACTCGCCGTTTCACTGGAAGAAAAATGACAATCAAAACCACATTACGGCTAAGCATGGTTGTGACCGCATGGCTGGCAACGGCCCCCGTCATCGCCCAAACCGTCGTCATCCCGCCAGCGGGTGACGCTGGCGCGTTACAACAGCGCCAGATCGAAGAAGAGCGCCGTCGTCGTGAGCAGCCGCAACCACTGCCGCAAACGGCCGATCCGGTGACACGGCCAGCAGTACCGACAACGCCGGTTCAACCGGCTGCGGTTGGCCCGAGCTTTGAGGTGCGCCAGATTGAGTTCACGCCGTCTGAAATCCTGAGCGCAGCCGAGCTTGAAGCTGTTGCGGCTCTTTATCGCGGCAAGCAGCTCACACTGGGCGATCTGCAAGGTCTGGCCGGCAAGGTCAACGAGTTGTACAAAGCCCGCGGCATGGTCACGGCACTGGCCATCATTGCACCGCAGGATGTGTCGACCGGTGTGGTCCACGTGCGCCTGGTGGAAGGCCGGGTCGGTCGGATCAGCATCACTGGCAACAACAGCACGCGTGAGAGCTACATTGCCAGCCGCATCGGGCTTAAACCGGGTGAGCTGGTTAACCTGAACCGCCTGGAACACAGCCTGGTGTGGTTCAACCAGACCAACGATGTCCGACTGGAGGTGGAGCTCAAACCCGGCCAGCAGTTTGGCAGCACTGACGTCGCAGTCACGGCCCTCGAGCCAACCCTGCATGAGGTCTTGCTGACACTGGACAACCTGGGTAGTCCCTTGACGGGTGACTGGCGCGGCGGCGCTTCGTACCGTAACCGAAGCCTGTTGGGCTATCGCGATGATCTGTCGCTGTCTGTGACCAAGGCCCAGGGGCAAACCAGTCAGTCTGTCAGCTATGGCATTCCGCTCAATATCTGGGGCGGGCGGGCGAACCTGGCCTATTACGACGACAAGACCGCCATCAAGAACGGTTCCCTCAGCAGTCTGAACATCAGCGGTCGGTCTTATGCCACGGTGCTGTCGATGCGCCAACCGGTTTATGTGAGCAATAGCACCCAGACCACCCTGACCGGCGGCAGCAAGAGACGCGAGAGCAGCAACTTCAGTGAAAATGTTTTCCTCTCGGGCACGCTGACCAGCGATGCCAATCTGGGCGTGGATCTGCAGCGATCGGATGCCACCAGCCTGTGGGGCGCAAGCTTCACGCGCTTTTGGGGACAGTCCAGCGCGCTGGGCAACAGTACTCCGTTTAACCTGAACCGCGGGTCCTTGCGCTACAACCGCGACCTGAACGGCGGACTGTCGGTGCACAGCAACTTTTCGTGGCAAATGTCAGGAGACAAGAACCTGGTGTCGGGCGAACAGTTTTTTTTGGGTGGCGAAGGCAGTGTGCGTGGCTATGCCGCAGGTGCCTATTCGGGTGACCAAGGTTACACGCTGAATCTGGAGTTGCATCACCCGATTGGTAAAACCGAGCTGGCTTCGCGGGAGTTATTGGCGACTGGCTTTGTATTCGTAGACCATGGACAGGTTGAGCCCTTTCGCCCGCCCAATACATTGTTGAATTGGCGCGAGAATATTACCGGCATCGGCTGGGGACTCAACGCGACGCTGGCCAAACGCACCACTATGCGTCTGACCCTGGGGCGCGGACTGGATGATGTGCCGCTATCGCCACGCGGGCACTACCAGCTGACCTTGCAGCTCAGCAGCACCTTCTGACGCAGGCCTGGGATTCATTGCACGCCAGGCCGCAAGTCATCCGCCGAGCCGGACAATCCAGCCGACGGCAACGGCACAGACAAGCAGCACGATCGCGCCAACCATGTGACTCACAGTGTCGTCACGCGAAGGCTTCACGTTGCCGGGCAGCAGTTTGTCACCAACAATCATCGGTTTGACCAGGTTGTTCTTTTGCCAGAAGTAGTAGAAAGCAATCACCCCAAGATGCATTGACACCAAAAGTAGCAACAGCACTTGTCCCACATTCTTGTGATAGCCACTTACCAGGCGAACGGTCGCGTTTGAGACAAACATGCTTAGTGGGCCGAACACCTCACCCTTGTCTTCGCAGAAGAGGCCCGTGGATACCTGAGCAATGAGAAAAAACAACATCGCATAGACCGATAAAGCTCCCAGTGGATTGTGACCAATTGAATACTCGGCGGGAGCCTGTCCCCGAAGGTAAGCCACGATAGAGCGTGGTCCAAAAATAAATGCAGCAAAACGCGACCAGTGGCCACCCAGAAATCCCCAAGCAGCGCGAAACAGCAGCAGGCTTGCCATTGAATAGCCGAATCTGAAATGCCAGGTCATGGCATTGCCACCGGTCTTTGCGGTAATGAACAAGCCGATGAAACAGATCACCAAAGCCCAATGAAACAGTCGGGTTGGCAAGTCCCAGATGCGAACCATATTCATACCTTGTCCTCAGCCATGTATTCGCACTATGCGTCGAAAATCGGTAGGCAACTGCGCCCAGTTTAAATTGCCGATCAGCGCCTGTCATGGGGCTCATTGGAAGCCAGCACGAAGGAGACTATTTTTTGGCAAAATCAACCCAAGTTGATGCCAACCACCCTCAATCACAGTAAGGATCACTCCAATGAAGTATGTTGTATTGCTCGCCTTTGCCGCCTTGACCTCCAGTCTGGCCAGTACGGCAAACGCCCAATTTCGAACTCCTGAGGCTGCCATCAAGTATCGCCAGAGCGTGATGACTGT
This sequence comes from Comamonadaceae bacterium, assembly GCA_037141865.1. Taxonomy (GTDB): domain Bacteria; phylum Pseudomonadota; class Gammaproteobacteria; order Burkholderiales; family Burkholderiaceae_C; genus Rhodoferax. Next base: position 13,037 of record JBAXBQ010000034.1, on the reverse strand, counting down.
GCAGGGCCGCGCCTTTTATGGATCGATTGGCGCGATGGTCAATGGCCGTGCGCCGTATGACGCCAGGGCGGCGGCGGAAAGCGCCGAGCTTGTCTTGATGTTGTCCAAACTTCCCTGGATTGCCTTTGGCCCGGGTACCGACAAGGGCGCCGCAACCGATGCCAAGCCATCCATCTGGTCCGAACCTGCCAAGTTCAAGGACTTGGCAGACAAAATGCAGGCTGAGGTTGTCAAGCTTGCGGCGGCCGCAAAAACTGGTAATCCGGACAGCCTGAAAGCCGCCTATGGACCCGCCCGCGATGCCTGCAAGGCCTGTCACGACGCCTACACCACTCAATAATCCAAACCATGGAGTTCAACATGAACGAGTTCAAGATACGACGTAATCTGAAAAAGATTCTATTGGCCACGACCGCTGCCTTTGCGATTGCTCTGGCTGGCGGTCAAGCCGTTGCCGCCAGCGCGGATGACCTGAACCGGGACGCAGCGCAAGCGCTTCAGACTCTGTACAAAACCAATCCGGCAGCACAAAGAATCTCCAGGGACGCCAAGGCGGTGCTGGTCTTTCCAAAAATCATCAAGGCCGGACTGGTCTTCGGTGGCAGTTATGGCGAAGGCGTCTTGACCCGAGGGTCTGCGTTCGACGGTCACTTCAATTCTGTTTCGGCGTCGTGGGGCTGGCAGGCGGGTGCCGAGTCTTACGGCTACGTCGTCTTTCTGATGAACGACAAGGCATTGAAATATTTAAATGAGTCAAATGGCTGGGAAGTAGGCGTAGGTCCCTCGGTGGTTGTGATGAGTGAAGGCGTTGCCAAAAACGTGTCAACCCTGACGCTCAAAGACGATGCCTACGCATTCATTTTTGACCAGCAGGGGCTGATGGCAAGTCTCAGCATCGAAGGCACCAAAATTACCCGGATCAAGAAGCGTTGACGCCCTGAAAGAGGTTCAAGGTAAAGTCACGCTAACCTTGAGTCCAGGCTTGGCGTTTTCAATCTGGAACGTAGCGCCATGGGCATGCGCCACCAGTTTGCAAAGATATAAACCAAGTCCGACGCCACCGCTGGCGCGTTCCCGCGCTGTGTCGGAACGGTAAAAGGGCTGCGCCAACAGCGCAACCTGGTTTTCCGGCACGCCGATACCAAAGTCGCGCACTGTAATTTCGATGCCGCCCGCAGGCAAAAGCCGGATAGCAACGATTGGAGCCTGCGTCGCACTCGCGCTGTGGCGCAAGGCGTTTTCCAGCAGGTTGCGCAGCAGCAGTCGCATTCGCATACTGTCGAGTTGCAGGATTGGCAAATCTGCTGAAACCTGTAGCTCTACATTCTGGGCGCCATCCAGTCCCGCAATGACTTCGCCTACCAGGGGCGCCAGCGCCACCGGTTCACGCTGCAAGGCGGCATGCGGACTGGCCAGCCGCTCGCTCTCCAGCAAGTCCGTTACCAGATCACGCATCAACGCCAGGTCACGCAGCAGCGCCGAGCGAGCAGGCTGAACATCCGCAGTCTCGGGAAGCAACTCGGTGCTCAGGCGGGCGCGGGTCAGCGGGCTGCGCAATTCGTGGCTGATGGCCAGCAGCAAGGTGCGCTTGGCTTCCAGCATCTGGTGAATGTCTGCTCCCATCGTGTTGACAGCGGTGGCCAGCTCACCGAGCTCATCCGGCTGTCGGGCTTGGCGCACGGCAATGGCTTGGGTAAAGTCACCGGCACCAAAGCGCAGGGCACCTGCGCGTATGTCGTCGAGCGGTCGCAGCATGCGTCGGACCCGGATATAAGCCAGTCCGGTGAACACCAAAAGCAGGGCCAGCGTGGCCCATCCAATGAAGCGCGGACGGTCGTTCCAGGCAGCAATGCTCAGACCAAACACAATGCGGTGGCCATCGGCGGTAGTGCGCTCCAGTAAACGTGGCTCATCCTGATGCCAGCGGTTTTGATCTGGTCCACGGTGATCATGGCTGGCGCCTTGCGGGTTGCTGCGCCAGTTAACCAGCGGACCACTGATCTGCACGCTTAAAGGTAAATGCTGCACCATCGCCTGGGCGCGTTCGATACTGGGAGGACTGCCGATTTCGGCGGCCAGCCGGTCCACATAATCCACCACCAGCGGTCGCGCCGCGTCGCGCCAGCCAATGGACAAGGCGGATTGCATGCCCAAAACAAAAGTGGCAGCCATGGCAAAAGCCAGCAGCAGAAAAAGTGCCACCAGGCGAACTCGCAGTGAGTGGGCCAACGCGCGGCGCGCGCGACGGTGCCAGCTGGCTTGAATGCGGTTGGTGACCGGTTTCATGGTGCTGTCTTTGGCAGCGCGAGTGAGTAGCCTGCATTGCGCAGGGTCTTGATGCAATCGAGTGGTTCCAGTTTTTTGCGCAGCCGACTGATCACAATATCCACGGCGCGCGTTTGGAGGTCGACTTCGTGGCCGCGCAAGTGGTTGAGGATGTCGTCGCGGGTGAACACTTTTCCGGCGTCGCGTGCCAGCAGATGCAGCAGATCGAATTCAGTGCTGGTGAGGTCCAGCACTTCGCCCTGGCGCCGCACACTGCGGCTGGTCACATCAATCGTCAGCCCCACAAAGTCCAGCACCGTGTCACTACCCTGGGTTGTTGTGGGAGCCACCACACGGCGCAACACAGTTTGCAGGCGGGCCACCAGTTCGCGCGGTTCAAAAGGCTTTGGCAAGTAGTCGTCGGCGCCAAGCTCCAGCCCCACAATGCGGTCCATCACATCACCGCGAGCGGTCAGCATGATGATCGGAATGTCGCTCTCCTTGCGAATCGCGCGGCACAGCGCAAAGCCATCCATCTCGGGCAACATCACATCCAGAATGGCAGCGTCCATAGGACCCTGGCGCAGACGCGCCAGGCCTTCACTGGGGCTGCGGGCACATTCCAGCGCCAGGTCAAAGCGCGCGAAGTAGGACGCCAGCGGTGGACCCAATTGCGCGTCGTCGTCGATCAGCAGGATTCGGTGCATACGCCATTGTCACACTGACCGACATCGACACAACGGTTTTGCCGCTGCATCAGCCGCGATGAAACCAACGCCCGCGTCGGTCCATAAAATCGCGAATTTTTTGCTGTTGCGCGGGGTTCAGGTTGTCGTAAAAATCGGCCAGGGCGGCGATAACTTCAGGGCTCATTGTCTGCAAAACCGTCGTCTTTTCGGTCACCAGCGATTGCGCGCGGGTTTTGTCAAACTTGTCGCCCGCCACTAATGCCTTGACCTCGGCGCGCGGGTCCTTCGCCTGACCCAACAGCGCCGTGCGTTGCGCATAAAACTTGTCACCCAAGACACTCAACAGTTTTTTCTGGTCGGCGTTGAGGTCCAGTTTGCTGGCGGCTCGATCTACCATTTTGTCGCGCACTTCGGCGTATTGCTCGACGCTCATGTTGGCGCCAAACTGATGGTGGCGCTGGCCACAGGCGGCGAGTCCGCCGGCAAGAATGGTGGCACCAAAGATGCCGAACAGCGTGCGTTTAATCCAGGGTTTCATGACGGTTGGTCTTTTTCAAGAAGTAGTTGAACAGGACTGTCATGGTGCCAAACATTGCCGACCAGGTAGTGTCGGGCCAGTATCGGTTTGTTTCAGTATATTTCGACGCGCCGCGGGGGCCGACTTGCACGCTTGCTAGCTGTCCTTCAGCATGCGGCCCAAAGCAGAGAAGGCTGGCAGGGTGATGGGGTCGTTGGCCGCACTGGCTGCAATCGGGTGCGAAGCAAAGCGGGCAATCACCATCTCTGCGGCGGGTGCCACGTAGAGCCGCTGGCCATGAATACCGCGCGCTTCGAACACGCCCAAATCGTTGTGCGACACCCACCACATGTTGCGATAAGAGTAACCAGCCAAAAGGGAGTAACCGGCTTTGGCAAACTTGGCCTTGTCAGAGCCGCGGCGAATATCGGTAACGACTTCGGCCGGGATCAATTGCCGGCCTTGCCAGGCACCGTCACAACGCATCAGTTCTCCAAACCGGGCCAGGTCTCGCAGGCTGGCATTGAGGCCGCCACCACCAAACGGGACGCCGATGGAATCTACCGTCAGATAGGCATCCTGCTCGCAGCCAAGACGCGACCAGATGCGTTCCGACAACATGTCGGCCAGCGTGCTGCCAGTGACCTGCTTGATGATCCAGCACAGCAACTCGGTATTGACGGTTTTGTAGGCGAACGCCTGCCCATGTTCACCCTGCTGGCGCAAGGTCAACAAAAAGTCGTAAAAATTATCAGGGCCGGCATAACCGGGAAAACGTGCGCGCAGGCCGCCGGCGCGGCAATAATCCCAAATTTGCGCCTTCGGATCGGAATACAGTTCCGAGTAGTCAACACCAATCTGCATGTCCAGAACGTCGCGCAAGGTGGCGTCTGCATAGGCAGTGCGTGCCATTGCTGGCAGGTAAAACGGGACCTTGTGGTGGGCGCTCAGCACACCTTCATGAACCAGCATTGCTGCGAGCGTGCCGACATAGGACTTCGTGATGGAAAAGCAGGCGTGTGGCCGTTGCGGTTGCAATGCGCCCATGAAGTGCTCAAACACCCGTTTGCCTTTATGAAGTACCACCATGCCATCGGTATAGGTGTCCACCAATGATTCATTCCATGACCGCTTTTGACCGTGCAAATCCTCAAACACAAGCGCCTCAATGGCGGCATGGGTGTTGCTGTTGACTTCACCCAAATCGCTGACTGCATTGCTGCCACGCCAGACATTGACAGTAGGCACCAGTTCACGCAGGTGCGACAGAGTCCAGCGAATCTGCGGAAAGTCCAGGAACCGGTCATCCTCGAAACGGATTCGTGCACCAGGCGCTGGCGGTGTGCCCTGCATCAATTTCAGGATATTCGGGTCGGAAGCGCGGCCGTCCAGGTAGTCGACGCCATCAAAATTGAGTGTGCCAGGATTCATGCGGTCCGCTTGAAGTTGATGTTGATGGAATGACCAGCCAGATTATCCATGCGCCCGCATCTCTGCGATGCGCTCCAGGCCACCCAGGTTAGTGATGCGAATGTGGCGCTGATCGACTTCGAGCAGGCCCAGCTTCTGGAACGCAGAGAAGGTGCGGCTGACCGTCTCCAGCGTCAGACCCAGATAACTGCCGATGTCGGCGCGTGTCATCCGCATGCGGAAATCGCTCGGTGAATAACCACGTGCCTGCAGCCGCTGCGACAGGTTGAGCAGAAAGGCAGCCAGGCGTTCATGGGCGGTCATGTTGCCAAGCAGCATTAAAAGGCGATGCTCACGCACAATCTCACCACTCATGTGTTGCATCAACTTGCGCTGTATCTGGACATTGCGCACTGCCAATTCAGTCAAATACGCGTAGGAAACGGCGCACACTACGGAGTCCTCCAGGGCGGTGGCGCTACTGGCATGGAGGCCTTCGGCCACACCGTCCAACCCGATCAACTCACCGGCCATATGAAAGCCACTGACCCGTTGGATCCCGTCTGCCGTCTTCAGGCTCGATTTGAGGTTGCCACTGCGCACCTCGTACAGGAACTTGAAGGATTCACCCTCCAGATACAGTCTTTCACCAGCCCTGATACGGCGTCGACCCAGCGTTGGACCATCCATGCAATCCACGGCGCTGTTCTCATTGCTGTCAGGCAGGCACCAAGCACGCAGATGACAGTGGCTGCAGCGCTCCTTGGGCAGGCAAGCCCGACCCGGACCGGCGTCGCGAGTGACAGACGGCAGCGGGACCGATTCGACAAAAACTTCGAGCGGGGTGACGTGCAGGATTGTCACGAAATGTGCCTTTGGCTTGATATTGCAGCTTGTGCCACTTTGCTGCTGACACACGCACATCATTTTCCGTAGTGGCGCCGCGGTCTGTTCGCTAGCGCACAGAAGACCCGCAATAAAGTGTGCGAAGGCGCAACGGTTACCGCACCGTGCCTCCCATGATCAAGTGTTGGTGGCGCCTGTGGGTTGGATGACTGCCCAGCGCAAGTGCCACGGCGGCTTCAGCTTGTGCGCGCGGTGTTTGACTGGCAGACCGTCACTCTCACGAAACGCGTACCAGTGGCACACTTTGCTCCAGCGGCACAAAGATCCAGAGCACAAGGTAGGCCAGCAGCCCGAATCCGGTGCACAGCATCAGCGTGAACACGATGCGCCACAGCCAGGCTTCCATGCCGGTGGCGCTTGCCAATCCGCCGCAAACGCCGCCCAACCAGCGGTCGGTAGCCGAGCGCCGAAAGCCGTTGACGGCCTGCAGCATCGGCTCAGTCGGGCGCGAGTCAGACAACAACTTGTTCTTGGCGCGCTGGAATTCGTCAGCACTCAGGCTGCCCCGGTCACGCAGTTGTTCCAGTCGGGTCAAATCATCAGCAATAGACATGGTGTCCTCCAAAAAAGGCGGTATTCCTGACCGCATGAATCGAAGCTTAATTCACGATCCGGATGCCGGCAAGCCTGCTGCGATGAAGTGCAGAAAACGGGTACCAGGAGGGTCAAATTGGGCGATGACCATTTAAGGAAGGCCTACCCATTGGGGTTGATCAAGGAATTGAGAACCATATCCTGCCATCTTCCGGCAATCTTGAGGTACGACTTTGCGTAGCCTTCGCGCTCAAACCCCAGACGCCTCAATAGCCGCTCACTTCTCACGTTGGACGGCAAGTGGTTGGCCATGATTCGGTGCAGACCCATCACGTCGAACATATGATGAATCGCCACTGTGGCCACCTCCTGCATCAATCCCTGGCCTTCAAACTCCTTTGCCACTGAAAAGCCCATGTTGCAGCCAAGCAGAGGGCCTCTCACGATGTTGGTGAAGCTGCAACCGGCAACCATCTGCTGTGAGGCCCGGTGCACTGCGATAAATTTCAGAGCCGTACCGGCCAAAAATGCCAGGTTCGACGCTTCGCCGAGCTTGACAAACGATTCATCGGTAAAAAAGTCATCGCCCCGCTCTGGCTCCCATGGCGCCAAATGCTCCCTGTTGACCCGATGGTAGGCCTGCACAAGGTGCGAGTTTTCAGCCTGCAGCAAAAGCAGCGAAGTTCGTTCGGTTTCTATCACTGGAGGCTCAGAATCGGTTGGCAAGATAAATAGACTCGTCCACGGGTTTGAGGAAGCGCGAAGGAGAGGCCACGAGAGTTAAACCAGCACCTTGACCCTCACCACAGTTCGTCAGTACAAACTCGTTGGCTTCATCGCGGAATGTTCGGGTTTGGGGGCGCCTGAATTTTGGAATGGACTCGACCTGCATCACAGCGACGAGGCTTCTGTTTTCCTACGCCTTTGCTCCCAGTCTGACCTCAGGATGGAAAGCACAACGTCATCCACATAAACACCCGCAACAAAAACGAGTCCTCGCGAAACTCCCTCGCGCACGAGACCACACTTTTCAGCCAGCCGAAGGGAGGCATGGTTTTCAGTCGAAGTACTGCACTCAATGCGGTTTATCGGATGACTTTTGAAAAGGTAATCGATCAATGCCGTGACGGCTTCTGTTGCATAGCCACGGTTGCGATTTTCTGGATCGTGAATGGTCCATCCGACTTCGCGCGCTGTTGAATATCGTTTGGCCTGAAAATGAACCACGTCGCCAATGACTGCCCCAAGTTCGTTGCAGATCAAAAACAATTCATTTTCATCGGACGCAAATCCGTTGTCTTGAAAGCGTTTTTGAATGGCATGCGGACTGGCGATTCGTGATGGATTGAACTCACCACGCGCAATGGGGTCCCCCGAAACCTTGGCCAAAATTGGTAAATCGGGCTCGGTGACATGCCTCAGAGTTATGCGCAAATTCTTGATCATGAAAATTTATCTTCCCTGAGAAGAGCAAGTGAAAACCGTTCAGGGCGTTGATTATCAACTTGGATCATGGCCCATCCACGGCTGAACTTTATGCCCGGAGTTTGCACTCAACAAAATATTCAAATTTGCGCCGCCACTCCGGTGCCCCACATGATGAGCCGTGCATGGGTGGCCTTTGCCGCACATGGTCATGCGCTTGACATCATTCAAGCGCACACCCTAAACTTCCTTACCAAACCGTAAGGAATAAATCATGTTGGCCACCTTGACAAGCAAATCCCAAATCACTCTGCCCAAAGACATACGCTTGCTGTTGCAACTCGAGCCGGGCGACAAAATTGCTTTTTTGCCCATGCCGGATGGGCAGATCACGGTCTCCAAAGCCAATAAGGCTTCGTTTTCCAAGCTTCGAGGCCTATTGCCCCAGCCGCAGCGCCCCTACACAGTAGAAGAAATGAGCCAGGCAGCGCAGGACGCAGTGGCCAGCAAACACAAAGCGGGTCAAAAGCATGCTGGCACTTGATACCAACCTCCTGGTTCGGCTTGTCACCAACGATGACCCCGCGCAGGCTCAGCGCGTGCAAGAAGCGCTTGATGCCGAGCTGGCAGCAGGGCGTGAATGCATGGTGGGCCATATCGTCTTGTGTGAATTGGTCTGGGTGCTAGGGCGGCTCTACGGCTACTCGCTGGTGCAATGCCAGCAAACGGTAGCGGGTTTGCTGGCATTTGCGGGCCTGCGTTTCGAGTGCGTGCCCGTGGTTATTGCTGCCTTCAAAGCCTGGCAACAGCAAGGCGGCGACTGGGCCGACCACCTGATCGGCGCGCAAATGCAGGCGCAAGGCTGCGACGCAGTGTTGACGCTGGACCAGCATGCGAGCCGGGCGTCCACGTATCGGCTGCTGAGGCAATAGCGTTACCCCTCCATCCCCCTTTTCAACCGCCACTGCTTGACCAGCGCGTAGATGGCCGGAATCACGGCCAGCGTCAGGACGGTAGAAGAGATCATGCCGCCGACCATCGGCGCTGCTATGCGGCTCATGACTTCGGAGCCGGTGCCAGTGCCCCACATGATGGGCAGCAGACCGGCCATGATGGCCACTACGGTCATCATCTTGGGTCGCACGCGTTCAACTGCACCTTCCATCACCGCCTCGTACAGGTCGGCCACACCGGGCTCTCGACCCGCGGCACGGCACTTGGTCTTGATCGCTTCCCACGCGTGATCAAGGTAGATCAGCATGATGACGCCGGTTTCGGCGGCCACACCGGCCAGCGCGATAAAACCGACCGCAACCGCCACCGACAGGTTGTAGCCCAGCAGCCACATCAACCAGACGCCGCCCACCAGGGCGAACGGCACCGACAGCATGACGATCAGCGTCTCGGTAATGCGCCGAAAGTTCAGAAACAGCAGCAGAAAGATGGACAGCAGCGTCACCGGGATGACGACCTTCATTTTTTCGATGGCGTGCTCCATGTTCTCGAACTGACCACTCCACGTCACGTAATAGCCGCTCGGGAACTTGACCTGTTGTGCCACCGCCTTCTTGGCATCGGCCACATAACCACCAATGTCGCGGTCCCGAATATCGACATAGATGTAGGCTGACAGCAGGGCGTTTTCGGTGCGGATGCCGGGCGCGCCCTTGGCAACCACCACCTTGGCCACCTGGCCTAAAGGAATCATGGCGCCGTCCATGGTGGGGATCAGAACTTCCCGCGCAATCTGCTGCGGGTCGCCTCTCAACTCGCGCGGGTAGCGCACCGTCACGCCGTAACGTTCCCGGCCCTCGACGGTGGTGGTCACCATCTCGCCACCCAGCGCGGCACCGACCACATCCATCAGATCGCCCACTGCCAGGCCGTAGCGGGCCAATTGCTCGCGGTCCGGCTCGATGTTGAGGTAAAAGCCGCCGGTGATGCGCTCGGCAAACGCACTGCTGGTGCCAGGCACGGCTTTCACCACCGCCTCGATTTGTCTGGCCAGCTTTTCCATTTCATCGAGATCCTTGCCAAAAACCTTGATGCCGATCGGTGTGCGGATACCGGTCGACAGCATGTCGATGCGGGCCTTGATCGGCATGGTCCAGGAGTTGGCAACGCCGGGGAATTGCAGCGCCTTGTCCATCTCGGCGATCAGCTTGTCGACGGTGAGGCCTGCGCGCCATTCGGATTCGGGCTTGAGATTGATGACGGTCTCGAACATTTCGGTCGGCGCCGGATCGGTCGCGGTGTTGGCGCGCCCAGCCTTGCCATAAACTGAACTCACTTCGGGGAAGCTTTTGATGATCTTGTCCTGTGTCTGCAGCAGCTCGGCCGCCTTGGTGATCGACATGCCGGGTAGCGACGCTGGCATGTAGAGCAGGCTGCCTTCGTTCAGCGTCGGCATGAACTCGGAGCCGAGTTGGGAGGCAGGATAGTAAGAGAAACCCAAAGCCAGCAGCGCCGCGAGCACAGTCAATTTCTTCCAGCGCATTACACCCTTGATGATGGGCCGGTAGACCCAGATCAAAAAACGATTCGCCGGGTTCCTGGCCTCCGGCATGATCTTGCCGCGAATGAACAGCAGCATCAGTACCGGCACCAGGGTGATCGACAGCAAGGCAGCACCCGCCATCGAGAAGGTTTTGGTGTAGGCCAGCGGCGAGAACAGACGCCCCTCCTGGCCTTCCAGGCTGAAGACCGGTAGAAATGAGACGGTGATGATCAGCAGCGAGAAGAACAACGCCGGCCCAACCTCTTTGCAGGCCGCCAGCATGGCGTCAAACCGGTCGCCGGTGCTGTGGCCTTCGGGCAGGCGCTCCAGGTGCTTGTGCGCGTTTTCGATCATGACGATGGCAGCATCGATCATGGCGCCGATGGCAATCGCAATGCCGCCCAGGCTCATCAGATTGGAGCTCATGCCCAGCAGCCGCATGGCAATGAACGAGATCAGTATGCCAACCGGCAGCATCAAAATCGCCACCAACGCGCTGCGCACGTGCAACAGAAAGACGACGCAAACCGCCGCCACGATGAGAGACTCTTCCAGCAGCGTGCGCTTGAGGGTATCAATGGCGCGGTTGATGAGTTCAGAACGGTCGTACACCGTTTGCACCGTCACACCGGCCGGCAAACCAGGGCCGATCTCGGCGATTTTTTCCTTCAGGTTAGCGATCACTTCCAGCGCGTTCTGGCCGTAGCGGGCCATGGCGATGCCGGAGACCACTTCGCCTTCGCCATTGAGTTCGGTCACGCCGCGTCGCTCGTCCGGCGTCAGCTCCACGCGGGCGATGTCGCGGATCAGCACCGGTGTGCCCTTGTCGGCTTTGACCACCAGCATCTCGATGTCGCCTTTTCCCCGAAGGTAGCCTTTGCCGCGCACCATGTACTCGGTCTCGGCCATCTCGACAGCGCGCCCACCGACGTCACGGTTGGAGTCACGAATAACCTGCGCCACTTTCATCAACCCAATGCCATAGCTGCGCAGCTTGACCGGGTCCACCGTCACCTGGTAGGTTTGCACAAAGCCGCCCACCGAAGCCACTTCGGCCACACCGTGCGCCTTGGTCAGCTGGTAGCGGACATACCAGTCCTGGATAGAACGCAGCTCCGCCAGTGTCTTGTCCTTGGCCAGCAGCGCGTATTGGTAAACCCAGCCAACGCCGGTGGCATCCGGGCCGATCTGCGGCGTGATACCTTTTGGCATGCGCCCGGAGGCAAAGTTGAGGTACTCCAGCACGCGTGAGCGGGCCCAGTAGATGTCGGTGCCGTCTTCAAAGATGATGTAGACGAAGGATGCACCGAAGAAAGAAAAACCACGCACTACTTTCGATTTGGGTACCGACAGCATGGCGGTGGTCAGCGGGTAGGTCACCTGGTCCTCCACCACCTGCGGCGCCTGGCCCGGGTACTCGGTGTAAACGATGACCTGCACGTCCGACAAATCCGGTAGTGCGTCAATCGGCGTGCGCAGCACGGCAAAGATGCCCCACAGCGTGATGAACAAGGTGGCGAGCAGAACCAGGAAGCGGTTACGGCCCGACCATTCAATGATGTAAGCCAGCACGGCTATTTCCTGACGCTGGTGATGACCCATTCACCGGGCTGGCGCTCAACAAACTCGACGGCAACCTTGGCGCCCGGCTTCAAGTCCTTCAGCAGCGACGCGTTGGCGACCTTGAACTCCATGGTCATGGCCGGCCACTTGAGGCTAGTCACCGGGCCGTGATTGAGGCTGATGGTGCCGTCCTTTAAGTCAATGCTGTCGACGGTTCCCTCGGCCTGGTGGCCGTTGGCCTTGGGCGCCGTTGCGCTGGCCGTTGCCGCTTGCGGGGTGGCTGCTTTACTTGCATCACCAAAACCTCCTATGGCTGCCTTGAGATTACTCTCGGCGTCGATCAGGAAGTTGGCCGCAACCACTACCTGCTCGCCCTCTTTCACGCCCTCACGCACTTCCACGTAGTTGTCGCTTCGGCTCCCCAGCTTAACTTCACGCGGCGCAAAACGACCCTCGCCCTGCTGGATCAAAACAATCTGGCGCGTGCCGCTGTCGATGACGGCGGACAGCGGCACGGTGACCACTTTGGCCTTGGCCGATACCGCGACTTCCACCTGCGCGAACATGCCCGGTTTGAGCAACATGGCTGCGTTGGCGAGCTCTACGCGCACCGGCACGGTCCGCGTCTCGGCCTTGAGGGTCGGATAAACGTAGGTGACAGTCCCGGCAAACACCTTGTCCGGGTAGGCGTTGATGGTGACTTTCGCCCGGGCACCCGATTTGACCAAGCCGATGTCCTGCTCGAAGACGTCGGCTACCACCCACACGGCGGACAAATCAGCAATCTGATAGAGCATTTCGCCGGGCATGAAGCGCATGCCTTGCACCGCTTTTTTCTCCATCACGATGCCGGTTGCGGGCGAGCGAAACGTCAGGGTGCGCTGCGTCGCGCCGGTCTTGGTCAGCGCCTTGATTTGTTCGTCGGAAATATCCCAGTTGCGCAGACGTTGCAGGCTCGCTTCAGCCAACTGCTTCATGCCGGCCTGCGTTTCACCGTCTGCCGCCTTCAGGGCATCCACGCCTTGCACGGCAACGGCATATTCGCGCTGGGCCGACGCCAAATCCGGGCTGTAGACCTCAAACAGCGGTTGGCCCTTGGTCACCGGTTGACCGGTGACATTCACATGCAGGCGCTCCACATAGCCTTCAAACTTGGCGGCGATGGTGAACAAGCGACGCTCATCGGGCTCGATGCGCCCGGCTGCGCGCACTGATCGGTCGAGGACGCGAA
>JBAXBQ010000033.1:0-34099 GCA_037141865.1 Comamonadaceae bacterium | reverse complement strand
AATCTGACCGGCAGCAATGTGGCGGCGATTTCAACGATCGCTAAGCCCGCAGCCGGCCAGGTGCCGCCCTTCACTTTCGTCGGCTTTTAGCCTGGAAGAGCGATTGACGCAGAGATTGGCAGAACAAAGAAGGCAAGTCAGATTGCTTTTGAGTTGATGAGCCACCTCATTCTTCAGTTCATAGTCGTTTCACATATTGGTATCGAGGCGACTACAAGTTTTCAGAAAAATCCAGACCCTACTCGCAACTAACGACCTCGCGGAACTTTATTTCACATCGGTGCGAAGAGAACTCGAAGCCCTTTTGGCTTTCAGAAATGGCACAAGTTGATCGCGCCACACGGAGTAGCCGATATCGTTGGGATGCAGGCCATCGGTAAAGTACTTCGATATCTGCATACCGGCGGCGTTTGTAAAGGCTGGGTACAGATCAAGATAGTCAGTGAAACTGGAAAACTCCGGCGAAGATGCGAGCTTTCTAAGACGCTGATTGACGACCCCCACCACATCCCTGTTCTTGATCGTGTCATTCGTAGGAAGCAAGGATTGCAAAACTATGCGTGACTGGGTTTTGCGTGCATGCAGGGCCTTTAGGGCGGCAAGCACGCCTTCAAAGATGCTGTCAGCTACAGGATCCTCAGCAGCCCAGCTGTTATTGATGCCAAGCATCACGATGATGAACTCTGGGTTCAATTCAGGTGCATCGAGTTGCCCCATACCCCCGGCAGATTTAGGCAGGATTCGGTACAGAATATGCTCGATCCGGTCCCCCGATATGCCGATGTTGAAAGCGTAGTTCTCGCTACCCGGTGTCGCAAATGACTCGTCCCATACCTTGCGGCCATACTTCTGTCCACTGACCCAGGGGTTGTCATCGAACAACCAGAAGTCAGTGATGGAGTCACCCACAAACAGCAGCCGAATTGCGCTCAAGTCTTTGCTGCTGCGCAAATGGGCATTGATCGCTGCCTCACGCTTCTGCCAATGCTCGACGCGCGGCGCCGGTTGGGTAGACGCAAACTCAGGGGAACTGTGTGCGCCGCTCGCCCACCCACACGCTCCCAAGAAACTGATCATTAGCGCGATGAATCGCAGGTAAATTGACTGGTAACTTGTTATCACGGAAGGGTTCCTTTTCTTTCGGTCAGTTTCGTTGTTGCTGTCTTGTGACAGATTGTGAAAAGCAATTGTGAGGAAATTGTGTGGTTTGCACGGCGATGCCTTGCAATAGCCACGTTGCCCATGACGGTTGCGTGCACGGATCGACGCAATCAGGGAGGCGAAACACGCGCTGACGCGAATTGAGTCGCATGGTGGAATTTTTCAAGCCGCAGGGTTGCGCCGTCATAAATCAGTTCGGAGTCCTCCGCAATCCCGGGCAGCGGCATGGGATGACCGGGCGGCGCACCTGATATGCGGCTCGGCCGAGACCCGCCACGGCCAGACAGACTGACCACCCCGGTCTTTACTTTCAGGAACAGGACGGTCTTGTAGCGCCCCCAGACATTCGGGGAAAGCGCCTGGGGCTGGGCAATATGGGTGTGTAGGAACCAGGCGCTCCACCACTCGACACCGTGATCTGCAACGACAAGGGTATGGTCCCGATCCTGTATATGCCAGGCCAGATTCTCCAGCTCCACCATGGTTGCCTCTTCCAGAATTGGCTTTCCGCCCGGGATCAGGATCCAGGCCGAACCTCCCAGGCCAGTGAGCACGATTACGCCAAGCACTGACTGCCGCCATGCATTTCTATCCATGTGCGTCAGACCAAAAGACACGACCCATATCGCTGGGAGTAAAGCAATCAGGTAGAAGCGCATTGACTTATCCGGGCTGAACCACGGACCGGTCATCATGAGAACGGTCAGCGCGCAACCGGTCACCACGGCGAAATCGGCCGCTTCGAGCTGAATACGTCTGTACCAGACGACGATTAACGAGGGAGCGATAGCGATCGCAAATCCGAGGAAGGGGAGCAAACCGTCCGGATTGAGCCACATACGGCCCTGACCAGGCTGCTGCCGTCCCTCCCAGGAGAATTGAAAAGGATCGGTGAACGCTGAACCCAGGCGCTGGATACGGGAGGGGTCAAATTTCCAGACAACCAGTGCCGAGGTCGCCAGCAGAATCAAGACCCCCACGCCCATCATGGGCAGGATCAGTTTCCAGCGCACACCCTGCGATTGACGAAGGAGAAAGGCCAGTGCGGTTGCAGCCGTTACCACCACACTGGCACCCAGCACGCCAATATGGGTCAGTCCCAGCAGGAGCAACACGGCCACCAATGCCAATGCGCGCCTGCGAGTCGGTTGCAGCAGCCAACCATGCAAGTTTGTCACGAGCAACGCGAACCACACCATCGCCAGCGAGTTTTTCTGCAGTTCACCCACCACCATAAACCACGGCATCGACAGACAGGCCAGCGCTGCGGCAGCAAGCGGGACCGCATCGCCCTGGCCTCTCGCAATCGCCCAACGCCGCACCAGCACAAACACCGGCCAGGCGACCAATACGGGTAGCACCGCATCGCAGGTCTTCACGGCAACCATGATGGCATCCGTCATCACCGTACCGCCTGCCCTGGCAAGCAGCCAGGACAGCCCTGCCTGCAAGTAGAACGTCAGTGGCAAATCCGGTATACCCAAAACGCCCCGTTCCAGGATAGCCCTGGCCTGGATGAGGTAGTAGGCACCGTTCACACCCGGCATATAGGGAGTGCTGAACAGCAGCCAAGCCCGTCCCGCCACCGCAACCAGCATGATCCACAGAAGTGGCGGAACTTTCAAATACGATTGCATCTTGGTTTCATCACTGGATTCAGAATGTGTAGCCAACGGACAGACTGCCTGACACCGTTTGTGGGCTCGTGACGATGGGACTGTTCCTTGCGTCGCCGATCAAGCTGGTTGCTTTGAGGCCACCGGATAAAGAAATTTTTGGTGTGACCTGGTAGCTCAGGTTCAGACTCGAACTCACATCACGCAAGCCTGATGTTGGTGAATACACCGAATGGCCGCTCTGTTGTGACTGCGTTGCATTCACGCCAAAGTTGGGCTGCATGGACTGCGAATTGGCCCAGGTGGTGGCGACACCCCAATCCAGACGCCATTGGGGCGCGATGTCCATGGCGTAGTTGGCACCAAAGTTTGCCGACGCTCCCTCTCCGGTGTCGCCGGACCCGTACCGCAGCAACGAAGAAAGTCGCCAATGGCGGTCTGGTGCGTAATTCAAGAAGGCACCATATTCCACCTTGGCATCAATGCTGCCCATGCCCGCCAGTGGTCCGGTGGCGCTCTCCTTTCGGCCGAAGTCAACGCCCAGACCCAGGCCATATTGCAGGGTCGGATCCTTTGAAAAGTTGTAGCCTACACCGCGATTGGTTCCAACAAACCAGCCATTGGCCCATTGGTATTCCAATGCGGGCATGACGGACGCTTCTGGCGCATCGCTGCCCGAATGGTCCGCCTTGGATGAGACCGAGAGGCTTACTTTTCCACCTTCTCTGGCGCGATCAGGGCCTCTGAAATCGCCGTCATCGGCGGACTGAGCACCAGCTAATGATGCAAACGAGAGTGCCAAAACCCAAAGCGGTGTATTTTTTGACGACAAGAAAGGCATTGAGGAGTCCAGAAGTAACTTGAATAGGTAAAAAGTGGTGTGCCAACACCCGTGGCGGGTCTCAGACGTTGACTAGCCCAACGCCCTTTGAAGGAACCAGAAGGAGCCCAACGCCATCGACACATACGAGGCAGAGCGGGTGGTTTTTGCCAGCCCAATGGGGCCACCCAGTCGCCGGACACCCTGCATCAGCAGCGCAGCGGTCAACGCCACAGCGATCTGCCCCAGTTCAATGCCTGCGTTGAAACCAGCCAGGCTCCAGGCTTTGCCCATGCCGTCCACACCGAGGTCACTCAAGGCGCCTGCCAAACCCAAGCCATGGATCAAGGCACAGGCAAATACCAGTGCCAGCCGGGTCGCTACCGCGTTTTCCAAGTTGCGATGTACTGACCAGCGGTCAAACAGCGCCATGCCCACGATGGTTGCAGCAATGGCCGGCTCAACCAGACCGGAAGGCAATGAGAATCCATACCAGACACATGCAATCAGGGTAACGGCGTGTCCTGCTGTGAAGCAGGTGAGGGCCAGCACCACTTGCCGAAAGTTCCAGGCAGCGGCCAACACCACCAACAGAAACAACAGGTGGTCCGCACCCGATAGCACATGGAACGCACCCAGTCGAACCTGCTCTGAGAAGCTGGCCCAGGCTGAAGGCAATACAGAACCCTGGCGATGCGCGGGGGTCAGCGTGAGGAGCTGTGATTCAGTGCCCCGCGTGACTGCGATGTGCTCGGTTTGTTCATCTGGGCGCGTCCCAAACAGTTGCAATGCAAGTTTCAGTTCCGTGGACTGCGCAGGAATGGCAAAGCGGCCTAACACCACCAAGTGGGTGGATGGCGCAGACGGCGTACTGTCAGGCGGTGCAGTATTGAGCATGATGCCTTCAAGTGCACTGGGCCCCTGGTCGCTCTCCAATGACAGACCCTGCTGAATCTGAGACTCGATAGTTGCGCCATGGGCACGCAACTCGGCGACTGAAAGCAGGCCATCGTGGTCGTCATCGACTCCGGAAAATGAAGATACCGGAAGTGACAACACCAGGTAGGCGCCACTCCCCACGATGTTGAGCGTGCCGCGTTGGGACACCACCAGATGGGCATGGGCGGCTGACACCGCAGCCCATGCCAGCAGGCAAGCCAGCAGCCAATGGCGCATACGCTTCACAGCTTTCCTTTGACGCAGCGTTGCAGGTGGGGGAAGCTATCGGTGGCGAAGTAGTGATAAATGCCCTTTGGAAATTCGGGTGTGACCCCGGTACGACCATTGCATTCGTCCAGATCACCCAAACCGGCCACGTATTCATAGTCTTGCGTGAAGGTGCCCATCGCATAGGTCGTGGTGGTGGCCGGCCGATTGACATCAGGCGTCGCCTTGGTGCGGTAGCTGGAAGTGACCACCTTGACGGCGGAACTTGCGTCGGTTGCTGTTGTGTAGCCGTAGCGCGCGTAGATCGGAAAACCATCAGCCGCCCAGCCAATCAGGGTCATGGCCTTGTTGCCATTGCTCAGTTTGGTGACAAAGTTTTCTGGAATACCGTGGTAGTGATACATCCCGTTGGGCTGCACGTGCGCGTTGTTGGTGTCGGTCCCCCACTTGAAGAAGGTCTGGCCCAAAGCTTCCAGACTCCAGGCACCAACAGCCTGCCCACCTTGCTGACAAGTTCCAGTGTCACTGCAAGTACCTGCTGTGCCCGGGTCAAAGGCGATGCCATTCAAAGCGATCCCGGGTTTGTTCATTGCCCCGACACGTGGCGTGACGACCGATGTCGCGGTAGGTGTCACGGTCACCGAGGCCGAGATGTTTTGTGCAGAAATGGTGTTGGGGTTGTCGTTGTTGGGGAATGTGCCGACTGCGTGATCTGGCAGGCCATTGGCCGTGAGCGAGCGCAATGTGCTGCTGCAGGACCAGGTCGCCGTAGCGGTGGCTTTGACCGACGAAGAGCTATTGAACGCACTGGTGGCGTAATTGCAGAGTACGCCACCAGTGCTGGTGGCGGTCATGGTGGTGCTTGTGTTTGTTCCGGTTGTGGTGCTGGTGTCAGTGGTGGCCGTGGAATCACTGCCACCACCGCCACACGCAGTTAGTCCAATACCTGACAGTAGCAGGGCTGCAATGGCAATCGGTGTTGGAGAGATGAGACGGCTGGGTGACAAAGTATTCAATGTGTTCATGATGTTGCGATGTTGTCGTTGGTGGTGGTGTTGATTGAAGCGATAGCCGAAAGCGTCTGCTGTTTGGTGTCGTAGGCAAGGCGTTCCGATTCACTCACGGTTCCGTCCTGGTTGGTGTCGGCCGGGTCGTAGTTATGAGCGGAGCTTGATGCAGCGGCACCCTTGGCTCCTGCAGGCCCACCCTGCCCCCCTCCAGGTGGTGGACCGGGTGGCGGGCCAGAAGGTCTGCCTCCGGATGGGCCACCGTTTGGCGCGTTCTTGGGGGCTGCATCCTTGAATTCACCAATGGTCACCTTGCCGTCCGCATTGGCATCCATCTTGGTGAATGCCTCTCTCGCAACAGACTGCGCATCCGCCTGCGAGAGGCTCATGCCCCCGGGTGAAAATTGGACGATGGCGGAGGCGAGGTCAGACTCCGTGATGTAACCCTTGTTGGTACTGTCAATTTTCTTGAATGCGTCTTCGGGTTTCAGTGGAGGTGGGGGCATTGCCACTTTGCCGCTTGCATTGGAGATGGGTGAGACCATGATTTTTGAGTCCTTTGGTTAGAGAGAGACGTTTCGCACCAAACGCACGTAGTTGTAGACAAGTTCGGCATCCTGCCCCTGGGTTTTGCCAGTGACCTTGGCATCGAAGCGGATGGCCCCCGCACCATGCAGGTCCTTTCCTGAGGCATCAGCGGCTCGCCCGAAAGCAACGTACCACGCGGAGTTGAACGCTGCGGTCGGGTTGGCTTTTGCGGATGTGTTGGTCCAGAAATAGGGGTAGTCGGCGGCTCCGGCTTCGTTTGTTATAGAACTGACTTTGAACAGTGGATTGATAGCTGGGCCAACGTTTGCAGCAGCAGTTGCCTCTGCAGAGCGCGTGTAGTCAACCAAACTCTGGAGCTCTTTGGTGTTGGGTAGGCGCCAGTCGCTGTAGCCCAAAAACTTCTCACCATTTTTGGTTTGTGCCCAGGCGAGTGCCTGTTGCCAGTCCATGCCCACACCGCTGTCAAACTGAGTCCACATCAACCCCGTGGCTTTGTCATTGAGGGTGCCATTGCCGTTGTCGACAAAGCTGCTGGTTCCATAGATGGGGCCGCGGACAGCGCGCACCATGTGTTTGGGGCCGATCGAGGCAGAGTAAGCCTTGATATGGCCGGTGCCGAAATTCACACCGAATGCCATTTCTGCCCCCACAGCCGAACTCCCTTCGATGCTGCTGCGAAGCAGGCCCGTGTATTTGGTGCTGCTCCACATGATCGCGTGGCTAAGTTCCTGTTCACTGGTGTAACTGACAGTGAAGTAGTTTTTGTCGATGTAGGGCCACCCCGTGCTGCCGTTCCAGACTGAGTACAGTTCCCTGATGGTTGGCAAACGCCAGTCGCTATACCCACCGTAGGTCGATTTGTTAAGCGCGGCGGGGATGGTTTCGGCTTCCGTCCAATACACATCTCCGCCGGTCTGGCTTGCTTGCCAGGTCAGGCCAGTGACGTTGTCTTTAACCGTAAGACCATCAGTGCTCTTGGTGTAGCTCGGTTGTGTGCCGGCGAACTGTGCATCCTGTCCGTAGAAAGCCTGACCGGTAGTAGGTGCTGCTATGACGCTCGTCGCATCATAGGTATCCGTTTGGCTTGTGTCGACAACGGGTGACTTGTCGGCCAATGTCGTCACGACGGGGGTGACAGCGCTTGTGCTGGCGGTGGTCGTGGAAGCACTGCCACCGCCACAGGCCGTGAGCGTCATGAGAGTCGCGGTGGCAACGGCCGTGCAGAATGTTTGTCTGAATAACATGGATGGCTTTCTGGTGTTTACTGCTTTGGACCATTCGGATTTCCGGAGGGCGCGTCTTTGGGCTTGCAAGCCAGCGGTTTTCCCTCTGGTGCCCAGCACGTTCCTTTCGCGGTTCCGCGCGGAGACGAAAAGCTGCAGTCCTGTCCACTGCTCAGGGTTTTGCAGGCGTCCAAAGCCTCTGCCGGTGGTTTGGGCGGAGCCCCTTTGCCATCGGCAGTCTGGGCAGAGAGTCCGCAGCAGGCGGTGAGCGCTGCAATGCAAATCGTCAGGGCGAATGCGCGGCCGTAGGGCAAGGTAGAGGTGTTGTTTACTTTCATGATTCACTCCGTTGGTTTCGGCAAGCACCTGCATTGCCGTGGGTAAATTGTGAAAAAACAATGTGGTGGAAATATGGGCAAATCCTCACAATCTCCCCACAATTGCAGAGTCCAATAGAGAGCTATGCGAATTCGACTCGTCCATACACAAGCACTCCTGCTGCTATCGGCGGTACTCATTGCGGTACTTGCCATGGGTGCACTCAGCGCATGGAACTTGCGAAACGGGTTTTCCGACTACCTGGCCACGCGCGATGTGGAGCGACTGGAGCAATTTGCGCTGCTGGTTTCAGAGAACGCAGAGCGCGCAGGAGGCATTGCTGCACTGGAAGCCCAGGGAGTGCACTTGGCAGAACTGTTCCAGCAATTTGGGAGGATGAAAGGATCGCCCCCCATGAGGGCGCTTCAGGATGCAATGCCCCGCCCGGAAGGCAGCGGAGTATTCAGCCCGCGCCCGCCGCCACGGCCCATCGACAGCATTGATGCCTTCAAGGACCGTGTCGCCATCTACGGGCTGGACGGGCACGCAAGGCTGGGCAGACCCTTGCCGCACGATGCCCATGACACCGTTGAGCGCCCGGTGCGCATAGCCAATGAAGTGGTTGCCATGGCGCGCATGACGAAACTCAAACCGGTGCCCAGCGAAGTGGAGGTGCGGTTTCTGAACACGCAGTACCAGAGCATCGTTGCCATGGCTTGCGTGTTGCTCTCGATTGCGTTGGTGGGTGCGTTCTGGATTTCCGGGCATTGGGTGCGCCCGTTGATCGCGGTTCAAGCTGCTACCGAAAAAATTGCACAGGGTGAGTTTGATACCCGCCTGAACGCAACCCGTAGCGATGAAATTGGTGACGCCATGCGCAACATCAATCAGATGGCGGAGGGCTTGAAGAAGCTCGAAGGTGCAAGACGCCAATGGATTGCCGATATGTCCCACGAACTGCGCACACCCCTGACCGTGCTGCGCGGTGAGATTGACGCGCTCATCGACGGCGTTATTGCGCTGACTCCCAATGCCATGCTGTCTCTGCGCGAGGAAGTGTTGCAGCTCAATGCGTTGGTGGAAGATTTGCACCTGCTTGCCATGTCCGATCTCAAGGCACTGCCGTGTTACTTTGAAGAAGTGGATGCCGCACGCCTCGTTGACGGCATTGTTCAAAAGTTTGCTTTGCGAGCCACTCAACTGGGCCTGACGCTGACCTTGGACACTCAGCTTGAAACACCGGTCATGGTGCGCTGGGATGCCAAACGGATCGAGCAAATGCTGGGCAACCTGCTCGACAACAGCCTGCACTACACCGATGCGCCTGGGCAGGTGCGGGTGAGACTTCGCAATGGCGAAGACAACAAGGTGGCAATCGAGGTGGAAGACACTGCGCCGGGTGTTTCCGGGAGTGACTTGCTTCGCATCTTCGAGCCCTTGTACCGGGCGGACATTGCCCGCGGACGGTCAACCGGAGGTAGCGGGCTGGGGCTTGCCATTTGTGAGCAGATCGCCAAGGCGCACCACGGTGCGATCCGGGCAGAGCCATCCCCATTGGGAGGTGTGCGGTTTCACCTTCAATTGCCCCACTTCGGAGATGAAGTCGTATGATTGAGACACCCTCCCGTCGCGTGCTGGTCGTGGAAGACGACCGCAAAATATCCGATCTTTTGATGAACTATTTGCGAGCCGGCGGTTTTGAGGCAGAGGCCGTGTACGACGGCCGCGATGCATTGCGGATGATTCAGGAGCGAGCCCCCGACACGGTCATCCTGGACTGGATGCTGCCTGGGTTGGACGGCATTGGCGTGTGCCAGGCCGTGCGTGCATTCAGTGAAGTTCCCATCCTGATGTTGACCGCCCGCATTGACGAGGTGGACCGTCTTCTGGGTCTTGATACCGGTGCGGATGACTATGTCTGCAAACCGTTCTCTCCGCGGGAGGTGATCGCACGCGTTCGCGCCCTGTTGCGCCGTGCCGATGGAAGGGTGAAGTCTTCAAACAAACCCTGGGAGATCGATGACGCGTCATTCAGAATCAGCTGGCGCGGCCAATGGCTGGAGTTGACCCGCATTGAGTTCATGATGTTTCGACTGCTGTTGAGCCGCCCTGGTCGTGTCTATTCGCGTGATCAGTTGCTGTCCAGCGTGCATGACAGCCAGCGCGACATCAGCGACCGCGCCATTGACACGCATGTCAAGAATCTTCGCAAAAAAGTCCAGGCCGTGGATCCCGGCACCGAGTGCATTGCTTCGGTTTACGGAGTGGGGTACCGATTTGACATTCCTGACTGAAGATTCAGTGTCGGCAGCAAGTTCCAAATTTCTGCTATCGGGTTTCCAGTTTTGATGCATCTATGATGGCTTTGGGCACTTTGCAGGTCGCCACGAACTGCTTCTTTAAGGCGCTGAACTGGAGCACCGGAAAGCTGCCTGTCGTGACCGGCTCTTATGTGTCTTCTGGAGCAGGTCGGGTGAAGAATCTTTGAAGGTGAAGTAGTTGCTTGCTGGATCAAGCCCGCGATTGCTCACCGAGCTCGGCAAAGTTGCTGATCTTGACCGCGCCGTCCGTGAAACGGGTAACCACTTCCAATTGACCACCCATGGCTTCAATGTGACTGTGCAACCCGTTCAACTCATACCTTCGCCCACGCCGGCAAGTCAACCCCCACCTTGCTCGGCGATATGAATCATAGTGCTGCAAACAATTTAAACATGCACTATGATGCGTAATAAATCGTGCAAGAAATGCACTTTTTTGCTTCAAATTGAGGAGAAACACCCGTGACCTATTCCAGCCGCGTCGAATACCAGACCGACCCGTCCCAATACAAACATTGGAAACTCACATTCGACGGCCCGGTAGCCACACTGAAGGCGGATTTTGACGAGAACGCTGGCCTGCGTCCGGGCTACAAGCTCAAGCTCAACAGCTATGACTTGGGAGTCGACATCGAGTTGAACGACGCTGTTTCACGCATCCGCTTTGAACACCCGCAAGTGCGAACGGTGGTGCTGACCAGCGCCAAAGAGAAGGTCTTTTGCTCCGGCGCCAACATTTTCATGTTGGGCGTTTCCAGCCACGCCTGGAAAGTGAATTTCTGTAAATTCACCAATGAGACACGCAACGGCCTGGAGGATTCCTCCACCCACAGCGGACTGAAGTTCCTTGCCGCCGTGAATGGCGCCTGCGCCGGCGGCGGCTACGAACTGGCGCTGGCATGCGACGAAATCATTCTGGTCGACGACCGATCTTCTGCCGTGAGCCTGCCCGAAGTGCCGCTGCTGGGCGTGCTGCCCGGTACCGGCGGTCTGACGCGCATCACCGACAAACGCCACGTGCGCCACGATCTGGCGGACCTGTTCTGTACCAGCGTAGAAGGCGTTCGCGGTGACAAGGCAGTAAGTTGGCGCCTGGTTGATGCCGTTGCCAAACCGGCGGTGTTTGCGCAAAAAATACAGGAGCGTGCATTGGCCCTGGCGGCGCAGAGCGACCGCCCCGCCAACGCCAAGGGCGTGACCCTGGCGCCGCTGCAGCGCGTGCTCGAAGCTGACGCCCTGCGCTACTCACACGTGAGCGTGGAAATTGATCGTGCCAAGCGCACCGCCAGCCTCACGGTCAAGGGGCCAAGCGGCTCGCAACCCAGTGACATCGCCGGCATTGAAGCGGCAGGTGCAGCCTGGTACCCGCTGGCCATGGCGCGCGAGCTGGAAGACGTTATTTTGCAAATGCGCACCAATGAGACCGAGATCGGCACCTGGTTGATCAAGAGCGCGGGTGACACCGCCACGGCACTGGCACTGGACGCCACGCTGCTGGCCCACCAGACGCACTGGCTGGTGCGCGAGACCATTGGCTTGCTACGCCGCACCTTCAGCCGTCTGGATGTGTCCTCGCGCAGTCTGTTCGCGCTGATCGAGCCGGGCTCCTGTTTTGCTGGAACGCTGTTGGAACTGGTACTGGCCTGTGACCGCAGCTACCAATTGATGTTGCCCGACGAGGGAGACCGTTCACCCAAAATTGCCGTGAGCGAAGCTAATTTCGTCCTCTACCCCATGGTCACTGGCCAAAGCCGACTGGGTCGGCGCTTTTACGACGAGCAGCCCGCCCTGGACGCGGTGCGCGCCAAACTGGGACAGGCACTCGACGCCGACGCCGCGTTTGCGCTAGGCCTGGTCACCAGCAACCCCGACGACATCGACTGGGCCGACGAAGTGCGCATTGCCGTCGAAGAGCGCGTGGCCATGTCGCCCGATGCGCTGACTGGCCTTGAAGCCAACTTGCGCTTTAACGGCCCGGAGAACATGTTCACCCGCATCTTCGGTCGCCTGACCGCCTGGCAAAACTGGATCTTCCAGCGCCCCAACGCAGTCGGCGAAAAGGGTGCGCTCAAGGTCTATGGCAAGGGCGACAAGGCGGTTTTTGACCGCAATCGCGTGTAATCGAATCACTCACTCACACTTCTCAAGAGGCATTCATGACCGCCATCAACTACACCGACAAGATTCCCAACAACGTCAACCTGAGCGAGGACCGGACGCTGCAGCGCGCGCTTGAGCAGTGGCAACCCAACTACCTGAAATGGTGGGGCGACATGGGCCCGGACCACTCGCAGAACTTTGACGTTTACCTGCGCACCGCCGTCAGCGTCGACCCGCAGGGCTGGGCGCAGTTCGGACACGTCAAGATGCCCGACTACCGCTGGGGCATTTTTCTGAACCCGGCCGAGAAGGACCGCAAAATTCATTTTGGCGATCACCTGGGTGAAGACGCCTGGCAGGACATTCCCGGCGAGTACCGCGCGAACCTGCGCCGCATCATAGTGACGCAAGGTGACACTGAGCCGGCATCGGTGGAGCAGCAGCGCCATCTGGGCCTGACCTGCCCCAGCCAATACGACTTGCGCAACCTGTTCCAGGTGAACGTGGAAGAAGGCCGACACCTGTGGGCCATGGTGTATCTGCTGCACAAATACTTCGGCCGCGACGGCCGCGAGGAAGGCGAAGCACTGTTGCAACGGCGCAGTGGTCAGGAAGACAATCCGCGTATTCTGCAGGCCTTCAATGAAGAAACACCCGACTGGCTGAGCTTCTTCATGTTCACCTATTTCACCGACCGCGACGGCAAGTTTCAACTCTGTGCGCTGGCCGAATCCAGCTTCGACCCGCTGGCGCGAACCACCAAGTTCATGCTGACCGAAGAAGCGCACCACATGTTCGTCGGCGAGAGCGGCATTTCGCGCGTGATCTCACGCACCTGTGCGGCAATGAACGAACTGAAAACTGACGACGTGGGCAAACTGCGCGCCGCCGGCGTGATCGATCTGCCGACCATTCAGCGTTACCTGAACTTCCACTTCAGCGTCACGATTGACCTGTTCGGCGCTGATGAATCGAGCAACGCCGCTACCTTCTACACCACCGGTCTGAAGGGCCGTTTTGAGGAAGGCAAGCGCATGGACGACCACATCCTGAAGGGCGGCACCTACAAGGTGCTGGCGGTTCAGGGTGGCCAACTGGTGGACAAAGAAGTGCCAATGCTGAACGCACTCAACGAAGTGCTGCGCGACGACTACATCAAGGACTCCATCGGTGGCGTCGAGCGCTGGAACAAGGTGATCGAAAAAGCCGGTATCCCATTCAAACTGAAAGCACCGCACAAGGCCTTTCACCGCAACATCGGCACGCTGGCCAGCGTCAAGGTCTCGCCCGAAGGTCGGGTACTGTCCGAAGCCGAATGGGCCACCCATGTCGATCAGTGGCTGCCCAGCGAGACCGACCGCGCCTTCGTCGCCAGCCTCATGGGCCGGGTGGTCGAGCCGGGCAAATTCTCCAACTGGATTGCGCCGCCGGTCATGGGCGTCAATCGCCAGCCGGCAGATTTCGAGTACGTGCGGTTCAACTGAACGGATAAAAGTCATCGTCATGACCGAAACCCTGAGCTTTCAGCAACACCTGATTGACCCCGAGATCTGTATTCGCTGCAACACCTGCGAGGCTATCTGCCCGGTGCAGGCGATCACCCATGACTCACGCAATTACGTGGTGGACGCGCAAAAGTGCAATATGTGCATGGCCTGCATTTCACCCTGCCCAACCGGCTCTATCGACAACTGGCGCGCCGTGCCGCGGGCACTGGCCTACACGCCGCAGGCGCAACTACTGTGGGATGAATTGCCGCCAGAGTTGACATTCGAGCAACTGATTGAGGCGGGCGTCAGCAGCGAGGCAGCCGCGCCGCCCCAGACGCTGGCGCCTAGCGCCATGAGTGACAGCACCGGCGAGACCCCGTTTCTGGTGGCGTCCTTCGGCGCCACCGTGCCGCCCTGGTCGGCCGCGCATGCCTACACCCTGCTGTATGGCCCAAAGGCGGCACAGAAATTCGTTGTTGCCACGGTGGCGGGCAATAAACGCGTGACTGAACTGGGTCGCGACTACGATACCCACCACCTCATGCTCGATTTTGGCGTGATGCCGTTTCCCGTGCTGGAGGGTCAATCGATCGGCGTTCTGGCGCCCGGAGTCGACGCCCAGGGCCATGCCCATCACGCGCGCCAGTACTCCGTCGCCAGCCCCCGTAACGGCGAGCGCGCGGGCTATAACAACCTGTCGCTGGCAGTCAAACGCGTGCTGGAAGACCACCATGGAAGGCCGGTGCGCGGTGTCGCTTCCAATTACTTGTGCGACTTGCAGGTGGGCGACAAGGTTCAGGTAACGGGGCCGTTTGGCACCAGTTTCCTGATGCCCAATCACCCGCACTCCAGCATAGTGATGATCTGCACCGGAACCGGCAGCGCGCCGATGCGGGCAATGACCGAGTGGCGCCGGCGCCAGCGCAATTCGGGCAAGTTCGAAGGCGGAAAACTGATGCTGTTCTTTGGCGCTCGCACTCAGGAGGAACTGCCTTACTTCGGACCTTTGCAGAATCTGCCCAAGGATTTCATCGACATCAATTTTGCTTTCTCGCGCACGCCGGGCAGTCCGAAGCGCTACGTGCAGGACGCGATGCGTGAGCGAGCGGCCGATCTGGCGCTCCTGCTTGCCGATCCGGATGCCTGCTTTTTCGTCTGCGGACTCAAGAGCATGGAGCAGGGTGTGCTGCTGGCGCTGCGCGATATTGCGCAGCAGGCCGGCCTGTCATGGGACAGTGTGGCGGCAGCGCTCAAGGCACACGGTCGGCTGCATCTGGAAACCTACTGATGCTGCCCCCGACCACGCTGACCACCCATCTGCATAATACCGGGCTTGAGAAGCAGGTAATTCAACAACGACGCAAGGCCGTTGCTGAAGCAAGAATCGGTGGGTCGGGTGCGATTCACTTACAAACTGGATGGAGAAATCATGTCTGCAGTCATTTTGCTTGGGGACGAGGCGATCGCGCGGGGTGCCATTGACGCTGGCATCAGTGCCGCGTTTGCGTACCCTGGCACGCCATCCACCGAGATTTATCAAACCATCGTGGATCACACCACGCAGCATGGACTTAGCATTCGCGGTATGTGGTCGACCAACGAAAAAGTGGCGCTTGAGGAGGGTGTTGGCGTGTCGTATGCAGGCAGACGCGCCATGGTGTCGATGAAGCATGTGGGACTCAACGTGGCGGCGGATCCGTTTATGAATGTGGCAGTGTCGGGCACCCACGGCGGACTGGTGCTGGTGGTTGCCGATGACCCGTCCATGCACAGTTCGCAAAACGAGCAGGATTCGCGCTACTTCGCCGACTTCGCCATGGTGCCGTGCCTGGAACCAGCGGACCAGCAACAGTGCTACGACTTTACCCGTGAGGCCTTTGAGTTGTCCGAGAAGCTGCAACTGCCGGTGTTGCTGCGGCTGGTGACCCGTCTGGCGCACAGCCGCGCAAAGGTCATGCTGGGGGCACCACGTGAACAAAATCTAGCGCGCTATGTGGACGATCCGAGTCGCTTTATCCTGCTGCCGGGTAATGCCCGGCGCGCCTATGCCAGTCTGGTCGACAAGCAGGCTGCGCTTCAGGCTTACTCCGAGTCCCATCCGGTCAATGCGCTGACACTGCGCGGTGCTGAGCGCCCCGGCATACTGGTCAGTGGACTGGCGTGGAATTACCTGCAGGAAGCGATGGGTGAGCTGCTCGAGGGCTATAACCTGCTGCGCATCGGATGTTACCCGTTGCCGGTCAGAAAGATCCGGCAACTGCTCGATGCCTCCAGTGAAGTCTGGATCGTCGAGGAGGGCTACCCGTTCATCGAGCGCTATGTGAGTGCATTGGGGTTGATGCGCGAGCGGGTGATTCGGGGCAAGCTGACCGGCGACCTGCCGCGCATGGGTGAACTGTCGCAGGATGCGATCAAACACTGCTTTGGTTTACAAATAAACCCGACGCTGGAGATCGCTGGCCTGGCCGACGTGCTGGTTGCCCGTCCGCCGTGCCTGTGCGACAAGTGCCCGCACAGCGATGCCTACATTGCCATCAACGAGGTGATCGCAGAATTTGCTCCCGGCACGCGCGTGATGGGCGACATCGGTTGCTATACGCTGGGCGCCATGGAGCCCTACCATGGCATCCATTCCTGCCTGTGCATGGGCGCCTCGATTGGCATGGCGATTGGCGCGGCACACGCGGGCATGACCCCGTCGCTGTGCGTGATTGGCGACGGCACCTTCACTCACTCCGGTATGGCGCCCATGCTCGACGCCGCCCGCGACAACACCAACATCAAGGTGTTCATTCTTGACAACAGCATTGTCGCAATGACCGGTGGTCAGCCCACTATGGCGACCGACGAAGAGGTGGTCAATCTGGTAGCCGGTCTGGGTGTGCCGCGCGAACACATCCGCATCGTTGTACCATCGCCGCACAAAAAGCAACAGACGATGGCTACCATCCGTGAGGAGCTCCTCTACACCGGCTTGTCGGTGATCATTGCGCGGCGCGCCTGTGTCACCTATGCCAAGGAGATCAAAGACATCAAGGAGACCAGAGAACACAAGCGCGAGATCAGAGTGGCATCCGTATGAACTATGACCTGGTAGTGTGCGGCGTTGGCGGCCAGGGTGTGTTGACGATTGCCGCCGTCATCGACTTCGCCATCCACGAAGCGGGGCTCTACCTGAAACAGTCCGAGGTGCACGGCATGGCCCAGCGTGGTGGCGCGGTTTCCGCCTTTGTGCGCATTTCAGATCAACCCATCTCCAGCGACCTCATCGCGCAAGGCGGCGCCAGCATGGTCCTGGCAGTGGAGCCGATGGAGGCACTGCGCTACACCAAACTGCTGCGTCCGGACGGCTGGATTGTCACTGACATCACGCCTATGGTGAATGTTGATAGCTACCCGCCGATGGATGCCCTTTACCAGGTACTGTTCTCGGTACCCAAATTGGTAGCGCTTGACGCGGCCCGGCTGGCGCACAAGGCCGGCAGTATCAAGGTGCAAAACACGGTTGTGCTGGGCGCGGCCGCTTCCCATTTGCCAATTCCAGCCGAACTGCTTGAGAAACAGCTGGAAAGGCTGTTTTCCGCCAAAGGCGAGCGCATCGTCAAGGCCAACATCAATGCGTTCCGAATCGGTGACGCTGCCAGCCGATTTGCCGCTTCATTGGTCGCTGCCGGTGTTGCATCTGAAGTGATTGCCCGGGTGCTGCCGCGCATTGCCTTTGAACCGCACGCCATATCAGCGCAATGTGTGACGGCCTGGTGCCATCGTCTGCTTCGTGCTGATGCTGCACAGTTCGCCAAAAACGTTTTTGGTGCCAATGAAGTTGTGGCGCTCGGCAGCGTGGCTGGGTAAAGCAGCTTAGTCCTTTGGACGCAGGTCTCGCACGCGCACCGCCTTGCCCTGCGACCTGGGGATTTCACCCGGTAGTTTGACCACCACATCGGTACTGATACCCACCATCGACTTGACGTGCCGCGCGACGTCTCGCGCGATTGATGGGAAAGCTTCCCCGTCCACATCAATTTGTGCTTCGACCTCGATCGTGACGTGATCGAGCGAGCCGCGCCGCTCCACCAGAAGTTGGTAATGCGGCGCGATCATGGCGCGACCGATCAGCACTGCCTCGATCTGCGAAGGATAGACATTGACGCCGCGAATGATCAACATATCGTCGCTGCGACCGGTAATGCGCAGGATGCGAAGATGGGTGCGACCGCAGTCGCAGGGTGCGGTAGTGATTTTGGTGATATCACGCGTGCGGTAACGCAGCATCGGCAAGGCCTGCTTGGTGAGTGTGGTGATCACCAGCTCACCGGCATCCCCCTCTGGCACCGGGGCCTGGGTTTCGGGGTCCAGCACTTCAAACAGGAAGTGATCCTCCCAGCCATGCAGACCAGCCTGCGCACTGCATTCGCAGGCGACGCCTGGTCCCATGATTTCTGACAGGCCGTAGATGTCGATTGCCTTCACGCCCAGACGCTCTTCAATCTCACACCGCATGGCGCTGCTCCAGGGCTCAGCACCAAAAACGCCGACCCGCAACGCACTCTTGCGTAAATCAACGCCCTGCTGTTGCGCCACTTCAGCCATGGCCAGCGCGTAGGAGGGTGTGGCGCACAGGATGTTGGCGCCAAGGTCCATGATGAGGGCGATCTGGCGCTCCGTCGAACCACCGGACATCGGCACCACTGTGGCACCGAGTCTCTCGGCGCCGTAATGGGCGCCCAGACCGCCGGTGAACAAACCGTAACCATAGGCGTTGTGAATCACATCGCCAGCCCGGGCACCCGCCGCGTGCAGCGAGCGCGCCATCAGGTCGGCCCAGGTTTCAATGTCGGCCTTGGTGTAGCCCACCACAGTGGCTTTGCCAGTGGTTCCTGAGGAGGCATGCAGGCGTGAGATGGCGGTCAACGGACGCGCAAACATGCCAAACGGGTAATGGTCCCTCAGATCCGCCTTGCTGGTAAAAGGAATACGGCGCAGATCATCGAGCGTGCGAATCTCTTGCGGGATTACACCGGCCTGCACCATGCGCCGGCGGTGCAGTTCCACGTTGTCCCAGGCGTTTCGCAGTGTCTTCCTCAGGCGGTCAAACTGCAATTCGGCCAGTGCCTCGCGCGGCATGGTTTCTGCGCTGCGATCAAAGTAGCTGAGGCCATCGGTATTTTGACCAATCCCGACTTCTGATAACGTGTTGGCGCCCATGGTGTCTCCTAAGTGCAGATCTATGTTTCTGTTTATTGCTATTGCTTATCGCGGACGCCACGCACCGGAATCTTCACCAGGGCAAAGCCCTGGTTGAAGCTGGCACGCGTCACCAGCGTGTATTTGAGGTTGGCACCGGCCCAGGCAGCGCACGCGCCAGCCACGGCCGCAAGCAGCGTCGCCAGCGGCGCACTTAGCAGCCAGGCCAGACCCAGCAGGACGCAAGGCAGGATGCTGCCGACTATCAGCAAGCGACGACCAGCCAGATCCAGTGCGCTGCGAGCGCGCGTTGCCAGACTGGCGTCGACGTCGCTGCGGTAGCGGCGCCAGACCTGCATCCGAAGCGCCAGCAACAGCACAAACGCAAGCAGCGCCGTGCTCGTGACCCCGCCATGAACCAGACCGAGCAGCAGAAAAATACCGCAGCCCTCACACGCGGCCGTGAGCAAAAAGAGTAGTGAAAACCAGCTCGAGCGCCAGGCCGGAATGCCCCGCGCGGCCGGCAGCATACGGCTCTGGCAGTACAGAAAGGCCAGCGCCAGCGCAGCGGTGATCCAGAGCCAGCCGCTCAGGCCCAGCATCGCAGCCAGACCAGCCGGGAACAACACCACACTGACCCACGCTTCGCGTGACATCCAGGAAGTACGCGGATTGATGAAGACATTGAGCGCGCGCAACGGGCGCCCGATCTCAAGCCAGACACACAGCAGGCCCAGGCCGACCAGCGCCAGTCCGAAGAAGACAAGCCCGGGTATTACCCATCCCCTGCTAGCCTCAGGCGCCACAAACAATGCGCTGGCCACTAGCAGACCAGTGCCAGCGCCGCCGCAGATAAAATTGCCTGCGGCGCGCCAGTCCCAGCTAGTCTGTTGCCACGGATTGGGTCCGAAACCGGAACTGGTACTCATGTGTCCGCCTTGTCCCAGAGGTAGTGAAAACCAGGCCCGGTGCCAAGCTCTTCGTGCATGCGAAAGCTCTGGTTTTTCTCAAGCAACTGCGAGACATTGCTGTTGGGGTCTTCCAGGTCGCCGAAGGCCAGCGCGTCCGCAATACAGGAATTGACACAGGCTGGCGTCGCCGCCGGATCGACCCCGGGTGTCAGACCGGCGGCCAGACCGGCATCGATCCGATCGACACAGAAAGTGCACTTGGTGGCTACCGAAAGACGCGAATCGTCGCGTCGTTTGGACTCACTCTGGAGCGGCGCACCGTAGGCAAAACTCGCCTTGTCGGTCTTGTAACGCGCCTGGTAGGGACAGGCCACAGCGCAGTAGGAACAGCCGATGCAGAGGTCGTAGTCGATGGTGACGATACCGTCGGGGCGCTGCTTGGTGGCCGTGGTCGGGCACACGGTCATGCACGGCGGGTCTTCGCAGTGTTGACAACCAACCGGGACAAAGACGCGCTTGACGTTCGGGTATTCACCAAACTCCATGTCAAGGACGCGGCGCCATTGCACGTCGGGTGGTGTGGCGTTGGTGTGCTTGCAGGCGGCGGTACAGGTCTGGCAGCCGACGCAGCGCCGCAAGTCGGCCGTCATGGCCCAGCGTGTCATGCGGCCTCCTTCTTTGAGCGGCAGATCTTGACCCGCACAATATCGGCACCCGAGCCAGTGGCGTCGGTCAGCGAGATCGACATCGTTGCAAGTGAGTTCATGCTGGGCATGCCGAAGTCCTTGGCCATGGGTGTTTCCCAGTGCGCGAACTGGCCGATCAGCAGCAGCGTGTCCGGGCGTATGCCCTGGCGCAGCACGGCGTTGCCGCGCACGCTGCGTTTCGGGGTGGATATCTCGATCGCGTCACCATCGGCAATACCGAGCTTTTGCGCGGCACCGGTGTTGATGATGACACCGCGATGGCCGCTGATGTTGTCGGCCACTTCGTGCATCAGCTGGATGCCGGCATTGGCACCCCAGGCGTACTGCATGCTGCGTGCGGTAAGCAGCCAGAATGGGTAGTCCTGTGCCTGACCACCGCTCTGGCCGATGATGGCCTCCCACAGCCCAGGGAAGTCTTTCCACACCGGCAGCGCCTGGTATTCCTTGAGCTGCTCATCCCACCAGTGCATGTCATGCTCGTGCAGGCGCCGACCCAGTTCGGTGCCCACGCGCATCAACCGCTCCTGGTACGGCAGCTCATAGCGCAGGCCGCTCTTGACCATGGTCTGGTCCAGATACCAGGTACTGCGTGACAGCGGCTTGGTCGCCAGACCATTCTCCTTCCACCAGTTCAGCCCGTGCGCGTGAGCGCCGTCGCTGACCTCGGCGCTGGCGGCGCGGCAGACCGCGTCCCAGATGGCGTCGCAGCTATGGCGTTGCTGGGTGTCGAGTGAAAAATCGCCATGCACGCCCTTCAGCGGAACACTGCCGGCGCCCTTGTTGATGGCTGCGATGTAGCCGGCGGTCAGGCCCGTGCGCGCCGCCAGTTCGCTCGCGATGTCGGTCATGTCGCGCGCCTCACCGCTGCTTTGGACGACGGGCTGGCGCAGGGCAAAGCCGTTGACCTCCCAGTATTGTTCCTGGTACTTGGTGCCACCGATGCGCATCAGCTGCAGGCTCTCCAGATCAGTCGCATCAGGCAGCAGCACGTCGGCAAAGTGATTGGTCTCGTCACGCGTGTAGGCAAAGGCAACGGTGAACGGGAAGCGCGCCATCTTTTCGCCCAGCGTAGCCGTGTCCCAGTAAGAAATGGCCGGATTGGTGCGGTACAGGAACCAGACATCGGGTGGTGCGACGCGCGGCAGCCCCTTGGGTGTTTCATCCAGAAACAGCCACGAAAAGTGGGTTGGCCCGAGCGCCTGGCTCCAGGGCCCGTCGGCGGCCAGCGGTACCATGGTGCGATAGGCGTTACGGATGTTCGGATTCGGTGACCAGTGTTCCTTGTCGGTCGGGTTGAGCGGAAAATGCATGAAACCATCGGGCCCGGCCTTGACACTTTCGTGCCGCTGTGACATCGGACGCGTCAGCCGGATCGTGGTGCCGATCGTTCCACCCGGCACTTCCAGCGCACCGACCAGGGTGGCCAATAGTGTGCGGGCCCAACAGCACTCGAAGCCGCCCCAGCCGTTGTTGACGGTCTTACCCAGTGTGACTGCCACCGGCCGGTAGGGCATGGTGATGCCGTCAACCTCGATCGACTGGCCGACGCAGGCGTGATCGATAAACTCGTTGGCAATCGTGCGCATGTGCGCGGCCGGCACATCGCAGATCGTTTGCGCCCACTCGGGCGAGTAGGGTCGCATGTGCTCGATCAGACGCGTGAAAGCAGTGCTGCCAGCAAGCAGTCCTTCGGCCAATACTTCGTCGTCGGCGCCGATCTCGATGGCGTCAACCTCGTAGCTGCCTTCAATCGCCTCGTGCAAACCAGGGCTGTCATGCGTGCAGGCACGCGCTTGGCCCAAATCCCAGACCAGCGGCTTGCGGCTGGTGCGCTCGCGCAGGTAGTAGCCGTGCGGCCCGACCAGGTAGGGCGAGGCGGTGCGTCCAGCCAGGAACGGCAGGTCCAGGCGCGCTCGCGGCACTTCAATCAGCAGCACGTGGATCAGCGCGTAGAGAAAGGCGGCATCAGTCTTGGGTTTGATCGGCACCCACTGCGCCGAGCAGGCTCCAGTGACCGACAGGTGCGGCTCAACCTGCACCCGCTTCAAGCCGCGCACGCGCGCCTCGGCGTGGCGCCAGACACCGATGACACCACCCGATGCTTCAATGTTGGAGCCACATGAGATCAGGTAATTGCACAGTGGCGTGTCCGGCGTGACGATGAAGGCGCGATGCCAGAACTCACCGTACAGGTGTTCGGAGTGGTAGCACTTGACACCCTGGCCGGAGCCGAAACCCATATCGATCGGTCCCCAGGCTGAAAGAAAGGCCGGCAAGGTGCCCATGTAGGACTGCGGCGTGCCGGCACCACCAAAGCTGGCCGCCACCCGTGGGTAACCAGAGGCGTCAAGGATGCCTTCGGCGCGCACAGCATTGAGCTTCGCGCCGATCAGATGGAAGGCTTCATCCCAGCTAATCGGCACGAAGCCCGGGTCTTGATCGCGACCCTTCAACGGGTTGCTGCGTTTCATCGGTGTCAGCACCCGATTCGGGTTGTAGGTCTTCTGCACCAGGCCGTAAGCCTTGACGCAGACCCTGCCACCACCCGGGTGAATGTCGGCCGCGCAGAAGTTCGGCTCGACCTCGGTCGCAACGCCCTGCTCTACTTTGACTGTGAGCAAATCAGGTCCGGCCACGCACTGGTAACAGTAAGTCGGAACTCTGCGCACATCCTTGGCTTCAAGATTCATGGACATCCTTGCAAGAAGAACATGGTTTCTAGTGAGCCGTTAGTTGGTGTTTTACCAAACAAATGGGCCATCGGGCACAGCAAATTTTGAATTGGTGTATTCTCGTACTCTAATGCAATTATTATCCAAACCAGCTCCAAAATGAGCAAGATCGTAAACCCTAAGGTTGAACAAAAACGACCGCTGAAGGCGCCCTCGCGAACAGCGTCGAAGCTGCCGGATACGCCAACCGCAGCCGCATTGCGCATCCGCCCGGTGCGACGCGATGATCTGAATGCGGTGATTGAAATGGACGCCATGGTGACCGGTATCACGAAACGCAATTACTGGAATTCGCTGTACCGTCGCTACGCCGACGCGGTGGCCACCGGCCAGCACTTCCTGGTGGCAACTGCAGGCACTGAAGTCATCGGCTTTGTTATCGGCGAGGTGCGCGACTGGGAGTTCGGCTCGCCGCCGTGCGGCTGGGTCTTCGCCATCGATGTCCGTCCCGATACTCGCCTGCTGGGTGCCGCCACGCAATTGCTGCAGGCCATTTGCCAGCGTTTCAAACGCGCCGGCGTGAGCAAGGTGCGCACCCTGCTGTCGCGCGAGAACACGCTCATTTTGTCTTTTTTTCGCAGCCAGGGCATGATGATCGCCCCCTTCATTCCGCTGGAACTGGACCTTGACCATTAGCCCCGATACCTCTTGAGCGCCCATGAAACTACAACAAAACACGCGTCTGGCCTTGTTCAGCCTGCTCGAATTTGCCGCTGATCCAAAGCGCCAGATCCCGGCTGCGGAGATTGCGCAGAAGTACGATGTGTCGTCACACCATCTGGCCAAGGTGCTGGCGGAGTTGTCGCGCGTGGGCATGGTGCAATCGGTTCGGGGTGTCGGCGGCGGTTACCGCTTCGTTGGCAATGCACGCAGACTCACCCTGATGGACGTGATCTCGCGCTTTGAAGACGTGTTACCGGCCGAAGGCAACCACAGCGAAGCGACGCCGGTGGGGCTGGCATTGGCTTCGGTCTTGTCCGAGATTGACGCGATCGCCAAGGCATCGATGAGTTCGATCACGCTGGAAACCATGTTGCGTATCATCGAACGCCAGCAGGCTGCCAGCCCGTCGCAGGCCAGCAGAAAAGCAAAGACAAAACCTGCCACGGCCTGACAGGCCAACGGTGCACTGCTGCACCCGAAGCCGCACAAGTCAGGCATGGAATTTGCGCTCGCTGTTGGCCACGCGCTCCTGCAAGGTCAACCAGCCCTCATCAATCTCGGCCTGCAGCGTTTCAATGTCGGCGCTGCCCAGGTTGCGGTAACGCCGTTGCAAGCCAAGGTAGTCAGCAACCGGCCGGGTCTTGGTCGTATGGTTAAGCGTGTAGCGATGGCCGTCCTCAATTTCGTAAAGCGGGAACGCGCCCGACTCGACGGCATAACGCGCCGTGGTCAGGCCGGCGTCGTCGGCCACGCCCCAGCCGTCCATGCAGGGTATCAACAAGGTGATGATGCGTGTGCCCCGCATCCCTTTGGCTTTCTCAACCTTGCGCAACAGATCCGGCAGATGCCCCACACTGGCAGTGGCCACATAAGGCACGCGGTGTGCGGCCATGATCTCGGTAAGATTCTTCTTGCGCGAGGTCTTGCCCGCAGGGGTGGAGCCGGTGCGCGCGAAGTGCGGAGTCGACGATGACTTCTGGGCACCGGTGTTCATGTAGCCTTCATTGTCGAGACAGAAATAGATGAAATCCTCGTTGCGCTCGGCCGCAGAAGACAGGCACTGAAAGCCGATATCGTAGGTGCCGCCGTCACCCGCCAGCACGATGACATGGGTCTCTTGCTTGCCCTGCGCATCGAGTGCGCGGCGCAGCCCGGTGGCCGCAGCGGCAGCGGCTTCCAGCGTTGGCTGGTAGACCGGAATGCGCAGCGAGCTAAACGGCTGCGCGCCCGCAATGATGGCCATGCAGGACGGCGGAATCACGGCCATGGTGTTGGGTCCCATGGCGGTCAGTATGTGACGCGCCGACAAGGCGTCGAGGCAACCCGGGCAGGCAGCATGTCCGGAGCACAGCATCGGTTCCTGATTGGCTTGTTCGATTGTGATCATGTGGTTCACCTTACCCATTGGGAGTCAATCTGCACTTCGCGTTGACTCGCGTGCTGGACGAATTCGACAATCTTCGCCGGCGAAACATTGACACCACCAACGCCGGCCAACAATCCGTGGATGCGGGGTGTATGTGTACTTCCATAGAGGGCACAACGCAGTTCTTGATGCAACACGCCGCCGCAGCCCGGTGAGTAATTGCGATCAAGCACGACGACATCGTCAAAACCGGTCAATGCCTCACGCAAGCCGGCCGTTGGCAGCGGCCGGAACAGTCGCACCTTGACCAGGCCAACCGCTTCGCCATCCGCGCGCATGGCATCGACCGCTTCGCGTGCCGTGCCGCACATGCTGCCCATGGTGACAATGGCGGTTCGCGCGCCGTCGCAACGATAGCGTTCAATCACGCCGTGGCTGCGACCGGTCAGTTTGGCCCACTCAAAATCCGCTTGCGCCACCAGCGCCGGCACCCGAGCCATCGCCTCGGCGAGGCCCTGGCGGTGCCGGAAATACATGTCCTGAGTGGCTACGTTGCCCCACGACTCCACCTTGTCGGTGTCAAGCCGGTGCGGTGGATCGAAGGCGGGCAAATAGCGATCAACCAGCGCCTGCTCTGGCACCCGTACCGGCTCCAGTGAGTGCGAGACATAGAAGGCGTCAAGATTGACCATGGTCGGCAGCAGCACCTGTTCGGCAACCCGGAACGCCTGCAGCACGGTATCGAGTGCCTCCTGGGCGCTTTCCACGTAGTACTGAATCCAGCCCGTGTCACGCTGCGACAGGCTGTCGGTCTGGTCCGGCCAGAAAGCCCAGGGCGAAGCCACCGTGCGGTTCACATTGACCATCACAATCGGTGCACGCGCGCCGCTGGCGTAGTGCAGCAACTCGTGCATCAGGAGCAAACCCTGGGAGGCGGTGGCAGTAAACACACGGGTACCAACCAGGGATGCCGGAATGCAGGCCGACATCACCGAATGCTCCGACTCAGGTGTGATGATTTCAGCATCGAACGTACCCTCAGCGGCAAACTCGGTGA
The DNA here is from genome assembly GCA_037141865.1 of Comamonadaceae bacterium. GTDB lineage: Bacteria > Pseudomonadota > Gammaproteobacteria > Burkholderiales > Burkholderiaceae_C > Rhodoferax. The sequence continues at coordinate 7,707 of JBAXBQ010000033.1, read as the reverse complement.
GTTGTTCCAGCACGGGTGTCTGTGGTGTGATCGGATACACCGGAACCACCTTGGGTCGGGCCAGACGGGCGCCCCAGGCCACCGCCTGATTGCCGGTCAGCAGTATCGACTTCGGTTGTGCACTCATCGATGCCCCCTCGCTTGTCACTTCGTGTACGGCGCAGCCCCCCGAGGGGGTGCGAGCTTGCTTGGGGCGGCCCGGCGCGGCACTCATCGCAGTTCCTCCTGCATCTTCATGGAGCCGGTTGGACATTCCTTGACGCACAGGCCGCAGCCTTTGCAGTAATCGGTCAAAACAGCATAGCCCTGATCGACGCGTTTGACCGCCATGTCCGGGCAGTACACGACGCAGTTGTCACAGTAGATGCAGGTGCCACAGGAGAAGCAACGCTCGCTCTCTGCAAGCGCCTGCTCGAGTTCCAGGCCCAACTGAACTTCGGCATCGCGCGACAGTCGGTCCTGGGCATCCAGCACTTGTGTCTCGGCCCGCTCCCGTTTGGGGTGGTAATAGGTGCTGATAGACGCCAGTGGCACCAGCGGCTCGTCATCGTAGTGATTGATTGCTGTTGTAACGGCGTCTGCGTCGCGTCGGCGCAACTGAGCGGCAATGGCTTGCGCCGCGCGCTGCCCCATGCCGACGGCTTCGGTGACAAAGCGCGCCATGCTGGCCATATCACCACCAGCGTAAACGCCAACGCTGCTGGTGGCGAGTTGCGTATCGGTCTGCAGCAAGCCACCGGCAGCGACGAAGCCCTGGCCCAGCACCGAGAGATCCGGATCCTGGCCAATCGAGGTGACGATGGCGTCGGCTTCAATGCTGAAGCCACTGCCTGGCAACGGGGTCAGTGTGAACTGTCCACGCTCGGCGCCCGGGACAAACGAAACTTTGCTGCAGGCAAGTGTCAGTCCGTTGGGGCCAGCATCACTCACTGCATCGAGGCGCGCGCCATCAAGCAAGGTGATCCCCTCCTCCAGCGCCTCCAGCACTTCTTCAGCCTGGGCCGGCATTTGCGCGCGCTGCTCCAGTGCCAACAGTGTCACCTGATGGCCCAGACGGCGCGCACTGCGCGCTGCGTCCAGCGCGGCGCTGCCGCCACCAATCACCAGCAGTCTCCGGCCCAGCGCAATCGGCTGCCCGGCGTTGGCGCCTGAAAGGAAGTTGGCGCCGTCGCAGACCCAGGGACGGGTGTAATCCAGCATCGGCAGGCGCTTGTGCCGCTGGGCGCCCAAGGCCAGGTAGAGCGCATCGTGCCGCTCGCGCAAACGCGTGAATTCGTCGGCGCTGCCGATTCGGTGATCGCAATGCACCGTGACGCCCATAGCGACGATGCGTGCGATTTCTCCGTCCAGCACATCACGTGCCAGCCGGTAGGCAGGAATGCCGTAACGCATCAGGCCGCCGAGTTCAGCCTGGGCCTCGTACAGGGTCACGGCAAAACCCATGCGGCGCAATTGATAAGCGGCAGACAAGCCCGACGGACCGCCCCCGACGATGGCCACGTGACCGTTCTGCGCAACGGCACCGGATTCCAGGCCCCAGCCCTGCGCCAGTGCCTGATCGCCGACAAAGCGCTCCAGTTTGCAAATCGAGATAGCCTCGTCATAACCGGCACGATTGCACGCCGTTTCGCATGGGTGGTGACAGATGCGCCCGGCGATGGACGGGAATGGATTGTGGCGCGCCAGTACCTGCCACGCCGCCTGGAAATCGCGCCTTCGCGCCAGTCCAATCCACTCGGCGATGTCGCCGTCAACCGGGCAGGCACCGTGGCAGGGGGCCGGCGCCTTGATATGCCGGGCCAGCGAGGCCCGCCAGGTTCCGGTCTTGACGGCCTCTGTGCTGCCAGTGGTCCAGGTGGTGGGGATAGGTAGGACAGCGTTCATGCTACACGCTCCAGCAATTGCAGATCGGCGCAGCGGTAGCCTTCGGCGCAGGCGGCGACATTCTCGTCATGATGCTTGGGTGCGTTGTCCACCAGAGCTTGCGTCAAAACTGAAAGAGCGGGCGCCTTAATCACTCGGGCCAGGGCACCCAGCAGGGCTGAGTTGACGATCCGGCCCAGACCCTGCTGGCGTGAAATTGTCAATGCGTCAATCGGGATCACGCGTTTGCCGGGCAGCATCTGCGCAAACTCGGCGGCACTGCGCGCTGAATTCACCACAATCAGGGTGTCGGCGTCGGCGCAGGCCAGCAAGCGGCCTTCCAGCAGGCTGGCATCAAAGCACAAAATCGCGTCGGCGCGCTCGATGTCGCATCGCACGCGCACCGGTCGTTGATCGACCCGGATGTAGGAATTCACCGGTGTGCCGCGGCGCGCTCCGCCGTAGCTGGCAAAGCATTGAACATGCAGACCCTGAGCATGAAACGCGCCGGCCAGCAGGTTGCCGGCGGTCTGCGCACCCTGGCCACCCCGACCCTGGATGATGATTTCAAGCACCTTGTTGTCTCCTTATCAATTTCTTCCAACTTTGAAACGCATAACATATTTCGGTATGTTATGTTCCATGTAGGGATTTGTCTGAAGCCGAATTTAGGCGCATTGTGGTCAACTACCTAATTGATTTTTAGAATTCACCACATTCACAAAACAGATAGTCGGGACAAACCCTTGCCATGAATTTCAGACAACTTGACCTCAACTTGCTGCGCGTCTTGTGCGCGATTTATCGCTTTGGATCGGTCACCGAAGCCGGGCGCCATCTGGCCCTGTCGCAGCCCGCTACCAGCAATGCGCTGGCACGACTGCGCACCATTTTTGATGACGAATTGTTTGTGCGCTCACCGAGTGGTTTGCACCCTACGCGCAAGGCGCAACGCATCACGCCGGCAGTAATCGAACAGCTACACCTGCTGGAGAACACGGTCAGCAGCGCGGAAGAATTCGAGCCGGCCAACAGCCATGTGCATTGGCGACTGTCGCTGTCCGATCTGGGCGAGATGCTGTTTTTGCCACCGCTGGCGCAAGCATTGCGGACCCAGTCACCAGGCAGCCAGATCTCCAATGTGGCGGTGGCTGCGCTGGAGGTCAGCGCCGCGCTGGAGGCGCATGAAATCGACCTGGCGATTGGCATACTGGACAGCAGTCATAGCTCAACCGCCAGCGAGTTGTTGTTTCAGGAAAATTTTGTTGCCATCACAGCCAACCAATGGCGCCCCGCTGGCTGGCGCGCCGGCAGCAGTTTGAAAGCCAGGCAACTCGCTAGCGCCTCGTTGGCGGTGGCGTCGCCCGCCGCCACCTTTCATGGAGGTGTCGATCTGATGCTGAGCAAACTCAAACTCAATGAGAAAATTGTGCTGCATGCGCGTCACTATGGGGCGCTGCCCGAGTTGGTGACACGTACCGACCTGTTAGCCATCGTACCCTTGATGTTCGCCAACTCTCTGGCACCGCGCTACGACGTTCGCATCTGGGAGTTGCCCAAGCAGGGGTCGAGCTACGACGTGCACATGGTCTGGCACCGCAGCGCCGGCATGGATCTGGCCCATAGCTGGCTGCGTGGGGTAGTACGAAACCTGTTTCAAAGAACGCCGACCGGGGCCAGCTTGAAGAACTAATTTATAGTCGTCCTTCAAACGACACAGCGAAGTACCTCCTTCTTGTCAGCTCTGTATCTCGCGTCAATGGAGTCCACCGATGCACAATCCAGCAACGCGCAGCACCACCTTGGTGGGTGCCAACCCAGTGGCAACTGCCCTGTTCCAGCAGGCTGCAAGTGCCGGGCGTGCAAGACTGAACTCCAGCGAACTCGATACTTTGCTCGCGGCACTGGGCAGTCCCAGGGTGCCAGACCTTGCCGGCGCAGCAATCTCTGACAGCTGCGAACTTCGCGCCAGCCTGCGCAACAACCGTGAGTTCGGTATGGTGATCAGCGCTGGTGCAGGCGGGCTCGACGGCGAACTCGATGAGAGCATCTTTCGCAACGGCAGAGCCTCAGCGCAGGCGCTGTCTGAGTTAAGCAACGGGCAAGATTTCCTGCAGCGCTTCAAACGAACCATGGTGTATCAGAAGTTACTGGCGCGTGCGCGCCAGGCGCAACAACCGGTGCCAGATCAGCGGCTTGTCTTGTTTTTTGATCGACTGCTGACCTTGACCTCGCAAGCTGAAGGCGCTGACAGGTCAGCCCCCTTCATGCTGCAGGCACTGGACCTCACGCTGCTGCTGAGCCAGGGACAAATTTTTGCCACCCACGCAGAGTGCACGTTCGGCGCACCGCCACTCAAACAGCTAGCACGCCCGATAGCCAAGATCGACAGGTTGCTGCACCCGGCGTCCATCGGTGTGATCGGGGTTTCCGCCAACAGCATGAACTTCGGCCGCATCATCCTGCGCAATCTGGTCGGTAGTGGCTATCCCAAAACCCAGCTGAGGGTGATTCGTCCTGACGACGCTGAAGTGGACGGCATTGCCTGTGTCGCCAACCTGAAAGCGCTGACGCACAAACTCGACCTGCTGATTGTCGCGGTCGGCGCCGATGCCGTGCCCGGCCTGGTCGACGAGATCATCGACAGCGGCGCTGTGGAATCGGTGATGCTGATCCCCGGCGGTCTGGGCGAAACCGCCAAGAGCCGCGAGCCGGCCGCCCTGATGGTGGCACGCATCAACGCGGCGCACGGCCAGCCCGGTGGTGGCCCGATCTTCCTGGGCGCCAACTGTCTGGGTGTGGTCTCGCACCCCGGCACCTACGATTCCTGGTTCATTCCGCTGGAGCGCTTGCCCAAACCACAGAAGAAGCCGCAGCGCAATTCGGTTATGTTGAGCCAGAGCGGCGCCTTCATGATCACGCGCCTGAGCCAGAACCCCTGGCTTGATCCACTCTACATGCTGGCACTGGGCAACCAGACCGACCTCACGCATGGGGACTTGCTGAGCTATTTCGCCTTGCTACCGCAAATCGAAACCATCGGAATTTACATCGAGGGCTTCAAGGATTTGGACGGCCTGCACTTTGCCCGCGCCGTGCGGGCCGCAGTGCTGAGCGGTAAACAGGTGGTGGTCTACAAGGCCGGCAAGACCCTGCCCGGCAGCGCCAGCGTGATGGGGCACACGGCCTCGATTGCGGGTGACCCAGCCCTGTTTGAGGCCGTCATGCGCCAGGCTGGTGCCGTCGTGGCCGAAGACGTGAACAGCTTCGATGACCTCTTTTACATGGCTGGCGCTCTGCACCACAAGAAGATCGCAGGCAACCGTCTCGGCGCCATCAGCGGCGCGGGCTTTGAGGCTGTCAGCATGGCGGATGCGATTCATACCGATAGCTTTTCGCTGCAAATGGGCCAGTTGCAAGAAGACAGCGTCAAGCGCGTCGAGGCGGTTCTGCTGGCCAAGAAACTGGCGTCGCTGGTGGAAGTACGCAACCCGATCGACATCAACCCCGGTGCCGATGACGAGGCGCATCTGCAAATCGTTGACGCCTTTGCGCAAGACCCCCAGATTGACGCCGTGCTGGTCGGCCTCGACCCGACAGCGCCTTCGGTACGCGCGCTGGAACGAAGCACGCTGCGCCCCGGCTACGACCTCAGCGACCCCAGGAGCACGCTGCACCTGATGCCGCCGCTGGTAGCACAGCACGACAAGCCGATCATCGGCATCGTCGATGGTGGGCGCCTGTATGACGCCTTGTGCGCCGGTCTGATGGACCAAGGCGTCTGCGTCTTTCGCAATTGCGCGCGCGCTGCCAAGGCACTGGTGCGCTACTGCGAAGCGCGGCTGTATGCTGACAGCATTCGCCAGCAGCAGGCCAAAACCTGAACCGAACAACTCACCCACCCTACGAGGAAAGCACATGAGCGAAACACTGATCAATGACATCTTCCACAAGGCGCACAGCGAGGGGCGGTCCTCGCTGTTCGAGTATGAGGTTTACCGTCTGCTCAGTGCGGCCGGCATTGCGTCAACGCCAAAGCACGAGGTGCTCACTGGCAGCTCCGACCCGACAGACGAACTCGCCGCGTCTTTCGCCGGAAGCCGTGTGGTTGTGAAGATCGTCTCCGCCGGAATAGCTCACAAGTCGGACGTGGGCGGAGTCGCCGTCGTGGCGAATCAGCCGGCGGCGGTGCGTGCCGCATGCCAAAGCATGCTGACCAAGCTGTCGGAGCGGGACATCGCAGGCGTGATGCTGACGGAATTCATCGAAGCAGACGCCGCGGGTGCCGGCAACGAGTTGCTGGTCGGCCTGCGCAACACCCGCGAGTTCGGCATGATCCTCAGCGCCGGGGTTGGCGGCGTCGACACCGAGCTCTATGCTGCAGGCTCCCGGCGCGGGCAAGCGGTCGTGTCAGCTTCGACCGCGCTGACCACGGCCGAGGAATTCTTCGAGCTATTCAAACCGACGATTGCCTACCGGAAGATCGCCGGGCTGACGCGCGGGGGCCGCGCTCTGGTGACAGACGAAACCCTGCTCCAGTGCTTTGGCGCCTTTATCCGCCTCGCGAACAACTGCTCGGCGGGCGACCCCGAGACCGACTTCGTCATCGAGGAACTGGAGGTCAACCCCTTCACCTGCGCCAAGGGCTCGCTGGTTGCGCTCGACGGATTGTGCCGCTTCGGCCGGCCGCAGCTCGCGCGCCCGCCCCGGCCTCAGGGCAAGATCGACAAGCTGCTGCACCCGGCTTCGATCGGCATCATCGGCGCATCCGCCACGCGCATGAACTTCGGCCGCATCACCCTGAAGAACATCATCGCATCCGGTTATGACAAGTCACGCCTGCTCGTCATCAATCCCGACGGCCAGGAAGTCGATGGCGTGCGCTGCGCACTGAGCCTGGGGGCGCTGGAGAAGAAACTCGACCTGCTGATCCTCGCGGTGACCGCCGACGTCGCCTTCGGAATCATCGATGATGTGATCAGGACCGACGCCGTGGAATCGGTGCTGCTGATCCCCGGCGGCATGGGCGAAACCGAGGCCAGCAGAGAGCCTGCACGGCAGATGCAGACAAAGATCGACGAAGCCCGGCGCTCGGGACGTGGACCAGTATTCGCCGGCGCGAACTGCCTGGGCATCATTTCGCACGCCGGCAACTACGATTCCTGGTTCATTCCCGAGGAACGTCTGCCAAGAGCCCAGAAGAAGGCACAACGCAGTTCTGCGCTCATCAGCCAGAGCGGCGCCTTCCTGGTCACACGGCTCAGCAAGAACCCGTGGCTGGATCCGGCCTACATGGTGGCCCTGGGCAACCAGAACGACATCACGCACGGCGACATGGTCGAGAACTTCGCGGCCAACCCCGACATTCACGTGATCGGGACCTACGTCGAAGGCTTCAAGGACCTCGACGGGCTGGCCCTGGCGCGCGCGGTACGCAAGGCAACCCTTGCCGGCAAGCAGGTCGTCATTTACAAAGCCGGACAGTCTGCGGCGGGTGGGCGCGCCGCGATGGGTCACACCGCCTCGATCGCTGGCGACTACGAGGTAGCCCTGTCCGTGCTTACGCAGGCCGGCGCGCTGGTCGCGAGCGATGTCAGCGAGTTCAGCGACCTGTTCTACCTCTCGGACTGCATGCGCGACAAAGTCGTCAGCGGCAAGCGCCTGGGCGCCGTGGCCGGCGCGGGCTACGATACGGTGGCCATCGCCGACAGTATCCAGGTGGGCGACTTCTCCATGTCTCTGGCCGCGATCGGTGCGTCGACCCGGGAACGGCTGCAAGCGATCCTGGTGTCCAAGAAGCTCGATGCGCTGATGGAAGTCAGGAACCCGTTCGACATCAACCCG
>JBAXBQ010000032.1:0-35439 GCA_037141865.1 Comamonadaceae bacterium | reverse complement strand
CGACTACGGCCCCCTCGGGGGGCAGCGACGACACGTCAGTGCGGAGCGTGGGGGCTAACGAGTCGGCGCCGGGCCGCCCCAAGGCGACTACGGCCCCCTCGGGGGGCAGCGACGACACGTCAGTGCGGAGCGTGGGGGCCATTTACACACCCCAGACAACTTCGTGTCCGGCCTGTTCGCAGCGACGCAGCATCTCGATGAAGGGTAGCGCCCGCTGACGCAGCGAGATGGCGTCAAAGCGCGGCGGCGGTTCCCGGCGGGCCAGTGCCTGCGCCATAGCTGCCTTGTGATCGGCTTCCTCTTTGGCAATGGCCGCTTGCAGCGCAGCAATGGCCGCTAGCATCTGCTCCGGCAGGATGATGCCTTTGTCACCGCTGCCGGGCTGGGTGTCTTTGCCAATAATGTCGAGCAGGCGCCGTCCGTTGGGCTGCAGCATGATGAGGTCGCCGGTGGTTTTGGATTTGAATTTGTAAAGCATAGAGTGGCATCGTAAACTGCGCCACGATGCGCACACTTCGGACCCTTGCCTGCCTGCTGCTGTCAACCGTGCTCGCCGGTTGCGCTGACACTCGCTATTACCTGCAATCTGTGGACGGCCACCTGCGCATCATGCTGGCGGCCCGGCCGGTGGCCCAGTGGCTGGCAGATGACTCAATCGCCCCCACGTTGAAACAGCGCCTGGCGCTGGCCCAGCGGCTGCGCAGCTTTGCCGTGTCCGAGCTCAAGCTGCCAAACAACGCCAGCTACCAGCGCTACGCCGACCTGGAGCGCCGCTCCGTTGTGTGGAACGTGGTCGCAGCGCCCGAGTTCTCATTGACCGTCAAAACCTGGTGTTTTCCGGTGGCAGGATGCGTCGGTTACCGGGGCTACTTCGACGAAGCCGAGGCGCGCGAGCAAGCGCAGGTGCAGCGCAGCGACGGTTTGGAAGCCATTGTTTATGGCGTTCCGGCTTACTCCACCTTGGGCTGGCTGAACTGGGCTGGCGGTGACCCCTTGCTCAGTACGTTCATTCATTATCCGGAAGGCGAGTTGGCCCGCATGATTTTTCACGAGCTGGCGCATCAGGTGCTGTATGTCAAAGGTGATACGCAATTTAACGAGTCCTTTGCGACAGCGGTCGAACGCCTTGGGAGTGAGCGCTGGCTGGCACTGCATGGCTCAGAATCAGCCCGCAAAGAGTATGCCGAGTTTGACGCGCGGCGTCGACAGTTTCGAGCCCTGTCAGCGGCGACGCGGACCCGGTTGCTTGAGATTTACAAGCCAAACGCGTCGACCCCCATGGACCGGCAAACGCTGCTCGTCATGAAAAACGCGGCGATGCTGGACTTTCGTGATGACTATGTCCGACTCAAGGCGGGTTGGGACGGCCACCACGCTTATGACGCCTGGGTCGCCGACGCCAACAATGCAGCGTTTGGCGCACAGGCCGCGTATGACGAACTGGTACCCGGTTTTGAGGCTTTGTTTGATCAAAATGGCAAGGACTGGCAGCGGTTTTATGATGCGGTCACGCAGTTGGCGGACAAGCCCGCAGTTGAGCGGACGCGGTTGCTGAAACAAATCACCAAGGAGATGACAAGTGGCTGATCTTCATATCCTGCGCCTTCACACGCTTGGACTTCCCGCGGCACGAAAGATCGCCTTCAAGTGGGCGGAACAGGCCGAGGAAAAATTTGGCATGACCTGCACATACGAAGAAGGCAGGACGCACGATGAGGTGTGTTTCAAACGAACCGGCGTGGATGGCACCTTGACTGTTAGCAAGGACCGCTTTGAGCTTGACGCCAAACTGGGCTTTCTGCTCGGCGCCTTCCAAGGGAAAATAGAGTCCGAAATTGTGAAAAATCTGGATCAGCTGCTGGTCGCGAGACCTCAGATCAAAGGGCACGCAGGCAAGAAGAAATGAGTTGCGGGCAATGACGTCCGTTAACTCAAGGATTCGATCAAATCGATGTACTGCTGCATGGCGTTCTCTTTGACAGTGCCTTTCAAGCTGGTCCATGCATCCCATTTGGCGCGTCCCACCATATCGCCAAAACCGGGCTTTTTGTCCGCGTTGTCACCGACACTGGCCTGCTTGTACAGAGCGTATATTTTCAGCAGCGTCGCGTTATCGGGGCGCTCACTCAAGTTTTTTGAGTTGGCAGCGGCAAGCTCAAATTTTGTTTTCAAATCAGACATGGGGTTCTCCAGACAGGGGGAATACCCCACACAGTTGGGGTATTTGCGCCGTATCTTAAAGGTCTGTTTGCCTACAAAATAGGGGGCTTTCCCCAGTAAGGGAATATCAGCCATTCAATTGCAAAGTCAGGAGCTTTCATGGTTACGCGAATCAATGTCAAAAAAGTCGCCCAGCGGGCTAGCCGTGAATTTTCCAATGCCGTTGGCGGCACGCTGGGGTTGTCGGGTGAACGCATGAGTAAAGTCGATACCGCGTGGCTGCGCATGGACAACCCTTCCAATCTGATGATGATTGTGGGCGTGTGGATCATCAAACCTGGTGTCAGCTACCAGGACGTCAGTCAGCGCATTGAAGAGCGCCTGCTCAAATACCCACGCTTTGGCCAACGCGTACAGCAGGATGCGGCTGGCGCAAGCTGGGTCATGGACCAGGACTTCAATATTGAGCGACACGTGGTACTGGAAAAACTGCCGGCAACTGCAAAGATTCACGAACAACAAGCTTTGCAGGACCGTTTGGCCGAGCTCGCCGTGAAGCCGCTCGATATGGGCCGGCCGCTCTGGCAGTTTCATCTGGTAGAGCATTACCAGGGTGGCTCGGCATTGATGGTCAGGATCCATCATTGCATTGCGGATGGCATTGCCCTGATTTCGGTCACTCAGTCGCTGGTTGATGGTGGATCAGCGCCACCGCAGCGAACTTTTAAAGCAAAGACTGAAGGCTCCGAGGCTGCGCAAGACTGGATCGTCGATACCCTGGTGCGACCATTTACCGACGTGGCAGTCAAGGCGCTGGGGGTGGCCGGTGACCGTGCCAGCAACGCCATGGAAATGATGAGTGAGCCGCAAAAAGGCATCGAAAAAGGTCTGGCTGGATCGGCCGAGCTGGCCAGATTGGCGTACCAGGTGTTGCGGGACGGTGCCGCGTTGGCGTTAATGCCGGACGACTCACCGACCCGCCTGAAAGGCATTCCCGGCGTCACCAAACGGGTGGCGTGGTGCCAACCGATCCCGCTGGAAGAAGTGAAAGCCGTGAGCAAGGCGTTGAACTGCTCTATTAACGATGTGCTGCTGAGTTGTGTAGCGGGCGCCATCGGGGAATATCTCAAGTCTTTTGGAGATGACAATACGGGCAAGGAAATCAGGGCCATGGTGCCGGTGAATCTGCGCGCAACGGAAGATGCTTATAAGTTGGGCAACCGATTTGGCCTGGCCCCTGTGGTGCTTCCGATCGGCCTGGAAAACCCGGTTGAGCGCGTGTACGAAGTTCGTCGTCGCATGAGCGAGTTGAAAGGCAGCATGCAGCCCTTGCTGGCATTCGGTTTGCTGGCGGTGGCGGGTATGTTGATCAAGCCAGCACAAGACGCCATGCTGAGTCTGTTCTCCAAGAAAACCACCGCTGTCATGACCAATGTGCCTGGTCCGCGCGAAAAGCTCAAGTTTTGCGGCGCCACCCTGGAACAGAGCCTGTTTTGGGTACCCCAGTCGGGCACCGTGGGGCTGGGCGTATCCATATTAAGCTATGGCGGAGGTGTGCAGTTCGGTGTCATCAGTGATTCATTGCTGTGCCCGGATCCGCAGAAAATCATCGATGAATTTGAACCGGAATTTGCCAAGCTGGCGATGCTGACTCTGATGCTGCCCTGGAGCGACTAAAGGATTAGTCTTGCAGCTCTCCCTTGGCCATTTCGGTGTCCAGCCGCTCCATGGCGTCCATCGGTTTGGCCGCGGCTGCGAGTTGGTAAAGACGGGTCGCTTCTTGCATCATTTTGTCGCCTTCCAGCATCACCATGGCGTTAGCGTATTCGATCATGCCAATGACTGACTCAAGGTTCAGCTTGAGCGCCTGCTGGAACAACGCCAGCCCGGTGTCCTTTTTGGCGCCGTACGTCATGCCACCGATAAGCGAGCCAACTTTGTCGATGACCTCGGCATGAAAAGCCCCTAATGCGATATGTGCATCAGCATGGTTGGGCTGAAGTTTGATGACATTTTCCAGTGACCCCTTGACCTTGCTGCCAAGCCCTTGGGCCAGTGCTTTGGCAACGCTGATTCCCTGGCTGTAACGACCCAGCGCGTAAGCATGCCAGTAATGAGCATTGGCGTCTTGCGGATTTTCCAAGGCCTGGGCGTTGGCACGCCGGGCTACTTCCAGGTACAAATCAAGGCGAGCCTTCTCCTGCTTTTCCAGATAGGTGGCGTAAATACATGCTGACTTGTTGGCTACCGTAACACCGGCACCACCAATCTTGAGACCCATATCCACGGCCTTCTGAAATTCACCGCTGTGGAACAGGGCCCAGGCTTGCAGCACCTTGGCATCCTTAGGTAGCGGCTCGACATCCCCGGCGTGCAGCCGCGCCCAGTTTTTCTTGACACTGACCGCATCAAATACGTACTCACCCGCGTAGGGAAAGGCGGTCCAATTGGCCATCGTGGTCTCCTCTTCCTGACTTATTGTCGGTCAAGGTTATTGTAGGCGCCAACCAACGATAGTAAATGCATGCGTTGCCCCTGTTCCAGATAAGGCGCCAGCAAGTTGAGTACATGCTGCGCACCACGCAACAGGGCAGCTTGCGCGTTTTCGGGCTCCAGTGCCCGGCGCGGATCACGGACATATTCAAAACTGAGCCAGTAGGTCAGGACCACCACCATGCTGGTCGCGGTAGCCTCGACCTCGCGCGAATCGATATGCACCGCTCCGCTGCGACTCATACCGTCAAGCAACGCCTTGACAGCGCGGGTTTTGTCTTTAAGAACGGTCTGAAAATGGGTTTCCAGGCGCCTGTTTTTACTCAGTAGATCGTTCAAGTCGCGGTATAAAAACCGGTATTGCCAGATCAGCTCAAACAGGGAGTGCATGAAGAACCAGGCGTCCTCCACATCACGCACGCCGTCGCTGGCATTGAGCAATTCGTTCAACGCCTGTTCGTAGCGGTCAAACAGGGAGTTGATGAGCTCATCTTTGGCCGGGTAATGGTAATAAAGGTTGCCCGGACTGATGCCCAGTTCGGCAGAAATCAAGGTAGTAGAAACATTGGGCTCGCCAAAGCGGTTGAAGAGCGCCAGCGTGACTTCCAGAATCCGCTCGGCGGTGCGCCGCGGCGCTTTCTTCACCATGCGGGGTTCCTGGTGTGATTCGCCGCCATCACAGTGTGGCCCAAGTCATCCATAATTTCCTGCAGCTTCTCAATGCCTTGGCCGATCTGCGTGGCTGCCTTCGCGACAGCGCTCAGGTGTCGCTTCGGGTCATCCAGCGCTCCATGGTTCAGGGAAATGCCATGGCGCCATAGCTTGGCTGAAAGACCCGTCTTATGTGAGCGCAGCATCTGGCGCGTCTGCTGATAGGCGTGCTCGGCCAGGTGGCGGCGCTGGGAGTAACTGAAGGTATTGGCCAGATAAAGTTCGGGGTCGCGGTGGTCCGGCTCAATCAGGATGATGTCGGTGTTCGGATAGGCGTGCTCGTATTGCCGTATGCCCAGAACCATGCGTGAGTGAATCAGCGATCGAAAAGTCTGGCTCAACACGGCTGGCAGACCGCCGTCCACAATGCGCGGGATGTGATGCTTGCCAGATGACAGTCCGCGGCGCATGACTTTGGCAACCTGCGGGGCGGTCGCATCAAAAGGAACTAGCGGGTTCAGGCACAACATCAGGTCAATGCCCTGTTCCAGGGCGACCGACGCGTGCATGGTTTTCTTCAAGGCGCCATCGACGTAATAGCAGTCATCAATTTCAACCGGTGGAAACAAGCCTGGCAAAGCCGCGCTGGCCTGTACCGCTTTTGAGATCGGCACGTGGTCCCAGCCCGGACGACCAAACGGCGCAATTTCACCACTGTCCAGATTGGTTGCCACAAGAGTGAGCTGGGTCTTGAGTTTACGAAAGTCGTTGCTGCGACCCGCTTGTGAAAAAAGGCGCTCGAGCTGGACATTAACCTGCTCATTGGAAAAAATGCCGGCGGGCAGACCCGGGCTTAGCCGTTCCAGCGCGTAGATGAACGATTTTCGCTGTGCCGTGACTTGCCACAGAGCGGAAACCAGCAAGGCTGGCAGCATGATGGCGCGACGGGCAAATTCACCATAAGCCGGCTTCATCAGCCAGGACGGGTCAAAGCTGTCGGGCGAATCGTTGTTGTTTTCGATAAATGACGAACACAGTTCACGCGGCGTGATGCCATTCGCCAACGCAGCCGCAATAAAGCCACCAGCGGAGACTCCGACGTAATGCTGAAGCTTGTTGAAGTCGATTCCATTCAGGGATTCTTCCAGTGCACAGAGTGCACCAATCTCGTAAATGGCGCCCAGCGGACCGCCGCCCGACAATGCCAGCGCAACTCTTGGTGCTTGTGATGTTTTACGCGTCATAAGGACAAAGTGTAGAGCCGACAAAGATCAATAGTTGTTGCGATGCAGCAACCCCCGGTGTTTGGGGACAGAACCGGCTCGCCTGGCTCATCTGCGTCGAATGCCGCAAAATGTGGTGAAGGACGCCGAAGCGCCCTGCATCGCTCTAAAAAACCTGCGCCGTCCGTCCGAACTCAAACGGCTGCCGTTTTGCGAGGAGCAGCACGCTGACTCGCTGGCTTGGCAGACACTTTGGCGGCTGCCGTTACCACTTTTTTGGGAACAGGCTTGACGGCTGATTTCGACGCGGCATTTGTCGCGGAGCCCTTGGTTGACAGTTTCTGCACGCTCTTGTTGAGTTCATCAATACGGGCGATCAAGGCGTTGACATCCTTGGCCGATGGCACGCCCAGTTTGTTCAGTGCCTTGGCGACGCGGTCTTCGAAAATGCTTTCCAGTTTGTCCCATTGACCGGATGCCCGGGACGAAATATCAGTCGCCATGCTGGACATTTTGCTGCTGGCCTCGGAGATTTTCTCTTCAGCCGCCGATTGTGTTTTGCGCTGCAGACTGACGCCCTCCTTGACCAACGCCTCAAACGCTTTGGTGCCTTCAGCCTGTGCCTTATTAAATGCACCCAAACCGGCTTGCCAGATTTGCTGTGCCGAGTCCTTGACAGATCCAGTCAACGGCGAGCCGGCTTTCTTCGATGCGCTGATTTTTTGCAGTTTTTTGACCACGGGATACTCCGGTTAAGTTAAGAAATTTGAACACCGCTTCGCATCGCGATACAGTGCATGCCCTGTACTTTACGGGGAGTCGCCAGGGCTGTGTAGGTGGATCATCCTAAATTTATCGGCCGAAAGCTCTGGCAGGCCACGGGTTTATGCTGAATTGATGTTGTCCGATATCGGCAAGAATGCGTCATCTGAATGGAGGTTTTAATGCAGTACTTCGTCACCGGTGCCACCGGCTTTATTGGCAAACGCCTGGTTAAAAAGCTGCTCGAGCGCAAAGGCTCGGTGGTTCACTTTCTGATCCGCAAGGAGAGCGAGGGCAAGGTGGCCGGCTTGCGGCAATACTGGGGTGTCAGTGGCGCGCGGGTGGTGCCGGTATTTGGCGATCTGACCAGCAAAAATCTGGGCGTCACGGCCGCCAGCATGAAGAGTCTGAAGGGAAATATCGACCATTTTTTCCATCTGGCTGCGGTCTATGACCTGAGCGCTGATGAAGTGAGCCAGATTGCCGTCAATATTGACGGCACACGCAACACGGTGGAACTGGCCAAGGCCATTGAGGCCGGACATTTTCACCACGTCAGCTCGATTGCCGCCGCCGGTCTGTATGAGGGCGTGTTCCGCGAGGACATGTTTGACGAGGCCGAGAATTACGAGCATCCCTATTTCATGACCAAGCACGAAAGCGAAAAAATCGTGCGCCGCGAATGTAAAGTGCCATGGTCCGTGTACCGTCCGGCGATGGTGGTGGGCGACAGTTGCACCGGTGAGATGGACAAGATCGATGGTCCCTACTATTTCTTCAAGCTGATCCAACGCATGCGCCAATTGCTGCCGCCCTGGCTGCCCTCGGTCGGACTGGAGGGTGGCCGCATCAACATCGTGCCAGTGGACTTTGTCGTGGCAGCGCTGGACCAGATCAGCCATAAAAGTGACATCACAAAAAAATGCTATCACCTGGTGGATCCGGTTGGTTACCGCGTTGGCGATGTACTCGACATTTTCAGCCGGGCCGCTCATGCACCCAAGATGAACCTTTTTGTCAATGCCGCTTTGCTCGGCTTCATTCCGCGCAGCGTCAGCAAGGGGCTGATGGCACTGGCGCCGGTGCGCCGGGTGCGCAACGCCATCATGGCCGACCTGGGGTTGCCGCACGACATGCTCACCTTCGTCAACTACCCGACACGCTTTGATTGCCGCGATACGCTCGCGGCGCTGCAAGGCTCCGGTGTGGTCTGTCCCAATCTGAAAGACTATGCGTGGCGTCTATGGGATTACTGGGAACGCCATCTGGACCCGGCACTGCACATCGATCACTCGCTGCGCGGCACGGTGGCCGGCAAGGTGGTGTTGATCACTGGCGGGTCGTCAGGCATCGGCCTGGCGGCAGCGCACAAATTCGCCGAAGCCGGCGCCACCACCATCATCTGCGGGCGCGACGCCGATAAACTGAAAGAGGCCTGCAAGGAAGCCAAAGCCAAGGGCTACAGTTTTGTCCCCTACGCGGTTGATATTGCCGACATGGCCGACTGCGACCGTTTTGTGAAGCAGCTGACACAAGACCATGGCGGGGTCGACTTTTTGATCAACAACGCTGGGCGCTCGATTCGACGCGCCATCGAGTCCAGCTACGACCGCTTCCATGATTTTGAGCGCACGATGCAACTCAACTATTTCGGCAGCTTGCGCGTGACGATGGGATTTTTGCCAGGTATGGTGGCACGCAAAAAAGGTCATGTGGTCAATATCAGTTCGATTGGCGTACTCACCAACGCGCCTCGATTCAGCGCTTATGTTGCGTCCAAAGCCGCGCTGGATGCCTGGACGCGTTGTGCCTCCAGCGAGTTTGCCGATCAAGGAATTTCATTCACCACCATCAACATGCCCCTGGTACGCACGCCGATGATTGCACCCACCGGTTTGTACAACAATGTACCGACCCTGGCACCGGAAGAAGCGGCCGACATGATTGCTCAAGCCTGTATTTTCAAGCCGGTGCGGGTTGCCACGCGCCTGGGGGTCACCGGTCAGCTATTGCATGCGCTGTTGCCACGTGTTGCGCAAATTGCCATGAATACGAGTTTTCGCATGTTCCCGGACTCCGGTGCCGCAAAAGGTGCCAAGCCGGGTGATAAACCAGTCAAACAGCATTTGTCGCACGAAGCGCTTGCTTTGCAGCAGATAATGCAAGGCATTCATTTCTGACCCGGCCGCGTCAGCGATGCCAATCAAAGGGCGCTCAATGCGCCCTTTTTCACAACTGCTTTACGGGGGGTAACAATGATTCTCGTCACCGGTGGAGCCGGTTTTATCGGCGCCAATTTCGTGCTTGACTGGCTGGCGCAAACGGATGAGCCGGTGCTCAACCTGGACAAGCTCACTTATGCCGGCAATCTGGAGAATCTCGCCGCGTTGCAGGGCGACCCACGTTATGTATTTGTGCAGGGCGACATAGGGGATTCAGCCCTGGTGGATAAATTGCTGGCGCAGCATCAACCGCGCGCCGTGTTGAATTTTGCGGCTGAAAGCCATGTCGACCGCTCCATTCACGGGCCGGAAGATTTCATTCAGACCAATGTAGTGGGCACCATGCGCTTGTTGCAGAGTGTGCGCTCTTACTGGCAGACACTTGCCCTTTCTGGGCAAGCTTCATTTCGGTTTTTGCATGTTTCTACCGATGAGGTGTACGGCAGTCTTTCTCCTACCGACGCGGCGTTTACCGAAACCAACAAACTCGAACCCAACAGCCCGTACAGTGCCAGCAAGGCGGCCAGCGACCACCTGGTGCGGGCCTGGCTGCACACCTACGGCTTGCCAGTGCTGACCACCAACTGCAGCAACAACTACGGGCCGCTGCACTTCCCGGAAAAATTGATCCCATTGATCATCGTCAATGCACTGGCTGGCAAGCCGTTGCCGGTCTATGGCGATGGCTTGCAGGTACGCGACTGGTTGTACGTCAAGGACCATTGCAGCGCCATTCGCCGCGTGCTGGCGGCTGGGCGCGTTGGCGAGATCTACAACGTCGGTGGCTGCAATGAAAAGCCCAACATCGAAATCGTGCACGCCGTCTGTGCGCTGCTGGACGAACTACAGCCCAGGAGCGACCGCGTCGGCTACAAGACGCAGATCACATTTGTCCAGGACCGCCCCGGCCACGACCGGCGCTACGCCATTGACGCTGGCAAGATCGAGCGTGAGTTGGGCTGGAAGCCGATGGAGACTTTCGAATCCGGCATTCGCAAGACCGTGCAGTGGTACCTGGACAACCAGGCCTGGGTCACGCATGTGCAATCCGGCGCTTATCGGGACTGGGTACAAACCAACTACGCCGAGCGCGCATGAGGATTCTTCTGTTTGGCAAAGGCGGGCAAGTGGGCTGGGAGCTGCAGCGCAGCCTGGCCCCGTTGGGCGCGGTGGTGGCACTGGACCATGACAGCACTGACTATTGCGGAAACTTCAGCGATCTGACCGGCCTCAAGGATACCGTCCGGGAACTCAAGCCGGACCTCATTGTCAACGCCGCTGCGCATACCGCAGTGGACAAAGCCGAGACTGAGCTTGACCTGGCTCGAACCCTCAATGCGTTGGCGCCCGGCTTGCTGGCGCAGGAGGCAGCCCGCATCGGCGCCTGGCTGGTGCACTACAGCACCGACTATGTGTTTGACGGCAGTGGCAGCCGGCCCTGGACCGAAACCGACACCCCAGCGCCGCAGAACGTCTACGGTCAAACCAAGCTTGAAGGCGAACAACTGATCCGGGCCATTTGCCCGCAGCACCTTATTTTTCGCACCAGTTGGGTCTACGCTGCGCGCGGGGGCAACTTTGCCAAAACCATATTGCGTTTGGCGCAGGAGCGCGAACGCCTGACGGTGATTGATGACCAGATTGGCGCGCCCACTGGCGCCGAGCTATTGGCCGATGTGACGGCGCACGCCATCCGTCAGCTACTGCAGGGCACCGGCGACGCCGGGCTCTACCACCTGGCGGCTGGCGGCGAGACCAGTTGGTTCGGCTATGCAAACTATGTGTTAGCCCAGGCCAGGCGGGTGCAGCCAGCGATAAAAATCCGGGCAACCGAAGTGGCGCCGGTGGCTAGCAGTGCCTTTCCAACCGCGGCCAAACGCCCGCACAATTCGCGCCTTGACACCCGCAAACTGCAAGCCACTTTTGGCTTGAACCTGCCGAGCTGGCAGCAAGGGGTGGCACGTATGCTGGCAGAAACGCTTTAACGAGGAACGCAGAACATGAAACAACGCAAAGGCATCATCCTGGCGGGTGGCTCCGGCACCCGGCTACATCCGGCGACCCTGGCCATGAGCAAGCAACTGCTGCCGGTGTACGACAAGCCGATGATCTATTACCCCTTGAGCACCTTGATGCTGGCGGGCCTGCGCGATATTCTGGTCATCAGCACGCCGCAGGACACACCGCGCTTTCAGCAGTTGCTGGGCGACGGATCGCAATGGGGACTGAGTTTGCAATACGCCGTACAGCCCAGTCCGGGCGGACTGGCGCAGGCTTTCATCATTGGCGACAAATTTCTGGGCAATGCCCCCAGCGCACTGGTATTGGGGGACAACATTTTTTACGGTCACGACTTTGGCCCTTTGCTGGCCAGCGCCAACCGACGCGATGAAGGTGCGACCGTATTTGCCTACCATGTGCAAGACCCCGAGCGCTATGGTGTGGTGGCTTTTGACCATCAAGGCAAGGCTATCAGCATAGAAGAAAAGCCGGTCATACCCAAAAGCAACTACGCAGTCACTGGCCTGTACTTTTACGACACCCAGGTTGTAGATATTGCCAAAGCGGTCAAGCCGAGCGCCCGCGGCGAACTTGAGATCACGGCCGTCAACCAGGCCTACCTTGAGCAGGGCAAACTCAACGTGCAAATCATGCAACGCGGCTATGCCTGGCTGGACACTGGCACGCACGACAGTCTGCTGGAAGCCAGCCAGTTCATCGCCACGCTGGAGCGTCGTCAGGGTCTCAAGGTGGCCTGCGTCGAAGAGATCGCCTGGCGCAGCGGCTTTATTGACGACGCCCAATTGCAAACGCTTGCGCAACCGCTGGCCAAAAATGGCTACGGCCAATATTTGCTGCGCCTGCTGGTTGAACGCAAACGGAACGAACCCTGACCCCAAACCTTTTCGATGAAAACAATTCCGACAGCCATTGCCGACGTCCTCATCATCGAGCCCAGAGTATTCGGTGACAGCAGAGGGTTCTTCTTCGAAAGCTTCAACCAAAGGGCTTTCGATCAAGCCACCGGTCTCAACACCCATTTTGTGCAGGACAACCACTCGCGCTCAGCCAGAGGTGTTCTGCGTGGCCTGCACTATCAGATTGAACAACCACAAGGGAAACTGGTCCGCGTGGTGCGCGGTGCGGTATTTGACGTGGCAGTCGACCTGCGCAAATCCTCGCCTACCTTCGGTCGATGGGTTGGCGCCGAACTGACGGAAGAAAACCAGCGCCAGATGTGGGTTCCGCCCGGTTTTGCACACGGCTTTCTGACCTTGAGCGAGGTGGCCGATTTTCTCTACAAAACGACCGACTATTACGCGCCGCAGTTTGAACGCTGTATCGCCTGGGATGACGCTTCAATTTCGGTTGCCTGGCCCTTGACTGGAATTACGCCTCAGCTTTCAGCCAAGGACCGGGTCGGTGTGCGCCTGGCGCAGGCACAGGTGTTCGACCCAGCAGCCAAGTGCTGACCATTGGATATTGAATGGCGGCTCCCGATTATTCTTGCTGAATATCAAGCCGCACAGTCAATATCTTTGAATATTTTCAAGAGATAATAGGGTGCATTTAAAATATTTAAAAAAAGGCGCTACCAAATGCCCGAAGGTTGGGGAGTTTTCAATATCAATATAGCAAGGTGCTGAGTATGAATAATTTGATCGAGATTCAAAGTCAGATTGAAAAACTGCAAAAGCAGGCTGGTGAAATCAAGGCCCGGGAGTTTGATAAGACCGTGCTTGAAATTCTGGCCAAGATGAAGGCTTTTGGTATTACCCTGAAGGATTTGCAGCCCGGCAAGTTGCGTGGTGCAAAGACCAGGTTAAAAGCAACGACGGCAAACAAGAGCAATAGCCCAAAGATCAGAAGGAAAGGCGAGAGAGGCGCGACTGTCGTTGCCGCCAAATATCGCGGCCCAAATGGCGAAACGTGGAGCGGTCGCGGCTTGACGCCGCGTTGGCTGACACTTCTGCTGGCACAAGGTCAAACCAAAGAAGAGTTTGCCATCAAGAACTGATGGAGTGACAGTCCGATGACCGACGTTAGCCACATCGCACCACGCGACAAAGCTGAAATCCTGGCGCAGGCACTGCCTTATATACGCAAGTTTCATGGCAAGACCATGATTATCAAATATGGCGGCAATGCCATGACCGACCCCGCTTTGCAAGCGGACTTTGCCGAGGATGTGGTGCTGCTCAAGCTGGTCGGTATCAACCCAGTGGTGGTTCACGGTGGCGGTCCACAGATTGAAACCGCCCTGAAACGGCTCGGGAAAAAGGGCGAGTTTATCCAGGGCATGCGTGTGACCGACGCCGAAACAATGGAGGTGGTGGAGTGGGTATTGGGCGGAGAAGTGCAGCAGGACATTGTTGGCCTGATCAACCAGGCGGGTGGCAAGGCAGTGGGTTTGACCGGCCGCGATGGCAGCATGATCCGCGCGCAAAAACTCAAAATGCTGGACAGCGTCGACCCCAGCATTGAGCATGACGTGGGCCAGGTGGGCGATATCGTCAGCATCGACCCCAGCGTGGTCAAAGCCCTGCAGGATGATGCCTTTATTCCGGTCATCAGCCCGATCGGTTTTGGCGAGAACAATGAGAGCTACAACATCAATGCCGACGTCGTTGCCGCCAAACTTGCCACCGTTTTGAAAGCCGAGAAGTTGATACTGCTGACCAACATCAGCGGCGTGCTGGACAAAGCGGGAAATTTGATCACCAATCTCAGCGCGCGCCAGATTGACGAGCTTTTTCTTGATGGCACCATCAGTGGTGGCATGTTGCCCAAGATCAGCGGCGCGCTAGACGCCGCCAAGAGCGGCGTCAACTCGGTACACATTATTGATGGCCGCGTGCCGCATGTTCTGCTGCTTGAGATTTTGACGGATCAGGCTTTTGGCACGATGATTCGTTCGCATTGAATTTGCTCCCCGGCACCCCGGTCGAACCCCGCGAAAACCCTTAGCTTGGCTATGCGAGAATGAAACGATTCAATCGCCTTGTGCACCATGTCTGACGTCGACTCCTCATCTGCATCTTCCCAACCTTCCGCGGACGGTGTGGTTGTCGCCCCGGTACGCAAACGACCGAAACCGGGCGAGCGCCGGGTGCAAATATTGCAGGCACTTGCGACCATGCTGGAGCAACCAGGCTCCGAGCGCATCACCACTGCTGCGCTGGCTGCCCGTCTTGATGTGAGCGAGGCCGCGCTGTACCGTCACTTTGCCAGTAAGGCGCAGATGTTTGAAGGCCTGATTGAGTTCATCGAGCAATCGGTTTTTTCGCTGATCAACCAGATTTCAGAGCGCGAACGCACGGGCGGCATGCCGGATAGCTCTGACAACGCTCAGACCGGCAGTCGTCTAGCCGCCAAGGTGGTCGCCATGGTGATGCAGTTTGCGGAAAAAAATCCTGGCATGACCCGCGTTATGGTGGGCGATGCACTGGTGTTTGAAAATGATCGTTTACAGCAGCGGATGAACCAGTTCTTTGACAAGATCGAATCCACCTTCAGGCAAAACCTTCGGGGCTCGGTAGATTTGAGCGGGTCCGCGACACCCAGCCTGGACACGCAAATACAAGCGTCTGTCCTCACTGCATTCCTGGTCGGGCGCTTGCAGCGATTTGCGCGGTCCGGCTTCAAACGCCTGCCCTCTGAGCATCTCGACGCCAGTCTCGCACTGATTCTTTAGCTTGACACGGGAAGTGCGGGTAAACCCACACCTTGCCTAGAAAATTCTCTCTAGACTGGGGACCGATTGACGCAGGCACCCGAAATTGCTGCAAAATAGAACGATCGTTCTTTTTTACATTCCATGTCAGTTTCTGCATTACCCCTGAAAGCGTTGCTCCCGCCAAGCACTCTCGGCTCGCGTGGCGGTGAGCGTGCCTTGCATAAAGGGCAACAAACCAAGCAGGCTATTGTGGATGCCGCTTTGGGGTTGGCAGCGCAGATTGGTCTGGAAGGACTTAGCATTGGCGCCCTGGCAGAAGTGACACAAATGAGCAAGTCAGGTGTGTTTGCGCACTTTGGCTCGCGCGAAGAATTGCAGATTTCCGTCATCCGCGAGTACTACGCCCGGTTTTCCGACGAGGTCTTTTTCCCGGCGATGAACGAAGCCCGCGGATTGCCGCGCGTGCGTGCGCTGTTTGCCAACTGGATGAAGCGCGTCGCTGTTGAAATCCAGTCAGGTTGCATTTTCATCAGTGGCGCTGTTGAGTTTGATGATCGACCGGGTGCGGTGCGAGATGCGCTGGCCAGTTCTGTCAGGACCTGGCTGGCAGCCATGTACCGCGCTGTGGTGCAGGCCAAAGAAGAGGGTCAACTTAACGCCGATGCAGACGAAGAGCAGATGGCTTTTGAGATTCACGGACTCATTCTGGCGCTGCATTATGAGGCCCGGTTCTTGAAGAATCCCGGCGCCGTCCAGCACGCCAACAAAGGTTTTGAAAACATTCTCGCGCGCTACGGCAACCCCGAGGCTGCCAAAGTGGCACGTCAGCCAAAAGTAAATCCACGTCTTAAGGAGTAATCAACATGCCTACCTATAACCCGCCTCTGCGCGACATGCAATTTGTCATGCACGAACTGCTACAGGTCGTCGACGAGTTCAAGCAAATGCCCCGCTACACCGAGATTGATGTGGATACCATCAATGCGGTGTTGGAAGAGGGCGGCAAGTTTGCCTCTGAAGTCACCTTTCCACTAAATGTGAGCGGTGATTCAGAAGGCTGCACGATTGACCAGACCACCCATGCAGTGACCACACCCAAAGGCTTCAAGGAGGCCTATGCCAAATTTATTGAGGGTGGTTGGGCGGCGCTGGCCTGCGACCCCGAGTTTGGCGGCCAGGGCCTGCCGCTGGTAGTCAACCAGTGCTTCTATGAAATGCTCAACAGCGCCAATCAGGCCTGGACCATGTACCCCGGCCTCACGCACGGCGCCTATGCTTCCCTGCATACGCATGGCACTGCCGAACAGAAGAAAACCTATTTGCACAAGATGACCAGCGGCGAGTGGACCGGCACCATGTGCCTGACGGAAGCCCATTGCGGTACCGATCTGGGCCTGATGCGCAGCAAGGCCGAGCCGCAGGCAGACGGCAGCTACAAGCTCACCGGCAACAAGATTTTCATCAGCGCCGGCGAACACGACATGAGTGAAAACATCATTCACCTGGTACTGGCCAGGCTGCCCGATGCACCGGTCGGCATCAAGGGTGTCAGCCTGTTCATCGTACCCAAGTTCCTGGTCAACAAAGACGGTTCATTGGGAGCGCGCAACGGCATTTTCTGCGGAGGCCTGGAACACAAAATGGGCATCAACGGCAACGCCACCGCCCAGATTGTGCTCGACGGCGCTGTCGGCACCATGGTGGGCCTGCCCAACAAGGGCATGAACGGCATGTTTGTCATGATGAATGCGGCGCGTCTGGGTGTCGGCAACCAGTCCCTTGGACTGACCGAAGTGGCTTACCAGAACGCACTTGTCTATGCCAAAGACCGCATTCAAATGCGCTCACTGTCCGGCCCCAAGGCCAAGGACAAGCCGGCTGACCCCATCATCGTGCACCCGGATGTGCGCAAAATGCTGCTCACTGCCAAGGCCTACTCGGAAGGCGGGCGCGCCTTGCTGTGCTACAGCGCCATGCTGCTGGAAAAAGAGTACAACCATCCAGATGAGAAAGTGCGCAAAGACTCGGGCGAGCTGCTGGCCATGCTCACACCCATCGTCAAGGCCTTTGTGACTGACAACGGCTGGACTGCCACATCGGCCTGCCTGCAGGTGTTCGGCGGCCATGGCTACATCAAGGAATGGGGTGTGGAGCAGTATGTTCGTGATGCCCGAATCAACATGATTTACGAGGGCACCAACACCGTCCAATCGCTGGACCTGCTGGGGCGCAAGATTCTGGGCAACAACGGCGCCACTTTGCGCAAATTTGGCAAGCTCGTGGGCCAGTTGGTGGCCGAGGAAGGCGTCAATGAAAAAATGGCCGAATTCATCACGCCGATTGCTGTCCTTGGCGAGCAGATGACCAAATTCACTACCGAGATCGGTTTCAAGGGTTTCCAGAACCCTGAAGAAGTAGGTGCCGCGGCGGTAGACTACCTGCGCGTTGCTGGCCATCTGGTGTTTGGCTACTTCTGGGCTCGCATGGCGCAAGTTGCGCTGCGCGAAATCGCCGCTGGCAACACCGACCCGTTCTACCTGGGCAAAGTGCAGACCGCGCGTTTCTACTTTGCCAAGCTATTCCCCGAGACCGCCACCTTGATGCGAACCGCGCGTGCAGGCAGCAAGGTGTTGATGGATACCGATGCCGCGCTGGCCTAAACCTTTTCCCAAAAAACCACCCCTAGGAGACATGTGATGAAAACTACCCGATTTGTGATTCGCTGCACCTTGGCAGTTGCCGCCCTAGGTGCCTTTGTCGGTGCCCAGGCGCAGATGTCACCCGTGGGCAATTGGCACAGCATTGACGACAAGACCGGAGAACTCAAAAGCCAGATTCAGATTTCCGAAGTTAACGGCGTGATCAGTGGTCGCATTGAAAAGCTGCTGCGCAAGGAAGCTGATCAAAAAGGTGTCTGCAAGGAGTGCAGCGACGACCGCAAGGACAAGCCGATGCTGGGTCTGGAAATTATTCGCGGGGGCAAGAAGGTCGCCGACAAGGATGTGTGGGAAGGAGGCAAAATTCTCGACCCGGAAAATGGCAAGGAATACACCTTGCGTCTGACCCCGATCGAAGGCGGCAAGAAACTTGAAGTGCGCGGCTCGATTGCCTTCTTCGGGCGAACCCAGACCTGGGTCCGCACACCCTGATCGGTTGAGGACAGAGCTTGCCGCCAGGCGGTTGATGTCTGTCCCGCAAAGTTCTTCAAATTCATTTCAGGATCAGTCATGTCGCGTTTCAGTGTCAAAAAAGTAGCTGTGCTGGGTGCCGGTGTGATGGGAGCGCAGATTGCCGCCCATCTGGTCAATGTCAAGGTGCCGGTCATTTTGTTTGACCTGCCCGCCAGGGAAGGATTGAAAAACGGCATCGTGACGCGCGCCGTTGATGGATTGAAAAAGCTCAAGCCGGCGCCGCTGGGTGTGCCGGAAGATGCCGACCTGATTGAACAGGCCAATTACGAAGAGCATCTGGAACTGCTCAAGGACTGTGATCTTGTCATTGAGGCGATTGCCGAGCGCATGGACTGGAAGCTCGATCTGTACAAAAAGATCGCGCCCTTTCTGGCGCCGCACGCCATCGTCGCGTCCAACACCTCGGGTCTGTCGATAACCAAGCTGAGTGAAGCGCTGCCCGAGGAAATCAAGCCACGCTTTTGCGGCATCCACTTTTTCAATCCACCGCGTTACATGATGCTGGTGGAATTGATCAACACGCCCACCACCCAGCCCCAGATCCTGGACGACCTGGAAGCCTTTGTCACCAGCAGCCTGGGCAAAGGTGTGGTGCGGGCCAAAGACTCGCCCAACTTCATTGCCAACCGTGTTGGTATTGCCGGCATGCTGGCGACCATGAAAGAGGTGGCCAATTTCGGCCTGACCTATGACGTGGTGGATGACCTCACCGGCAAGAAGATGGGTCGGGCCAGTTCGGGCACTTTCCGCACCGCCGACGTGGTGGGGCTGGACACCATGGCCCATGTGATCAAGACTTTGCAGGATACCTTGAGCCTGGAAGCCGATCCTTTCTACGAGAGTTTCGCAACACCTGAAGTGCTCAAGACTTTGCTCGAAATGGGCAACCTGGGGCAAAAAAGCAAGGCCGGCTTTTTCAAGAAGGTCGGGCGTGACATTTTGCGCTTTGACCTGGCCACCAAAGACTATGTGCCGGCGGGCGAAAAGGGCGACGAAGTTTACAGCCGCATGCTGAAAAAGCCGGCGGCCGAGCGACTGAAACTGCTGCGCAACAGCGAAGGCGCGCAGGGGCAATTTTTGTGGGCTATTTTGCGCAACAGTTTTCACTACGCCGCCGTGCACCTGGCATCCATTGCCGACAACGCGCGTGACGTCGACTTTTGCCTGCGCTGGGGCTTTGGCTTGAAGCAGGGTCCGTTCGAGTTGTGGCAGGAAGCCGGTTGGCTGACAGTGGCCAACATGATCAAAGAGGACATCGATGCCGGCAAGGCTTTATGCAAGGCACCGCTGCCCGATTGGGTCTTCAAAGGACTGGTAGCCGACGCGGGTGGTGTACACACAGAAAAAGGTTCGTGGAACCCCAGTTCCGGTCAGTTCGTCTTGCCGCGCAGCCTGCCGGTCTATGCGCGCCAGCACTTCCCTGAGAGCGTGCTGGGGGCCAATGGACCCAGGTTTGAGGTTGCTGGCAAGACGCTGCACGAGGATGATGCGATTCGGCTTTGGACGCTCGACGCAACCCATGAAAGCCCCTGCGATAGCGTACTCATTGCCAGCATAAAAACCAAGATGCACGCCATCAGTCCCGGTGTCATCGAAGGCTTGATGCAAGGCCTGGAACTGGCCGAAGCCAACCACCAGGGCTTGGTCATCTGGTCGAATGATGAGATTTTTTCAGCCGGCGCTGATCTGCAGGCCATGCTTCCGGCCTTCATGATGGCCGGCGTGCAGGCGATTGATGGCGCCGAGTTGGAGATGCAGCAGGCCATGCTCAGGCTGCGCTACAGCAACATTCCGGTGGTGTCGGCGGTGCGTGGTTTGGCGCTGGGCGGCGGCTGCGAATTAGCGGTGTACTCGGCCAGGCGTGTCGTCGCCATGGAAAGCTATATCGGCCTGGTGGAAGTGGGTGTTGGCCTGGTACCGGGTTCTGGCGGCCTGACCTATATCGCACGCCGTGCCGCCGAAAAAGCGACTGCTTCCACTGGCAAGGATTTGTTGCCTTTCCTGACCGAGGGTTTCACCGCAGCCGCCATGGCCAAGGTGGGAACCAGCGCGCTGGAGTCCCGCAAGCTGGGCTATTTGCTGGACAGCGACGTCATCGTGCCGCACAAGGACGAGTTGCTGTTTGTCGCCATCAACGAGGCCAAAGCCCTGTTCGCTGGCGGCTACCGCGCACCACACAAACGCCTGTTCGCGGTGGCCGGGCGCAGTGGCGCGGCAACCATCAAGGGCTCGCTGGTCAATATGCGCGATGGCGGCTTTATCAGCGCCCACGATTTTCATATTGCCGGCCTGATTGCCAACGTGGTGTGCGGTGGCGATGTGGACGCCGGTAGCCTGGTGAGTGAAGAGTATCTGATGACACTGGAGCGAAAAGCTTTCTGCGAATTGCTGGTGAATTCAAAAACTCAGGAACGGATCATGGGAATGATGTCAACAGGTAAGCCAGTGAGGAACTAATATGAAAAAAATTCAAGAGGCCTACATCGTTGCCGCCACACGCACGCCTATTGGACGTTCGCACCGCGGGTTTTTCCGCAATACGCGTCCGGACGAACTGCTGGTTAAAGTTTTGCAGGCAGCGTTGGCGCAAGCGCCTTCGCTCGACCCGCAGGCAATTGAAGATCTGATCTGTGGTTGTGCCATCCCGGAAGGTCAGCAGGGCCTGAACATTGCACGCATTGGCGCTGTGCTGGCCGGCCTGCCGACCAACGTCGGCGGCATTACCGTGAATCGCTTTTGCGCCTCCGGCCTTTCTGCCGTTCAGATGGCGGCCGACCGTATTCGGGTTGGCGAAGCGGATGTCATGATTGCCGCTGGCGTGGAGAGCATGAGCATGGTGCCCATGATGGGCAATGCACCGTCGCTGTCACCCACAATGTTTAACAATGACGAGAACATCGGCATTGCTTATGGCATGGGCCTGACGGCCGAGAAAGTGGCGACGCAATGGAAAATCAGCCGTCAGGCACAGGACGAATTTGCTGTTGCGTCGCACCAAAAAGCGCTGGCCGCGCAAGCAGCAGGTTATTTCACCGCTGAGACCACTGCGATAGAAGTGACCGACCGTTCACCCAATCTGCAGACCGGCGAGGTGGTGGAGAAAAAGCGGCTCGTAAGCCTTGACGAAGGTGCACGCGCCGACACTTCCATGGAGGGTCTGGCTAAATTGAAAGCGGTGTTTGCGGCGCGCGGTTCGGTGACAGCCGGTAACAGCTCGCAAACTTCGGACGGCGCTGGCGCCCTCATTCTGGTCAGCGAAAAAGCACTCAAGCAATTTGGTTTGAAGCCGCTGGCGCGCTTCGTCAGTTTCGCCGCCAAAGGTGTACCACCGCACATCATGGGTATTGGCCCGATCGAGGCCATTCCGGCGGCATTGCGTTACGCCAATCTGAAGCAGGACGACATTGACTGGATTGAGCTCAATGAGGCGTTCGCGGCGCAGTCGCTGGCTGTCATCAACACATTGGGGCTGGACCCAGCCAAGGTCAATCCGATGGGCGGCGCCATTGCGTTGGGTCATCCGTTGGGCGCTACCGGCGCTATCCGCTCTGCCACTGCCATCCATGCATTGCATCGGAACAATCTGCGCTATGCCATGGTTTCCATGTGTGTTGGCATGGGTCAGGGCGCTGCTGGAATTTTTGAACGCGTTTGAGACGTCACACACAGGACAGCGTCGGTCAAGCGCTGCAGTCACACTGCGAGGGCAGGAATCAACATGAAAAAAGTAGCTCTGGTTATCGGTGCCGGTGACGCAACGGGTGGCGCCATTGCAAGGCGCTTTGCGCGCGAAGGGTTTGCGGCCTGCGTGACGCGGCGCAGCCTGGACAAGCTGCAGCCCCTGCTAGACCAGATCACTGCCGATGGTGGCGTGGCGCACGGTTTTGCCAGCGACGCGCGCAAGGAAGAAGAGGTGGTGGCGTTGATTGAGCAAATCGAGTCGACCATCGGTCCTATCGAAGTGCTGGTGTTCAACATCGGCGCCAACGCGCCCAGCAGTATTTTGCAAGAGACGGCCCGCAAGTACTTCAAGATTTGGGAAATGGCCTGTTTCGGTGGCTTCCTGAATGGCCGCGAAGTCGCCAAACGCATGGTCCAGCGCGCAACACCCGAGCGAGCGCAAACTATCGTCTTCACCGGTGCCACGGCGTCGCTGCGCGGTAGCGCCAGTTTTGCCGCTTTCGCCGGCGCCAAGCATGCGCTGCGCGCACTGGCGCAGAGCATGGCGCGTGAATTGGGCCCGCACGGCATTCATGTCGGGCATGTCGTAGTGGACGGTGCCATCGACACCGGTTTCATCCGTGACAATTTCCCCGAACGCTACGCCTTGAAGGCGCAGCTAGGCATACTCAACCCGGACCACATTGCCGACCAGTACTGGATGTTGCACAGCCAACCACGCGACGCCTGGACGCATGAGTTGGACCTGCGCCCCTGGATGGAAAAATTCTGAACAGCGGCCCTTTGACTGGAGACAAAAATGAGCAAAACCCTGGAGTACTACTTCGACTTCGGCAGCCCGGCCGCCTACCTGGCCTTCACCCAGTTGCCGGCGCTGGCTGCCGACACCGGCGCCAGCGCGCAGTGGCGGCCTATGCTGTTGGGCGGCGTATTCGCGGCGACCGGCAATGCATCTCCAGCCAGCGTCCCAGCCAAAGGCAAATATATGTTTCGGGACTTTGCCCGTTTTGCCGAGCGCTATGGCGTGCCGTTCAAATTCAATCCGTTTTTCCCGATCAACACGATCACCTTGATGCGCATGGCGGTCGGCTTGCAACTGCGCGAAGACCCGCAATTTGCCGACTATTGCAGCGCCGTCTTCCGCGCCATATGGGTCGAGCAACAAAACATGAACGATCCGACGATCGTGGCCAACGTGCTGCAGACATCCGGTTTTGATGCCTCCGCAATGCTGGCGCTGGCCAGCGAGCAGGTGGTCAAAGACAAGTTGAAGGCGATCACCGAAGCTGCCGTAGCCAGAGGTGTCTTTGGAGCCCCGACATTTTTTGTCGGTGACCAGATGTTCTGGGGCCAGGACCGGCTTGATTTCGTGCGCGAGGCACTTGCCAAATAACGAGGCTGACACATGAATGAAATACTGATAGACCGCACAGATGGCGTTGTCACCATCACGCTGAACCGGCTGGACAAGAAAAACGCCCTCACCAGAGAGATGTACGCCACCATGGCCAACACACTGGCGCAGGCTGACGCCGATGCCAAGCTGCGCGTCGTGGTAGTTCAGGGGCATGAAACAGTTTTCAGCGCCGGCAACGACATAGGCGACTTCTTAAATCGCTTGGCCACCACACAAGAGTCGCCCGCGTTTCAGTTCCTGCGCGCCATCAGTACCTTTTCAAAGCCTTTGTTGGCCGCGGTCTGTGGTCCGGCAGTAGGCATTGGCACCACTATGCTGTTTCATTGCGATCTGGTCTATGCCGGCGACAACGCGGCATTCTCCATGCCGTTCGTCAATCTGGGTCTGTGCCCCGAAGCAGCATCGAGTTATCTGGCGCCGCAATTAATGGGCTATGGCCGCGCTGCCGAAGCCTTGTTGTTGGGTGAACCGTTCCTGGCCGAGTCGGCACTCGAGATGGGATTGATCAGCCGCATCGTGCCGCCCAGCGAAGCTGCGGCACTGGCGCAGCGCCAGGCGCACAAGCTGGCGGGCAAGCCCTTGAATTCACTGATCGAAACCAAACGACTGATGAAAAAGAGTCAGGCCGGAGTGGTCGCCGAGCGCATACGCGAAGAAGGCGCCAGCTTTGCCAGGCTACTGCATGAACCGGCTGCGCGCGAGGCCTTCACGGCGTTCATGGAAAAACGCAAACCGGATTTCTCAAAAGTTTAAATCACAGGAGAGTTGAACATGAGCACAGCAGACCAGATCACCAGCCTGAAAGGCAAAACACTCTTCATCACCGGTGCCTCGCGCGGCATTGGCCTGGCGATCGCCAAACGGGCGGCGGCGGACGGCGCCAACATCGTGATCGTCGCCAAGACGACCGATCCGAATCCGAAGTTGCCGGGCACCATTTACAGCGCCGCCAAAGAGGTCGAGGCGATGGGTGGCCAGGCCTTGCCACTGGCCGTGAATATTCGCGATGACGAGGCCGTCTTTGCTGCCGTGACCCAGGCAGTGGCAGCCTTTGGCGGCATCGACATTTTGGTGAACAATGCCAGCGCCATCAGCCTGACCAACACCGAAGCCACGCCGATGAAGCGCTTTGACTTGATGAACGGCATCAATGCTCGCGGCACCTACCTGTGCACCATGGCCTGCCTGTCCGAGTTGAAAAAGTCGGCAGCGGCCGGGCGCAATCCTCAGGTGCTGACGATGTCGCCACCGCTGTCTATGAAAACCCACTGGTTTCAGAGCCACACCGCCTACAGCATGGCCAAGTACGGCATGAGCATGTGCACGCTGGGTCATGCCGGTGAGTTCAAAAGGTATGGCATTGGCGTCAACAGCCTGTGGCCGCGCACGGCCATCGCCACCGCCGCCATGCAAATGATTCCGGGCGTTGATGTGGCTCTGTGCCGCAAGCCCGAGATCCTGTCAGATGCCGCCTGGCTGATTTTGACCAGCGTCGCTTCCAACACTGGCAACTTTTATATCGACGACACGCTGCTGGCGGCGCATGGCATCACCGACCTGGAAAAGTACTCGGTCACACCCGGCACCAAAAGCTTCATCCCCGATTTTTTTGTCGATTGAAAACTTGCCGTCGCACGACGCCCGAGGTTCAAATTGCCGACATGGATTGCGGCATCGGTCTGCATCAAACCGAACTTTGGCCCATCGATCCAGCCGTAGCCCAGTGTCAGCCCATCAAAGTCCGGTTTAACTGATGTGGATTAATGCACCACCAGGCAATTGAGCCTAGGCTAGTGCATTCGCTGGGCCGCAGTCTTTCAGGATGCCGCGAAAAGGCAAGTCAATTCCCGAACCTATTTGGGCGTTTACGTGCCGACTTATTGGGAACATGGCGACATGACTTCACTTTTTCTCCTGCTTTGCATTGTGGGTGGCATCCTGCTACAAGTGGCGATCTATCTCGGCATCAGCTTCTGGCGCCACTGGCTGGATTTTTTGACCCTTCAAGGTGACAGCTCGGATTTGCGCAATCCCGCCCTACCGTTTGGCTCTGACGCCGAGGCGCAAACATCGGTTGCTGCCTGGTCCGGTTGGCGCACCTTCAAAATCACACGCAAAGTCTATGAGGATCAGACACAGTCGGTCTGCTCCTTTTACCTGGTGCCGCAAGACGGACTGGCACTACCCCCTTTTTTGCCAGGGCAGTTTCTGACTTTTCACCTTGAGATACCGAAGTCAGGCGGCGGCAGCGAGCAAGTAATCCGATGCTATTCCCTATCGGATGCGCCCCGGCCGGATGGCTACCGGGTATCGATCAAGCGTGCCGTGGCGCCGATGGGTAGTGCAATTCCGCCCGGACGATCATCAAACTATTTCCACGATCAGATCGATGTCGGCAGCCTGCTGCAGGTGCGATCCCCGGCCGGACATTTTCACATTGATCAAAGCGCAACGCCACTGGTGCTGATCGGTGGTGGCATTGGAATTACGCCACTGCTGAGCATGCTGACCTGGTGTCTGGCTGAGCAAACCGAGCGTGAGGTCTGGTTGTTCTGCGGCGTGCGCCACAGCCAGCAACTGGTGCTGCAGTCGCAACTCGAAGCATGGTCCGCGCAACACGCCAACTTTCATTTGGTGTGGTGTTTCAGCAATCCGCTTGCCGATGATCTGAAAAGTCGTCCTGGGGCCTGCCTGGGTCGTGTGGATGTTGATCTTTTGCGCCGACAATTGCCCCTCAAGCCGTATCACTTTTACATCTGTGGCCCAACCCCCATGCTGGAGAGCCTGGTGCCAGCGCTGCAAAACTGGGGTGTGCCCGACGAGCGCATCCACTACGAAGCGTTCGGCCCGGCTTCCATTGCGCACAAGAGTTCCACTCGCAGCCCGCCGACCATTCCGGACCAGGCGACCGATACTGCCATCAGCGTCAGCTTCGGACGATCCGGCAATTGTTTTCCGTGGCACAGCAGCGCTGGTACGCTGCTGGACTTTGCCGAAACCAATGGAATTGCAGTCACCTCAGGCTGCCGCGCTGGCGGCTGCGGCAGTTGCCAGACAACGATTCTGGCCGGCCAAGTGAGCTACCGCCAGACGCCCGACTTCGACCCTGAACCGGGTACCTGCCTGCTGTGCGTGTGCACACCCAAGACCGATCTGACCCTGGAGTTGTAAATGAAGATATCACTTTGGCGTCGGCATGTCTTACCCTTTGGGCTGCTGTTGGGACTGCTTGCCGCGACCACCCTGGCGGGCGACTATGTCCTGCATCGCCTGAACCTGGTGTGGGTTGGTCGCTACCTGGGAATTCCTGGCACGCTGCTCATCATTGGCTCGTTCGCGTATTCGCTGCGCAAGCGCAAATACATCACGTCAGGAGATCCAAAATGGCTGCTGAAAATGCATGAGTTCAGCGCCTGGTTGGGTTCCTTGATGGTGCTGATTCACGCAGGCGTGCACTTCAACGCCATCCTGCCCTGGCTGGCCACCGTTGCCATGAGCGTGAATGTTGTGAGCGGCATGGTTGGCAAAATGCTGCTGGACCGATCACGTCGGCATGTTCAGGGCGCACGCGAACACTTTCAGTTGCGGGGTTTGTCCAAACCGGAGGTGGAGCAGGCTGTTTTCTGGGATGCGGTGACGCTTGATGCAATGACCCAGTGGCGCAGAGTGCATATCCCGATCTTCATTGTTTTCACGGCACTGGCGCTTGGCCACATCATCAGCGTCTTCCTGTTTTGGGCCTGGGTATGAGCCGCGTTCTAAAGACCATCCTGCTGCTCAACCTGATCGTGTTGAGTCTTTTGGTGTTCGTCTATCCCAACTTGATGGTAGGTCCGGGCAAGTTGATTCCCGGTCACAAGGCGTTGGAGGGCGATTGTTTTGCCTGTCACACGGCATTAAGAGGCGTCAACCCGGCGAAATGCGTGGGCTGTCACAAGCCCGTCGAAATCGGTCTCAGGACGACGCTTGGCCTGCCGGTCCTCAAGCCAAGAACCTCGAGCCCATTTCACCAACAGCTGACGAGTGAGAATTGTGTCGCCTGCCACAGCGACCACGCGGGTGTGAAACGCTATGCCGTGCAAGGCCGCTTCAACCATGGGTTACTAAAACAGGAAACGCGCGACCAGTGTCAGTCCTGTCACAAACCACCGGTCGACGCGCTGCACCGACAAATTGCAGGTAACTGCGTTCAGTGCCACACGCAAGAGAGATGGACTCCGGCCACCTTCGACCACGGCAAATTTTTCGTGCTTGATGGCGACCACAATACGCGCTGCGTCAGCTGCCACCTGCGCAACGAATATGCGCGCTACACCTGCTACGGCTGTCACGAGCACACGCCCGACAATATTCGTCGCAAACACATCGAGGAGGGCATCAGCAAATTTGACAATTGCGTTGAATGCCACCGTAGCAGCAAGCAGCATGACCGCCAGGGCTCCGGCGAAGGCGGCAAGAATCGGGGTCAGCGGGAGAATGACGACTAGCGCGGATTCGTCAAGATCAAGCTCGCTCGCCAATCAATGGACTTAAGCTTTGGCCGACACCACGTGCACTGTTGCCTGGCCCAGTTTGCGGTAAATCTTTCCCCTTCGAACCAGCGGCCACCATTCGTACAAAAATATCTGCATCGGGCGCCACATGGCGACCCAGCCGCCAATGATCAGACTTTCCTTGAGCACACGCAGGAACGTGTTGCCAGGCAAGGCCGGCAACAGGTCGGCGCCAAGCAGACACATTGCCAGAAAACCGAGTCCGATCAATAAGCTGGTGCGTCCCTCCAGCAGAAGCAGACGCAGATTTCGCCTGGCCAATACCGATTTGTATTCAAAATAGTTGTGGATAGCCTCCACCATCACTGGCGCAGGGTCTTCCTTGGGCATCTGCTCAATATGAATCTGGATTCGAAAATGACTGTCCTGGGGAAACTCCATGGCCCAACTTTCCAGAAACTCCACAGCGTCAAGATCAAGGTCGCGATGATGGAACGGCGTCGGATCCATGGAGTTGAAAAGCTCCGCGAGTTTGACGATACGCAGTTCCAATTGATGGACCGGTGGCGCGTGCTTTTTCATGGCGGCTCTTTTGTCAAACCCGGTGGTTCAAGCGTACGACATTCTGGGCGTCATCACGAACAGTATAGGCGCTGCATCTTCCAGTGCGCACGGATGCATGGAGTCTGCTTCGACCCTGGTGAGCTTCAGCACCGACGTATTAATGCCAGCTTAAGAAATTAATGCTAATTTCAACATTGAAAATTTTGAATGGCAGACTCAACCGGGAAAAATAATGAAAGAAAAACTGGTCATGGTATTCGTTGTCACTGGCGCGCTGCTGCTTGGCGGCTGCGGAGAACAAATGACCGTTGAAGCGCAAAAGGAGGCTGACCAGATGAAGGCGGCGGTGACAAAGATCGCAACGACAAAAATTGATGCACTCAAAGGCGAAACCCTGGTCCAGCTAAAGAAAATACGTGACGTCAGCGAGAAGGAAAAAGTTGACGACGAATCAGCCAAGTAAAGCCACGGAGACAACACATTGCAAACGCCGTTGGACCTGCTCATGATCGGCCAAGCAAACAACTGCGACTTCGAGTAATTCTGATGAAGATTACGCAGACCCCAATTTGACGACCTGTTTTAAAGTGAGGGAAATATTCATGAAATGTCCTATTTGCACTACTACGGATTTGTTGATGTCTGAACGATTGGGCATCGAAATTGACTATTGCCCCCAGTGCCGCGGGGTCTGGCTGGACCGCGGAGAACTGGACAAAATTATCGAGCGCAGTGTGCGCGACCCATCTCAAATTGCCGCAGAACCGGCGCCACAAGCCCCTATGCGTCAACCTGCTCAACCTTACGATGGCGGCCACGGCTATCGTGAAGGTCATCATGACGATCACCAGGGCTACCGCGGCAAGAAGTCGATTTGGAAAGAGTTGTTTGACTGAGCCAGAGCCGGCAAAGATGCTATCCACCGGTTGCCGGTCGATGGCTGCGTCATCAACCAAAACGGTAGTCACGCAAGTCGGGCCGATTCACTGACCGCACGTACTCACGGGTAAAACCTGGAAACAGGGCCACGATGCGGCCATTCTCGGCGCGGTACCAGCTCCGGCAAAGACTCCACACCGATCCCTTCAGACGCGCTTGCAATGCCTGGTTGGAGATGCCACGACGCAAGTGCGAGCACGCCTGACTCAACATGAACTTTCCCGCAACCGCGCCCTCGTTGAAGTCGCTTCGCCCCAGCTCGAATATTTGCTCCCAAGCCCAACGAACCAGTGCTGGATACAAGGGTAAGCTTGCCAAAGCTCTATCGAGACCGTCGTACCGTCTGTCAAGCCTTGGCAGCACCCAGTTGGCGGTGCGCTGGAAAATACACAGTTTGGCGGCTTGTAAAGCTAACGCCAGTGTTAGTTGGCGAAGACTGCCCCCCGGCTGCTTCCAAGTATGTGGCAGGAGGCGCAGGCACCGCGCGGGGCGCCACCCATGTCAGTGCGTTGGCCATTGCGAACCAGATACACGCTGGCAAGGGGCAAGGCCAGGCCGGCGTTGGTGAAGAAGTTGCCGGCCGCATTGGTGGTGAGCGTGGTCACATTGCCAACGGCGTCCTGCACTACCACCGTGACGTTTGCCAGCCCGGCAGAAGCTACCGCTGTAGCGCTGGGGAAAACGGTGCCCGCCAGCGTGAACTGGTGCTCGCTACCGGCGCTGTGACAACCGGCCGCGAGGCAGTCTTCGCCCGGCCTCATGAGTGCATTGCCTTCGTCGCCACCGCCACAGGCCGAGAGCAGAAGCGCCACCAGCATCAGGAAAAGTGTCTTGTACATTTCAATCTTGTTGTAAGTTGACGGATCAGGAATAGGTGCATCGCCAGCGTAGTGTCGCATGATTGGGGCACCGCGCGATGCAAGTCGCATTCCGGTCGAGTCTCGAAGTTTGGTTGCGCCAGACCCGGAGCCGGCCACCCTATTTGTACAGGTCAGGATACTGCTGACGCAATTGCGTCAACTTGGGCATGTCGTTGAACACGATGTAGGGTTGGTAAGGATGCAATGCCAGGTAGTTCTGGTGATAGGCCTCGGCCCGATAGAACTGTTGCAAGGGCACGATTTGGGTGACGATGGGCTTGGACCCATTGGGCCCGTTGGTGAGTTGCTGGACATAGGCCAGCGCCATCTTCTTCTGATCGGTGTCAGTGTAAAAAATCGCGGAGCGATATTGACTGCCTACATCCGGTCCCTGGCGGTTGAGCTGGGTTGGATCGTGCGCCACACGGAAAAACACTTCCAGCAATTGTTGGTACGACACCTGCGCCGGATTGAAGTGGACCAAAACCGACTCTGCATGCCCGCTATCGCCGGCGCTGACCTGGTCGTAGCTGGCGTTGACGACGTGACCACCCGCGTAGCCGGAGGTCACCTCTGAGACACCCTTGACGTGTTTGAACACGGCGTCCACACCCCAGAAACAACCACCAGCGAAAACAGCGGTTTGCAAGAGGCTGCCCGCCTGCGCGGGCGGATTCGGCTTGTTGTTGGGCCGAGCCGAATTGGCCCCCACTGGCGCAAAAACCATCAGCACCATGACGGCGACTGCGATCATCTTTGCGACTGCTCTTGCGACAGGTGAACCCGGCATGATGATGTGCTCCTATTTCTTCATCTCGTCCATCGCCATGGCATCCTTGCCCATGGCATCTTTGGACATGCCATCCTTTTTCATGGCGCCCTTGGCCATCTTGTCCTTGGACATGGCGTCCTTCTTCATGCCGTCCTTGGCCATAGATGCCTTTTTCATAGGTGCCATTGCCATGGCATCCTTCTTCATGGCGTCTTGTGCCATTACGCCAGCGCTGGCGAAAAGCATGCAGGCTGACAGAACGGAGGTGGTGAGTTTTTTCATGGTATTTCCAAAATGTGAATTGATTAAAGAGAACGGCACTAATGCCGGTGTTGCCGGGTTTCTGAGCAAGCTCAGCTACCTCCGAACCAGTTGTAACCCTGGTCTTCCCAGTAGCCGCCAGGGTAGGTGTTGGTGACGAAAATCGCCTGAATGTGTTTGGGGTTTTTGTAGCCCAGCTTGGTAGGCATGCGCAGCTTCATCGGAAAGCCGTACTTGGGTGGCAACGGTTGCCCGTCGTAGGTCAGCGCCAGCAAGGTTTGCGGATGCAGTGCCGTGGGCATGTCAATGCTGGTGAAATAGTCGTCGGCGCACTTGAAACCGACGTACTTGGCGCTCAGATCAGCGCCCACATGGCGCAGAAATGCACCGAACGAAACACCACCCCATTTACCAATAGCGCTCCAGCCTTCCACGCAAATGTGGCGCGTGACCTGGTCGATTTGCGGCATGGCGCGCAGTTCGGACAGAGCCCATTTGCGTTTGTCGGCAACCATGCCAGTCACTTCGAGTCGGTAGCCGCTTTCCTCGACTTCGCGCACCTCGTCTTCGCCGTAGTAGGCATTGAACGGAAACGGGCGCGTGATCATCGACTCGGGGTAGGTCGGCGCCAGTCGATGGGGGTCAAACAGCCAGCCCTGCACGTCGTCGTTCAGGCGCGAAATCCGAGTTAGCGCCAGATCGACGCTTGCCTTGTCGACCAGCGTGCAACCGGTGAGCATGGCAAGTCCGCCCAGTGTCAACGAGCGGCGCAAGAAGTCGCGCCGGGCAGGTTGTGTGATCTGGTTGGCGTGACTGATGCGGCTGACCGCTTCCTGCAGTACGACCTCGCTATCGATGGCCAGACGGGGTGGGGATTGCATTTTCATTTCAAAAACCTGTTAACGACCACGAACCATGTAGAGCAGCGTGCGTGGCACCAGTGCCACCATCGCCAGGTGAACTGCCACAAACACGGTCAGCGCCGCCATGGCAAAAAAGTGCACCCGCCGGGCGCCTTCATAGCCCAGCAGGAGCTCGCGCAAAAGCGGGAATTGAACTGATTTCCAGAGCACCAACCCGGACAGCACCAGCAGCACACTGTCAAGCATCACAAACAGGTAAGCCAGTCGCTGCACCATGTTGTAGTGCTTCGGGTCGGCATGGGCAAGCCGGCATTTGACTGCTGCCAGCAAGTCATCCAGCAACGCTTTGATTGAGAGCGGGAAAAACTTCTTCAGCAGGCGGCCGGTCGCCACATTGAGCGCCAGATAGAGAAAACCGTTGATTGCCAGTAACCACATGGCGGCAAAGTGCCATTGCAGAGCACCGCCCAGCCAACCACCCCATGTGATGCCACTCGGGACGGCGAAGCCAAGGAATGCGGTGGCGTTGTAAATCCTCCAGCCACTCGTCACCAGCAGCACGACCGCAACGGCGTTAAGCCAGTGCATGATGCGTAGCCAGCCGGGGTGAACGATCAGTTTTTGCGAGTTCATTTGTGATCCTTGAATTTCCTGCCGCAATGCGGACTGCTAGGTAGTTCTGCAAAACCGGCCCGCGGGTTACAGTTGGCGCAAAAAATTGCAGAATATATTTTTTACCCACGCTGTAACTTAACGCCTTCATGGAACGAACTAAAGCCAGGCAAGCCCGGTTTACCGACAGCGAGAATCAGCTGCGCGAGCTACTGCTAAAGGGACTGGGCGGCGATGCGCCGAGCTACCACCGTTTTCTGAAAGCCTTGAGCGCACATTTGCGTGCCTACTTCAGAAAGCGGCTTTTTCAGCAACCTGACGACGTAGAGGATCTCGTGCAAGACACACTGCTCGCAGTGCACAACCAGCGGCATACCTACCTGAGCGACCAGCCGCTGACCGCCTGGGTGCACGCCATTGCCCGCTACAAACTGGTTGACTTGCTGCGCGCCCGCTCGTCGCGCGAAGCGTTAACCGATCCGCTGGACGACGAGCTTGAAGTCTTTGCGTCGTCCGACACGGATGCCGCCGAGGCCAGCAAAGACCTCAACAAACTTTTGGCACAACTTCCTGACCGACAGCGCTTGCCGATCCTGCACGTCAAGCTGGAGGGTCTGTCGGTGATCGAAGCGGCGCAACTCACCGGCATGTCGGAGTCGGCCATCAAGGTCGGCGTGCATCGTGGTCTTAAGGCGCTCGCGGCCAGAATCAGGAGGTCCGCATGAAGACCGATGAACTCATTTTGCTGCTGGCTGCCGACACGACGCCAGTGTCAGCCAGCGCTGTCGGCCAGCGCTTCGCGATCGCGCTGGGCATCGGCTTACCGGTGGCTTTCGTGTTGATGGTCATCACGCACGGCATACGCGCCGACTTGCTGCAGGCCACTGGCGAGTTGATGTTCTGGATGAAGCTGGTCTTTGCCGGCAGTCTCGCGCTGGGCGGTTTGATCGCAAGCCAGCGACTGGGCCGACCCGGTGTGCCACTGGGCGGCGTTTGGGCAGCGCTGGTGGCGCCGGTACTGGCGCTTTGGCTGCTCGCCTCAATGGTCTTCGTGAACGCCGCGCCAGCGCAGCGAAGCTACCTTATTCTGGGCGACACCTGGGCCACCTGTGCGTTCAGCATCGCGCTGATCTCGCTGCCACTGTTCGCGACAACGCTGTGGGCCTTGAAAGGACTCGCCCCCACTCGGCTGGCGCTGGCCGGTGCCGGCGCCGGTCTGCTGTCCGGCGCCCTAGGCACGCTGGTGTATGCGTTGCACTGCCCCGAATCAGCTGCACCATTCGTTGGCATCTGGTACGTATTGGGAATCGCAATTCCGACACTGGCGGGAGCGATGGTGGGGCCACGCCTGTTGCGCTGGTAGTGAGCCGTTCAGACCAAATTGTGCCGCCGCGCTACGACGACGTCACTATCTTTTTGTCAGGCTGTCTGCCGCCGGATGTCTGTGATCCAGGGTGATCAGGCCAAGACGTTGATATTCAGCGGAAACCGGATCGTTCCATATGCTGGATGCAGACTTGATGTCAAGGTAATCCAGGACAAAACGAGAATGATCTCTGGTTTCGATTTCACATTCTCCCCGAAACTTCCAACCACCTTGACCAGCGTTGTTCTCAACCTTCATTCCTCGAAAAACCCCCTCTATGGCGGTGCCATCGTTGAGCACAATCCGAACGATTCCACCAACCGGAATATGTTGCGAAATCGTGACCATGTGATTTTGATCAGCAGAGGTTTCAGTCCAGCGTGTCATTTTTGTTTCTCCAAAAATAAAAAGAGGATCGAGGTGAACACAGCTTGCTTGTACCTGACGTGACAGAGGATGGGAAGTCCAATGGGTCTTCAAGGAAGCCTGGTTGACGCCCGGGCACGCCAACTAGAGCCGATTTTGGTCCGACTTCCTGCAGTTGAATAGCCTCTGGGTCAACCGAAAACCCCAGAGGTTGATCTGCATCAAGTTGGGTTTTCCTTTTTTTTCTACCATGAACTTCGATGAGTCGCGACGTTGCGTCCAGGCCTGAACCGGCGGCTGGTTGCTGTGATTTGTACAACACAAAACTATTAATCCCTGGAGAATGATTGTGACCCCTGAAAAAAGCCCAACTGCCGACTGCAACCCGGCGACGCCGTGCGCCTGTTCGGCGCGGCCGCCACCGGTTGTTCCTGGTGGACCAGCCACAACCAGCTCACGGCGCAACTTTCTGGCAGCGGGTGGACTGCTGAGCGTGTCATCGTTGATGGGTGCTGCAGCACTGATGACCCAGAGTGACGACACAAAGGCGACGGTTGAATGGGCTGAGCATTTCCAGGGCAACTACCGGTTGATGACTGACGCGGAGAAGGCCGAGGCGCGGGCACGGCTTGAGCGGCGCTACTCCGCACAGTACAGCAAGAAGGTGACCGTTGACACGGCTGGGGCGCTACCGGGTGTGCTCATGGGCTACGCCCTGAACATCAGAAAGTGCATAGGATGTAGGCGCTGCGTCAATGCCTGTGTCGAGGAAAACAACCAGTCGCGCGGGAAGAAACCCGGCGAGCGCATCGAGTGGATCCAGGTGCTCAGAATGGAGCGCGGTGAATTCTCGAAAGAGAAGATGA
>JBAXBQ010000031.1:0-36586 GCA_037141865.1 Comamonadaceae bacterium | reverse complement strand
CCTGGCGGCGCTGGGTGCCGATTGCGGTATTTCGGCGGTGACGGCGCGCAAGTGGCTATCGGTATTGGAGACCAGTTATCTGGTGATGCGTTTGCCGCCGTTCCACCGCAACTTTGGCAAGCGGCTGGTTAAAACGCCCAAACTGTATTTCTTGGACGTGGCGCTGATGGCATGGTTGCTGGGCATTCGTGACGCCAGCACGATCGAAACTCACGCGGCGCGCGGTGCCTTGTTTGAAACCTGGGTGGTCTCCGAACTTGTCAAACAGCGTTTTAATGCGGGGCAGAGTGCCGAGCTATTTTTCTGGCGCGACAACCTGGGGCAAGAAGTCGATATCGTGATGGAGACTGCCAAAGGACTTCAGGCCATCGAGATTAAATCTGGCAGCACTTTTGCATCGGACTGGCCCCACGCGGCGCGCAAATGGGCAAGCCTTGCCGACACGCCAACCCTGGCGCCGCTGATTATCTATGGTGGCGCCGGCCGCTACGCACGCCAGGACTGCGAAGTGGCAGGGTGGCGGGAGTTTGCGTTGGGTGGGGTCGTCTAAATTCCGTTTGGACGGCATTTATGTGGAGACTTTCACATTCATACCTCGGCCCCGCAATGGGCCACGCCTGCGTCGCGCTGGTGTGCGGCCCGCCGCTGCCCAAACGCATTGCCAACTATGGATTGACGCCTGCTGCTTTTGGTAAGTCCCCGAAGTTAAAAGGTAAGGACCAGATGTGTAGTGGAACCATTGGCGTACTGGATATCGATTGAAGTCGGTGTCAAAGCGCCAGTGGAACTGATTCGGTAACGGTCTTGCTCGGTCGCTGTCAATGTGCCATCGGCCACCCTCCTGGCCAACGAGTTCAATCTGCGTTACTGGGGCAAGAGCATCACGTCGCACACCGCCCGTAACTGGCTGCTGGGTAAATCAATTCCCATGCAGGACAAGTTGCGCGTGCTGGCGGATTGGCTGCATGTCAGCGCGGACGAGTTGCGCTACGGCACGGTCGCG
Source organism: Comamonadaceae bacterium (assembly GCA_037141865.1). Taxonomy (GTDB): domain Bacteria; phylum Pseudomonadota; class Gammaproteobacteria; order Burkholderiales; family Burkholderiaceae_C; genus Rhodoferax. The sequence continues at coordinate 35,583 of JBAXBQ010000031.1, read as the reverse complement.
CCAGCCTTCAAGGCGAAGGATTCCGGCGTGGATTCGTCAGCATTGACCATGCAAGACCGCGACATGCTGGCCAAATACATGACGCTGTCCGTGGCAGACCGCAAGACGGTGTGTGATGTGGTGGTGGCTCTCCGCGTTGCCGCAGCGGGCAAGGCTCGATAAAGACCTGACGTTGCCTTGACGATGTCCAAGATTTCTACGAGGCTACACATCGGTATCTGATCGGATACACTGTATCCAATGAACATTTTTCAGCGCTCCGAGGAATTTGACGCTTGGCTCGCTGGCTTGAAGGATCGCGTGGGGCGAGCCCGAATTGCTCTTCGCATTCGGTCAGCCGAACACGGAAATTTTGGCGACTGTGAGTCGGTCGGCGAAGGAGTTTCCGAAATGCGCGTCCACGTTGGTCCAGGCTACAGGGCTTATTTCACGCGACGTGCTGAGGTTGTCTATCTACTTCTGTTGGGTGGTGACAAGTCCTCGCAGAAACGTGACATCAAACGCGCCATTGAGATGGCACGGGCTTTGAATAAGGAATGAACATGGTTAAATTTGCTTCTTTCGATGCGGCTGACTACCTGAGTGATGAGGAAACCATCGCGCACTACATCACTGCGGCGCTGGAAGATCCCAATCCTGATGTATTTCTGACGGCAGTGCGTGATGTAGCGCGTGCTCGTGGCATGGCGCAACTTGCCAAGGATACTGGTCTTGGGCGCGAGAGCCTCTACAAGGCGCTTACGCCCGGTGCCAAGCCACGTTACGACACGATGCTTAAATTGCTTCACGCGTTGGGTGTCAAGCTCAGCGCTTCTCCTGTTCATTGATCGGTAACAAGCTTCATTGAGCAGGGGTCCCGGGTCATGAGTAACTCTGTACTTTGCCTGCCAGAGTCTTTGAAGCAGGCCGCCAAGCAGATTGCTGAAAAGTAGGCGCCATGTGAACAAGCCCGAACTTGCGGGCAAAATCAGCGCATGACCCCGCAACCCGCACAACCACCAACGACGCCACTGAGCGGCCCGCAAAAGGCCATGCGCAAGCTGGGTCTGCTGCGGCCGATCGACCTGGCATTGCACCTGCCACTGCGCTACGAGGATGAGACCCGCATCGTCAAGCTGTGCGATGTGCACGACGGTGATGTGGCGCAGATCGAGGGCGTGGTGACGGCCTGCGAAGTCCGCCAACACGGCCAGCGACAGTTGCTGGTCACACTCGACGATGGTTCGGACACCTGCACGCTGCGCTTCTTCAGCTTTTACCCATCACAGCAACAGGCGTTGGCGGTAGGCAAACGCATTCGGGCTCGCGGTGAAGTCAGGGGTGGCTTTCTGGGCCACCAGATGATGCATCCCAGCGTCAAGTCCGCAGAGGGTGACTTGCCCACGGCGCTGACGCCGGTCTACCCCACCGTCGCGGGTTTGCCGCAAGCCTATCTGCGTCGTGCCGTACAGGGTGGGCTGGCCCGCGCCGAGCTGGCAGATACGGTGCCAGCGGAAAATCTATACAGCACTGGTCTCCCGTCCCCGTGGAACTTGCGCAAAGCGCTGACGTTTTTGCATAACCCGACGCCTGATGTGGCGCTGGCCACGCTGGAGGACCACAGTCATCCGGCCTGGCAGCGGCTCAAGGCAGAGGAGTTGCTGGCACAGCAGCTATCGCAACTGCAGGCCAAACGCGAGCGTGCCGATCTGCGCGCGCCGGTGCTGACGGCTATTCACCAGCAACCTGATGCTGGTTTGCCCCTGCACCGCAAACTGCTGGCGGCGCTGCCTTTTCAACTGACGGCGGCGCAGCGCCGCGTAAGTCAGGAAATTACTCGCGACCTGGCTCGCCCGGTGCCCATGCACCGCCTGCTGCAAGGCGATGTAGGTTCTGGCAAAACCGTGGTGGCGGCGCTGGCGGGGGCGATCTGCATTGACGCTGGCTGGCAATGCGCCTTGATGGCGCCGACTGAAATTCTGGCCCAACAACATTTCTCCAAACTGATCGGCTGGCTTGAGCCGCTGGGGGTCAAAACCGCCTGGCTGACCGGCAGCCAAAAAGCCGCAGAGCGGCGCCAGATGCTGGCTCTGATTGCCAGCGGTGAGGCCTCATTGGTGGTGGGCACGCACGCCATCATTCAAGAAAAAGTGGAGTTCAAAAACCTGGCGTTGGCCGTCATTGATGAGCAGCATCGCTTTGGCGTAGCCCAGCGGCTGGCCTTGCGCGGCAAGCTAAACGACGCCGATCAGGAGCCGCATCTGTTGATGATGACCGCGACCCCCATTCCCCGCACACTGGCCATGAGCTACTACGCGGATCTGGATGTTTCCACTCTTGACGAATTGCCACCCGGGCGCACGCCCGTCATTACCAAGGTAGTGAGCGATGCGCGCCGCGACGAAGTCATCGAGCGCATCCGTGCTCAACTGACGCAAGGTCGGCAGGTCTATTGGGTTTGTCCCCTGATTGAAGAAAGCGAAGCGCTTGATTTGACCAACGCTACCGAGACGCACGGGCAACTGAGCGCGGCTCTGCCGGGTGTCATGGTCGGGCTGCTGCACTCGCGCATGCCAACGAGCGAGAAGAAGGCGGTCATGGCGTTGTTTACCAGTGGCCAGATGGGGGTGCTGGTTAGTACTACGGTGATCGAAGTCGGAGTCGATGTGCCCAACGCTTCTCTGATGGTGATTGAGCATGCTGAGCGCTTTGGCCTGTCGCAGTTACACCAGTTGCGCGGCCGGGTCGGGCGCGGCACGGCAGCTTCCGCCTGTGTGCTGGTGTATTCCACTGGCGATGCACCCCGCCTGGGTGAAACGGCTCGCGAGCGCTTGAGAGCCATGGCCGCCACCACCGACGGCTTTGAGATTGCCCGGCGCGATTTGGAGCTGCGCGGTCCTGGTGAGTTTCTGGGCGCACGCCAGTCGGGTGCAGCATTGCTGCGTTTTGCCGATCTGGTCACCGACACGGCGTTGCTGGAGTGGGCGCGCGGTCTGGCACCGATCATGACCGACCAGCATCCAGATCTGGCAAGCCAGCATATTGCGCGCTGGTTGGGCGGCAAGGCGGAGTACCTGAAGGCCTGAATCGCGAGCACTTTCCCGGTTGCTACGGGCGCCTGTTTGACGGATTTCATCGGTTGCAAAGCACAAAGCCGTATATGCTTGCGCACCATGCTTCGCCTGACTCAAGCGCCCAATCTGGCTATCGCCACGCTGTGGGCTGACGCACTCGCTGTGGAAGGCATCGCCGCCAGTGTGCAGCGCCAGTATCTGGCGGGTGTGGCGGGTGAACTGCCGCCGGATCAATGCTTGCCAGAGGTCTGGATTCATCACCCCGGCCAGGAGACCCGTGCGCGCGAACTGCTGTATCACCTGCAACACGTGCCTCAACAACGCTGGTTGTGTAGCTGTGGTGAGCTGGTGGAAGGCGGCTTCGAGCAGTGTTGGAGTTGCGCCGCGCTGATGCCGCGTTGAGTAGTCGCACACAGGTAGGACAATAGCAGCATGACCCTCACCGAACTTAAATACATTGTGGCGGTTGCACGCGAGCGCCATTTTGGCAAAGCGGCAGACGCCTGTTACGTATCGCAACCAACGCTGTCGGTTGCCGTCAAGAAGCTCGAAGAAGAGCTCGAAGTGAAGCTGTTCGAACGCAGCGCCAGCGAAGTTAGCGTGACGCCCCTGGGTGAAGAAATTGTGCGTCAGGCGCAGGCCGTGCTGGAACAGGCAGCCAGCATCAAGGAGATTGCCAAGCGCGGCAAAGACCCGCTGGGAGGACCGCTCACGCTGGGAGTGATCTACACCATTGGTCCTTATCTGCTACCCGATTTGGTGCGTCAGGTGATTTTGCATACGCCGCAAATGCCGCTGATATTGCAGGAAAACTTCACCGTCAAATTGCTGGAGCTGCTGCGTTCTGGTGAGATCGACTGCGCCATTCTGGCCGAGCCATTTCCGGACGCCGGACTGGCCATGGCACCTCTTTATGACGAGCCCTTTTTGGCTGCCGTGCCGATCCATAACCGGTTGGCGGCGCAGGTCGCGGTGACGACTGAAGAACTCAAGCGCGAGACCATGTTGTTGCTGGGCAGCGGCCACTGTTTTCGTGACCATGTGCTGGAGGTTTGTCCGGAATTTGCTCGGTTTTCCAGCAATGCCGAAGGCATTCGCAAGAGTTTTGAAGGCTCGTCACTGGAAACCATCAAACACATGGTGGCGGCGGGCATGGGTGTTACGCTGGTGCCGCGCCTGAGCATTCCCAAAGAGGCGTTGGCGGTCAAACCGAAGCGCAAGCGCGATGAGGACCCCTACATCAAATATTTGCCGTTCGTGGGTGATCCGCCGACTCGCCGGGTGGTGCTGGCCTGGCGCCGCAGCTTTACCCGCTATGAGGCGATTGCGGCGTTGCGCAACGCCATTTACGCTTGCGAGTTGCCAGGCGTCAGCCGATTGTCTTGAGGGCTGCCTTGTGCCACTTGCCCCGCGCATCGCCCGCTATCTTGATCTCGTTCGCTGGAACCGTCCGGCTGGCTGGTTGTTGCTGTTGTGGCCGACCCTGAGCGCCCTTTGGATCGCTGCAAGCGGTTTTCCGGGTTGGCACTTATTGCTTGTTTTCACGCTGGGCACCATCCTGATGCGCAGCGCCGGTTGTTGCATCAATGACGTTGCCGACCGCGAGTTTGATCGGCACGTCAAGCGCACGGCCGGGCGACCGGTGACCACTGGCGCGGTATCCGTGAAAGAGGCATTGCTGCTGGGCGCTGCGTTGGCGCTTGCTGCCTTCGCGCTGGTGCTGACCACCAACGCCGCCACGGTTGCCTGGTCTTTCGTTGCACTGGCCGTCACCCTGGCCTACCCTTACGCCAAGCGGCTGGTCTCCATGCCGCAAGCGGTGTTGGGGGTCGCCTTCAGCTTTGGCATTCCGATGGCCTTCTCGGCCGTGCAAGGCGGAGATTCGTTCAGTCTGTTCGCTGTGCATGGCGCAGACTCTTTCAGCCTGTCCAGCGTGCAAGCCAGCGTGCCGTGGCTGGCCTGGGTATTGCTGCTGGGTAATCTGTTTTGGGTGTTGGCTTATGACACCGAATACGCCATGGTAGACCGCGATGACGACTTGAGACTTGGCATGAAAACCTCGGCCATTACCTTGGGTCGGCTGGATGTGCCGGTGATCATGCTGTGCTATGCGGTGTACATCATCATTTGGGATGTGGTCCTGACACCCTATGTACAAGGCACACCGTTTTTTGTGGCGGTCACGCTGGCTTTCGGTCAGGTGGCGTGGCATTACACCCTGATTCGCACCCGTTCACGCGACGGATGCTTCAAGGCATTTCGCCTGAATCACTGGCTCGGCTTTACGCTGTTTGCCGGGATCGTGACGAGCTACGCGCTTGGATGAATACCCATTTCAAGCTCAGGTGCTACCAAACTCATCGCCCATCTCCCTGGCTCGCTGGCGAGCCGCATAAATGGCGTTGATCAATTGGGCTTGCGTATCCTCGTCTTCCATTGACGCGATGGCAGCAAAAGTGGTGCCGCCTTTGGAAGTGACGCGCTGGCGCAAAACTTTAGGCGGTTCATCGGTGTGGCGAGCCAGCTCGCCAGCGCCGATGAAGGTGGCCACCGTCAACTGGTGGGCTTGCTCGCGTGTCAAGCCCATCTCGATGCCGGCGGTGATCATGGCTTCCATGAAGTAAAACATGTAGGCTGGGCCGGAACCGGACAAGGCGGTCACCGCGTCGAGTTTTTCTTCAGCGTCCAGCCAGAGAAACTCGCCGGTGCCGGCCACGACCTCAGCGACCCAGCTTCGGTCATCGACAGTCACCGCCGGTCGTGCAAACAGGGCGCTGATGCCTTTGCCAATCAGGGCTGGTGTGTTGGGCATGGCGCGCACCACCCGCTGGGTGCCGAGCCAGTCGGCAATGCTGTCGCTGCGAATGCCGGCCGCCACACTCAAATGCAAGGCTTTTTGGGTGTGTGAGCGAACTTGCAGCGCGGCCTCCTTGAAAGTCTGGGGTTTGACGGCCCAAATCACCATATCTGCCTGGTCCAAAAAGTCACCAGACTGTGCGTGGGCTTGCAGTCCGAAGCTGCTTTTAAGCTTCTCCCGGGCCTCGGAGAGGGGTTCAACCACGTCAATTTGACCGGGCACCATAGCTTGACCGATCAAGCCGCCAATGATGGCGCTGGCCATGTTGCCACCGCCAATGAATGCAATACGTTTGTTCATGAAGTCCTTGAGTTGCCACACCGCGTGGCAGGAAAGCGCAAGTCTAATCAAAGTACGGTTTGTCTGACGGCATGCTCCCAGCGCTTCATAAGTTCATTGGCGCGCTGGCTGTCTAGCTCGGGTAAAAAGCGCCGCTCGGCGCGCCACAAGGCGCTCAGTTCGTCGGTGCTTTTGTAGACGCCGGTGGCCAGACCCGCCAGGTAGGCGGCACCCAGTGCGGTGGTTTCTATGACCGCCGGACGGATCACCGCAATACCCAGCAAATCGGCCTGAAACTGCATCAGCAGATCATTGACGCAGGCGCCACCGTCAACCCGCAGCTCAGACACGCTGGCACCACCCGCCTCAACCGCGTCACGACTCATGGCCTGCAGCAAAGCGGCGCTTTGAAAGGCAATACTCTCCAGTGCTGCCCTGGCGATGTGCGCCACCGTGCTGCCGCGCGTCAGGCCGGTGATGGTGCCGCGGGCATCGGGCTTCCAGTACGGTGCACCCAACCCTGTGAAGGCCGGCACCACCATGACGCCGCCGGCGTCCGGCACGCTTTGAGCTAATGCCTGTACCTCGTGGCTACCCTGGATGGCGTGCAGGCCGTCGCGCAGCCATTGCACCACCGCTCCACCGACAAACACGCTGCCTTCAATGGCAAACTCGGGGTGCGCGGTGGCTTGTGCCGCACTGGTAGTGATCAGCCCGTTATGTGAGGTCTGGAATTTGGGGCCGGTGTGCATCAACATGAAGCAGCCTGTGCCATAAGTGTTTTTGACCATGCCGGCCTTGAAGCAGGCCTGGCCGAACAAAGCGCTTTGCTGGTCACCGGCGACACCACCAATCGGGATGGCGTGCCCAAGCAAGGCAGGGCTAACTTCACCATACAGTGCGCTCGATGGTTTGACGTCGGGCATCATGTTGGCGGGAATGTCCAATGCCTGCAGCAACTCGGGGTCCCACTGGTTGCTATGCACGTTAAACAGCATGGTGCGGGATGCATTGCTGACATCTGTCGCGTGAACCGCGCCACCGGTAAGTTGCCATATCAGCCAGCTATCGACCGTACCGAAAGCCAGCTCTCCGTTTTCTGCCGACTGCCGCGCACCTGCCACGTGATCCAGAATCCACTTGAGCTTGGTGCCGGAAAAGTAGGCATCCACCAACAAGCCGGTCTTGGCCTGAATAGTTGGCGCCAATCCGCGCTCACGCAACTCAATGCAAGCGGGTTCAGCCCGACGATCTTGCCAGACGATCGCGTTCTGAATCGGCAGTCCGGTGCGCCGGTTCCAGACGACGGTAGTTTCACGCTGGTTTGTAATGCCCAGTGCACTGATATCGCTCGCCCGGATGCCGGCTTTGGCCAGAACTTCCTTGGCAGTAGCGAGTTGCGTGCGCCAGATTTCCTGTGGATCGTGTTCGACCCAACCGGGCTTCGGGTAGATTTGCGTCAACTCTTTTTGCGCCATGGCCACCACATGTCCGTCGGCGTCAAAAACAATACTGCGAGAACTGGAAGTGCCCTGATCAAGGGCGAGCAGGTAAGTCATGGTGGAGCCACCTCGTAGCGCACCTGTGCCTCAGCCATCAGCGCCGGAAACGGCTCGGGAGGTTGGGCGTCAGTAAACAAGCGATCAATTTGCGACAACTTGGCGACCTCGACCATGGCCGGGCGCCTGAATTTGCTCACGTCAGCGGCAAGCCACACCTCGCGTGCATGCGCAATGATCGTTTGTGAGACTTTGACCTCACGGTAGTCGTAGTCCCGAAGTGATCCGTCAGTCTCGATGCCGGAAATGCCGATGAGGGCGATGTCCACCTTGAACTGGCGGATGAAATCGACGGCGGCTTCACCAACAATGCCCTGATCGCGGCCCCGCACCACTCCACCCACCACAATCACTTCGCTCCTGGGGTTGGCACTGAGAATGCTGGCCACATTCAGATTATTGGTAATGACCCGCAAACCCGAGTGACGCAGCAGTGCGCGCGCGATGGCCTCGGTGGTGGTGCCGATGTTGATGATCAACGAGCAATCGTTAGGGACCGCAGCCGCCACGGAGCGGGCTATGCGCAACTTGTTTTCGGCGTTCAGGTTTTCACGCTGCCGGTATTCAATGTTCTCCACGGTTGAGCTCGGGACGCGCACTCCGCCATGAAAACGCGTGAGCAAAGCTTCGTCCGCCAACCGCTGAACGTCACGCCGGACCGTTTGCAGTGTGACGCCCAGCTTGTCCGCCAATTGTTCCACCGTGACGGAACCCTGGGCATGTACGACAGCGAGCAAAGTAAGCTGTCTGGGGTTTGGGTTCATGCTGATATTTTTATTAAACTAGTTGGTGACCTGACTGTAAAACGAAAGAAAGAGAAAATAATCAGGGTAAATACCAAGATAAAAGGCGCTGAAACGAACAATAATTCGCGGAATCGAAAATTTGATTCGCTTGCCAACACAAACAAGAAGGTAGTGTGATGCAGTTGACTCTGGAAGGCATCAGCAAGAAGGCTGGAGCGCAGTCGTGGCTGTACGACATGAATATAGCGCCGCTTGGCGGCGCAGTGACTGTGCTGTTGGGAGCAACCCAGGCTGGCAAGACCAGTCTGATGCGCATCATGGCGGGGCTTGACGTTCCCACCACTGGACGGGTGCTGGTGGACGGGAGCAACGTTGTCGGTGTGCCGGTGCGGGAACGCAACGTGGCAATGGTCTATCAGCAATTCATCAATTACCCCTCGCTAAGGGTTTTTGACAACATTGCCTCGCCACTGAAGCTGCGCGGCGAGAAGAAGATTGATCAACGGGTGCGCGAGCTGGCCGAAAAACTTCATATTGAGATGTTTCTGGATCGTTATCCAGCCGAATTGTCTGGCGGCCAACAGCAGCGTGTGGCGTTGGCGCGCGCCTTGGCGAAGGGCGCGCCTCTGATGCTGCTCGATGAGCCATTGGTCAATCTGGACTACAAGTTGCGTGAAGAACTGCGCGACGAACTGAGTGCATTGTTCGCGGCAGGTGACTCAACGGTGATTTATGCCACGACCGAGCCCGGCGAGGCGCTGCTGCTGGGTGGTTACACCGCCGTGCTCGATGCCGGTGAACTGCTGCAATATGGGCCAACTGCAGAGGTGTTTCATAAGCCAAAGTCGCTGCGTGTGGCGCGTGCCTTCAGCGACCCACCGATGAATTTGTTGGCTGCCAGTGTTGGCAATGACGGTGTACAAATTGACAGCGGGCCGATGCTGGCACTGGGATTGCCGACTACGGCAAGCCGCAAACTTACCGTCGGCCTGCGTGCCAGTGCCCTGCGGGTGTCGGCTGGGCCAGGCGATGTTTCCTTGATCGGCAAGGTTGAACTGGCCGAGATCTCGGGTTCGGATACTTTTGTTCACGTTAGCACCCTGGTGGGTGAGTTGGTGGCCCAGCTCACTGGGGTTCATTACTTTGAACTTGGCACTGGTGTTACCTTGTATTTCAATGCCGCACAGGCTTATGTGTTTGATGCGGCGGGGCTGCTGCTGCTGTCGCCGGTGCGCGGCGGAGGACGCTGACATGGCGCGCATAGAACTTGATCTGGCCCATGCCTACAAGAAGGATCCCAAAGTAGAGGCTGACTATGCGCTGTTGCCTTTGAAGATGACCTTTGAAGACGGAGGCGCCTACGCGCTGCTAGGGCCGTCGGGTTGCGGCAAGACCACCATGCTCAACATCATGTCCGGATTGCTCGCGCCGTCTCAGGGCAGTGTTCACTTTGATGGTCGTGACGTCACACGCGCCTCACCGCAGGAGCGCAACATCGCCCAGGTGTTTCAGTTTCCGGTCATCTACGACACCATGACAGTGGCGCAGAACCTGGCTTTTCCGTTGCGCAATCGAAAGGTACCCCAGGATCAAATCAATAAAAGGGTAGGCGAAATTGCCGAGATGCTGGAGATGAGCGGCCAGCTCAATCAGCGGGCGGCCGGGCTGGCGGCCGATGAAAAACAAAAAATATCGCTCGGCCGTGGGCTGGTTCGTCCAGATGTGTCAGCGGTCCTGTTTGATGAACCGCTGACGGTGATTGATCCGCACCTCAAGTGGCAATTGCGCCGCAAGCTCAAACAGATTCACCACGAATTGAAACTGACCCTGATTTACGTGACGCATGATCAGGTCGAAGCCCTGACTTTTGCTGATCAGGTGATGGTCATGACGCGCGGGCGCGCCGTGCAGGTCGGCTCAGCCGCCGATTTGTTTGAGCGACCGAGTCACACTTTCGTCGGGCATTTTATTGGTTCACCCGGCATGAATTTCTTGTCCGGACAGGTCGGTCCGGATGGTTTTCATGTTGGCGGTGTGACCTTGCCCCTGCCTGGCGGGCGCGCGTTGCCCGAAGGAGAAATCAAGTTGGGCGTGCGTCCTGAATACGTCGTGCCGGTTCCGGCAAATACAGATGGAGCCCTACCCATGACCGTGTCGCAAGTTCAGGATGTCGGCACCCACGTCATGCTGAGCGCAACCCTTGCGGGTCATACCTTTAAGGCGCGCCTGTCGTCCGATGCGGCGCAATTTCCGCCTGGCGAGATCGTCTGGTTGAAGGTGATGAGTGACCACACCTGCTTTTACAAGAACGAGGAGATCGTGCCATGAGCACCACCATCAAACCGGTGAACCAGAAGGCCTGGTTCCTGATTCTGCCGGTGCTGCTTTGTGTTGCTTTCTCGGCTATTTTGCCGCTGATGACGGTGGTCAATTATTCGGTACAAGACATCATCTCGCCAGAGCGCAGGGTGTTTGTCGGCACCGAATGGTTTGCCGCTATCATGCGTGACGAAGAGCTGCACGGCGCCTTGTTGCGGCAACTGACATATTCATTTTCGGTTCTCGCTCTGGAGCTGCCGTTGGGTGTACTGCTGGCCCTATCGATGCCGGCCCAGGGCTGGAAGTCTTCAGCAGTTCTGGTGATTGTCTCGCTCTCGCTGCTGATCCCCTGGAATGTGGTAGGCACCATATGGCAGATCTTCGGGCGTACCGACATCGGCTTGATGGGTGCGGCCTTGCAGTGGATGGGAATTGAATACAGCTACACAGGCAACGCAACGCATGCCTGGCTCACCGTTTTGCTGATGGATGTTTGGCACTGGACGCCGTTGGTGGCTCTGTTGGGCTACGCTGGGCTGCGCTCCATCCCAGATGCCTACTACCAGGCCGCCAGCATCGACGGCGCCAGCAAGTTTGCGGTGTTCTGGTATGTGCAGCTCCCCAAAATGAGGGGTGTGCTGATGATCGCGGTGCTGCTGCGCTTCATGGACAGTTTCATGATCTACACCGAGCCGTTTGTGCTGACAGGCGGTGGCCCCGGTAACTCAACCACCTTTCTTTCGCAGTTTTTGACCCTCAAGGCGGTCGGGCAGTTTGACGTCGGGCCGGCGGCTGCCTTCTCATTAATCTATTTCCTGATCATTTTGATGTTGAGTTTCATCCTGTACAACTGGATGCAACGGGTTGGTACCCAGGAAAAAGGGAGTGACCATGAATAAGCCTGGCCTTCAAAAACGAACGCTCTTTCTTTTGCTGTACATCGTTTTTGCGCTGCTGCCGGTGTACTGGATGATCAACATGTCGTTCAAAACGAACGAAGACATCCTTGCCAGTTTCTCCTTGCTGCCACAGCACTTTACCTGGGCCAACTACGAAAAAATTCTGACCGATGCCTCGTGGTATTCAGGCTATATCAACAGCCTGATATATGTCGGCATCAACACGGTCATTTCCATCACAGTGGCTTTGCCGGCGGCCTACGCGTTTTCACGCTACAGCTTTCTGGGCGATAAGCATGTGTTTTTCTGGTTGCTGACCAACCGCATGACGCCACCAGCCGTATTTTTACTGCCCTTTTTTCAACTTTACTCCACCGTTGGTTTGCTTGACACGCACTTGGCGGTCGCTTTGGCACACTTGCTGTTCAACGTACCGCTGGCGGTCTGGATTCTTGAGGGTTTTATGAGCGGTATTCCGCGAGAAATCGATGAAACCGCCTACATCGATGGTTACTCTTTCCCCGGATTTTTTGTCAGGATTTTTCTGCCTCTGATCAAGGCTGGCGTTGGTGTTGCAGCCTTCTTCTGTTTCATGTTCAGTTGGGTCGAACTGTTGCTGGCCCGCACCCTGACCAGTGTCAACGCCAAGCCCATCGTGGCCATCATGACCCGTACCGTGTCGGCCGCTGGCATGGACTGGGCAACCCTTGCTGCTGCCGGCGTGTTGACGATTGTGCCGGGGGCCATTGTGATCTGGTTTGTGCGCAATTACATCGCCAAGGGTTTCGCGATGGGCCGGGTATGAAGACCTTAGGAGAAGTTGATGTTTGAATGGATGGCCTGGACGACACCAGTCGCAGTGTTTTTCAGCTGCATTGCCCTCATGCTGTTTGGCATGACGGTTTGGGAAATCAAGTTTCCCACCGTCATGCGACGCGGCTTTTTGCCCATAGAAACGACGCGGGGTGACCGGCTCTTCATCGGCCTTTTGGCGGCAGCCTATGTCAATCTTGCCTTTGTCGGTGTCAGCGGCAGGTTGCTGGTCTGGATGAGTCTCGAGACGGAGCCGTCGATCTGGATCAGCTTCGTTGTGTCGATGGGCGTATTGGCGCTGATCATGCGCAAAGGATAGCTTTTTGAGGTATCAAGGATCGGCTTGTTGTCCCCTGGAGCCGAAACAGCCTTTGAATCAGGGGTCATACACATACGAGGAGATTGATTATGAAGTTGCGATATAGCGCATTGGCAGTGGCTGTCGCCTGCTGCGCGATGTCCAGTCAAGGTTGGGCCGACGAGGCGGCAGCCAAGAAGTGGATCGACAGTGAGTTTCAGCCGTCCACCTTGTCCAAAGACAAACAGGCCGTCGAAATGAAATGGTTTATCGATGCAGCCAAGAAACTCAAGGCCAAAGGCGTCACCGAGATTAGCGCGGTGTCGGAGACCCTGACGGTGCATGAGTACGAATCCAAAACCCTGGCCAAGGCGTTCGAGGAAATCACCGGTATCAAGGTCAAGCACGACATCATTCAGGAAGGCGACGTGGTCGAGAAGCTGCAGACCTCGATGCAGTCCGGAAAGTCGATCTACGACGGCTGGATTTCCGATTCCGACCTGATCGGTACCCACTACCGCTACGGCAAGATACTCTCGCTGACCGACTACATGAGTGGCAAAGGCAAGGAGTTCACCAACCCGGGTCTGGACCTGAAAGATTTCATCGGCACCAGCTTCACGACGGCGCCCGACAAGAAACTCTATCAGTTGCCGACTCAGCAGTTTGCCAACCTGTATTGGTTCCGCGCCGACTTGTTTGCGCGCCAGGACCTGAAAGACAAGTTCAAGGCCAAATTTGGCTATGACCTGGGTGTGCCGCTGAACTGGAGCGCCTATGAGGACATCGCCGCGTTCTTTAGTGAAGACGTGAAAACAATCGACGGCAAGCCGATCTATGGCCACATGGACTACGGCAAAAAGGATCCGTCGCTGGGTTGGCGCTTTACCGACGCCTGGCTGTCAATGGCCGGTATGGCAGACAAGGGAATTCCGAACGGCTTGCCGGTGGATGAATGGGGTATCCGCGTTGCGGCAGACAATTGCACGCCAGTGGGTGCTTCTGTTTCGCGCGGTGGTGCCACCAATTCACCGGCCGCCGTCTATGCGTTGACCAAGTACGTCGACTGGATGAAGAAATACGCACCCAAGGAGGCCACCGGCATGACCTTCGGCGAAGCCGGGCCGGTGCCGGCACAAGGCCAGATTGCCCAGCAGATCTTCTGGTACACGGCATTTACCGCTGACATGGTCAAACCCGGTTTGCCGGTGGTCAATGCTGACGGCACGCCGAAGTGGCGCATGGCGCCCGGTCCGAACGGCCCATACTGGAAACAAGGCATGCAAAACGGCTACCAGGACGTTGGCTCGTGGACCTTCTTCAAGGATCATGACGCCAACAAGGTGGCGGCTGCCTGGCTCTATGCCCAGTTTGTGACCAGCAAGACGGTATCGCTGAAGAAATCGATTGTCGGGACCACGTTTATTCGTGACAGTGACATCCGCAGCGAGTACTTCACCACCAACGCCCCCAAATACGGCGGCCTGATCGAGTTCTACCGCAGCCCGGCGCGCGTCGCCTGGACGCCGACCGGAACCAATGTGCCAGATTACCCGAAGCTGGCTCAATTGTTCTGGAAGAACGTAGCTGTGGCGGTAACCGGTGAGAAGACACCGCAGGCTGCAATGGACAATCTGGCTGAAGAAATGGACCAAGTGATGGGCCGGCTGGAACGCGCTGGCATGAGCAAGTGTGCACCCAAGCTCAACCCCAAGCAGGATCCTAACAAGTGGCTGAGCGACAAGGGCGCACCCTGGAAGCTTTTGGCTAACGAAAAGCCAAAGGGCGAAACCATTGCCTATGACACGCTGCTGAATGCGTGGAAGAACGGCAAAGTTCGCTAACTCGGCTTTGAGCGACTGACGGCTCAAATGATTGGCCGTGTGGGCTTGTTTCTCACACGGCCATTTTTTGAGTCTGCTTGTGCGTAAAGCGTAGCTGTCAGCAACACTTACAGATATTGAGATCCGCTTTTATGGGTTCCCAACCGCAGCCATTGTCAACCCGTCGCGAACACCTGATCGCGCGCTTGGCCCAGGCGCAACACTACGACATCGCCATCGTCGGCGGTGGGGCTACCGGCCTCGGAGTGGCGCTGGATGCGGCGGCGCGGGGCTTTCGCGTGGTTTTGGTCGAGTCCCATGATTTTGCCAAAGGCACCTCGTCGCGGGCCACCAAGCTGGTCCACGGCGGCGTTCGCTACCTGGCGCAGGGCAATATTGCACTGGTGCGCGAGGCACTGCGGGAACGCACCATCCTCTTGAACAACGCGCCGCACCTGGCTCAGCCTTTGCCGTTTGTGATGCCATCCTACAAGTGGTGGGAGGCCCCTTTTTATGGCGTCGGGCTCAAGATGTACGACGCGCTGGCGGGCAAGGCCGGCTTGGGAGCAACTGAATTTTTGAGTCGTGACGAAACGCTCGCCCTGTTGCCAATGGCGCAACCACAGGGGCTCAAGGGCGGCGTCAAGTATTGGGATGGTCAGTTCAATGATGCGCGGCTGGCGCTCGCACTGGCCCGCACGGCAGCAACCTACGGCGCCCTGCTGGTGAACTATTGCCAGGCACAGGATTTGTTTTACGAAAACGGCAAGATCGCTGGTCTGATTTGCCAGGACACCCAGAGCGGTCAGCAGTACCGCATTCATTCCCGCTGTGTCGTCAATGCCGCAGGCGTCTGGGTCGACGAACTCCGGCAAAAAGACGGGGCCGCCAACAGCGGTGACGGACGGCGCCCCATCAAACCCATGGTGGCACCCAGTCAGGGCGTTCACATCGTGGTGGATCGGGATTTTCTGGGCGGAGACGCTGCCTTGATGGTACCCAAAACGGCTGATGGAAGGGTTCTTTTTGCCGTGCCATGGTTGGGCAAGGTCATCCTGGGCACCACCGATACCCCACGCAATGACTTGGCACGCGAGCCACTACCGTTCAAGGAGGAGCTGGACTTCATTTTGGAAGAATCGGCGCGTTATCTGCGCAATGCACCGGTGCGCGCAGACGTCAAAAGTGTCTGGGTCGGTTTGCGCCCACTGGTCAAGCCACAAGACGATGAAGGTGACAACACCAAGGGATTAAGTCGTGAGCACACGGTTTTGGTCAGCCGCAGCGGGTTGGTGACCGTCACCGGCGGCAAATGGACAACCTACCGCGCCATGGCGGAGGACGTCCTGGCACGATGTGTCGAAAAGTCACTGCTTGAAAAGAGAAGCAGTGGCGCAACCGTTCAGCTGAGGCTGGTAGGAGCTGGTCAACCAGGAATGAAAACCGTCTCAATTTGCCAGCCACCCGGCCTGCATTCGTATGGGGATGAACAGGCACTGGTGATGAGCTTGCCCGGCGCTGATGACGTGCTTTGTGAGGGGCTGACAACTGCCATGGTTCGCTTTGCCGCCCGTTTTGAGTACGCTATTCACGTTGAAGACGTGCTGGCGCGTCGCTCCCGGTTGCTCTTTCTCGATGCCCGCAAGGCCGGTTCGCTGGCTGCCCAGGTTGGTGAAATCCTGCTCCAGGAAACCGGATTCGACCCCCAGATTGGAGAGTTCACAGAGCTGGCGCAACACTATTTGTGCGTGCCCGAATAATTACGCTTGACGGCCGATTAAAAGATTGGCACAATAGCGGGCTTCGCTTGAAAAAGTGTGAAGTGTCTGCCCAACGGACGCAATGTGAGTGGTTCATATTGCAAACGACGGGCCCAAGACTGACTGGAAAATTATGAGTTACTGGCTGAAAAGCTGGGGCTGATGTTTCTGGTGCAAGTTGGGAACAATTGAAATGATCCAAGCTGAATCTCGATTAGAAGTTGCCGACAATACCGGCGCGAAATCCGTTCTGTGCATCAAGGTACTGGGTGGATCCAAGCGTCGCTATGCAAGCGTTGGTGACGTCATCAAAGTAAGTATTAAAGAAGCTGCTCCGCGCGGTCGCGTCAAAAAAGGCGAGATTTACAGCGCGGTAGTGGTTCGCACGGCCAAGGGCATTCGTCGCAGTGACGGCTCTTTGGTTAAATTCGATGGCAACGCGGCAGTTTTGCTGAACGCCAAATTAGAGCCTATCGGCACCCGTATCTTTGGCCCGGTGACGCGAGAGTTGCGCACCGAGAAGTTCATGAAGATCGTGTCCTTGGCTCCTGAAGTTTTGTAAGGACACGTTATGAACAAGATTCGCAAAGGCGACGACATCATCGTGCTTACCGGGCGCGATAAAGGCAAGCGCGGCAAGATTACCCTGCGCAAAGACGACTCCTACGTGCTCGTGGAAGGCGTCAATATCGTCAAGAAACACACCAAACCCAATCCCCTTAAAGGCGCGGTTGGCGGCATCGTGGAGAAGTCCATGCCAATCCATCAGTCCAACGTGGCGATTTTCAACGCCGCCACAGGCAAGGCTGACCGTGTTGGCATCAAGCTGTCTGCTGACGGCAAACGCGTGCGCGTGTACAAGTCCAGCGGCGAAGAAATCAAGGTGGCATAAGCATGGCTCGTCTACAACAACACTATCGCGAAAAAATAGCTCCGGAACTGATGGCCAAGTTTGGCTACTCATCTCCAATGCAGGTTCCGCGTCTCACCAAAATCACTTTAAACATGGGTGTGAGCGAGGCCGTGGCCGACAAGAAGGTCATGGACCACGCGGTCAGCGATCTGACCAAGATTGCCGGTCAAAAACCGGTCGTCACCAAGTCCAAGAAAGCCATTGCCGGCTTCAAGATTCGCGAAGACCAGGCCATTGGCTGCATGGTCACCCTGCGTGGTGTCCAGATGTTCGAGTTTCTCGATCGTTTCGTGACGGTCGCTTTGCCCCGTGTTCGTGACTTCCGCGGTATTTCCGGTCGCGCATTTGATGGCCGCGGCAACTACAACATCGGCGTTAAAGAACAAATCATCTTCCCTGAAATTGAATACGACAAGGTCGATGCCTTGCGCGGTCTCAATATCAGCATCACCACCACGGCCAAGACCGATGACGAGTGCAAAGCACTGCTCACAGGCTTCCGTTTCCCCTTCAAGAACTGAGGTGACCTGTGGCTAAAATGGCTTTAATCCAGCGCGAACTCAAGCGCGACAAACTGGTTGCCAAGTACGCGAAAAAACACGCGGAATTCAAGGCAATCGCAAGCGATCTCAAGCGCACTGATGAAGAGCGCGCAGCTGCCCGTCTGGGTCTGCAACAGCTCCCGCGCAATGCCAACCCGACACGCCAGCGCAACCGCTGTGCCATCACCGGTCGTCCGCGTGGCACCTTCCAGCATTTCGGTCTGGCGCGTGCAAAGATTCGTGAGATGGCTTTCGCCGGAGAAATCCCCGGCATAGTCAAGGCCAGCTGGTAAGCGGTAGGAGACATAGATATGAGCATGAGTGATCCCATCGCCGACCTGTTGACACGCATTCGCAATGCGCAAATGGTGGCCAAAACCACTGTCAGCGTGCCTTCATCCAAAGTAAAGGTAGCGATTGCCCAGGTACTCAAGGACGAAGGTTATATTGACGGCTTCAAGGTGAATACCGAAGACGGCAAGCCGGAACTTGAAATCGCCCTGAAATATTACGCCGGCCGCCCGGTGATTGAGCGCATTGAGCGTGTCAGTCGTCCAGGCCTGCGTGTTTACCGTGGCAGTGATGCCATTCCCCAAGTCCAGAACGGCCTGGGTGTGGCAATTGTCACAACCCCCAACGGCGTCATGACTGATCGCAAAGCGCGCGCTACCGGTGTCGGTGGCGAAGTGCTCTGCTACGTCGCCTAAACGTGACATTGAGGAGAAACAGAAAATGTCCCGTATAGGAAAAATGCCCGTCGCCGTTCCGGCTGGCGTGGATGTGTCGATCAAAGAAGACCAGATCAGTGTTAAAGGCACTGGCGGCGCTTTGTTCCTGACTCAAAATGCCTTGGTCAAAGTGACCAGCGACGCCGGAAAACTCAGTTTTCTACCGGCCAACGACTCTCGCGAAGCCAATGCCATGAGCGGCACCATGCGTCAGCTGGTGAATAACATGGTGCTCGGAGTCACCAAGGGTTTTGAGAAAAAGTTAAGTCTCATCGGGGTCGGTTACAAGGCCCAGGCACAAGGTGCCAAGCTCAATCTGACTGTCGGCTATTCTCATCCGGTCAATAAAGACATGCCCGCCGGCATCACGGTCGCAACACCCACGCCTACAGAAATCGTCATCAAAGGCGCCGACCGCCAGCGTGTCGGCCAGGTGGCTGCCGAGATTCGTGCCATTCGTCCGCCTGAGCCCTACAAGGGCAAGGGTATTCGTTATGCGGACGAAAAAGTCGCGATCAAAGAAACCAAGAAGAAATAAGGAGCCGCAACATGTTGACCAAAAAAGAACAGCGTCTTCGCAGAGCACGGCAAACCCGTATCCGGATCGCTACTCAGGGAATCGCCCGTTTAACGGTGAACCGCACCAACTTGCACATTTATGCCAGCGTTATTTCTGGCGATGGCAGCAAGATTTTGGCCAGCGCGTCGACGGCAGAAGTCGAAGTGCGCAAAGTGTTGGGCGCTTCGGGCAAAGGTGGCAATGTCGCCGCAGCCCAAGCTATTGGCAAGCGTCTGGCCGAAAAAGCCAAGGCGGTTGGTGTCGAGAAAGTCGCGTTTGATCGTGCCGGTTTTGCGTACCATGGCCGCGTCAAGGCGTTGGCTGATGCGGCACGTGAAGCTGGCTTGCAGTTCTAAGCAGATCGGAAATTAAGATGGCTAAAGTACAAGCGAAAATGCAGGGTAAGGCTGAAGGGCCTGAAGACGGTCTGCGTGAAAAGATGATAGCGATCAATCGCGTTACCAAAGTGGTCAAGGGTGGCCGTATTCTTGGTTTCGCGGCATTGACCGTGGTTGGTGATGGCGAAGGCCGTGTCGGCATGGGCAAGGGTAAGTCAAAAGAAGTGCCGGCGGCGGTGCAAAAAGCGATGGAAGAAGCCCGTCGCAACCTGACCAAGGTCTCGCTTAAAAACGGCTCCATTCACCACAAGGTGATGGGTCAACACGGTGCTGCGGCGGTCATGATGGCACCGGCTCCCAAGGGAACCGGCATCATTGCTGGTGGCCCCATGCGCGCAGTGTTTGAGGTCGTTGGCATCACCGACATCGTGGCCAAGAGCCATGGTTCGACCAACCCCTACAACATGGTGCGTGCCACCCTGGATGCGCTTTCCCACGCTACCACGCCATCGGCGGTGGCGGCCAAGCGCGGCAAGACTATTGAAGAACTCTTCGTCTAACCGGGAGTCCGAAAATGACAACACAACAAACAGTCAAAGTGCAACTGATTCGCAGCCCTATCGGCTGCCAGGAATCGCACCGCGCCACAGTTCGTGGTCTTGGCCTCCGTAAAATTCGCAGCGTTCGCGAGTTGGTGGATACGCCCGAAGTCCGCGGCATGATAAACAAGATCAGTTACCTGGTCAAAGTGCTTTAAGAGGTTGATGATGGAACTCAATGACATCAAGCCCGCTGACGGTGCCAAGCACTACAAGCGTCGCGTCGGCCGTGGTATCGGCTCCGGTATCGGCAAAACGGCAGGACGTGGTCACAAGGGCCAAAAGTCGCGCGCCGGTGGTTATCACAAGGTTGGTTTTGAAGGCGGTCAAATGCCTATGCAACGGCGCTTGCCCAAGCGTGGTTTCAAATCCCTCTTGCTCAAATTCAATGCCGAAGTTACTTTGACCTCGCTGGAACTACTCGGTGCTGCTGAAGTCGATTTGGTCACTCTCAAGCAAGCCGGCCTGGTGGGTGAACTCGCCAAGGTCGTCAAAGTCATTAAAACTGGCGTCATCACCAAAGCCGTGAAGCTCACTGGCATTGGTGCTACGGCTGCTGCCAAGGTCGCTATCGAAGCGGCTGGCGGAAGCGTCGCTTAAGTCGGCATCTGAAAGACTCCACACGTGGCAACTAACGCAGCTCAACTGGCAAAAACCGGCAAATTCGGCGACCTTCGTCGGCGCCTGGTCTTTTTGCTGCTCGCGCTGGTGGTCTACCGTGTTGGCGCGCATATTCCGGTTCCTGGCATTGACCCTGCGCAATTGGCGCAGTTTTTCAAAGGCCAGCAAGGCGGCATATTGGGCATGTTCAACATGTTCTCCGGCGGCGCGCTGTCCCGGTTTACCGTTTTTGCGTTGGGCATCATGCCCTACATCTCGGCCTCCATCATCATGCAGTTGCTCACCTATGTGCTGCCCACATTTGAACAACTGAAAAAAGAAGGCGAAGCCGGGCGTCGCAAGATTACCCAGTACACGCGTTACGGCACACTGGGGCTGGCATTGTTTCAGTCAATGGGTATTGCTCTGGCGCTGGAAAGCTCGGCCGGGCTCGTGATTACCCCAGGGTTTGGATTTCGCATCACCGCCGTCGTCACTTTGACGGCCGGCACATTGTTTCTGATGTGGCTGGGCGAGCAGATTACAGAGCGCGGTTTGGGCAATGGTATTTCGATACTGATTTTTGGCGGTATCGCAGCCGGCTTGCCCAATGCAATCGGTGGCTTGCTTGAACTGGTGCGCACTGGTGCCATGAGCATCATCGTTGCCCTGTTCATTGTTGTCCTGGTTGCCTTGGTCACCTACTTTGTGGTGTTCGTCGAGCGTGGACAGCGCAAGATCCTGGTCAATTACGCCAGACGTCAAGTCGGTAACAAGGTCTATGGCGGACAGTCGTCACATCTGCCCCTGAAGTTGAACATGGCCGGCGTGATTCCTCCAATCTTTGCGTCTTCTATCATTTTGCTGCCAGCGACGGTGGTCGGCTGGTTTAGCACCGGTGATTCCATGCGCTGGTTAAAAGACATTGCCGGCTCGTTGACGCCAGGGCAGCCGATCTACGTCATGTTGTACGCCAGCGCCATTGTGTTTTTCTGCTTTTTCTATACGGCCTTGGTATTTAATAGCCGTGAGACGGCTGACAACCTGAAAAAGAGCGGCGCATTCATTCCGGGCATTCGCCCTGGCGATCAGACCGCCAAGTACATCGACAAGATTTTGCTGCGCCTGACCTTCGCCGGTGCCATCTACATCACGATGGTATGTTTGTTACCTGAGTTTCTTATTCTGAAGTACAACGTACCGTTTTACTTCGGCGGAACTTCGCTTTTGATTATTGTGGTTGTGACCATGGATTTCATGGCACAGGTTCAGAATTACATGATGTCGCAGCAATATGAATCGTTGCTCAAGAAGGCTAACTTCAAGTCTTCATAGGGCAATAAGTAAATATGTCAAAAGACGACGTTATTCAGATGCAGGGTGAGGTGGTAGAAAACCTGCCCAATGCGACGTTTCGTGTGAAGCTCGAAAATGGTCACGTCGTCCTGGGGCATATTTCAGGAAAGATGCGCATGCACTACATCCGCATTCTTCCGGGGGACAAAGTCACTGTTGAATTGACGCCCTACGATTTGAGCCGGGCACGCATTGTATTCAGAGCCAAGTAACAGTAACTGAGAATAGTTTTAGGAGAATGAAATGAAGGTTTCGGCTTCGGTCAAAAAAATCTGCCGTAACTGCAAGGTAATTCGGCGCAAGGGCGTTGTGCGCGTGATCTGTACCGATCCGCGTCACAAGCAGCGCCAGGGTTAATTGCATTAGTTTTAGAGGACGAAAATGGCACGTATCGCTGGCATCAATATTCCGCCGCAACAGCATTCTGAAATTGGCTTGACGGCCATCTTCGGCATCGGTCGCAACCGCGCTCGCAAAATCTGCGAAGCCTGTGGCATCCCCTATTCCAAGAAGGTCAAAGATTTGACCGACTCGGATCTGGAAAAAATCCGCGACCACATTGCGCAATTCACCATTGAGGGTGATCTGCGTCGTGAAACCACCATGAACATCAAGCGTTTGATGGACATTGGTTGTTACCGGGGCTTTCGCCATCGCCGTGGTTTGCCCATGCGTGGTCAGCGTACACGCACCAATGCCCGCACCCGCAAAGGCCCCCGCAAGGCCGCTGCTTCACTGAAGAAATAAAAGGGATTGAAACACCACTATGGCAAAAGCTCCCGCCAATAATGCGGCCCAACGGGTCCGTAAAAAAGTTCGTAAAAATGTAGCCGACGGCATCGCGCACGTCCATGCTTCATTCAACAACACCATCATCACCATCGCTGACCGTCAGGGCAATGCTTTGTCCTGGGCCTCATCCGGTGGGCAAGGATTCAAGGGCTCCCGCAAGTCCACGCCGTTCGCAGCCCAGGTGGCTTCCGAAGTGGCGGGTCGTGCTGCCATTGAACAAGGCATCAAGAATCTTGACGTTGAAATCAAGGGTCCTGGTCCTGGCCGCGAATCTTCGGTTCGCGCCCTGGCTGCCCTTGGCATTCGCATCAACATGATCGCTGACGTGACTCCGGTGCCGCACAACGGTTGCCGTCCACAAAAGCGCCGTCGCATCTAATTTTTTAACCAAGCCCACCGCCACTGGTCCCCGCACCATTGGCTCCCGCACTGATGTGCGGCAGATGACATAAAGGAAGTTCAAGTGGCACGCTATCTAGGCCCCAAGGCCAAATTATCCCGCCGTGAAGGCACTGACCTGTTTCTGAAGAGTGCCCGTCGCTCGATTGGAGACAAGGCCAAATTCGATTCCAAACCGGGTCAACACGGACGCACCTCTGGTGCCCGTACCTCCGACTTTGGCCTGCAACTGCGCGAGAAGCAAAAAGTCAAGCGCATGTACGGCGTTCTTGAGAAACAGTTTCGCCGCTACTTTGAGGAAGCTGACCGTCGCAAGGGTAACACCGGTGCCAATCTGCTGGCCCTCTTGGAGTCGCGTTTTGACAATGTGGTTTATCGCATGGGCTTTGGCTCCACACGCGCTGAAGCACGCCAACTGGTCTCCCACAAAGCCATGACTGTCAACGGCAAGAGCGTCAACATCCCGTCCTATATGGTCAAGGCCGGTGATGTGATTGCCGTTCGCGACAAGTCCAAAAATCAAAACCGTGTGGTGGAAGCGCTTCAGTTGGCCCAACAAGTCGGTATGCCGGCGTGGGTTGAAGTCAGCGTTGAAAAAGTCGCGGGCACATTCAAGTCAGTTCCTGACCGTGATCAGTTCGCTGCCGATATCAACGAATCTTTAATCGTCGAGCTGTACTCACGTTGATAACTTTTCAACAAGCCTTTTTATTCAAAATCGTTCCTGGGATGCGGGGCACTGCGTCCCAGGTGCTTCGTCAGCCTTACCGGTGTAACGAACCGGGGGTATTGAGAGGAAGTCTGCATGCAAACTAGTCTACTGAAACCTAAAGCAATCAACGTTGAGCAGCTTGCGCCTAACCGTGCAAAAGTTGCGCTTGAGCCCTTCGAGCGTGGTTATGGGCATACGCTGGGCAACGCACTGCGTCGGGTTTTATTGTCTTCCATGCCCGGTTATGCGGCGACTGAAGTCACCATTGCCGGCGTCTTGCATGAATACTCGTCAATCGACGGTGTGCAAGAAGATGTTGTCAACATTTTACTGAACCTCAAAGGCGTTGTGTTCAAGCTTCATAACCGTGATGAAGTGACCCTCAGCCTGCGCAAAGACGGCGAAGGTGTCGTCACGGCAAGTGATATTCAAACGCCCCATGATGTCGAGATCATCAACCCCGACCATGTAATCGCCAACCTGTCGCAAGGCGGCAAGCTCGACATGCAAATCAAGGTCGAAAAAGGCCGTGGTTATGTCCCTGGCACGATGCGCCGCCATGGCGACGAGCCCACCAAGTCCATTGGCCGTATTGTGCTGGACGCCTCTTTTTCGCCGGTCAAACGCGTCAGCTACACCGTTGAAAGCGCGCGAGTAGAGCAGCGTACCGACCTGGACAAACTGGTGGTTGATATCGAAACCAACGGCGCCATTTCAGCCGAAGACGCAGTGCGCGCTTCCGCTAAAATTCTGGTCGAGCAACTGGCTGTGTTTGCCCAGTTGGAAGGCACCGAGCTGGCAGCGTTTGACGCACCCGCACCACGCGGCAGCACGCAGTTCGATCCGATCCTGCTGCGTCCGGTGGACGAGCTTGAACTGACGGTTCGTTCGGCAAACTGCCTGAAGGCAGAAAATATTTACTACATCGGCGACCTGATTCAGCGCACTGAAAACGAGCTGTTGAAAACGCCCAATTTAGGGCGCAAGTCGCTCAATGAAATTAAGGAAGTGCT
This sequence comes from Comamonadaceae bacterium, assembly GCA_037141865.1. GTDB lineage: Bacteria > Pseudomonadota > Gammaproteobacteria > Burkholderiales > Burkholderiaceae_C > Rhodoferax. The sequence goes on along the minus strand of JBAXBQ010000031.1, from coordinate 10,626 downwards.
GGCTTCCCGCGGTCTGACTTTAGGCATGAAGCTTGAAAGTTGGCCACCGGCGGCTCTCGAAAAGCACTGATTTTCGGGCCCCTGAACAGGGCCTGGTCCCCAGGGCAGTACCTGATACGGCTGCCTGAAATATAACTAAAGGAACGCATCATGCGCCACGGACACGGTCTACGTAAACTCAATCGCACCAGCTCGCACAGATTGGCGATGCTGCGCAACATGATGAACTCGCTCATCGAGCATGAAGTCATCAAAACCACGGTTCCCAAAGCCAAAGAACTGCGCAGCGTCATCGAGCCCATGATCACCCTGGCCAAAGAAGCCACGGTGGCTAACCGCCGCCTGGCATTTGACCGTCTGCGCGACCGCGATAGCGTGGTCAAGCTGTTTGACAACCTGGGTCCGCGCTTCAAGACCCGTCCCGGTGGCTATACGCGCATCCTGAAAATGGGTTTTCGTGTTGGCGACAACGCACCCATGGCTTTGGTTGAATTGGTCGATCGCCCTGAAGTGGTTGAAGTGCCTGCAGACGCCGCCGACAAGCCCTGATAGGTTACAATACAAACATACCGCGCGATGGAGCAGCCTGGTAGCTCGTTGGGCTCATAACCCAAAGGTCGTAGGTTCAAATCCTACTCGCGCAACCAATAGATACGGGGCTCTCCCCGTAAGTAAACGCCAACTTTTAGTTGGCGTTTTGCTTTTTGGCCCAAATTTGGCCCAAATTTGGCCCATTTCTGGCCCACAAAATTCTGACCAAGTTGAAATTGACCTTTAGGTTCTGGCCCATAAAAGTTTAAGTTGACTTAGGTCACCATTGGATTGCGCATATATGTGTGCTGCGCCTGCCCCTGCCCACATTTTGACGTATGCGATCGACTTTTGTTAACTCAGAGCGGCGTAAGTTGATGGCTGTCGAAAACCCTCGCGAAAAGTGCGCAAATATGGCGATGCAATATACTGGGTCAGTGAAAAGTCGACAGCCTGGGGTCAAAATCGAGTCGACTTCAACACCTGTGCAGCCATTTGGGCCCCGAATCAGAGATCTGCTCGCGGTCGGTGGGAATTCAGGTCAATCGTGACCACCTGTTCCGGTTTACCGTCGGCGCACTGGGACTCTTTGTCCCGCGGTTCACGTGAAAGGTCAAGGCGTTGGTGCTCACGCATCCACTGAAAGCCAAGGACCACAAGACCACGTGTTGGAGTTCGAAAAGGTTTTATTCGCGACCGTACAGTGCTCGCAACGAGGTAACTACCGTGGCGTCAATGCCAAGTGCCTCGCTAGGTGGCGTCAGAAATTCACCGGCGCCATGCCTAGGTGAGTTGGACAGAATGAGGGACAGTGCTTCATCTGCGTTGTCAGGAGGCCTTCACACCAAGTTGCATCTGGAAAGACTTGATTCTAGCCCGAATATTTCATCGTTATAAGTCGGCAGTCCCGCCCGAAAGCGCGTTGTCATTGGTATCTGACGCCAACCACAACTGGGACCGCCAATGTCAAACTGTACCGGAGATTTTGGAACAAGCAAGGTTGAATTTGACCAGCTTGGCCGACGCGTCGTGGAGGGTCGCTTCGACGGTGGCAGCATGACCAGTGATGCCGGAGTGATGTTGCTGGGGGCCACCGACCGCAAGCTGGGTCTGATGCAGGCGGCGGCGCGCTGCATCGCTGATCCGCGCAGCCCACTGCTGATCACGCACGGTGTTGTCGACATGCTGCGCCAACGCGTCTATGGTTTGGCTCTTGGCTGGGAAGATTTGAACGACCACGGCGCGCTGCGTCAGGACGTGGCAATGCAAACGGCAGTCGGTGTGGATCGCGAAGTCGCCAGCGCCCCCACGCTGTGCCGACTGGAGAAATGGGCCAATCGAGCAACGGCCTGGCGGTTGCATCAAGTGCTCGTCGATCAATTCATCGCTAGCTTCAAAACTGCCTACGCCCACGAACGAGAGAAAAATCTTGAATCGGCTCTTCTTGCTGCAAGTAAGGCGATTGAGTTGGCTCCTGTAGAACCGGCACTTTGGTTTCACCAAGGCTGGCTTCATCTGAAGGTGGACGCTGCCGAAGACTGTCTCAACGACATGGAGCAAACTATTGCAAAAGGTGCCTCTTTCGGGGACACCTATTGCCAAGAAACGGCTCAATTCCTTGCTGCCGAGTCTTTGAGACGCTTGCGCCGGTATCAAGAGGCCCTTGCCATGTGCCAAGATGTGAGGGATGACTTTGCGTTGTATGTGGGAAAACCGTTAAACAAAAGCGAGCTGGTTCAATCCTGCTATCGGGCAATGACCCACACGAGCTCACGATTAGCCTCATTTTCAGCGTGACTTGATTAGTTCTCGTCTTAATTCTCAAGGCCACTCCGAAAGGCTAGCCGTTGGCTTAAAGTGTTGACGGGTTAAGCCTGATTTTTCAAGATGCCCTCTGAGCCATACGCGGTTCCGAGGGCATTTTTTTGTCTGAGATTTCTCGGAAGGGGTAGGTGCGCAGAAAACAATGAACGCATGGCCCCAAAGTGGCTAAGCGAACGAGTGTTGACCGGCATCTGAACTTTTTGAAGGCTCAGTCAAAATGGTTGGTTCTTCTGCGGAAATAAACTGGACCTCCCCCGTAACGACATCGACGTTCACTTGAAACGACCGTACCGCCAACTGGGGGACCTTGGCGCGTCCAGCGCCCGATACGAGTTTTAGAACCCCAATCTCCACGAGTTTTTTCAAGGTCCTGCTCACATTCGCTCCAGCGCGATGCGACTTAGTGGCCAAGTCCGCCACCGAGGTAACTCCGCCCTCGGCGATAAGCTTCAGCAGTGTTTGATTTTCACTGTTGATTAGGCGGGTTACTCCGACCAAGCTGTCGATGTTCAAGGGGGAGCTAGCCTTGGACTCCGCCAGAGCATTTTTGCCCATCAGGTTCTGTGCGAAATGCTTGGCGGCATTACTCGCGTAGACGTTCTTATCTTGTCGAACAACGGGCGTTTTCTGTCCCTGTGCTACCGCCTTCATCTCGTCTATCAGACTGCGAAAACTCATTACATTGCCATTTGTCATTTCTTACCCCTTTGGGAATTGTTTTCCGGCGTCTTCGTGACTTTCGTAACCGTCGGAGATATGTTTAACACTTCCAGGCTCCTCTCGGAGCGACAAAAGAAGTCCTCCAAAACTCGCGATATTGATACAAACTCATACGGCACTCCCTTGTCGGACTTGGTTCTGTGGAAGTGGTCGGGAAACTCGCTTCTGTGCTTGAACATGCCCGTCTTCCAGTTGACAGGGTGGGCGTTGTCATAGCCCAATATCCGTTCGTTATTGGGGTCGTGCAAAACAAGCTCATACCGGTAAGGGTGCTCGTTTTCGCCCACCTCCGTTGCAAGCCAAAAACGAAAAGTCGCGCTGTACCCTTGCTCAAACCAGAACGTGTAGCCGTCATACGTATCCACAAGAGCATCGAATGCACCGTAACCTTCCTGTTTGTCATTCATTTGTGAAAATATCCTATCTGGATTGGATTGTATAGGCACCAACCGTCACAGTCAAGTCCTGGCCCACAAAATGACTCGGGGTGCAGGGCGTTTCCGTGTGATTCGGCGGGAGCTGCGGCTCGCGCATGAGCCCCGACGATGAGGCACCAAGCCATCAACACTTTAAGCTAACGGCTAGCTCCGAAAGGACGTGGCCTTTCTTCTTGTCATGCACCATGGACCGCCTCACCGTTCCTGTAGCACACGGTCTATCACCAAGCACCGGGCTCTTCTGCCAGTAAACGCTAAAAAGTGAGATTCATAACGGCAAAACGAGGAATTTTGGCAACCGCTTATCGTCAACACGATAAGCCAACCCCTAGGAAGGGGCCGCCACGTTAAAACAAGTGGAATCAAAGTTGGCGAGGACTCCTGGTGCATTATGAAAACCACATCCTGGTTGCGCTGCTTTGCAGCGCAAGCGGTCTTTCGCGGCGGCCTTAAAAATGCGGCCTCATCAATCTGCGGTAAATTGAAGCCCATGACCGAATCAGAAACTAGCATCCGAGAGTCTTTGCTAAGCACGCTTTCGTTCCTCGCCTCTGAGACGAAGCAGCAGGAATTTGCTTCCAAAGTCTTCTACCAAGACTATCTGGGTGAGTTCGCGTGTTGGTGGTTTGACACCTTTTATCCTGATGAACCAAGCACAGCGACAATGTTCGAGCCGAACCACGTTACTGCGCTTCTCAGTTTCTCGAATGAATTTGAGCGCAGCATAGATGCGCTTGATTCTGATGGACTTACTATGCCGCAGCTTCAATCAACAGTGGAGTGGCAAAACGTAGTCCAGGCAGCAAAAGATGCCATTGCATCCTTGAAAATTAGCTGACTCAGAATGCGAATTTCGATGTCCGCTATTGAGCGAGACAAAATTCCGCTTTCAGTCCTTATGTAGAGATGTCCAAGGGCTGTTATGCACAGATCCCAGTTATGAACACGATATAGATGGGTTCTCGTACGGGTTTCGGCCCGGACGCAGGCCGCATGACGCGTTGGACGCACTGTCGGTGGCGATCTGCAACACCCCGGTGAACTGGATTCTCGACGCCGACATTCGAGGCTTCTTCGATTCGGTCAGCCAAGACTGGCTGGTCCGGTTCCTGGAGCACCGCATTGGCGACGAGCGCGTCATCCGCCTTGTGCGCAAGTGGCTCAAGGCGGGCGTCCTGGAAGACGGGAACTGGAGCGTCAGTGAGAAGGGGACACCTCAAGGGGCAGTGGCATCGCCGCTGCTGGCCAACGTCTACCTGCACTACGTCTTCGATCTCTGGGCTCAGCAATGGCGCCGGCGTGAAGCCACCGGCAATGTGATCGTTGTGCGCTATGCCGACGACATTGTTGCCGGCTTCGAGCACGAAGCCGATGCCAGGCGATTCTGGGATGCGATGCGGCACAGGCTCGAGCAGTTCGCGCTCGAGCTTCATGGGGACAAGACCCGGCTATTGGAGTTCGGCCGCCACGCGGCGGTGCGAAGAAGGCAGCGCGGGTTGGGTAAGCCAGAAACCTTCAGCTTCCTGGGGTTCACGTTCATTTGCGGCAGGTCTCGACGCGGAGCCTTCCTGCTCCAGCGCAAGAGCCGGGGCGACCGCATGCGAGCGAGGCTTCACGAGGTCAAGGAGGAACTGCGTAGCCGCATGCACCACGCCATCCCCGAACAGGGCCGATGGCTGAGGGCAGTGGTGACGGGGTTCTTCGCATACCACGCGGTGCCGACGAATGCCCGGGCACTCGGCGCATTTCGCCACTACGTCAGTGATCTGTGGCGACGAACGCTGCGGCGTCGAAGCCAGAAGGATCACATGACGTGGCAACGCATGACGAAGCTCGCCGATGCCTGGCTGCCGCCGCCCCGAATCCTTCATCCGTGGCCTGACCAGCGCTTTGCCGTCACTCACCCAAGGTAGGAGCCGTATGCCCGAATCGGGCAAGTACGGATCTGTGCGGGGGGCACCCAGTAATGGGCGTCCCTACCGTAATCCTCGGCACATTAGAGACCGTGATCGGACCTTCGTGTAGAGAGCTCACCCGAGCGGTAGGTAGAGGGACATTGGCGCATCGACACAAGGACTGAACCCGTATCGCTCATAGAACGACCTCGCTTTTTCATCTTTTGCGTCCACCATCAGCGCGTAGGCACCAACAAGGCTGCGGGCATGCAGACATCTGTCAACAGCACAGCCGATCAAAACCTCGCCCAATCCGGCGCCGCGACTTTCAATAGCGCGTGCCAGACGTCCCATGCGAAAACACGGCACAGGGTAACGAGGTAGTTTTTTGCGTTCCACGTCACTGAGTTGCTGAACGCCTACCTGTGCCGCACTGAGCGTATAGAAACCCAGAATTTTGCTCGGTGCCGCATCGTCCACCAAAACAAAGACGGTGCTAATGCCCTTTGCATTCTGTTGTGCCGCGTATTTGTGCAAGTAATCATCCAGCGCCGGCACCCCGCAATGAAACCCTGCGCGATCGTGCAGCCTGGCGTCAAAAACCTGCTCTTCAAGCACGCTTGACCTTTGACGCAGCGGTCAGCGCAACTTGCAGCGCCGGGTTCGGACTGAATACGCCACTGATTGCTGCGTTGAAGGCAAGAAAATCGCGTTTGGTGAGCGTCACCCGTGACTCCTGCTCCAACAGGGTCTGTGCCTTTTCTTTGGCCGCACTGCGGACAAAGCCGGCCATAGTCGTACCCATAAGGCTTGCCGCTCGGGAAAGAAGGTCCTTGTCGTCAGCGTCAAGCTTCAGATCAAAACGGGCAACTGCTGTCATGACAACTCCAAAAATAATACGGCATTTTACCGTATCAAATAGGTGCTGTCAAACTTGAAATCCGAACGACGGCTTCAGCCTCCAATAGATAGTGGCGAACGTCCGCTCCTCACTTTGCTCAATGGCTAAGGGCACTTTGCAGGTCTCGATGAATGTCGGCTGCCAGGGCTATCCAACTCAAAATTACCGCTTGATTTAGTCCAATGTCGCCCATATGTCATTGACTGAAGTTGGGATAAACGGATTCATATTTCTGCACTCCTGTGGTTGATGACTATCGGCTGGTTGGTTCGGCATTCAATTGCTGCTTTTGTCTTCATTGACCTTTGACGCCGCAAGGGACAACGCCTTCCTTTTGTTAAAAAAGTCTGCGATTGGATTCGCGCCGGGCCTCGCTTTCGAATTAGAAGAGACTGGCGCCGAGGGCGCATCGTTTTGTTTCCTGCTGAATGCAATTGATGCGGACTCCTTCTTGGCAACGAATGCTCTGGTGCCATATTCAAGTAAGCCAGATGCTGTATCGGAAACACTTGCGCTGTTTTCTTTTGCCAGTGTCGAAATCTGTTCCCAAGTTTCCTTGGTTACTAGGACCTCCTTGCGCATATAGCCAGCGGACTCTAGGCGCTTGCGAAATGCCTCCAACTTGTCAGAGGCTGAGTCGTACAACTTAGGCCTCCCTATTTGCTTTTTTTCCATCTGCATTAATTATTTGGTTACCGGATACGCTATATTATAGTTACCGGTAACTAAATGGTCAAGCAATTCTTGGCAACAACGATAAAAGTGAGTAAAGATGGAAGTCCAATAACCTGTTCGGATTCACGCTGCACGCATCTTCGCCAGACTGGCTTCAACCACGCCGCCAAGACCCTGATCAGGAACACCGTGTGACCTCGTGCTCGGCCTCATGGTGGCTTGATTTGGTGGGCCCGGACTACTTTGTAGCGAGCCCAAAAACTTTTCTTGCCATGGCCGTAGCGGCACCAATGGGGTCAGCGCGGATCGCTTTCTCCTGCTCAGCCATCATCACGAAGAGGCCATCTAACGTCTTCTGCGTCACATAGGTCTCTATCCTGGCCTGCTTGGCATCAACGAGCCCCAGCTTCGCACCCTTACCGGCGATTTCGTTGTACTTCTCGGCCAGACCCACTTTGGCGGTGGCCTTGGTGACGATCGGAAGGAACTTCTCAGTGAGCTGGTCGCTGGTGGTCCTGCGGAAATACTCTGTCGCAGCTGTATCGTTGCCGGCAAGAATCCCCTTGGCGTCCTGCCAGCTCATGTTCTTGACGGCGTTGACCAGTAGAGGCTTGGCCAGCGGTACGGCCTGCTCGGCAGCCCGGTTCATCGCCACGACCAGTTCTTCGGCCTGCTTCTGCATGCCCAGCATACGCAGCATGCCCTCGACGCGCTTTAGGGTGTCGGGCAGGGGTATCCTGACCTTGTCATTGCCAAGAAACCCGTTTTCTGCGCCCAGCTTTGAGATGGCGACGGCCGAGCCTTGTGTCAGTGCGTCTTTCAGACCACGGCCGGCGTCGGCGTTGCTCAGGCTGCCCAAGTCTAAGGCGAGCGCCTGTGCGCTGATGACAAGCCCAGCAACAAGTGCGGCGATAACACGCATGAATCACTCCATTTCAAACACGGCATTGAATGGTGGATTGTGACGCCCCGGAGGTCGAAGGATAGCCAACCAAAAGTCTGTGACTGCTTTATGGCGATCACTTCGGAAGTTCCAACTTCGGCTATGTATCTGTTCTTGCCGGTTGCAGCTTTGTCGATCCGATTTCAGGTTCTACAGCCGCAAGAGACACTGGTGAAACTTTCGAGGCGTAAACGGCATGCCGCGAAGCTGTCGTTGGCGAGGTCAAACATGAATTACCGGGGACCAGCCTGTCGTCGACACCTGTTTCGTGCCCAAAGCGGTAATAGAGAATTCGGATTGTCCTTACTAATTGCGGTCATTGGAGTGACGGTGAGACTTGTGTGCTCCCAGAACCCGTGGTGCAATGCGGACCTAGGTTCAAACTCGCTCTTGCAACAGGTGTAGAACGTTTCGGGTGTTGGTCCCCTGTTTGCGGAGATTGTCAGTTTTGAATTGTGAAATATGCTCTGCCTTAATGATGCACTGGTCCGCCCTTTGGGTGTGTCAAGCTGACCGCAACAATGTGAACGTCAAAGCGTGATTCCCAGTCGTCCTCAAATATTCGGGAGCGAACTCAAATGCCTGATTGACATTCTTATGCTCAAATAGGCATAATGAAACCGATGACAAAGCAGACCCGCAAGCCCCTCAAATGGATTGGCTCGGCCAAGCGCGATCTGGATGCAATGCCCGAGGACGTGAAAGACGTGTTCGGACACGCCATCGACCTTGCGCAAGCGGGTGGCAAGCACCAGGACGCCAAGGCTATGAGCGGGTTCGGCTCTGCCGGCGTGTTGGAAGTGGTCGAGGATTTTCGCAGTAATACCTACCGGGCCGTCTACACGGTCAAGTTCGCTGGATGGGTCTACGTCCTGCACTGCTTTCAGAAGAAGTCCAAGAGTGGGATCAAGACACCGAAAGAAGATATGGATCTGATCAACGCCCGCCTGAAGGTCGCGAAACAGGATTTTGAGACCTGGAAAATGCAGCAAGGAGCACCAAGATGAACGAAAACAACGAAATTGGCATTGAGGAAGGCAGCACCAACGTCTACGCCGACCTGGGTTATGCCGACGCGGCAGAGATGCAACGCAAGTCTCAACTCGCCGCTGAGATTGCCCGCGCAATCAAAGCGCGCCGCCTGACTCAGGATGGCGCCGCTGAGCTGCTCGGCATCGACCAATCCAAGGTGTCGCGAATCACTCGGGGCCAATTCCGCGGTGTGAGCGAAGCCAAGCTGCTTGAGTTGGTGACCAAGTTAGGCCACGACGTCAGAATCGTCGTCGGCCCCGTGCGCCGGCGCACGGGAAAGATTGAGTTGCAATTCGCCTGATCTGTTGATCGTCACTGCGCTTGGAGCAGTGCAAGTGGGGCCGACTTCAGAGATAGGGTCTCTCACTCGGTGCAAACCGGCTGGGCAAGGCGTGTTTTTCGGCGACTTATGGCAGATAGATCCCCTCTCACCGCACAGCCGCGCGCGACAACAAGGAAACATCACAAGTCAGCGCGCGTCGTGCCGGCGAAGTTCAAGATGTAGTCGGCTCCGAAAACCAGCGACGGCGTGGCATAACCCGGTTGAGCCGCGCCGTTGGCCGTTCGTTTGGCGATGTCCCAGGCTGTCAGGGTTGTGAGTGCATAGCCTTCGACGGTGTCCAGGCGTGACGTGACCGTTTGGTCGGCGGCGTTTCGTGCCTGACCCCACAAGTGCGACGCACCTCGCTGGCGCTGCTCTGCGTTGGGGCCGGCAGGCCCAGCGTCGATTTGCTTCTTCAGCAAACCTTGCACGAAGTTGGAACCCATCACGCCACCCAAATAACGCGAGGCCTTGGCCATCCAGCGCAATGCTGGCGGTGCTACCATGAAGACTTCAATGTTTGGAATGGCCGTCGAGACCCAGGCGGTGGAGACATCTCCCCAAGGGATGCACATGGTGGTGACCGGTCCCTGACCAAAATCGATTTCACGGCAAGATGATGCAGACGGTACCGCTACCAGCTTGCCATCTCGCCGAATCATGCCACCACGGTGTACGTTTTCCACCATGGTCGTAGCCGTACCATGCGAGGGCCGCCCAATGGCTTGAAACGCGAGGGTCAAAGCAGTTGCATCAGGGAGTCGACGCTTCAAGTGTGCCGCAAGGCAGTCACTCGGCACCACATCGAAGCCCGTCCCAGGCATCAACATCACCCCGGCCTTATTCGCCCTTGGTCCGAGCAGGGCCAGCGCTTCAAATACTTCAATTTCTCCAGTGATATCAAGATAGTGGACACCGGCCCTAATGCAGCCCTCGGCCATGGGCCTGGCGGTCCGTGAAAACGGCCCGGCACAGTTAAGAACAGCGGCGACACCTGCGAGGTCCTTTGCCACGACGTCAGGGTCATCCGCCTTGAGACCCAGGCTGTCGAGTTTCTGTGAACCCATGGGATGCATCTGAAGCCTTTACCGGATGCTGGGTGGCAGACTGTCAAGTTGGGTCAGTCAAAAGTCGGCAGCATGTGACCTGCCCCCTACCAGCCGTGCCAATGTAAATTCCGAGAAGTCCGTCAACATGGAGAATGACGACTTCAATCACCAACTTCAACCTTCAACTATGAGCAGGACATCGCTGCTTTTCTGGTTTGTATAGCAAGAGAACTCGACGAAAAGCTTAGTGGGCTGAGTCCTCCAACAAGCGGGGATTCGCCTTCATATATTGCTTGA
>JBAXBQ010000030.1:0-36822 GCA_037141865.1 Comamonadaceae bacterium | reverse complement strand
ACGCGGTGATCCCGCTACCATTGCCGCATTGTCCGGTCACCGCAAAGCTACCCGCCTGACGCTGTACCGAGCCCCCAGAATCTGATGCAGGACACAAGCCTGCGAGGAGAAATGCCGATGCCACAGCACGAACCCCTTCGTCTGCATGTCCCTGAGCCCACCGGGCGACCAGGCCATGACACAGACTTTTCTTACCTCCCCATTTCTGCCGCCGGCACGGTTCGACGACCACCAGTGGATGCCCTGCCGACACAGACCAGTGATCTGGCGTTCACGCTGATTCGCGTGCTGGACGACGCGGGGCGCGCCGTCGGACCCTGGGCACCACCCGAAGACGTGGATCTGTGGCGCCGCGGTTTGCGCGCCATGATCAAAACACGTGCCTTCGACGCACGCATGCTGATTGCACAGCGGCAAAAGAAGATGTCTTTCTACATGCAATGCCTGGGTGAGGAGGCGATTGCCACGGCCCATGCTTTCGCCTTGAGCGACGGTGACATGTGCTTCCCCACTTACCGGCAGCAGGGTCTGTTGCTGGCGCGCGAAGATGTGTCGATGGTGGACATGATCTGTCAGCTTTTTTCCAATCAGAACGACCCTCTCAAGGGACGCCAACTGCCGGTCATGTACTCCAGCAAAAAGCAGGGCTTCTTCTCGATCTCGGGCAACCTGGCGACGCAAGTGATTCAGGCGGTGGGCTGGGCCATGGCTTCGGCCATCAAAGGAGACACCAAGGTCGCATCAAGCTGGATCGGCGACGGCGCCACGGCCGAGGCCGACTTTCATACCGGCCTGACCTTTGCTCACGTCTATCGTGCGCCAGTCATTTTGAATGTGGTCAATAACCAGTGGGCTATTTCCACTTTCCAGGCTATCGCCGGAGGTGAAGGCACGACCTTTGCGGCACGTGGCGTGGGCTGCGGCATCGCCTCGCTGCGCGTTGATGGCAATGATTTTCTGGCGGTTTATGCCGCATCGAAATGGGCTCTTGAGCGCGCCCGCAGCAATCTGGGGCCAACGCTGATTGAATGGGTGACGTACCGGGCCGGCCCACACTCGACTTCCGACGACCCCAGCAAATACCGTCCGGCGAACGATGCGGCACGCTTTCCGCTGGGGGATCCAATTGGGCGCCTGAAGCAACATTTGATCGGTCTGGGTGCGTGGTCTGACGAAGAGCATGACGCGACGCAAAAAGAAGTTGAAGCCCTGGTAGCAGCGGCGCAAAAAGAAGCCGAGAGCTATGGCTCGCTGGCCGATGGCCACATGCAAAGCCCGGCCGCCATGTTTGAGGATGTTTACAAGGACATGCCTGCGCACTTGCGCCGCCAGCGTCAAGAGTTGGGAATCTGATCATGAACACCACCCCGATGACAATGATCCAGGCGCTGCGTTCGGCCATGGATGTGATGCTGGAACGCGACAGCAACGTGGTCGTTTACGGCCAGGACGTCGGCTATTTTGGCGGCGTGTTCCGCTGCACCGAAGGCCTGCAAAAGAAGTACGGCAGCTCACGCGTGTTCGATGCACCGATCTCCGAGGGCGGCATTGTGGGCACGGCGGTGGGCATGGGCGCCTACGGACTGCGCCCGGTGGTCGAAATTCAGTTCGCCGACTACTTTTATCCGGCCAGCGACCAGATCGTGTCGGAAGCGGCACGTCTGCGTTACCGCTCGGCCGGTGACTTTACGGCACCGATCACCATTCGCATGCCTTGTGGCGGCGGTATTTACGGCGGGCAAACGCACAGCCAGAGCCCGGAGGCCTTGTTCACACAAGTCTGCGGCCTGCGCACAGTGATGCCGTCCAACCCGTATGACGCCAAGGGCCTTCTGATTGCATCGATCGAGAACGACGACCCGGTGATTTTCCTGGAACCCAAGCGACTGTACAACGGGCCGTTTGATGGCCACCACGACAAGCCGGTGGTGCCCTGGTCTAAACATCCGATGGGTGAAGTGCCGGACGGCTATTACACCGTGCCGCTCGACACCGCCTCGATCTTCAGGCCCGGCAAGGCACTGACGGTGCTGACCTACGGCACCATGGTTTTTGTCGCCGAAGCGGCCGCCGCCGAGACCGGCATCGATGCCGAGATCATCGACTTGCGCAGCATCTGGCCGCTTGACCTGGACACCATTGTTGCCTCGGTCAAGAAAACCGGGCGCTGCGTTGTGCTGCATGAGGCGACGCGCACCTGCGGCTTCGGCGCGGAACTGGTGTCGCTGATCCAGGAGCACTGCTTCTACCACCTGGAGGCGCCCATCGAGCGCGTCACCGGCTGGGACACACCCTACCCACATGCCCAGGAGTGGGACTATTTTCCGGGCCCCACCCGGGTCGGTGCCGCACTCAAACGTACGCTGGAGGCATGATGGGCATTCACACAATCAAGATGCCGGACATCGGCGAAGGCATTGCCGAGGTCGAGCTTGTCGCCTGGCATGTGAAGGTGGGCGATGTTGTCACCGCCGACCAGTTGCTGGCCGACGTGATGACCGACAAAGCGACAGTCGAGATCCCGTCGGCGGTGGCCGGTACCGTGCTGGCCCTGGGCGGCAGTGTCGGCCAGGTGATGGCAGTCGGTTCCGAGCTGATTCGCATCGAAGTCGAAGGCCTTGGCAATCTCAAGAACGAAGCTGTCGCCGTCCCCGCTCAAACGGCGACCCCGGCCGCCCCGGCCGCGCCACCAAAGGCGGCTGCCAGAACGCCGCTTGCGCTAGCCGCCGCCCCGCTGGCACCGACCCAAGCAACGCCAACCCGCCCCAATGGCACCGCTGTCAAAGCGCGGCAACCGGGCGACAGGCCGCTGGCTTCACCGGCGGTGCGCCAACGCGCCTGGGACGCCGGCATCGAACTGCGTTTTGTGCCGGGCAGCGGCCCGGCGGGACGCATCACGGTGCAGGACCTGGACGCCTTTGCCGCACGTGCGGGCCATGCCCAGGCCGCGCCAGCCAGCGATCAGCGTTACCGCCAGCGCCATGCCGAGGTGGCGGTGCCGGTCATCGGCCTGCGCCGCAAGATCGCGCAAAAGATGCAGGAGGCCAAGCGCCGCATCCCGCATTTCACTTATGTCGAGGAAGTCGATGTGACCGAGCTGGAAGACCTGCGCGGCAAGCTCAACACCCAGTACACCGGGCAGCGTGCACGCCTGACACTGCTGCCCTTCCTGGTGCGCGCCATTGTGCTGGCGGTGCGCCAGTTCCCCCAGATCAACGCGCGTTACGACGACGAGGCGGCCCTGGTCACGCGCTATGAAGCGGTCCATCTGGGGATCGCCACGCAGTCTGAAGGCGGCCTGATGGTGCCGGTGATACGCCACGCCGAGACGCTCGACGTCTGGCATGCCGCCACTGAGGTGGCACGGCTGAGCGAGGCGGCGCGCTCTGGCCGCGCGACGCGCGAGGAGCTCAGCGGCTCAACCATCACCATCACCAGCCTGGGCGCACTCGGCGGCATCGTCAGCACGCCAGTGATCAACCACCCGGAAGTGGCCATCGTCGGCGTCAACCGCATGGTGGAGCGCCCCATGGTGCGCGCTGGTGCGGTGGTGGTGCGCAAGATGATGAACCTGTCGTCGTCCTTCGACCACCGCGTTGTCGACGGCATGCACGGCGCCGAGTTTGTGCAACTGCTGCGGGGCTACCTGGAGTCTCCCGCCACCTTGTTCCTGGAGTAAGCAATGGATGCACAACAAACCAAGCTGCTGATCATTGGCGGCGGCCCCGGCGGCTACGTGGCCGCCATCCGCGCCGCACAACTGGGCATTGCCACTACGCTGGTGGAAGCCGATCACCTGGGCGGCACCTGCCTGAACATCGGTTGCATTCCTTCCAAGGCACTGATCCACGCCGCCGACGCCTACCACCAGGCGCACCACTTCATGGGCGACAACACGCTGGGCATTCACGTGGACAAAGCGCATATCGACATCGCCCAGACGGTGCGCTGGAAGGACGGCATTGTGGCGCGGCTAACTGGTGGCGTCGGCGCCCTGCTCAAAAAGCATGGCGTCAAGGTGGTCAAGGGCCAGGCGAGTATGGTCGACGGCAAGACGGTCGATGTGGACCTCGGCAAGGGCAACGCTGAGTCGATACGTATCCAGTGCGAACACCTGCTGCTGGCAACCGGCTCGGTCGAGCTCGGGCTGCCCGGCATGCCTTTTGGCGGTAAGGTGATTTCGTCGCGCCAGGCGCTGTCGCCCGAGCGGGTGCCGAAAACGCTGTTGGTGGTCGGCGCCGGCTACATCGGGTTGGAGCTCGGCCTGGTCTACCGCAAGCTCGGTGCTGACGTGACGGTCGTTGAAGCGCAGGACCGCATCCTGCCGCTCTATGACGAAGAGCTGACCAAGCCGGTGGCCAATTCGCTGCGCAGACTGGGCGTGCAAGTGCACCTGGGCTGCCAGGTGCAGGGACTTGACAGCGCCGGCGTGCGCGTTCTCGACGCATCAGGGCGTGCCAGTACGCTGGCCGCCGAACAGGTGCTGGTGGCGATTGGCCGTGTTCCCAACACGCACGGCTGGGGCTTGGAGGGTCTGATGCTGGAAATGAAGGGCCGCGCCGTCAAGGTGAACGACCAGTGCCAAACCTCCATGCGCAATGTCTGGGCCATTGGCGATCTGACGGGCGAACCGATGCTGGCGCACCGTGCCATGGCGCAAGGCGAGATGGTGGCTGAAATCATCTCCGGTAAGCGGCGCCACTTTTCACCAACAGCGATTGCTGCGGTGTGTTTTACCGACCCCGAACTGGTGGTTGCGGGACAATCACCACAGGAGGCGGCACTGGCCGGGCTGGATTGCATTCACGCCAGCTTTCCGTATGCTGCCAACGGGCGCGCCATGACCCTCGAGGCCAGTGATGGTTTTGTGCGTGTCGTGGCCCGGCGCGACAACCACCTGATTGTCGGTTGGCAAGCGGTGGGTGTTGGCGTGTCGGAGCTGAGCACCGCGTTTTCGCATTCGATCGAGATGGGCGCCTGCCTGGAAGATGTGGCTGGCACCATTCATGCTCACCCGACCCTGGGCGAGGCGGTGCAGGAAGCTGCCATGCGTGCGCTAGGCCACGCCCTGCACGTTTAGACGCCGGGCCGGATCAGACGCCGGCCAGTGATCGCAGAGCGCCCGGGTCAACCAGATTCAACAGTCTCCCGGAGCCGCTGATCAGGCTGCGTTCACGCAAGTGGCGCAGCACTCGGGACAACGTCTCTGGAGCAATGCCCAACTGGGCTGCGATGGAACGTTTGCGCTGCTGCAGTGTTACCGCCATGCCGCCTTTGTCACAAATTTGAGCATGGCGTAGCAGCCACTCGGCACAGCGCGCCTCGGCGTCTTTGGCCAAACGACTGACAGTAAATTCGGTTTGCTGGCGATGCGCCATCGCCACATCATGCAGCACGTCCTGGGCAGCGACTGACATAGCAGCGAGTGAACGGCGAAAGTCAGCCAGCGGCACTCGCCGCAAAAGGACTTCGGTTTCCGAAACGGCGTCTACTGCATGCGCGAGGTTCAGCACCGCCGAAGTAGCCTCCAGCCAGCAAGGCCCCTCAACCACGCCCAGCTGATGCTCCATGACATCGCCCTCCATCACCCCTAAAGCAACACGTCCCGACTCGATATAGCTGACCCACGGCGAGGCCACAGCACGCCTAAGCAAGAGCTCGCCACGGGGAGCGACATGTCGTTCGACAGCGATGTCAAGGGTTTGGGCAGGTAGCATGACCAGCACTTTGCCGCGCTTAAGCCCCCACGACCTTGATGGAAATCAAACAAACTTGAGTAAAAACCCTACAAAACCAGCGTAACGTGAAAATCATTGACCTTAACCAATGTCGACCTGGTACCCCTTGCGAGACCCAATTATGTCTACCCTGCTCATTCGCAACGCCCGCTGCGTTGCAACCTTCGACAACGCTGATCCGATCCGTGCCCGCGAGCTTCAGGGCGCCTCGCTGTTTATCCGCGGACACCGCATCGAAGCCATCGGTGCCGCTGAGGCGTTGCCGCAAACAGCTGACGAGGTGATTGACGCAAGCAAGCACCTGGTGACACCTGGCCTTATCAACACCCATCACCACATGTACCAGAGTCTGACAAGGGCTGTTCCCGCAGTGCAAAACGCCGAACTGTTTGGCTGGCTGCGCGGACTGTACCCGATCTGGGCTGAATTGACGCCCGAGATGGTGCGTGTGTCCACCCAGACCGCCATGGCGGAGCTGTTGCTGAGCGGCTGCACCACCAGCAGCGACCATCTCTACCTCTACCCCAATGGTGTGCGGCTGGACGACAGCATTGAAGCGTCGGCTGAAATCGGTATGCGTTTTGTGGCCACCCGCGGCAGCATGAGCGTGGGTCAATCACTAGACGGTCTGCCACCCGACGCCGTGGTAGAACGGGAAGACTTTATCCTCAAGGATAGCCAGCGACTGATCGAGACCTGGCATGACGCCACACACGGTGCCATGGTCAACGTTGCGGTAGCGCCCTGCTCACCCTTTTCTGTCAGCCGTGACCTGATGCGTGAGTCGGCCAGTCTGGCCCGCAGTTATGGTGTGCGCCTGCACACGCACCTGGCCGAGAACGATCACGACATTGCCTACTCCAGAGAAAAATTCAATTGCACTCCCGCGCAATACGCGCAAGACCTGGACTGGCTCGGGCACGACGTGTGGCACGCCCACTGCGTAAAAATCGATGATGAAGGGATCAGCCTGTTTGCTGCCAGTCGCACCGGTGTCGCCCATTGCCCGTGCAGCAATATGCGCCTGGCGTCGGGTATTGCACCGATTCGCAAAATGCTGAACGCCGGTGTACCGGTGGGTCTGGGCGTGGATGGCAGCGCCAGCAACGACGCGGCGCACTTGGTGAACGAGGCACGGCAGGCCCTGCTACTGGCCAGAGTTGGCCGCGCCATGCAAGAACCTGAGACGCGCACCAGTCCGGGCGGCGCACCCCACACCTACTTCGGCTGCGACCTCGGCCCCGCTGAAATGACGGCTCGCGATGCCATGACCCTGGCGACCCGCGGTGGGGCTCAGGTGTTGGGTCGCACCGACATTGGTCACCTGGCGCCGGGCATGTGCGCCGATCTGGCCTTGTTTGATCTCGACACGCTAGCCTTTGCCGGCGCTGCCGTGCACGACCCGGTAGGCGCCTTGCTACTGTGCGCCAGTCCTCAGGCAGCTTATACGGTGGTCAATGGCCGTGTGATAGTACGCGACGGCCAGTTGGTAACTCTGGAACAGGCGCCGTTGATTGAGCGGCACAACAGGCTGGCCTTGCTATTGGCAAAGCGGGCTCAGTGAATTCATTCACCCAGATAAGCAGCCCGCACTTTGGGATCGTTAAGCATCTCCTTGGCGTCGCCCGACATAGTCACCA
Organism: Comamonadaceae bacterium; assembly: GCA_037141865.1. GTDB lineage: Bacteria > Pseudomonadota > Gammaproteobacteria > Burkholderiales > Burkholderiaceae_C > Rhodoferax. Next base: position 29,444 of record JBAXBQ010000030.1, on the reverse strand, counting down.
GGCCAGACTCCATGACATAGCCGCGGTCGGCAATGGCCAGTGCGCGACTGGCATTTTGCTCGACCAGTAATACCGTCACGCCCTGTGCGTAGACATCACGTACTACTTCGAAGATTTTGTCCACCATAAGAGGCGACAGGCCCATCGACGGCTCGTCCATCAACAACACTTTTGGACGACTCATCAGCGCACGACCCATCGCCAGCATTTGCTGCTCGCCACCGGATAAAGTACCTGCCAACTGATTACGACGTTCTTTGAGCCGCGGAAAAATGCCGAACACCTTTTCCAGATCAGCCGCAATGGCCTCTTTGTCAGTGCGAATGTAGGCACCCATTTGCAAATTCTCGACAATGGTCATTCGGGTAAAAACCCCCCGGCCCTCGGGCACCATCGCCAGGCCTTGTCGGACCAGGTCCCAAGGACCCTGGCCGCGAATACTCTTGCCCAGGTACTCAATGTCCCCAGCGTTCATGGGCAGGCTTCCCGTGATGGCTTTCATGGTGGTCGTTTTACCAGCGCCGTTGGAGCCGATAAGCGACACCAATTCCCCTTCGTGTACTTCGAAATCAACGCCCTTGACGGCCTGAATGCCGCCATACGCCACTTTGAGGCCCGTCACTTTAAGAAGAATATTTGTCATGTCAATGCCCACTGGTGCCAAGATAGGCCTCAATTACTTTTTCGTTTCTCTGCACATCGGCCGGTGTACCTTCTGCGATTTGCTTGCCGTAGTCGAGCACTGTCACGCGGTCACATAAGCCCATCACCAGTTTGACATCGTGCTCGATCAGCAAAATGGTGCGGTTGTCGTTGCGAATTTTGTCTATCAGTTCTCGCAACAAAACCTTCTCGGTGGCGTTCATTCCGGCCGCCGGCTCATCCAGCGCGATGAGTTGAGGATCGGTCGCCAATGCACGTGCAATTTCAAGGCGCCGCTGGTCACCATAACTGAGTGTGCGCGCCTTGTAGTCGGCAAATCGACTAATGCCGACATACTCCAGCAACTCTTGTGCGCGCTGGGCGATGGCAGCTTCTTCCGCTTTGAAACCGGGGGTGCGAAAAATCGCGCCCAGCAAACCAGAATGGGTGCGGATGTGGCGTCCCACCATGACGTTTTCCAGCGCAGTCATTTCGGAAAACAAGCGAATGTTCTGGAAGGTCCGCGCAATACCGGCTTTTGCCACCAGGTGCACAGCACTTGGTTGATAAGTATTGCCAGCCAGCTCAAAGCTGCCGCTATCGGGTGCGTAAAGGCCGGTCAGCACATTAAAAAATGTGGTTTTGCCGGCGCCGTTGGGACCGATCAGACCATAAACCTGGCCCCGCTTGATCGTGATGCCGACGTCGCTTAACGCCTGCAGACCACCAAATCGCTTCGAAACGCCAGCCACTTTCAGTACAGTATCTGTCATGTTCGTTCCTACTTGCTATTTTGCAGCGACTTGCCATGATCCGGCGACGGCCACAAGCCGCGTGGACGCGACAACATGACACCGATCATGGCCAGCGCAATCAATAGCTGACGCAAAATCGATGCGTCCAGACGCCCTTCTGTCATGGCCTGCAGCGGTCCGGCTACATAGCGCAATACCTCTGGCAACGCTGAAAGTAGCACGGCGCCCAGAATGACTCCAGGCAAATGTCCAATGCCACCCAGCACCACCATCGCGACAATCATCACCGACTCCATCAAGCTGAAAGACTCGGGTGAAATGAAGCCCTGGAATGAAGCAAACATGGCACCTGAAACACCACCAAAAGTCGCGCCCATGCCGAACGCCAGCAGCTTCAGGTTGCGGGTATTGATGCCCATAGCTTTAGCGGCGACTTCGTCTTCGCGAATGGCCATCCAGGCGCGGCCCACCCGAGACAGCTGGAGCCGATGAGAGATCACCACGCTAAACAGTACCAGCATCAGAAATAGATAGTAGTAAAGTGATACGGAGGCCAATTCGAAGTCGCCAATGGCAATTTTCTTGCCCAGGTTCAACCCGAAGAAACTCAAAGAATCAATCTGACCCAGTCCTTTGGGGCCGTTGGTAATATTGACTGGCTGATCCAGATTGTTCATGAAGACCCGAATGATTTCGCCGAAACCAAGCGTCACGATGGCCAGATAGTCGCCCCGCAAACGCAGTGTCGGCGCTCCCAGCAGCAGGCCGAAAAATCCGGCCAACCCGGCCGCGGCCGGAACCACGATCCACAACGGCAGGTGCATGCCGCCCGGGAACATCGCCGCAATCCATGGAAACGTGTCGATCAGGTGAGGCGATGCCAGTAGCCCATACATGTACGCGCCGATGGCAAAAAAAGCGACGTAGCCAAGATCGAGCAAGCCAGCGTAGCCAACGACGATATTGAGTCCCAGTGCCAGCAAAACGTAAAGCAGGGCCATGTCGGCAATGCGAACCCAGGCGTTACCAAAACCTTGCAGAAATATCGGTAAAACAATCAGGCCGACGGCCGCCAGCAGGAAGACGACTATCTGTTTTTTTTGTTTCATGACGGTATTCCTCAGGCGCGATCTGCCACACGCTCACCCAGCAGGCCTGAGGGCCGCAGAGTCAACATGATGATCAGAACAATGAAGGCAAAAATATCCGAGTACTGGCTGCCCAGAACGCCCCCGGTCAAAGCACCGATGTAGCCGGCCCCGAGCGACTCGATCAAGCCCAGCAAGATACCGCCCACGACAGCACCGGCCAGGTTGCCGATACCACCAAATACTGCCGCAGTAAAAGCTTTGAGACCGGGCAAAAAGCCCATCGTGTGCTGCACCGTGCCGTAGTTGGCAGCCCACATGACACCGGCGATAGCGGCCAGTACCGCCCCAATGACAAAGGTCGCAGAAATCACAAAGTCAGGTTTCACACCCATCAACGCTGCCACCCGTGGATTTTCGGCGGTGGCACGCATGGCACGCCCCAGTCGGGTGTAATTCACCAGCCACATCAGTAGCGCCAGCGACACCGCAGTCATGCCCAAAATCAACACCTGAGTCGGAGAGATTACAGCACCACCGATTTCGAACGGCGTATTTGGCAATAAGGTGGGATAGGGTTTGTAGTTCGGTTTCCAGATGATCATGGCCAGCGTCTGCAACAGCAGGGACATACCAATGGCGGTGATCAGCGGCGCCAGTTTTGGGCTGTTGCGCAACGGCCGGTAGGCCACTTTTTCAATCACAAAGTTAAGCGTCGCGGCAACCACGCAGGCAATAATCAGAGAGACAAAAAGAACGACGTAGCCGGGCGTACCCGGCATCGCTTCCTTCATCAGGCCAATGATGGTCCAGCTGGTCAGGGCGCCAACCATCAGAACTTCACCGTGCGCAAAGTTGATCAGCCCGATGATGCCGTACACCATGGTGTAGCCGAGTGCCACCAAAGCATACATACTGCCCAACACCAGACCGTTGATGATCTGCTGTATGAAGGTATCCATTGACTTCTCCGATAGTTGGTCGGCGCAGGAGTCACCCCATGACTGACGAGCGGCGCGGCCTTGTGATCTTTACCAATTTCAAAGCAAAAAACCTGCCAACATCGCGACCAGATTAACGCTACCGGCAGATTGCTGGAGGCGATTGTAGCGAAGGGAAAGCCACCCGGTGCCCCGTAATCAGCCGGGTTTACCCTCGACCTGAAACTTCATCAGCAAGTATTACGGTGCATCAGTCGACTTGATTGTTCAGCTTTTTTAGTTGTCGCAACTTGTCTGCGATCCTGATTTCAAGACCGCGTTCGACCGGGCGATAGAAGCCAGGTGCCGCCATGCCCTCGGGCAGGTAACGTTCGCCCGCTGCAAAACCGCCCTCCTCGTCATGCGCGTAGCGATAGCCCTTGCCATAGTCCAGTTCTTTCATGAGTTTGGTGGGGGCATTGCGCAGGTGCATGGGAACTGGCCGGGTGCCGTCTTGCCTGACAAAGGCTTTGGCTGCGTTGAACGCTTTGTAGACCGAATTGGATTTGGCGGCGACTGCCAGGTAGACGACGCACTCGGCCAGCGCCAACTCGCCTTCCGGCGTGCCCAGACGCTCGTACACATCGGCCGCATCGAGCGCCAGGCGCAAGGCACGTGGATCGGCCAGGCCAATATCCTCGCTCGCCATGCGAATCATGCGACGGGCCAGATAGCGCGGATCGGCACCGCCGTCGAGCATGCGCACAAACCAGTACAACGCGGCATCCGGATCGCTCCCGCGCACCGATTTATGCAAAGCGGAAATGGTGTCATAAAACTGCTCGCCGCCCTTGTCATAGCGGCGCATGCGCTCACCCAATACCTTAAGTAACCAGACATCGGTAATGCGGTCCAGCTTTTCCTGGACGGCGGACACTGCCAGTGTCTCGATTGTGTTCAGCAAACGCCGAGCGTCGCCATCTGCGTAAGCAATGAGTCGCTCTGACGCTTTGTCTTCAATCGCTGCAATGGCTTGCACCCCAAGAGCTTTGGCGATGATTTGTGCCAAATCCGATTCGCAAAGCGGCTGTAGCACGTAGACCGCTGCACGCGACAACAAGGCCGAGTTGACTTCAAACGACGGGTTCTCGGTGGTCGCACCGATAAAGGTAAGCAAACCGCTCTCCACGTGAGGCAAAAAGGCGTCTTGCTGACTCTTGTTGAAGCGATGCACCTCATCCACAAACACAATCGTGCGCCGGCTCTGCTCTTGTGCCAGTCGAGCTTTGTCGACCGCCTCGCGAATATCCTTGACGCCCCCAAGCACGGCACCGATGGTGATGAACTGCGCATCAAACGCGTCGGCCATCAGGCGTGCAATGGTGGTTTTGCCGGTTCCGGGCGGGCCCCACAGGATGCAACTGTGCGGCTGGCCCGATTCAAACGCCAGACGCAGCGCCATGCCGTCGCCCAGCAGGTGCTGCTGACCGACCACCTCACCCAGGGTTTTTGGGCGCAGCCGTTCGGCCAAGGGTGGCTCAATGGGCAATGCACACCTTTCCGAACTGAGCTCCGCTCTTGAGGTAAGCCATAGCCTCCTTCAGTTCTGCAAAGTCAAAGACTCTATCCACAATCGGTTTGACTTTGTGTTGATCCATGGCCCGCACCATGGCTTCGAAGCCGTCGCGGTGACCGACGGTGACGCCTTGCAACCGAACTTGGCGGGTGATGATGAGACCCAAAGAAGTCGCCATGGAACTACCTGAAAGAATGCCAATCATCGCGATCGTGCCACCCGGTCGAATGCAGCGCAAGGATTGCGGCAATGTCTTCTCGCCACCCAATTCAATAATGAGGTCATAACCGCGGCCAGCCGTAATTTCTCGCGTTGCCTTGGCCCACTCGGGTACTGCGTGGTAGTTGATTGCTGCGTCAGCCCCCAGTTGCCGGACTCGTTTCATGCGCTCTTCGTTCGATGTAATGACGGTAACGTGAGCGCCCAGGAGTTTGGCAAACTGAACCGCGAACAGCGCTACACCGCCGCAGCCCTGAATCAGCACACGGTCGCCAACTTTGACATTGCTTTCAGTCGTCAAGGCACTCCAGGCCGTCAGCGCAGCGCAGGGCAAACTGGCGGCTTCGGTGTCGGTCAAATATTCGGGAACTTTGACTACGCCGTGCTCTGACACGCACATGATGTCTGTCATGGTCCCGTCAATCGGACCGCCCAGCGATTGAGTGAGCCGTTCAAGGTCTGGCGCACCGCCAAACCAACCCTGAAAAAAAGTTGGACAAACCCGGTCCCCTGGCGCAACTCGATGCACGCCCGGGCCAACCTCGGACACGACGCCTACCCCATCAGAGACCGGAATCAGCGGCAAATTACCGGTATAACTGCCATAGCCGCGCTCGGGCACGACCAGATCACGGTAGTTGAGCGAAGACGCCCTCATCCGCACCAGCACTTGCCCCGGTCCGGCCTGAGGCTGCGGCCGCTGCGACAGCTTGAGATGGTCCATGCCCCATTCGCCTTCAACTTGAAATACGCGCATTCAATTTTCTCCTTGTACTAGAAAGAGATGGTACAGGCACCAGATCTCACGCGCCCTCTTTGCGAACTGGGCTCACACTGGCGGGCTCGAAAGCGACGAGGTGATTTCGATAGATTGCGAACGCATAATGCAGGTTGCTCAGCAACCAGCCGTTGGCGATGATCAGCGCAAGACCTGCCGGATAGAAAAACCACTTGGGCCAAAAAACCGCGAGCAACAAAAGGGTGAAAGCCAGGATATGGCAGAGCAACTGCCGGTCTATGCGCAGCTGCGGCAAAACTTTCTTCATGTTGGGTGCCGGCACGCGGCCTTTGCCAAGGTTCTGCAAATGCAGCCAGACCAGAAAAGGGACAATTTTGTAGAGCATGCCGATGGTGACAGAAATGAAACCACCGTAAAGCAAGACCACTGCAAACAGGATCGGCCAGCCTTGCCAGCCGCCTATTTCAACGACGAACCGGGCAGCAAACCACACTGCACATGCAACGCATGCGGATGACATGGCCAACCTCCAGAAATGGTGTGATGCATCGTGTTTGGGGCGCTTGCTGTGTCGAAGAATTGTCAGAGTCATCACAGAAAACATGGCGCCTGAGGCGACCAGTAGCGCTGCAAACAAAGTTGATAGCGTTTCCCATCCGGCCAGATCGGTGATGGTCCACAGTGAGACAGTGCCCAGGATCGTCATGGCAAAGCTTCGCGCAAACCAGACCGGGTATTCCGAGGTAAGCTGGAACATCGGAACTGCCACCAAGCTGACCGCGGCAAGCACGCTACAACCCCATGCCGTTAAACCCCAGCCCAGGTGCAGATCGGTGAGCTGAACCAGCGGAAAATCAAGTGACAGTCCCAGCGAAGCTGCCAACAGCAGGCCTGAGACGGCCGTCACGCTCAATCCCAGAAGTGCCAGCTTGAAGCCGCGAATCGTTGGATTGGAGGTCGGAATACCGTACAGGGCACGCGCCGCTGCCCAGACAAAAATCGTTACCCCGGTCGCAAGAAAAGCGACCGCACAGCCAAACAGCAAGGGCTCATAAGTCAGAAATGCTGCGGCCAGAAAAAGTGCGCCTGGTGTGATCGTGGCATGTACAAGTGTTGCGATTGTTTGTGGTCGAACCAAATTTGCGCCGGCCACAACGGGCAGCAGTTGTTGCAACGCGCCCAGCATCACTTGCAGCATGAAGCCGACGGTGATCAGATGGGTTAGCGCCAGCGCCGCGGGCGTCCAGCGCGATGAGAATATTTCCGGGCCGCTGTACAGGAGCAACACGCCGGCAAGAATCGAGAACAGCGGCGCCGTGAGGAAAAACCGCAGAGGCGCACTGATGGGAGGCGCCTGCTCAAATGACAACAGTGCTTGCATTATTCGGAATTTCGCCAGCTCAGAATCTCGAAAGTACCGTCCGGCGCGCGCCGCGTCTGATGCGAAAAACCATTGACATCCAGCGCCTCATATAGCGGGTAGGGTTCGCGCGACAAAATAAGCAACACCTTTTCTCCTAAACTGCTGGCGTTGAGTGCATCCATCGTCAGAACAAAAGGCTCCGGCGGCTCGAGTCCGCGCCCATCGATGATCTTGTTTGCCTTGCTATGCCTCATTCGTCAACCCTGCATTTTTTTACAGAAGCCGCCGTTCCAATTGCGGCAGCAATAGAGCTGCCTGATCTGCCAGATGTTGGTCGCACATCGGGTAAAGAACGTGTTCTTCCTTCATGTTGTGCTGTTGCATCATGATCAACAAAGTTTCGCTGTTCCCAGAGTAGTCATCGGCATCTTTCGCCAGCAAAGACTGGTGCGCTGCCGTCATGAGATCGTTCATCTGAACATGTTCATCCCGCATCACTTGGGTCGGTCCCATGGTCATGCCGGTCTTCAGCTCGAACGCTGGAAAAAGGACGTCTTCTTCTGCCGCAAAATGATTCTGCATCGCATGTCGAAAACTGACGAATGCGTCATTGGCACGGTCCCACGCCTGTGCCGCTACGTCCCGCTCAGCGACAGAAAAAAAGGCGTCGCAGCGGCGATGATCGCCGATCATAAAATTTTGGATTTCATTCATGGTTTGCTATTCGTCCCCGACTTGAAGTTTGAATTCGGACAGTGGCAACACATCGAGCGCAGTGCAGCGGCGACGTCCTGCCTCTGGTGCGGCAAGTGGTATGCACGGAACCATGGAGCGCCGTGAATCAAGACAAAGTTGCTGATAAGTGGCGGTGGCCTGCAACTTCCAACTCATCTCGTCTTGCGTCAGCGCGCGAATTACTTTGGCCGGTACCCCGACTGCCAGGCTCTTGGGAGGAATCACGCTTTTTGCGGCGACGAAGGCCGAGGCGGAGACGATTGAAGATTCGCCGACCTCTGCGAAATCCATCACCACCGCGTTCATGCCGACCAAAACATTGCGACGCAAGGTGCATGCATGGATGATGGCGCCGTGGCCGATATGTCCGTTTTCTTCGATCACGGTATCGGTACCAGGGAAACCATGCACCACTGCCGAGTCCTGAATATTGGAACCGGCGCCAATGACGATGCGCCCCAGGTCGCCGCGCAGCGAAGCGCACGGTGCCACGTAAACCCCCGGCCCGATGATGACGTCGCCAATGACTACTGCGCTGGGATGCACGAACGCGCTCGGGTCAATGACGGGAACCACGCCATCGTAGGAATAGATTTGTGCCATCGTCTGTTTCTAGTGAGTTGCATGATGTCAGGTTTTCGGTTTCGCCAGGACTTGTTCAGCGAACTTGTCGTCGAACAGCGCCCCTTCGGCCACCAGTTGGCGGTATTTGATGAAGTCGATCACGTCTTTACCGGTGGCTTTCTTGGCATCGAAAGCATTGAACCCGAGATAGGCTTCGTGGTTCATGTTGGCCGCCAGCCAGTGGCGGTTGGCAAGTTTGAACTGATCCCAGAAGAACTTCTTCTTGCCACGAATGCCGTCGATGGATTTGATCAGGCAATGCGGAAAGAGATTGGTGAATTTCCAGACCAGTTCATTGACTGCCGCATCGAGCTTGCTGAAGTCTGTCGTGCATTGAGCCATCAGCTCCTTGGCTGCTTTCACCTGATCAGGGGCGACCGCCTCGCCATAAACCAATTCGCCGTCATCCACGTAGGCGTCGGTGCGCACCATGGGGTTTCTCACCCACTGCCCGTCCTTCTTCAAGACCGGGACCACCTTGGTGACCAGATTCTTGGCCTTCATCTTGTAGGCGCTCCAGGTCTCGCAGGAGACGCAGTTGTACATGGCGTCTTCCATGTTGAGCATCCAGGGCAGGAAATCGGTCGAGCCGCCGTCGGGTGCGCTACCGTGCTTGGGGCCGGCCTGGCCAAATATCGCCATATCCGAAGTGACAGTCAGGTCAGTTGCCATGCCGATTTCCTGGCCACCGGCAACACGCATTCCGTTCACCCGGCAGATGACAGGCTTCTTGCAATTGAGAATGCCGTCTACCATGGCATTGAACAGATCCATGTACTCACCGTATTCATTCGGTCTTTTGGAATAGTATGCAGAGTACTCGGCGGTGTTGCCGCCGGTGCAGAATGCCTTGTCGCCGACGGCAGTGAATACGACGGCAACGACTGCGCGATCGCTCGACGCGCGTTGAAAGCCGGCAATCACCGCTTTCACCATTTCCGTGGTGTAGGAGTTGTACTGTGCCGGATTATTGAGAATGATCCAGGATGAAAACAGTCCCGCCACTGTGTTGCCCTGCGGGTCGGTTATCGGGCGTCTTTCATAGATGACAGACGGGGCCTCAGTACCGAAATGTTCCTCGCCAAGCAGAGCGTGGTCTTTCAGTTCGTTGTCGCGGCGCAGCCAGTTGAGTGACATATTATTTCTCTCTTTCTCTTGGTTAATTGAAATCGGGGGTGAGGATGACGCGGCGCTGAAGTTTGCCGTGGTGCGCTTCGTCGAAAACCTGTTCGATCTGGCTCATGGGTCGTGTTTCCACAAAGGGTTCGAGTTGGATACGACCGTCCAGGCACATCGCCAAAACCGCCGGATATTTGTCCGGCGTGCAACCCCAGGTGCCAATGATCTCGGCGTCAAACGCCATGAGTTTGGACAGCATATAGCTCGTCTCGTCTGTGCCATAGCCAACCACCACCAGCATTCCGACGAAGGAAAGCAGCGACAAGGCGGTCTCCTGTCCGGCCTTGGTGCCGGTGCATTCAAAGATCTTCCAGCCCGTGTTGGCCGATACGCCGGCCGCCTTGGCTATCGCCTTGAATTTTTCCTTCAGTTCTTTGGTGTTCAAGCCGCGCGGGTTGATCGTGGCATCTGCCCCAAAGCTTTCCATCTTCTGCAGTTTTTCTGCGTTGACGTCGATGCCGACGATCAGCTTGGCGCCCATACCCTTGGCCACCTGCACCATAAAGCTGCCAACGCCGCCAGCGGCGCCAACCACCACCACCAGGTCCCCACTGCCAATCTTCGCCCGCACGGCGGCCTGGTAGGGTGTCGTCACTGCATCGGCAATCACAGATAAGTGTTCGAGGGGGACATTCTTGCGCTCGCCGACCAGACAGAGGAACTTGGCCTGGACCACGATATGGCTCGAAAAACCGCCATAAATCCCCATCGAGTTTCCCGGCATTTTCTGCGCCAGGCAACGGTTGCCACGGCCTCCCTTGCACAGATCGCAGTCGCCGCAGGGAATGACGGCGGGGACGACCACTTCCTTGCCGATCATGCCGGCTTCGCCACCGATCACCACTCCGCTGATCTCGTGCCCCAGGGAAAGGGGAGGTTTTTGCACCGTTGGAACGCCCATGTAGAAGTACGAAAGATCGGTATGGCAAACGCCACAGCCGCTGATCTTTACCACCACATCGCCGACTTGCAGCGCCGGCATCGGGATACGTGTTTTTATCAACTTGCCGGGCTCGGACATTTGCCAGGTATCGATGAATTCCGGAATCATGTTTTGTTCCTTGGTGAATGAAATTTGTGATCGGATCAGGTATTGCGCCAGAGCGGTTTGCGTTTTTCCAGAAAAGCCGCCAGGCCTTCCTTGGCGTCGTCGGTCTGCATCAGTTCCTTGAGATAAATGTGCTCCACCGTATCGAGTGCCGCTGCGAAGGTCTCGCCATCGGCCGCCCGCATGGCGCGGCGCGTGCTAAGCAGCGCAACGCGCGAATGCTTGAGGAAGGGCGCAAGAAAAGCCTGCACATCGGTGGCAAAGCTCTCGCGTGCAAAAACGCGATTGATGAGGCCCATGGCCAGACCTTCTTCGGCCGTGAAGTTTTCGCCGCCGAGCAGCACTTCCATGGCGCGCGCCGGCGGCATCAACCGCGGCAGCAGTACAGCGGCGATCGGCGGAAAAACCGCCAGTTTGATCTCTGGCTGGCCAAACTTGGCGCCAGCCACCGCCACGATCATGTCGCAGCCGATGGCCAGTTCCATGCCACCTCCGAGTGCCACGCCGTTGACGGCGGCCACGGTGGGCATTGGCATTTTTTGCAGGCGGCGAAAGATACCGTGAAAGACCTCGATCATCTGGTCCACCTTGTCGGGTGTGTGATCAGCAACTTCCACTCCCGCAGAAAAAGCTTTTTCGCCGACACCGGTGACCACCAGCAGTTTGACCGACCGGTCTTGCATGCATGCGTCAAGCGCGGTGTTGACCTCAGCCATCGTTGGAATGTCGAGGACATTGAACGGGGGGCGATTGATGGCAAGCGTTGCCAGTGCGTCGGTGACACCGTACTGAATAAACTGGAATTGTTGCGCTGCGACCATGAATCCTTCTCCTTGCCTTAAAACAAATCGTCCAACTCGTCAGTGCCACCGCCTGGCATCTTGCCGTGCTCCTGCAGATAGGCCTGAATCATTTGCGACTCACGGGAGGTGTACATCGCCGCCTCTTCAAAAGTGAAAGCCACAGCTTGGGCGTTTCTTCCCAACTGCTCGCTCAAACCCTTGTGCAGGTTGTCCACGCCCTTGATCATGAGCACTTTCTTGTCGGCATCCAGCAGTTGAAAAACCCCGGCTTCAACGCCAATGGTGCTAATCACCTGAGACGTAAATTCGAGCCAGGATTCGGGCGGCAAAACCGCGTCGGTGATTTTTGGCGCCAGATTGCATTTGAAACAGCGCGCGGCTTCGGCGCGTGCCGTGGCATCGTCGAAGCCCTTCTCGACCTCGACCCAGCCACCCCGTTGCGCGGGGTCCAGCACAATCGGGTGGAACTTGCGTTGCTGGTTGAAGGCCGGGTCACTGCCCAGGAAGGGGCTGCTCTGCCAGCCGTCGTTCAGTAATTTTTCTTCAATGTTGCCATCGCCACCAAGTTGCTTATCCATGGCTGCTGCTGCCACGCGGCCTTGGGCGATGGACTCAATCAGTGTGGACGGTCCCAAGACGCAGTCGCCGCCGGCGTAGACAGCCGCACGACTTGACAGCATGGAGTCCTCTCGCACCGTGATGCGGCCCTTTTGGTCGGTCAGCACACCAAAGCCTTCGAAACGATTCGGGTACTGTCCGACAGCGGCAATCACAAGGTCTGCCCCTTCGCAGACTTCGTCGCCGGTATCGACCGGGCGGCGACGCTTGGATGCATCGGGTTCGCCCAGCGCCATGCGCGCGTAAGTGATGGCCAGGCGATGACCGTTGTGTCCTGCTTCGATCTTCTTGGGGGCGAGCAGGTAGCGCATGTTCACGCCTTCGTCCAAACAGCCCTCCAACTCCTCTTCGCGCGCCGGCATTTCCTCGCGTGTGCGGCGATAGACCATGTCTACCGAGGCACCGAAGCGCAGCGACGAGCGGGCGTTGTCGGTGGCAACATTGCCGCCGCCTATGACCACCACCTTGGCGCCGGTCTGTATGCCATTGGGCGTATTCACCAGGCCCATGGTCGCCGCCTTGAGATAGGTGGGGCTGTCGACGACACCAGGGAGGTCATCTCCAGGAATTGCCAGCTTGTCACCGCCCTGGCAGCCTATGCCGATGAAAACTGCCTCGTAGCCCTTGTCGAACAAGGTGTCGGCACTGTCCACTAGGGTATTGAAGCTGAACTCGACACCCAATTTTTCCACTTCGGATACTTCGTCGTCTATGACCTTGATCGGCACGCGGTAGGACGGTATGCCGTAACGCGCCATGCCGCCGGCCGCCGGTTGGGCGTCAAAAACCGTCACGCTGTGACCCTTCTTCGCCAGGTAATAGGCGACGGTCAAGCCCGCCGGTCCGGCCCCGATGACCGCTGCTTTGTGCCCGGTTGGCGGCAGTTGTTTCGAGAATTGCCGCCAGAGTCCGGTGTCGTTGTCGGCGGCTATGCGTTTGAGCGAACGAATCGAGAGTGGATCGTCAAGTTGCCCGCGCCGGCAAGCAGATTCGCACATGGCAAAACAGGCGCGCCCCACGATGCCGGGGAAGGGCAGCTTTTCGCGCACGACGGCAATCGCTTCCCCATACTTTCCTTGCGCCGCCAGTTGTACATAGCGCGGCACGTCGATACCCGCGGGGCAGGCTGACTTACACGGGACCATGCTTTCTTCCCGTCTTGCCGGGTCCAGCGTGCGGTCAGTCAAAGCGCCGGTCGGACAGACCGTGACGCAGGCCTGGCAAAACTTGCAGCCGGATTCGATCAGAGTTGGCGCGATGGTGCCGACATAGCGACGCACTCCTTGCGCGGTTTCGACTTCTTTGACTTCGAGACAGCCGACACCGCGCACGTCATTGCAAGCCACCAGGCAGCGCCGGCAATCGATGCACAGGTTGTAGTCGCGGTCGAAGAACGGCTCGTTGGTGATGACCGGCAATTTCACTGGCTTGTAGGGTGGCGTTGTATTCGGGATTCCGATGTAGTCAGAGATCTTGCGCAATTCACAGCTGGAGAAAATCGAACAACAACGTGTCTCGGGTGGGTTGCCGTAGGAGCACTGGCTGCGCGAGCAACCCTCGCGCTGCGGGCAGACGAGGCAGACGTGGGGATGGGGAGCCAGGATCTTTGCCAGATGATCCTGGCGAGTCTTCTGTATTTGCGGCGTATGGGTACTGACCACCATGCCAGCCCGTACCGCAGACGAACAGGCCTTGCTCATTCCGGGAACACCGTGTATTTCGATCAGGCAGAGATTGCAACCCGTGCTGCCCTTGTCGGCGCAGCCGCGTTGCTGGGCCGGCGGCAGATCCGGATGGGCGCACAGCGCCGGAATGTAAATACCGGCGACGCTGGCCGCGTTCAGGATGGAGGCCCCGGCCGGTGCCTGCACCGCCTTGCCATCAATACTCAGTTCCACCGACGCGCCGAATTCTGTCGCATCCCTGGCACGGCTGGCCGGCCACCACTGGATCACTGAAGTTTGTTGCGCTTGCATGGTTGTCGACTCCTGATTGGTGCCGCCGCTTGCTCAGGCCACCGTTGACTTCATGCCGGCCTGTTGCGCCTGCAGGTAGCCCGGAAAATAGACGCCGCTGCATTCCCGACTGCGCACTGCGGCAATGAAATCGGCCATGCAGCTGACCGGGTTCTTGAACGCCGTTGCGCAGCGTCCGACGGCGGCGGTCTTGTGGCAGTCACTGCCGCCCAGCGTGGGCAGGTCCATCATTTCAGCGGCGCGCAGCGCCAGCTGGTTGTCGGCCTCGGTATTGTTGCCGTTGTGCGATTCGACCCCGGCAATGCCTTCGATGTCGAGCAGCCCCTCCAGCAGGCAGGCCAGGCCGACCTCGCGAAACGGGTGCGCCGGTACGCAGATGCCGCCCAGCGCATTGATGCGTTCGATGACTTCATGCAACGGCAGGTAGTTGTCGCGTCCCCAGGTGTTCCAGCCATCGTCCTGGACGCCGTAGGCCAGCAAGTGCCCGCGGTCGGTGGCGATTTCAACGCCGCGCAGCACCAGCAGACCTTCGTCACGACCAATTTGCTCGACCGGCTCTGACGCTTCGTAGGAGTAATGCTCGGTGATACAGACGGCGTCAATGCCCAGAAATTTGGCGCGTCGAACCAGATCGAGCGGCTCAAGCCAGTTGTCATAGGAGTACTTCGTATGACAATGCGTGTCGATCCACATGGCTGGTCACGTCAACTGCTATGGCAACTCGAACTCAAGGTTGATCCGTTTCGATGGCACGAACTTCTGGCGCGAGAAAAACTTCTCCAGGGCGAAGTCATCCCAGTTGACCAGCGTGTAAACCTTCTTCACACCGGCTGCCTTCATGTTCATCATGAACTGGTCCAGCATCTCGCTGGCCACACCGAAGTTGCGAAAAACCGGATGCACACCCAGCGTGTCGATGGTGGCCGTTGCGTCCGAAATACCGAACTCGCCGAAGAAGACGTAACCCATCACGAAGCCGACAACCTTGCCCTCGACCTCGCAGACGATCGAGCAGTTGATGTTGGTCTTGCGGTTCAGGATACCGGCAATCTTGCGCTCGTAATAGTCACGCCGCGACTGCTTGCTCGCGGCCTCGTCGATGGCGACGATGGCGTCGAGATCTTCCTGCTTGAGTACGCGCAGCACGCGTTCCTTGCTAGCCATGTTCATTCTCCTTGGATTTACTTAACCAAACAATTCATCGTTCTTATCGGCGCTGCCGCCAGGGCGGACATAGACTGAACCCCAGACCTGACTGGTTTTTGATTTGTCCGCCGCGTCAAAGCAGACCGTGCAGGACTCGGCATCCGCCTTGCCGGCTGTGTCGGCCGTCGCCGTGCCGAAACGCTCAACGTGTACTTCGTAACCCATGGCGCGGTAGTTCTCGACCACTTCGGTCAGGCGCGGCTCACCGATGGTGGTGCGCAGAATCCAGCCCTGTTGTTGCAGCAGAGAAGCCGGGTCCGTGCTGTCGGTCGGTCCGCAGGAACTTGCGCTGCAGCTCGAACCGGAAGAGCAGGACGAGGCACTGGCACAGGCGCTGGCGCTGGCGGCTTGTACGATGGGAATCACGACTGCGCTGGTGGCCATGAATCGCTCCTTACCAGGAATGCTTGATGGCGCCCGGCGTGCAGGCGGCGGCGCAAGGCAGGCTGCCATAACCCGAGGCCGGTTTGCAGTCGGAACAGTCGTAGGCCAGTGTGCGGCAGTTGGGCTTTTTAACCCAGACCACTTCATCGTCGTAGTCATCGGTAATGACCTCGAACATCTGCTTCGGGCAGGCGTTCAGGCAGGCGCGTCCGGCGGCGCAATCGATGCACTTGTCGGTATCAATGCTGATGTAGTACTCGCCCGAACCGTCCTTGTAACCGTAGTTGGCAATCATCTGCTTGCTCCTGTTGTGTTGCTCAGGCGGCCTTGGCACCCTGCTTTTGCATCAGCGTGTAGCCAAAGAGTGCGGCACCAAGGGCGCCGGCAATCTGGCTGTCAACCTTGGTCTCCATGGCCTTGATGCCCAGCAACTTCTCGATGCGCTTGACGACACCCGGGTTCTTGGCAATGCCGCCGGTGATAAAGAAACCTTCTTCGACACCAATGCGCTCGAGCAGTGAGACGACGCGCTCGGCCATGGCCTGGCAGTAGGCGGCAATCACCTTGTTCTTGGTGTAACCGGCCTTGAGCAGACCCAGTGCTTCGGACTTGGCAAAGACCACGCAGACCGAGGACACCGCATCAGGCTCGACGTCGATATCAAAGGAGCGCGGGCCGAGTTCGGCGATCGGGATTTGCATCAGGTCGGAGATGACCTCCATGCCGCGCCCGGTGCCGGCCGCGCATTTGTCGTTCATCAGAAAGTTCGTGACCTTGCCTTTTTCATCGCAGTGGATGGCCTTGCAGTCCTGGCCACCCATGTCAAGGATGGTGCGCACGCTGTTGCCGCCCATGTAGTTGGCGCCGCGCGCATGACAGGCGATTTCGGTGATCGCCTTGTTGGCAAAAGGCACGTTGACGCGACCGTAGCCGGTGCCGACGACGTAGTGGATGTCAGACTGCTGCATGCCACACTTGTCCATCACGCCCTGCAACGCGTTGGTGGCGGAGTCGGGCGAGTTGTTGCCGGTGCGCATGCTGTTAAAGCCATACAGCTCGCCATCCACCATCAGCACGGCCTGCGACGAAACCGAGCCGACATCAATGCCGCAGGTGACGATTTTGGCGCTCTTCCAGTCCTTGCTTTCATCAACCCAGACGTTTTCTTGCCAGCGCCAGAATTCCTTCTTTACAGGTACCGTTTCGGCTGTGGTTTGGATGCTTGTTGAGCTCATTTGTTATCTCCTAAGTTCCGGGTGTTCAGTGCTGGCGCTCTGCGGCAATCAGGGCGCAACCCAGCGCGCTGATGTACTCAGGCATGTCTGGCAGCGATATCCTGTCAACGCCCATGGCACTCTTGAGCGACTGGACAAAACCGGCGTTATGCACCATGCCGCCAATGAGCACCACTTCGCCTTCGATGCCGACGCGCCGGACCATGGCGCAGACGCGGCTGGCGACGGCGTCGAGCACGGCTTTGGCGATGTCGTTCTTGGGCGTTGCCGAGTGGATCAGCGACACTACTTCGGACTCGGCAAACACCGTGCACTGGGCGTTCATCGGAATGGTCTTGTCCGACAGCAAACTGGCGTCGCCGAATTCCTTCAGGTTCATCTGCAGTGCACGTGACATGGCTTCGGCAAAAGAGCCGGCACCGGCGGCACATTTTTCATTGCCGGCAAAGTCAATGGCACGCCCCTGCTCGTCGGTCTTCATACCGCGACCTTCTTCGGCACCGACGTCCACCACCGTGCGAGCCAGCGGAAACATGTATGAGGCACCTTTGGCACCAGCGGTCATCTCGGTGATGCCCTCGGTGGCAAAAGCAACCTGCTTGCGTCCGGCGCCGGTGGCAAACACGGCGCTGATCTGGTCGCGCTTCAAACCGGCTCCGGCCAGCACGTCGTCGTAGACCTTTTCGGCGGCCTGGTCGGGATCGAGATCGCCCGGCATCATGATGTGCGTCTTCCTGATCGCGTATTTCAGCTGCGGCGCACCGGCCACCGTGATTTCTTCGAGCAGCACCACCTTGACGGTGCGTGACCCCATGTCTATTCCTGCAGTAATCATCTTTGTCTCCTTCCAGATTTCAGCTTCAAGCGGCCTGGCGACGTTGCCCAAGCTGCTCCATAAAGGCATCAACGCGGGCCTGGGTGCGGACTTCGTCAAATTCGCGCTCGTCCCCCATATTGCCTTCGTAGGTCATGATCGGAACGCCGGCTTTGGCAATGCCCATGCGGTTTTCCATGATGCCCAGGGACAGGCCTTCGCAGCCGCGATTCAGGTGCAGCATGACGCCGTCGACCTGCCACTCCTTGACGATGCGCAGCATCATTTCGGTTTTGATCCGGGGATCGTAAAAGTGCTGCCACTGCGGCTTGGACAGGTTCCAGTCGGCGTACAGGCGCAAGGCGGTCTGCCGATCATTGATCTCGATGCCTTTGTTCCAGGGTAGCGTGCGGCCGCCCCAGCTGCCATCTTCCTTGGTTTCCCAGATTCCTTCGAGGGCGAAGGTGTAAAGCGAACCGACCGAGACCGCACCGAAGGTTTCGAGGTAGCGGAAGATTTTCAGGAACGACCAGGGCGGTTGCGTGTCCGACATCATGCGCACGGTCTCATTGGGCACCGCAGCGATGCCGCGCGCCACGCGGTCCTTCACTTCGTCGTACAGCTCGTCATAAAAATCGGCGCACCATTGCGAGGACTTGGACAGCGTCGCCAGCACATAGAGCGAGTACATGGTCTTTTCGTCCAGCGGCGCCGGTTTGACCTTGTTCAGGGCGCAGATGTCAGCCCAGCGGCTGGTCGAGCGCATCTCGTTTTTCACCGCCTTGATGAAGAGTTCGTCGCTGAACTTGCGCCCGGTCGATTGCTCCAGAAATTCGATGCCTTCATTGAGCTGCCCGACCACGTAATCAAGACGTGCGGCAGTCATGTCCTTGTACGGGCCGACACCCACATCAACGTAGAACTGCGGCACCTGCTCGGCCACGGCCACATGCTGGTACCACTTGGAGTGCGAGCAGCAGATCTGCGACTGGAAGATGAAGTCGGGCTTGGGGAACTTGCCACCGAACAGGTATTTGTCCAGGTGCATGCCACCCCAGTAGATGCGCATGTAGGAGCACAGGTCACGTGCAAAGCCGAAGGATTCGGCGGCGTCCATGCACTCCTTGGCAAACTTGCGGTCGTGCGAGACGGCTGCGGCATAGGGTTCGCCGGTGAGCGAATACACGTCTTCCCCGAGTCCGGCCGGTAGCGCATCCAGGGCCCAGGCGGAACCAGACCAACGCAGCCCGCCGTTGTCCTTGGCTTTGGCGTAGTTCAGGTAGTACTGCTCGCGCAGCTCCTTGGCTTTTTTCCAGAGCTTGAGCGGTTCGGATGGGTATTTGTTGTGCATGGACTGTGTCTCCCGTCAATTCAGAAAAGGTCTTCTTCGCTCATCGTTTCGAGGAAAGCCTCGACCCGGATGCGGAAGGGCCCAATCGGGTTGGTGATGTCGAATTCGAGAAACAGGGTTGGAATGCCGTTGGCTTCCAGATGGCGCTTCAGATCCGGGTAATCACCCTCATGCGGGTCGCAGAATTTCTGTTGCAAGAAAATCGCGGCGCGTGCATTGAAGTCCTTGGCCAATCCGAGTACATGGTCAAAGCGGGTGTGGTCGGGGTAGTCCTTGGTCGGGCAGGCCGGGCGATCACAGTAGCGGTCAGCAATGGCCTTGATTACGTCCTCGTCGGGTTTGGACTCGTTCCAGAAATAGCGTGTGCCGGAGCACTGGTCGTCGATGACGATGGTAGAGCCAACCGACTCGACCATGGCCATGAAGGCGATGTCGTCGTTCTCCGAGCCAATGGTCATGAAGCGCACGCCCTCCGGGCGCACCAGGCGGCGCGTGGGCAACGCTGCCAGCACCTTCTTGAGCTCTTCGTTGTGCTCGCGCTTGTCGACAAACTGCGCTGTCAGCGATGCGTAGATTGCTTCCACGCCGCTGACCTGCGGATCGGTCGCTTTGCGGTATTCAAACAACTCACGCAGCAGACGCCGGTTCTCGTCAACGACGGCCAGCGCTTCCCTGAGCTTGCTGACGGTGAGTTCCTTGCCGGTCAAAGCCTGCAGGAAAATGCGAAACGATTGCAACTCGGCATGGTGTGCCTTGCGCGCGTGGACCGACTGCACTTCGTTCGGCATGGGCACGTAATAGTCCCACTGCACGCTGGGCACATTGCTGCGCCAGGAACTGAAGGTCTGCCGGTATTGAATGCACGACTGCGTGAGCGTCACACCATCGCAGTAATCAAACCGGCCAAGCAGGCCTTGCGCCAGAGAGTCGCGGCAGAATGGGCAGAACATGCCGAAGATATGCGGTTCGGTCACGTTCTGCGGTTCGTGCGCTCCCAGCACGCGAACCGGCAGCATGTCGGCGGCGATCAACAATTCCTCCGCCGTATAGGTACACATTGTCGCCACCACCTGGCCACCAGTGCGCTGTTTCCAAGCCCGCGCATAGTCATGCCGTTTTTCGTACCAGTTCTTGAACTGGTCAAATAGACCATCGCTCATCGGGAAATCTCCTTTTGCACAGAATAATTTCAAACCGGGATAGGACTCTGCCGTATGTGCAATATATCGCAGTAAATGCAATATAAAGCATAACGTGCGACATAGCGCATCGTTTTGGATAAATCAGTTAAAGCTTTGATTTGCATCAATCAAACGCTATTCATTGATACGAATAGACGTGAAATAAACTAGGCAGTTGCTCGCTTAGCTTGTCCTTTGTCCGCCCGGTTGGCCGGCGACTAGGGTTTAACCCGCATAGTGCAATATAGTGCTTGACACAAAATTGATGTGGCACTAGGGTACGCTGCTTGCACAATATTTCCTATGGAAGCCATCCGTATGCCATCCACCGAATTGCGCCAACAGATCACACAACTCAGCGCTCCGCTGGCTGGGCGAGAACTCAATGCAGAACTGGACCTTTGGCTAAACACCGAACAGGGTGTTGGTACAGCCAGCTACCGTCGTCTGAGAGAGAGCTGTGAAGCCGGCGTCGCCGCGGGCTGGTTGTGCAACCGCGAGGGTGGCGGTCATCCGTAAAGTGCCCATGACTGAATGGTTCCAAAATTGCATCTGCGTGGCTGGCATAACGGTAAAGGTGCCAGCATCCGCGATAGACAGAGCACAAAGAATAGGAGACATCGATGACTACATCCGCCCTTACCAGCCCCGCGTCGCGGGTAGCGCCGCCGCCGGAACGTTTCAACTTCGCACAGCACCTGCTGGAGTGCAACCTCCCACGACCCAATAAGACGGCCTTTATAGATGACTCAGGAACACTCAGCTACGGTCAACTCGACGAGCGCGTGCGCCGTGTCGCTTCAGGCCTGCAGGCCATGGGCATCAAGCGCGAGGAACGCGTTCTCATCCTCATGCATGACTGCAACGATTGGCCGGTGAGCTTTCTGGGCGCGATGTACGCGGGGATGGTACCGGTGGCTGTGAACACCTTGCTCACAGCCGAGGATTACGGCTATATGCTGGAACATTCACGCGCCCAGGTCGTGCTGGTGTCTGGCGCCCTGTTGCCGGTGCTGAACTCGGCGATGACACGCTCCGACCACGAAGTGCACAAAGTTATCGTCGCTAACCCTGCTGCCCCCTTGCACCCCTCGGAAATGGAGTTCGAGGCCTTTGTGCAGTCGTACCAACCCTTGGCCAAGCCGGTCAGCACCAGGGCCGACGATCCGGGCTTCTGGCTCTATTCCTCGGGTTCAACCGGACGCCCCAAAGGCACCGTGCACTCGCACGCCAACCCTTATTGGACGGCCGAGCTTTACGGCAAGGCGGTGCTGGAATTGAAGTTGGACGACGTCTGCTTTTCTGCGGCGAAACTCTTTTTCGCCTATGGCCTTGGCAATGCCCTGAGCTTTCCCATGAGCGTCGGTGCCACTACCCTTCTGATGGCGGAGCGGCCGACGCCCGATGCCACCTTCAAGCGCTGGCGTGGCGAGGTTGGCGGCACACGGCCGACGATTTTCTTCGGCGCCCCGACAGGCTTTGCCGGAATGCTGGCCTCGCCCGCGTTGCCGGCGAAGGAAGAACTGGCGCTGCGTCTGGCTTCATCCGCGGGAGAGGCCTTGCCGGCCGAACTGGGACAGCGCTTCACGGCCCACTTTGGCATCGAAGTGATCGATGGCATTGGTTCGACCGAAATGCTGCATATTTTTTTATCGAACCGCCCGGGGCAAGTGCGCTACGGCACGACCGGCTGGCCGGTGCCAGGTTACGTGATCGAATTGCGTGGCGACGACAACCTCCCAGTGGCCGACGGCGAAACCGGCGACCTCTATATCCAGGGACCTTCCAGCGCCATGATGTACTGGGGCAATCGGGACAAGACGCGCGAAACCTTTCAGGGCGGCTGGACCAAGAGCGGCGACAAATACGTACGCAACACCGACGGCAGCTACACCTACAGTGGTCGCAGCGACGACATGCTCAAGGTCAGTGGCATCTACGTATCACCCTTCGAAGTTGAAGCCACTTTGGCGCAGCACCCGGCAGTGCTGGAAGCTGCCGTGGTCGGCCTGATCGACGCCGAAGGTCTGACCAAAACCAAAGCCTTTGTGGTGCGTAAAGCCGGCGCGCAAGTGAGCGAAGACGAGCTCAAATCCTTTGTCAAAGACCGTTTGGCTCCCTACAAATACCCGCGTCTGATCGAGTTCATTGACGAACTTCCCAAGACCGCCACCGGCAAGATCCAGCGCTTCAAACTGCGCGCCATTGAGGCCTCCCGGTGACAGAAAGATCGCAGTTCGTCGAGATCCTCTGGGCCGACAGCCCGGTACGCATTGAGGTGCAGTGGATCGCACCTCAAAAAACATCGGCACCGCTGCTGGTGTTTTTGCATGAAGGTCTGGGGTCGGTGGCGATGTGGAAGGACTTTCCACAGCGCCTGTGTGAAGCGGCCAGTTGCCGCGGGCTGGTGTACTCGCGCCCCGGTTACGGCCGCTCCACTGCGCGCGCGCCTATGGAGATCTGGGGTATGGACTTCATGCACCGCCAGGCGCACGAAGTGCTGCCAATCTTGTTCGTGGCACTGGGCATTGACACACGGGTCACGCCCCCCTGGCTCATCGGCCATAGCGATGGCGGCTCGATCGCACTGCTGTATGCCGCACGCTTCCCGCAAGCATTGGCCGGCGCAGTGGTAGTCGCACCTCACATCGTGGTGGAGGACCTGTCAGTTTCCAGCATTGAAGAGGCACGCACAGCTTATTTGGAAAAGGGTCTGCGCCAGCGACTGGCAAGCTACCACGATGACCCTGATTCGGCCTTTTGGGGTTGGAACCAGATCTGGCTGGACCCCCAATTTCGCGACTGGTCGATTGCGACCGAGATTGAATCTATTCGCTGCCCGCTGCTCGCGGTACAGGGCGTCGACGATGAATACGGGACGATGAAGCAGATTCAGGGCATCGCGCAAGCTTTGCCGCAGACCGAACTGCTAGAGTTGCCCGCTTGCGGTCACTCGCCGCACCGAGATCAGCCGGAGCAGCTGATGACTGCCATCACCGATTTTCTGCACCACCACAACCGAGGAGACAAACCATGAACTTCATTCGAACCAGCTTGCTTGCCGCGTGCGCCATCGCAGCGCCCCTGGCTATTGCTCAGGTCGCACCCAAACTCAAGGTCGGGCTGATGCTGCCCTATACCGGCACCTACGCCTCTTTGGGCACCGCCATTGAGAACGGCTTTCGCCTGTATGTGACCGAGCAGGGTGGAAAAATTGCCGGCCGCGAAGTCGAGTACGTCAAGGTCGACGACGAGTCCGACCCCTCCAAGGCGACCGACAACGTGAACAAACTGGTCAAGCGCGACCATGTCGACGTACTGGTGGGATCCGTGCACTCGGGCGTGGCCATAGCCATGGCCAAAGTCGCCAAGGACTCTGGCACATTGTTGATCGTTCCCAACGCCGGAGCCGACGCTGTGACCGGCAGCATGTGCGCACCCAATATTTTCCGCAGCAGTTTCACCAACTGGCAGCCGGGCTACGCGATGGGCGAATACATGGCCAAGAAGGGGCTTAAAAAAGTCGTCACCATCACCTGGAAATACGCCGCTGGTGACGAGTCGGCCAACGGCTTCAAGGAAGCCTTCGAAAAGAACGGCGGCAAGGTCGTGAAAGAGCTTAGCCTGCCATTCCCCAATGTCGAGTTTCAGGCGCTGTTAACCGAGATCGCGGCGACCAAGCCTGATGCCGTCTACACCTTTTTTGCCGGCGGCGGCGCCGTCAAGTTCGTCAAGGACTACGCCGCAGCAGGCCTGAAGAAAAACATCCCGCTGTACGGTGCCGGCTTCACCACCGACGGCACGCTGGAAGCGCAGGGCGACGCCGCCGCCGATGTCATGACCACGCTGCATTACGCAGACAGTCTGGGCACACCGCGCGACAACGCGTTCCGCCTGGCCTACGCCAAGACCTACAAGCTGCAGCCCGACGTGTACGCCGTTCAGGGTTACGACGCGGCGCAGATTCTGGGCATCGGCCTGCTGGCAACCAAGGGCGACGTAGGCAAAAAAGCCGAGTTCGCGGCAGCCGTGGAAAAGGCCAGGATCGACAGCCCACGTGGCACCTTCACCCTGTCCAAGTCACACAATCCGGTGCAGGACATTTATCTGCGCCAGGTGGTGGGCAAGGAGAACAAGCTTATCAGCGTGGCCAGCAAGGCGCTGGCCGACCCGGCGCGCGGCTGCAAGATGTAAATCAGGCTGACCCGCGCCGATGGACTTCGCCACCTTTTTGATTCAGTGCCTGAACGCACTGCAGTACGGCTTGCTGCTGTTTCTGGTGGCGTCGGGGCTGACTCTGATTTTTGGCATTATGGGCGTCATCAACCTGGCGCACGGCAGCTTTTACATGATCGGCGCCTACATGGGTTATGCCCTGGCGCCGGTCGTCGGCGCGACCTTTGGCGGGGGGTTTTTTTCCACGCTGTTGGTCGGAATGGTGTTGGCCGTTTTGCTGGGCTACCTGCTGGAGTGGGCATTCTTCAGCTTTCTGTACGAGCGTGAGCACCTGCAACAGGTGCTCATGACCTACGGTCTGATCCTGGTGTTCGAAGAGTTGCGCAGCCTGTTGGTGGGCGACGAAGTGCATGGCGTGGCGCCTCCGGATTCGCTGGACGGCAGTATTGCGCTGGGCGACATGATGACTTACCCGGTGTACCGCTTGTTTATTTCTGGCGTCTGCCTGGGCCTGGCACTGGCCATGTACCTGGTGCTCACCCGGACCCGGCTGGGAATGATGATCCGCGCCGGCAGCAGCAACCGCGAGATGGTGCAGTCGCTGGGCATCGACATTAAATTTTTGTATCGGGTAGTTTTCGCCGCCGGCCTTGGATTAGCAGTGTTTGCCGGCATGATCGCCGCGCCCGTCTCTTCGGTCTATCCGGGCATGGGCAATAGCGTGCTCATCATCTGTTTTGTGGTGGTGGTGATTGGCGGCATTGGTTCCATTCGCGGTGCGTTGCTGGGGGCGCTGCTGATCGGCGCAGTCGACACCTTTGGCAAAGTGCTGCTACCACAGGCCTCGGGCGTACTGGTTTACGTGCTGATGGCACTGATCCTGTTGTGGAAACCCGATGGCCTGTTCAAGGCGGGCTAGGGCAAGACCATGAAACTGGCCAAAATTCTTTTTGTTGCTCTGGCGTTTGCGGCGCTGGCGCTTTTCCCGCTGGTGTCAGAACCTTACGGCATCGACCGTGTCACCAAGATCATGGTTTTTTCCATCTTTGCACTCAGTCTGGAACTGCTGGTGGGCAGCACCGGACTGGTGTGTTTCGGGCAGGCGGCCTTCCTCGGAGTTGGAGCCTACGCCGCGGTGCTGCTGTCGCCCAAGGTCGGCGTGACATCGCTGACGTGGCTGGCGCCGGCCTGCGTGCTGTCCGCTGCCGCCTATGCGCTGTTGGTGGGAGCCCTGTCGCTGCGCACCAGGGGCGTCTACTTCATCATGGTGACGCTGGCGTTTTCCCAGATGGCTTTCTACGTGGTTCATGACACGCCCCTGGGCGGCGGTACCGACGGCATTTACCTTACGAGCAAACCGGTGCTGGGTACGCTGCTCGATCTGGACCAGCCATTGACCATGTACGCTTTCACGCTGGCCTGCCTGCTGGGCGTGTTTGGCTTTCTGGCATTGCTCCTGCGATCGCGCTTTGGCCGGGCATTAGCCGGGATTCGGGTCAACGAGCAGCGCATGCGCGCCACCGGATTTTCCACCTATCCCTACAAGCTGGTGGCCTTCGTGCTCTCTGGCGGCATCGCCGGTCTGGCTGGTTTTTTATTCGCCGTAAAGGACGGTTTTGTAAACCCCGAGCTGATGAGTTGGCAGCTTTCCGGTGAAGTTCTGATCATGATCATCCTGGGCGGGTTGGGCCACTTGCGCGGCGCCATGCTGGGAGCTTTTTCCTTTGCACTGCTGCAGGAATTTTTCAAGTCTGAAGCCGTTTTTGGCGACTTCGCCAAGCATTGGCACCTGGGCCTGGGCCTGTCCATTATCGCCAGCGTGGCGCTGCTGCCGCGCGGCTTGGTGGGTGTGCCGCAGCAATTGGTGGCGCGCCTGATCGGGCGACGCTACGACGCGCCCAGCGCGGTCATCACGGAGCTCCCAAAGTGAGTGCGCCTGAGCTACTTTTGCGCGCCCACGCCCTCAGCCGCCGCTGGGGTGGTCTGATCGCCGTGGACCGGGTCTCGCTGGACCTGCAACGAGGCACAGTGCACGCCGTGATCGGCACCAACGGCGCCGGCAAGTCCACCCTCATCAACATGCTGTCGGGCGAGCTTGCACCATCGAGCGGCCAGGTCGAATTGCTGGGGCAAGACGTCACCGCCTGGTCGCAGCCGAGGCGCGCCCGCGCCGGCCTGGGCCGCAGCTACCAGCGCAACACCATCTACCCCACATTCACGGTGTTGGAGAACTGCCGCATGGCGGCTCAGGCACGCACACCAAGGGCCTGGGCCTGGTGGCAGGATGCGCGTAAGTGCGAGGCCAGCACGGCCACGGCGCAGGTCTGCGTTGAGCGTGCCGGGCTGACCGACTTGCGCCAGCTGCTGGCCGGGCTGCTCTCGCATGGACAAAAGCGTCAACTCGAGATCGCCATGTGCCTGGCCACCGAGCCCGACGTCCTGTTGCTGGACGAGCCACTGGCCGGCATGGGCGCGGAGGAGACCGAGCGCATGCTGACGCTTTTGGCCGAGCTAAAGGACGGCCACGCGACGCTGCTGGTGGAGCACGACATGGACGCGGTATTTCGCATCGCTGACTGCATCACCGTGATGGTCAACGGCGCCGTGATTGCATCCGGCACACCCGACTTCGTGCGCAACAATGCGCAAGTGCGCGTGGCGTATCTGGGGGAGCACTGACATGACGCCAGATTGCCCGCCCGAGCTAACAACGCCTGCTGCGACCTGGCCTGACACCGACCTGATCGTCGACGCCCGTGGCCTGCACGCGTGGTACGGATCGAGCCACGTGCTGAACGGTGTCGACTTGCAGATCGGTCGCGGACAGACCGTCGGCCTGCTGGGTCGCAACGGCATGGGAAAGAGCACGCTGATCCGCACCTTGTTAGGCCATGTGACGCAGCGCAGTGGCCGCATCGTCCTGTTCGGGCAAGACGCGTCACACTTCAGACCACATCAGGTGGCGCGACTGGGCGTGGCCTACGTGCCCGAGGGGCGTGGCGTGTTCCCGAATTTGTCGGTTCGCGAGAACCTGGTGATGGCGGCGCGACGAGGCCGTAATGGTCGCAATGACTGGACGCTGGAACGCGTGCTGCACACCTTCGCACGGCTGAAGGAACGGTTGACGAACCTGGGCGCGCAACTTTCTGGCGGCGAGCAGCAAATGCTGTCCATTGGACGTGCCTTGATGACCCACCCGGAGTTGATGGTTCTGGACGAGGCCACCGAAGGACTGGCACCGCTGATCGTGGACGAAATCTGGCGGGTGATTGGCGAGATCCACGCCAGCGGCATCGCTACGCTCATCGTAGACCGCGATTACCGCAAGGTGCTGAAGTGCTCGGACCAGGCACTCGTGTTGCAAAAGGGGCAAGTGGTGCTGCAAGCCACGGCCAGCGAGTTGGCAGACAGCCCGGAGCTGTCTGCCTATCTGGGCGTTTGATCGTGTCGACTGGTCCGTCAAACGACCCCGGCTGAATGAAGGTTGAAGGTATGAAGTGCCAGTCAACTCCAAGGTTGGTACAGGATTTTGATTTTGTGTGTCACTCAAATTTATTCGGGGATCGTTGAAAATGCAGCCTCTCTTTAGGGACCGAATTGACCGTCCGGTAGTGTTAGACGAAGAGGCCATGGAGGTCTCTGCTTTGTCCATTCAGGAAGGCCTGGCGGTGGAGCAGAAGAATCCTTTTCTTGCCGCCCTGGGAGACCGGGTGCGAGCCTTGCGCTCGCGCCGCGGCATGACGCGCAAAGCCACGGCACTGGCGGCCGAAGTTTCCGAGCGACACCTGGCGAATCTGGAATACGGAGTGGGCAACGCCTCCATCCTGGTGCTGTTGCAGGTGGCAAACGCCTTGCAATGCTCGCTCGGGGAACTAGTTGGCGACGTCACAACCTCTTCGCCCGAGTGGCTGATGATCCGTGAGTTGCTGGAGCAGCGCGATGACACGACGCTGCAACGGGTGCGCTTGACGATCGGTGAAATGCTGGGTACCGGCGGCGGCAATGCAGCGCGCAGTTCACGCGTGGCACTGGTCGGTTTGCGCGGTGCCGGCAAGTCGACGCTCGGGCAAATGCTGGCGAATGACCTGGGGTTTCCCTTTGTCGAACTGAGTCGTGAAATCGAAAAGTTTGCAGGCTGCAGTGTTGCGGAAATTCAGGCGCTGTACGGCGTCAATGCCTACCGTCGCTACGAACGGAGGGCGCTTGAAGAGGCGATTCAAATTTACCCGGAGGCCGTCATTGCCACGCCTGGCGGACTGGTATCTGATGCCGCCACTTTTAACCAATTGCTGGCCCACTGCACCACCGTCTGGCTCAAAGCCGACCCGGAAGACCACATGCGGCGCGTCATGGCACAAGGGGATATGCGCCCAATGGCCGCTAGCAAGGAGGCAATGGAAGACCTCAAGGGCATCCTCGCCGGTCGCGCCGCCTTCTATTCCAAGGCGCAGTTCAAGATCAACACCAGCGCCCAGGTGCTGGAGCCCAGCTTCCAGTTGCTGCGCCAGACCGTGCGCAAGACGCTGGGTTTGCAGAACTGACTGCCAGCGCCCAATCACGCGGTGCGTTGATGTTGATTGAAGCAGTCACACCGGTCAGCTGTAGTTCCCGGGATTACCGGTCAATTGGCAGCGAAACCTGTAAACAATTGCTGCAAGTTTGAGCGCTCGGGACATGCAGTCTGAATTTTGCCTTGGCAGCTAGACCCGACATTACACTGGCCTAAGTGCTCGCCCTATACCCGACGTTCACCCCGTAATCTGACCGGCAGCAATGTGGCGGCGATTTCAACGATCGCTAAGCCCGCAGCCG
>JBAXBQ010000029.1:0-38158 GCA_037141865.1 Comamonadaceae bacterium | reverse complement strand
TCTAAACGCCACATCAATCGTTGTGAGTACTCTTGATCTGTCCTTGCGGTTTGGGGTCCATGCCGTCAAGGTTTGGCGTTGTTTGGGGTCGCCAGTACACCAGTTGCCGCGTGGTTGCGCGCTTGCAGTGCTGGCGCCAGACTGGCAGCGTTGGCGGCATTAGCTTTTTGGTCCAGCGTTTTGTTGATGTCAATGCCCTGGCGGTAATAATCTTCCGTTACCACCGGGTCAGGCCGGGTCACGGCCAGGTACAAAGTTATGAAACTGGCCACCACCACGACGGCCGGTCCGGCCAGGATCATCCAGACGTGGCCAAACTTCCACCAGCGTGCGCTCGATTGCATTGTTGTATGTTGCATCATCTGTCCTTGCTAAGGAATCAAAAAAACGGACTATTCTGACACCTGATCGGGAGTACCAAGCGTATCAGTCTCGACGCGGATCGGGTGCCTGCCCGGGTAGACTTCACCAGCACCAGCGCGGTGAAGAAAAACTGCGACAGTGCCCAGACGACCATGAAACCGATGGAGTAGACGAAGTCCTGCGGGTGCAAGACCAGTCCAAAACCGCCAAAGCACAGCGATCCCAGGTCAAAAGGGATCGCATCCAGTTTATTGAGCGACCGCCCCACCCTTGTTGGAAAGCCCCCAAACATAAGACGCCAGAACGTGTATCTGTGCTTCAGTAAATTTGTCCCCCTGGACTGGCATCTGATTGACCTTGCCATTGTTGATCATGGCGATGATATTGGCTTCACCCCTGCCATGTAACCATACATTTTGATCAGTCAGATTGCCTGAACCAATCGCCGGGTTACCCTTTCCGTCCATGCCATGGCAAGCAGCGCAAACCGCGAATTTCTCTTTGCCAAGCGCAGCCTTAACTGAATCGTGGGGACTACCGGAAAGGCTCAAAACATATTGCGCAACATTTTTCACATCGTCGGCAGTACCTACCGCAGCCGCCATCGGTGGCATCATGCCAATGCGGCCCTTGGTGATATTTGCTTTGATGATGTCAGGTGTGCCGCCCCCCAACCAGAAATTGTCAGTCAGGTTGGGAATACCTTTGTTGCCTCGGGCGTCAGACCCGTGACACTGCGCGCAATTGTTCATGAACAGGCGCTCTCCAATCGCCATGGCCTTGGCATCCTTGGCAACATCTTCCGGTTTCATAGAAGCAAACTTGGCGTACAAGGGCGCAGTCTCCGCGTTGCCTTTGTCCACTTCGGCCTGATGCTGACCGGTAGACGTCCAGCCCAATTTTCCACCGTAAGTGCCAAGACCTGGATAAAGGGCCAGGTAGATGAAAGCAAAAACAATCGTGATGACGAACAACCAGGCCCACCATCTGGGCAAGGGGTTGTTCATCTCGCGCAAATCACCGTCCCAAACGTGTCCCGTGCTATTGTCACTGGCCGTCATGGCTTTGGCCTTGCCGCTAAACCAAAGCAGCAACAGGCAGGCCAGAATACTGACCACGGTGATCCCGGCGACGTAGATCGACCAGAAGTTACTTGTAAAGTCGCTCATTTTTTGTCCTTGTATTGCGGTTCTTCAGTCTTGCTCGAAAGGCAGGTTGGCGGCCTGCTCGAAATCAGCAGCATTTCGGCGGGAAAAAGCCCAAACAATGATTCCGATGAACGTGATGAAGCTGACCACCGTCGCCAGCGAACGAAGTGTGTTGATATCAAATTCCATTTGAAACATCTCCCGCTTAACGGACCAAAGTTCCTAAAACCTGCAGGTAGGCAATCACAGCCTCGATTTCCTTCTTGCCTTTAATCTCTTCAGTTGACTTGGCAATCTGCTCATCGGAGTAAGGCACGCCTACTCTGCGCAAAGCCCGCATGTGGGCCGGCATGGAGTCGGCGTCCACAAGGTCTCTGAGTAGCCAAGGGTAGGCCGGCATGTTGGATTCGGGCACGACGTCACGCGGATTGTTCAGATGGTCCCGATGCCACTGATCACTGTACTTGCCGCCCACACGGTGCAGGTCAGGACCGGTGCGTTTGCTGCCCCATTGGAACGGATGGTCGTAAACAAATTCACCGGCCACCGAATAGTGCCCATAGCGCAGGGTCTCGGCACGAAACGGCCGAATCATTTGCGAATGGCAGTTGTAGCAGCCCTCTCGGGTATAGATATCACGCCCCGCCAGTTGCAACGCAGTGTAGGGCTGCAAGCCCTTGACAGGCTCGGTGGTAGATTTCTGGAAGAACAGTGGAACAATTTCCACCAGGCCGCCCACCAGCAACACCAAGAGGATCAAGACGATCATCAAAAAGTTGTTGGTTTCGATTTTTTCATGCGACAGACCGCCGCTTGCATTGTTATTTGCCATGGTATGTTCCTCCTCAGGCGTGCGCAACGGCGGCCGGAATGTTCACGGTAACAGAGCGTCCGTTAGTCGCGGTCTTGAAGACATTCCAGGCCATGATCACCATGCCGCTGAGGTAGAGCAAACCACCCAACAAACGTAGCACATAGAACGGGAAAGTGGCTTTGACGGATTCCACAAAAGTGTAGGTCAAAGTGCCGTCCGTATTGATGGCGCGCCACATCAGACCCTGCATCACTCCGGCTATCCACATCGCGGCGATGTAAATAACAATGCCGATCGTGGCAGTCCAGAAATGCACCTCAACTGCTTTCATGCTGAACATCTGCTTTTGACCAAACAGGCGAGGGATCAGGTAATACATGGTGCCCATGGTGACCAGACCGACCCAACCCAGAGCGCCTGAGTGAACGTGTCCGACAGTCCAGTCCGTGTAATGAGACAGCGCGTTCACCGTCTTGATCGACATCATCGGACCTTCGAAGGTGGACATTCCATAGAATGACAGCGAGACGATCAGGAAACGCAGGATCGGGTCGTCGCGCAGCTTGTGCCAGGCACCCGACAAGGTCATGATGCCGTTGATCATGCCACCCCAGCTTGGTGCCAGCAAAATCAGGGAGAACACCATACCGACCGACTGCGTCCAGTCCGGCAACGCGGTGTAATGCAGATGGTGCGGACCGGCCCACATGTAAGTGAAGATCAGCGCCCAGAAGTGAACGATCGACAGCCGGTAGGAATAGACCGGCCGCTCCGCCTGCTTGGGTACGAAGTAGTACATCATCCCCAGGAATCCTGCAGTAAGGAAGAATCCAACGGCATTGTGCCCATACCACCACTGCACCATCGCATCCTGCACACCAGCGTAAGCCGAATAGGACTTCATGAAGCCGGCGGGAATAGCCGCGCTGTTAACCAGATGCAGCAAAGCCACCGCAAGGATGAAAGCGCCAAAAAACCAGTTGGCAACGTAGATGTGGCGAACTTTACGGGTACCGATGGTGCCAAAAAATACAATCGCAAATGACACCCATACCAGCGTGATCAGAATGTCAATGGGCCATTCAAGCTCTGCGTACTCCTTGCCTTGCGTATAGCCCAGTGGCAGCGAAATCGCAGCCGCCAGAATGACCAATTGCCAGCCCCAAAATGTAAAGGCTGCCAGCTTGTCACCAAACAGACGAACATGACAAGTGCGCTGCGCAACATAGTAGGCGGAAGCGAACAGGCCACAACCTCCAAAGGCGAAAATCACCGCATTGGTGTGCAGCGGACGCAAACGACCGTAGGTCAGCCACGGTATACCCATGTTGAGCTCGGGCCACGCCAACTGAGCGGCGATGATCACGCCGACCAGCATTCCAACCACGCCCCAGACCACCGTCATGATGGCAAATTGCCTGACGACCTTGTCGTTATAGGTCGTTGCCAGGGTATTGGGAAATATCATTTTCACCTCTTCTCTGTTAGTTCGAATCGAGTTTCCAACGGCAATCCAGATCGCCGGTTGATTTAAATCAACCTCGCAAACCAATTCTTATTAATCCTTAAGAATTCGCTCACCTTCCGCCTCGATGTCATCAAATTGACCGCGGTGGATAGCCCACCAAAGTCCACCCAAGATAAAAAAAACAAGGATGACCGAGAGCGGAATCAGCAAATAAAGTATATCCATGATGTTTTTCTCAAAGGCTAGGTGTTTTCGATAAGCGCAAGGCATTCAGCACGACCAACAAAGAACTCAGTGCCATGCCCAAACCCGCCAGCCACGCAGGTAGCCATCCCAGTACCGCCAACGGCACGCATAGGGCGTTGTAAATGGCTGCCCACCAAAGATTTTGCCGCACCACCCGTAGTGTGCGGCGCGACAAGTGCAAGGTTTTCACAACGCTGCAGAGCTGATCCCCCAACACCACAAAATCCGCCATGGCCTGCGTCAACGGCACCGCTTGACCAAAGGCAAATGACGCATGGGCGGCGGCCAATACCGGACCATCATTGAGCCCATCTCCGACAACAGCCACCTTGTGGCCTTGCTGCTGAGCTTTTCGCAGGAAATCAAGTTTTTCTTGCGGCTCGCAATCGCCCCGAAATTCAACAATGCCGACCCGTTGCGCCACTCTGGAGACCGCCTCGGCAGTGTCGCCGGACACCAAATAGACCTTAATTCCGTCTCGTTGCAGAGCGGCCACCGTATCAGCCGCATCCAGGCGCACATCTTCATGAAAAGAAAATGTTGCAAGCCAACCGCGCTCATCACTCAAACACACCTGCAATGCGTCAGATCGAGCAAGGTCAACACCACAATAACTGGCAGAACCCAGGCGCAGATAAGTCACAGGAAACTCGCCCTCACCAGACCAAGCCCGACCTGCGATGCCTTGCCCGGCGACCTCCGTCACATCCTTGACTTCCCAGCGCTTTTGATCGGCGATCCCCCGACCGGCACTCACCAGTGCCCTGGATACCGGGTGCAGCGAGTGTTGCGCCAATGCGGCTGCCATCACCAGTGCCCGTTCAGCGGAACAGTCTTCACGCACTTGCGTTGCCTGCAGAATTGTGGCGTCTCGTGTCAAGGTGCCGGTTTTATCAAACAGCACGGTGTCGACGGCTGCCAGTGCCTCAAATGCCCCCAATCGCCGCACCAAAACACCTCCTCGTGCCAGTGCGCCAGCCGCGGCCAGCATGGCGGCAGGTGTTGCGAGCGACAGGGCACAGGGGCAGGTGACGATCAGCACCGCGACCGCAACCATCAGCGCGTTGCCTGGATCGCGCCCCCACCAATACAGGCAGGCCAGGCCGGAAGCAATCAATACCGCGATCAAAAAAGGTTTGGCAACCCGATCCGCCAATTGGGCCAGCTTTGGCTTGCTGGTTGACGCACTTTCGATCAACGCCACGATCTGGGCGAAACGGGTTTTGTCGCCGACGCGCAAAACGCGAACCGTGACAACAGCAGACAGGTTGTGGCTACCGGCAATGACCACACCACCGATGCCACGCGCCAGCGGACGCGACTCTCCGGTAAGCAAGGCTTCATCCACCAATGTGGCGCCCTGCAGCACGATGCCATCGGCCGGGAATGACTCCCCGGCCAAGATGCGAATGACGTCCTCGGGTAACAAGCGGCGCACCGGCACACGTTCGTAGCTGCCATCTTTACCCAGGCGCAGTACGCTGTCCGGCAATCGGTTCATCAACGCTTCAAGAGCACCGGCGGTTCGATCTCGCAGTCGAAGTTCCAGCCAGCGTCCGGACAACAGAAAAAACACAAACATGGTCAGCGAATCAAAATACACTTCACGACCGAAAATTCCATGCGGATCGAACGTTCCGGTTGTACTCACTGCAAAAGTGATCAACATACCCAAAGCCACTGGCAAGTCCATGCTGACGCGGCGCTGCAACACATCGCGCAAAGCACTGCTAAAAAACGGACCGCAAGAGAACAGGATGACCGGCAGGGTCAACACCCAGGAGGCCCAGCGCAAAAGTTGCTCCATCTCAGGCGTCAAGTCACCGGGTGCCGCCACATAGGCTGGATAGGCGTACATCATGACTTGCATCATGCAAAGTCCAGCGACTGACAAGCGCCAAAGAGCCTTGCGCGATTCGCTCTTGCGGCGCTCACGGGCAAAGGCATCATTCGCAGGTACCGCCCGATAGCCCGCCATCTGCACTGCCTGCATCCATTCAGATGGCCGGGCCGCATCAGCAGACCAGACAATGCGCGCGCGATGGCTGCCCGCACTCACTGTGGCGTGAACTACCCCTGACACAGTCAGCAGCGCATCTTCAATCGTTAGGGCGCAGGCCGCGCAATGCATTCCCTCGATCAGGACATTGGATTCCCAAAAATTCGCGCCACGCGCGTCGGGACGACTAAAGGCGGACCACTCCAGTGGGTCATCCAGCAGATGCAAGAGTTCTTCAGACGAGTCGGCAGCAAGTGTAGGGACAGGGTCGCGATGACGCACATCGTTGAAGTTTTGTAACGCCGCGTCGACGACGGCAGGACTTGCAGTTGACATAAGTTCCAAGGATGCGCCGCGATCAAAAGAGTTTACCTGACGAACATCAAGTCAACATCGTGCCACCAGAGTAAGCTGTATCCCTGCATTCAACCGGAGCAATTCATGTACCAAAGAATTCTTGTCGCCACTGATGGCTCTTCGTTGTCCAAAAAAGCGGTTGTCAGCGCCATAGACCTGGCGGCCCTGACGGGGGCCGAGTTGATCGCCTTGAAAGTCATTCCGCGTTACCCGCAAAGCTACTTTGAGGGGGGCCTGGCATTGCAGGCCGCCGAAGTGAGCCGGGTTGAGAAGCAATGGGCGGAAGACGGCCAGGCTATCGTCGACGCCGTGCAGAAAGCGGCATTGGCCAAAGGCGTCAAAAGCAAGGCGCTCACGGTAAAGTCAGACCTGGTGTCGGATGCCGTCATTGCGGCGGCCAAAAAACACAAATGTGATCTGATCGTGATGGCCTCGCATGGCCGGCGCGGCATCAAGCGCCTGCTGTTGGGCAGCGAAACCCAGCAGGTGTTGACGCACTCCCACGTTCCGGTATTGGTGTTGCGTTAACGGCCTAAGTTCATCGGTGCGCAGTCGCTACCGATCGGAATACCGCGCACGCAAAACATTCTTTTGAACCTTGCCCATGCTGTTGCGCGGCAAGGCATCGACCACAAAGCATTGTTTCGGTACTTTGAAATTGGCCAGCGTTGATTTCAGCCTGCCGATGATGTGTGCCGGTTCGAGCAAGGCGCCCGGCTTGGCAATCACAACGGCCACACCAACCTCACCAAAATCCGCGTGGGGAACGCCAATCACGGCGCTTTCCGCCACGCCCGGCAACTCGTTGATATAGCCCTCGATCTCGGCCGGGTAAACGTTGTAGCCACCACTGATGATCAGGTCTTTGCTGCGCCCGACGATCGACACATAGCCTAAGCTATCAATTTTTCCCACATCGCCCGTTTTAAAGTAGCCGTCTGCCGTAAATTCCTCGATCGTTTTTTCCGGCATGCGCCAATAGCCCTTGAACACGTTGGGACCTTTGACCTGAATATTTCCTATTTCCCCCAGTGCCACGGGTTGACCGGCGTCATCCTGTACCCGCAGACTTACTCCGGGCAGGGCAAACCCCACCGTGCCACCGCGCCGCTCACCTTGCGCCTTGCGGTAAGGGTTTGACGTGAGCATCACCGTCTCGCTCATGCCGTAGCGCTCCAGAATGGTGTGGCCGGTCTTGATCTGCCATGCGGTGAAAGTTTCAATCAGCAAAGGGGCGGAGCCGCATACGAAAAGCCGCATGTGGCGTGTCGTCTCCTGGTTGAGCTTCGGCTCGGCCAGCAAGCGCACATAGAGCGTGGGCACGCCCATAAACAGGGTCGCCTCGTGCATTTTTTGAATCACCAGCTTGGGATCAAATTTGGCCAGCCAGATCATCTTGCTGCCGTTAAGCAAGGCGCCATGAATGGCCACAAACAAGCCATGCACATGAAAGATGGGCAAGGCGTGAATCAACACATCACCGCCGTCGCGTTCGCTGCGCCAGCCCCAGTAGTGCTTCAATACCTGGGCGTTGCTCAGCATGTTGCCGTGCGTCAGCATGGCCCCTTTGGAGCGACCTGTGGTGCCGCTGGTGTACAAGATGGCTGCCAGATCATCGGCATTCTTGGTAGCCACCACGTGATCATCGGAACAGTGCGCTGCCCGCTCCAGAAGTGAACCGGTTCTGTCTTCGTTAAGTGTGAAAACGCATTGCGTGCCGACCTTGAACGCAATTTTGCTGACCCAGCCGAAGTTGCTGGCGGTGCACACCACCACGGCGGGTTCGGCGTTGCCGATGAAGTACTCCATCTCGGCACTTTGATAGGCGGTGTTGAGCGGCAAAAAAATAAAACCCGCACGCAAAGTCGCCAGGTACAAAACCATCGCCTCGACCGACTTTTCCACCTGGACGGCGATGCGTGAGTCGGCAGGCAGGTCCAGCGATTCCAGCAAATTGGCCATCATGGCGGTGGCGCGATCCAGGTCTCGCCACGAATAAAACAGACCACTATCGGTTTCGACAGCAACCTTGTTCAAGTCCTCGGGGAAGGCGGCTCTCAGCGCTGCAAAGAGGTTGCCGTTGCCGGTCACAGTTTCGTTTCGGGTTTGCATGTCAGGGTTGGGAAATAAATCAACCGCCGCTCATGATCTGACCGTTGCCAGCCCGATGACCAGATCCGGCAGTCCGGTGGCAATGGCAGGAAAAATACAAATCAGCAGCACCGCCAAAAACATCAGCAGCACAAACGGCAGCACGCCCCAAATGATTTCGCTCAGGGATATATCGGGTGCGATATTCTTGATGACAAAAATGTTCAGGCCGACCGGCGGATGAATCAGACCTGCTTCCATCACGATGGTCATCAGCACGCCAAACCAGATCAGATCGAAACCGGCGGCCTTCAGGGGCGGCAGAATGATTGGTGCCGTCATCAAGATGATGCTGACTGGCGGCAGGAAAAAACCCAGCAAAATCACCATCAGCAAGACCGCCGCCAGCAGCACCCACCTGGACAAATACATGCCCACCACCCATTCGGCGGTGGACTGGCTGATGTGCAGAAAGCTCATCACATACGAGAACAGCAGCGACATGCCGATGATCATCATCAGCATGGTTGATTCACGCAGCGTTGCGCTCAGAATCGGCGCCACATCTTTGGGTCGCCAGACGCCGTAAATCGTCGCGATCAACGCAAGCGCCAACAGCGCACCCAGACCGGCGGTCTCGGACGGCGTTGCAAAGCCGCCATACAAGGCCACCATCACGCCGATCAACAGCATCACGAACGGCACAACGCGCGGCAGCATCTCAAACTTCTGTCGGTTGGAAAAGGTCTCCTTAATGAGCAACGCCGACGCCGTCCCCGAACTCTCATATTCGGCCTGCGCCAACCGGTATTCCTTGCGATAGTGCAAGGCGGCGTAAGCAGCGAACAGGCCCACCAGCAGGACACCGGGAAAAATGCCAGCCAGAAACAGGCGTCCAAGCGACTGTTCGGCGGCAACCGCGTACAAAATCATGGTGATCGACGGCGGCAGCAAAATGCCCAGCGTTCCGCCAGCAGCAATAATGCCGGCCGCAAAACCTGGCGAGTAGCCGCGCTTGCGCATCTCAGGGATACCGGCGCTGCCAATCGCCGAGCAGGTGGCCGGACTCGACCCCGCCATGGCTGCGAACAGCGCGCAGGCGAAGACATTGGCAATGCCGAGCCCACCCGGAATGCGGCCCATCCAGACATGCATGGCCGCGTAAAGGTCTTGTCCGGCACGCGATCGGCCGATCGCCGCACCCTTCAGAATAAACAGCGGAATCGACAACAGCGTAATGCTGGCCATCTCCTCATAGACGTTTTGGGTGACGGTATTTAGCGCCGAGGCCGGCATGAAAAGGTACATGAAGAGTACCGCCACGCTGCCCAGCGCAAACGATATCGGCGCGCCAGAAAACATGAAGATCAGTGTCACCGCGCCAAACAGCAGGCCCAGACCCAGCATGCTCATGGCGCCACTCCGGCGGGCTTGTTGATCAGCGCGTTGACGCGCGCACTGAGCTGGATCAGCAGTTGCAAGCTCAGCAGCGTCATGCCGGCGGCCATCAGACCATAGGGAATCGACAGTGACGGCGCCCACGACGACGATGTGGTCTGATGCTCCACCCAGGCCTCATGAAACAGCGTCCACGACTTCCAGGCAAAGAAACTGCAAAACAGCAAGCCCAGCAGATCCACCAGCATAAGACGCAGGCGATTCACCGACCTGGGCAGCAAACCCGCGATGGCTTCGATGCCGACATGACCGCGCAAGGCCTGCACAAACGAACTGCACAAAAAGGTGGCCCCCACCAGACAAAAAACCGCCGCCTCGTCCTGCCAGTCGGTAGAAGACTTCATCAGGTAACGCGACACCACGCTGTAGGTCAGCACCACCGAGGCGACCAGCAGCGCCACCATGCCCAGAGCCACCATGATGCGGTTGATCCGCATCAGCACCAGGGCTACCGGCAGTAGCAGCCTGGGCGTGTCGGGGTCGACGCCCAACACCGCAGGTCCAATCTCCATGCCATGCGTCATGTCAGTTTTTGAGCCGCCTTGAGCAGCGCGGCGCAGGACTCACTTTTTTCTGCAAAGTCTTTCCAGGCAGTTTCGCGTGCGATCACCTGCCACTTCTTCAGCGTGGCTTCGTCCAGGTCATACACCTTGGCCCCGGCCTTGGCGTAAATCTCGGCGGCAGCTTTGTCATCGGCGCGGGCGGCATCCCGCCCAAAGACTTCAAGCTCAGCACCGACCGCCATCACCACGTCCTGCTGCGCCTTGGGCAACTTGCCAAACACCTCCTTGGAGATCATCAGGGGCTCCAGCATGAACCAATAGGTCTTGTTGCGCCCGCTGGTCAGATGTTTGGCGATCTCCTCCAGCTTGAATGAGATAAAGCTGGTGCTCGACGTCATGGCGGCGTCCATGGCGCCGGTTTGCATGGCCGCGTAAATTTCATTGGACGGCAGCGTGATGACCGAGGCGCCGGCAGTTTTTAGCATCATGTCCATTTCACGGCTGCCACCGCGTACCTTCAGGCCCTTGGCATCGTCGGGTGTCACCAGAGGCCGCGCCCGACTGGCCACACCACCGGCCTGCCAGACCCAGCTAACGACAATCACGCCCTTGTCATCAAGCACTTTGGCAAGCAACTTGCCGACTTCGCCAGTTTTCCACAGCGCACCCTGTTCGTAGCTTGGCACCAGCGCGGGCATCAGGCCGATATTGGTCTCAGCCACCTCACCACCGGCATATGAAAGCGGCACCAGACTCATGTCGAGCGCACCTTTGCGCATCGATGAAAACTGGGCATTGGTCTTCATCAGTGAAGAACCGGGATAGACCGAAGCCTTCAGCGCGCCCGCCGTTCTTTTTTCAACCTCGACGGCGAAACGTCTGCACAAGCGATCCCTGAAATCGCCTTCTGCCAGAGTGCCTCCGGGGAACTGGTGCGAGATCTTCAAGGCGCCAGCGCCACTTTGGGCGATGGCTCCCCCGGCAATGGCACTCACCGCGGCCGCGCCAGCAGCGTCAATGAAATTTCGTCTGGTTAAGGTCATTTTTGTCTCCGGAGATAGCGGTCAAAACCAATCTTGACCTGTCATTTTTTTGGATCAAATCATGCCCACGGCATAAAGCGCTATTTAACACCGTCCAGAACCTGAATTTCCCCTTGGGGCATCAGTACAAACCCATGGTCAGAAAAAATTCCCTAGCCCTGCGTGCGGGTCAGAGCCCAGCGCCACAGGCCTATGCCACCCACAATCATGGGCACACACAACCATTGCCCCATGCTCATGCCCAGAGACAAAATGCCAAGATGTGCATCGGGCTCGCGAAAAAACTCGGCGGCAAAGCGAAACACGCCATAGCCCAGCAAAAAGGCTGCTGCCACCTCGCCCTGTTTGCGTTCCTTGCGCGCATACAGCCATAACAGGACGAACAACAGCAAGCCTTCGCCCAAAAACTGGTACACCTGCGATGGATGGCGCGGCAAATCCCCGGCGCCCCGAAACACCATGCCCCACGGCAGATCCTGGCTGCTCAAGCGGCCCCACAGTTCACCATTGATGAAGTTACCGACACGCCCTGCCGCCAGACCGGTTGGCACACACGGCGCCACAAAATCGGCCACCTGCAGCCACGGCTTAGCGCGTGAGCGGGCAAACCAAACCATGGCCACAATCACACCCAGCATGCCGCCATGAAAGCTCATGCCCCCTTGCCATATGGCAAAAATCTCCAGCGGGTGTGCCAAATAGTAGAGTGGTTTGTAAAACAAGCAATAGCCGATGCGCCCACCCAGCACCACGCCCATCACCCCCATGAACAAAATATCTTCCACGTCCTGGCGCGACCAGGCGCCGCTTCCTTTGATCGAAGCAAACGGCTCATGCCTCAGGCGCCTGATGCCAAGGAACATGAACAGACCAAAGGCCGCCAGGTAGGTCAACCCATACCAATGAACGGCCAAGGGGCCAAGTTGCAGGGCAACCGGATTGATTTGTGGGTGGATCAGCATGGACGGCATTGTGCACGCAAGCGGGAACTGGCTGCGTCAAGTGCTGTCATCACAGGTAACTGGTTTGTTGCCGCAGGCGGCTGGACGAGGTTTTGATGAGGACGCCGATGGTGCACAAGCGGTCAGTTGCGGATCACGACTGAGGGTCAGGTCCCGACCAACACGAAATCTTTCGCAATTT
The DNA here is from genome assembly GCA_037141865.1 of Comamonadaceae bacterium. Taxonomy (GTDB): domain Bacteria; phylum Pseudomonadota; class Gammaproteobacteria; order Burkholderiales; family Burkholderiaceae_C; genus Rhodoferax. The sequence continues at coordinate 25,525 of JBAXBQ010000029.1, read as the reverse complement.
CACGACCGCTGATCACTCAAGACACAATCCAGTCATTCACGCGGTACTGTCGTGAGTCAAGTGCGCACAGCGGAAGCGGTCTTCCGGCTTGAATTCCCAGTTCAATACCGTTGCCACGGAATGTGCGGCTGGGAGTTTCTTCGTTAAGACTTAAATTCTTTGCACAATATTCGAAATATTCCGGAGAAAAAATGAACTGGCTGAACAAGAACATGAAGTGGATCATGCTGGTGTCAGGCGCACTGACCTGCACCATGATCTATGCGGCCATCGCTCCGCAGGCAGCGATCAAAGCCCATTTTGGCGATACGCTTTCTGGACCTATCGCGGAGCTTGTTGTGAGAAATTGGGGCGTTCTGATAATCCTCATGGGTGCAATGCTGATATACGGCGCGTTCAATGTTGCGGTGCGCCCGCTGGCACTGGTCATTGCTGGCGCAAGCAAGGTAACTTTCACGGCGCTCGTTTTGACGCAAGGAACAATGTTCTTAAGCTATTCAGCGGGTATCGGTGGCTTGCGTGTTGCCGATGCTTCCATCATGCCGACGCTGATAGGGGGTAATACCAACGCACCAACCATCATGATTGGCGAAAAACTCGCTGATTTGTTGCTTAAGAATCACTAGACAGACCCGAATTCAGACTGGAGACAAAATGACGAGAACACTAGGCAGTGCACTGTTGATCGCGATCATCGCAATAACCGCCGGTTGCGGCAAGAATTCCGGCATCGGTGGCAGCGCCGGCGACGCCGCACCGACCACGCTGACAGCCAATGCGCAGTTCACTCAGGAACTCAAGCTCGACGACCCGCAGGACTTCGAAGACGCCAAGCGCGGCTTCATGGCACGCCCCGAAGGCAAGATCCTGGGCGCTGACGGCAGCGTGTTGGTTGACTTCGAAGCCTTCAAGTTTGTCGACGGCAAGGTGCCCGACACGGTCAATCCGAGCCTCTGGCGTCACGCTGTCCTGAACGCCCAGGCCGGTCTCTTCATGGTCACCAATGGCGTCTATCAGTTGCGCGGTTTCGACATCGCGAACATCACACTGATCGAAGGCAAGACCGGCTGGATCGTGGTGGACACCCTGACCGCCCGCGAAAGCGCCGCGGCTGCCATGGCGTTTGCCCGCAAGCACCTCGGCAACAAACCGGTTTCGGCCATCGTCTTCACGCACAGCCATGCCGACCACTTCGGTGGCGCGCTCGGAGTGGCAACTGCCCAGGAAGTCGCCGAGCGCAAGATTCCTGTCATCGCCTCCGAGGGCTTCATGGAAGAGGCCACCAGCGAGAACATTCTGCTTGGAACCGCGATGGCGCGGCGCTCGATGTACCAGTTCGGCAAGAACCTGGAGCGCTCGCCCAAGGGACTGGTCGACACCGGTCTTGGCAAGAACGTGGCCTATGGCGCCATCGGCATTCTGCAGCCGTCGCAATTGATTACCCAACCGACGCAGGAGCTGACGCTGGACGGTGTGCGCTTTGTCTTCCACAACGTTCCGGGTGCCGAAGCGCCGGCCGAGCTGACGTTCTCGATACCAGAGAGAAAGGTTTACGGTGGCGCGGAGAACCTCGCGCAAACGATGCACAACCTGCTGCCGGTGCGCGGCGCCAAGGCACGTGACGCCTTGCGCTGGGCTACCTACATGCAGGAGGCGCTGGACCAGATGGCCGATAGCGAGATCTATGTCGGTCAGCACAACTGGCCGATCTGGGGCAAGGCACGCATTGCCGAGTTCATCACCAAACACCGTGACGTCTACAAGTACACGCACGACCAGACCGTGCGCCTGGCCAATGCCGGCTTCACGCCGCGCGAGATCGCCGACATGGTCAAGCTGCCCAAGTCGCTCGCGAGCTACCCTGGAACACGCGGCTATTACGGCGACCTGCGTCACAACGTGAAGGCGGTCTACCAACTCTACCTTGGCGTCTACGACGGCAACCCGGCCAACCTGAACCCGTTGCCACCGCAGGAGTCGGCCAAGCACTATCTGGAACTCATTGGTGGCGCCGACAAAGCCGTGTTAGCCGCGCAGACCGCGTTCGACAAGGGCGACTACCGCTGGACCGCCGAGTTGCTCAACCACGCCGTCTTCGGCGCGCCCGATAACAAGGCCGCCAAGGAACTGCTTGCCCGCACCTACGAGCAGATGGGATATATGTCTGAGGCAGCCACCTGGCGCAACAGCTACCTGAGCGCCGCCGCCGAGCTGCGCGAGGGTCCGCCGAAAAAGGGCGTGGATCGGTCGTTCCTGATCGACATGCTCAAGGAAACACCCACAGAGCGCTTTCTCGAAGCGATGGCCGCCGGCCTCGACGGCCCGGCCGCCGATGGCAAAGACCTGAAGATCAACATGGTACTCTCCGACAAGAAAGAGTCCTACGTGCTGTGGATCGAGAACGCGGTATTGCACTTCAAGAAGGCAGCAGTGGCGACGGACGCCAACGCCACTTTAACGCTGACCAAACCGATCTTCATCAAAATGATGGCTGGCACCGCCGGCGTGAAGGACACGCTGCTGAGCGATGACCTCAAGGTTGATGGCAGCACGATTGATCTGGTACGCTTCTTCACTTTGATCGACAAGGCGCCAGGCACCTTTGCCATCGTCACGAAGTAACTCTTCACCCGGAGACATCCCATGACCGTCGTCGCACTGAAACCTGCTTTATCCAACACCACGATGCAAGAAGTTTTCGCACGTCAAGCTGCCACCGCGTTGCGCCTTAGAAGATCCACTGCAGAAGAGCGCATTGCCAAAATACGCAAACTGCGTGATGCCGTGATCGCCCATACGCAAGACTGGTACCGCGCTGCCTATGCAGACTTCAAGAAGCCTCCGGGCGAGGTCGATTTGAGCGAAATCTTGCCGGTGTGCGTCGAAGCCAACGACGCTATCGCAAATATCAGGAAGTGGATGAAGCCAAAACGCGTTTGGCCCACCCTACTGACAGCGGGAACCCGAAGCTACGTGCAATATATGCCGCGCGGACGCTGTCTGATCATCGGTCCCTTCAACTACCCTGTGAACCTCACGCTGGGACCCTTGGTCTCCGCGATTGCTGCGGGCAACACGGCGATTTTGAAACCGTCTGAGCTGACCCCAAACCTGTCGGGCCTGATGGCCAAGGTGGTCCGTGAAGTCTTCACGGAAAACGAGGTTGCCCTCTTCGAGGGTGAGGCTGATGTAGCGCAGGCCTTGCAGGAACTGCCGTTTGATCACATTTTTTTCACAGGCAGCCCGGCCATTGGCAAATATGTCATGGCAGCGGCGGCAAAGAATCTGGCCAGCGTCACGCTGGAGCTCGGGGGCAAGAGCCCGACGATTGTCGATGCCAGCGCCAATCTCAAGCTTGCTGCCAGCAATATCATGTGGGCCAAGTTCACCAATTCCGGTCAAACCTGCATTGCGCCAGATTACGTCTATGTGCACGAGAGTGTTAAGGACCGGTGGGTTGAATGCTGCCGCGAAGAACTCACAAGGGCCTACGGCGCCACTCTCGCAGAGCAGCAAGCCAGCCCGCACTTGGCGCATATGGTGAATGCACGTCATACGGCACGTGTCAAGGCGCTACTGGATGACGCCAATGCACTGGGCGCACAGGCCCTGGTGGGCGGTGGCGTGGTGGAAGATGCCTGCTTCATCCAGCCAACGCTGCTGGACAAGCTTGCGGCCAATGCCCGCATCATGGAAGAAGAGATTTTTGGCCCGTTGTTGCCAGTGATCGGCTATAGCCAAATCGATGAGGTTATCGCCAGTATCAACGCTGGCCCAAAACCGCTGGCCCTGTACATCTACAGCCAGACCGATGCCGATATCGACAAGGTGCTGACCAATACATCGTCCGGTGGGGCTTGTGTCAATCACTCACTGATGCAGTTTCTGCACGGCAATCTACCGTTCGGCGGCGTCAATAACTCGGGTATTGGCAACGCGCACGGGCACTATGGTTTCAAAGCATTCAGCCATGAGCGCGGCGTTGTTCGAACCCAGTTCGCGTTTGCTGCCACCTTGTTCAAGGCCGGCGAGGTGCCGCCCATGATTCGCAAGCTGATCAGGTCAGCGCTCAAGATTCTCTGAGTCTTGTCCCTGGCCTCTGAATGCGTGGTAGGAGTTCTCGCAATCGCCTTGGCACGAATAGACCCACTGGCGTCCCGAATTAAAATCCCCCGGGGCGTCAAAATTCGAGGCGCCTTCGCAGCCCTGAAACTGCAGCATTTTTTTCACTCGACACCAGAGACTTCCAATGGACACCAAACCCGTCATCCTGAACCCGCGCAGCAAGAACATCACCCAGGGCAAGTCGCGGGCACCGAACCGCTCCATGTACTACGCCATGGGTTACGAGGCCGATGACTTCAACAAGCCCATGATCGGTGTGGCCAATGGCCACAGCACCATCACACCCTGCAACAGCGGTCTGCAAAAACTGGCCGATGCCGCCATTGCTGCGATTGAAGAAGCCGGTGGCAACGCGCAGGTATTCGGCACGCCGACCATTTCTGACGGCATGTCGATGGGCACCGAAGGCATGAAGTATTCACTGGTCAGCCGTGAGGTGATTTCGGACTGCATTGAGACCTGCGTGCAGGGCCAGTGGATGGACGGTGTGGTCGTGATTGGTGGCTGCGACAAAAACATGCCCGGCGGCCTGATGGGCATGTTGCGTGCCAATGTGCCGGCCATTTTTGTTTACGGTGGCACCATTTTGCCCGGCCACTACAAGGGCAAAGACCTGAACATCGTGAGCGTGTTTGAGGCCGTGGGCGAAAACGCCGCCGGTCGCATGAGCGATGAAGACTTGCTGGAGATCGAGCGTCGCGCTGTGCCCGGGCCTGGCTCCTGCGGTGGCATGTACACCGCCAACACCATGTCGTCGGCCTTTGAGGCACTGGGCATTTCCCTGCCCTACTCCAGCACCATGGCCAACCCGCATGACGAAAAATTGAACTCAGCCAAAGAGTCCGCCCGCGTGCTGGTCGAGGCCATCAAAAAAAACCTGAAGCCACGCGACATCGTCACCCGCAAATCAATCGAGAACGCGGTCGCCGTCATCATGGCCATTGGCGGCTCCACCAACGCGGTGCTGCACTTTCTGGCGATTGCGCATGCGGCGGAAGTCGAATGGACGATTGACGACTTTGAGCGTGTGCGTGTGAAAACGCCGGTGCTGTGCGACCTCAAACCTAGCGGCCAATACTTGGCAGTGGACCTGCACCGTGCCGGCGGTATTCCACAAGTCATGAAGACCCTATTGTCAGCGCGGTTGCTGCACGGCGACTGCATCACTATCACCGGCCAGACCATTGCCGAAGTGCTGCAAGACGTGCCAGCTATGCCGCGTGCTGATCAGGACGTGATCCGTCCGCTGTCCAACCCGATGTACCGACAGGGTCACCTGGCGATTCTCAAAGGCAACCTGTCACCTGAAGGCTGTGTTGCCAAGATCACCGGCCTGAAGAACCCGGTGATGACCGGCCCGGCGCGCGTGTTCGAGGACGAACAATCGGGCCTGGCTGCCATTCTTGCCGGCAACATCAAGCCCGGCGACATCATGGTATTGCGCTACCTCGGCCCCAAGGGCGGCCCCGGTATGCCAGAGATGCTGGCCCCCACCGGCGCACTGGTGGGTCAAGGGCTGGGGGAGTCGGTGGGGCTGATCACTGACGGCCGCTTCTCGGGCGGTACCTGGGGCATGGTGGTCGGTCACGTGGCGCCTGAGGCGGCGGCCGGCGGCACCATTGCATTCATCCACGAGGGTGACTCCATCACTATCGACGCGCACCAGTTGCTGCTGCAACTCAATGTCAGTGATGAAGAAATTGTCAGACGCCGCCTGGCCTGGACCGCGCCAGCGCCGCGCTATACACGCGGTGTGCAAGCCAAGTTTGCTTTTAACGCCTCTACCGCCAGCAAAGGCGCGGTACTCGACAACTACTGAGCCTGATGTCAGCGTTTTTTCTTTGTGGACGTCGTTCCAATGGCGTCACGGTTTCTGTCAATGCGCTCCTGGCGGCGTGCATTTTCGCGCTCCATCGCCTTTTTCTTGGTGTAACCCGACCAGTCTGCCCAGGACCACCAGAGCACCGCCAGCCCAAAAGGCAACAGCACCAGCAACCAACTCCATGCAGCCACCGGTCCGATTTCAAAATATTTCAGAGCCAGCAACACCAGCCCCAGTCCTAAAAAGTACACTGTGTTTCTCCTGTCGTATCTACCATGCTCCAAAGCCGAACATGTCAACCGCCGTCCATGCATTGGCGTTAGTCAACTGTAAACCAACCTACCGGGAAGAATAATGAAACGTGCTCTCTTTGTTTTGCTATGCGCAGCCTCACTGACTGCTCCGGCGTTTGCGGATCAGGCACTGGCCACGTCCAAAAACTGCCTTGCGTGCCACGCTGTCGACAAAAAAGTGGTGGGCCCATCCTACAAAGACGTGGCAAAAAAATATGCCAGTCAAAAAGATGCCGCTGACAAACTTGTCGTCAAAGTCATGAAGGGTGGCGCTGGCGTTTGGGGACCGGTACCGATGCCGGCCAACCCCCAAGTCAACGAGGCAGAAGCCAGAAAACTGGTGAACTGGGTGCTGGCGATGAAGTAACTTTCGCGCCTGTTTAAGAATTGAAAAAGCCTGCTTGCGCGGGCTTTTTCCTTTGTGCGGGGTTTTACAACTGGCTCGGCTTCTGCCAGTTCACTCTGCGGTAATTCAAGACTGAGTTGGCGTGGAGTCGGCGGGAGCGGGGCGGACGCCGGGGGCTCATACGCTTCGCTTTTTGAAATCACCCCCAACCTCCGCCCCACCCCCGCCTGGCGTTGCTGGTTGATCCGAACTGGGTGCCATTGGGGCGCGGGCGCCAACTACCGGTTCGAGTTGCAAGGAGTCACCGACGACAATCAGGTCACCGGTTGCTCACCTCGCTTCCCGTAAGTTGGCGTTCGCGGCGACCCGCTTCGTGCGGCGGATTCAACCGGTCGATGCACCCGTCTGCCTACGCGGCCAATCGTTCGATTCGAGGGCGCGTCAACTTGCCCGCGTGATACAAGTCGTACTGAAGTTGCATGCCTGCCCACAGCTCAGGGCTGGTCCCGAAAGCTTCGCCCAATCGGTAGGCCATGTCGGCAGAAATGCCCGACGACCCGGTGACCACGCGGGACAGAGTTACGCGGTTGACGCCAAGCTTCACCGCGGCTTGTGTCACCGTGATGTCGCCCAAATACTCCCGGAGAATTTCGCCAGGATGCGGGGGGTTGTGCATTCGAGTCATACTGAACCTCAGTGGTAATCCCGGTAATCAACAAGCACGGCATCTTCACCCTCAAAGGCAAACACCATACGCCAATTTCCATTCACGGCAAGTGCCCAATGACCCTTCAGTTCATCCTTTAAGGGGTGCAACGCCCAGGACGGCGCCGAAAGGTCTTCAGGTTTGACCGCTTGATCCAAAGCTGCCAGTTGCAGGCGCAGCTTGCTCGCATGCGCAGCCTGTATTCCGGACTTGCTGCCTGTTTCAAAAAAACGTTGCAAGCCTTTGTGACGAAAACTCTTGATCATTTCGGCATATTGTAGTGCGTAGCGCATCAAACTACAAATGGTTTTGATCGGTATGAGTAACCGCGAATTGTTCAAGCTGAGCGACCGTGCACCTGCCGGTCGTGAGCGCGAATCCGTGCAAAGCTGGTGCTCCCGCTCGAGTGAAGCTGACGTTTGCCGACGCGGTACAGGAAGGAGAAAGTGCCATTCATCAGCTTGGACTATCCAAGGAGGCTCCAACGGTGGCCTGCTGATGGGCGTGCAGATGACTCAGCATCCGGAATTGTGGAGCGTGGTAGATATTCAAGTTCCGCTGTTGGACCTGCTACGCTTTGAATCAATTGCCGCCGGAACCTCATGGGTTGGTGAATACGGAAGCGTTGCCAATAAGGACGAGAAAAATTTCTTGGCTTAGATTTCGCCTTACAACAACCTGAAAAAGGGCGTGAACTATCCTGAAACGTTCATATGGACAACCACCAAAGATGACCGGGTTGGGCCGCAGCACACACGCAAGTTTGCCGCGCGGCTATCTGAATTCGGTGTGCCTTACCTGTTTTATGAAGTGATCGAGGGTGGGCATGGTGCCGGTGCCAACCTCGGCAACGCATGGTGGCATCTCTTCTTGAGTGGGTGAAAGAAGTCGCAACGATAAGACTTAAGATGCTTCTTAAAAAGCAGATACTTTCTTATCCGTAATCCTAATAAACCTGACTTATGAGCTCTTCGTTTAATTACAAACATCTGTACTACTTTTGGGTAGTAGCCAAAGAAGGTGGCATCTCTCGGGCCGCTGACAAATTGAACATGGCAGTGCAAACCGTAAGTGCCCAGGTGCGTGAACTTGAGCGCGCCCTGGGCTACGCACTGCTCAAGCCCGCCGGGCGAGGGTTGGTGCTGACTGAGGCCGGACTGGCCGCCATGCAGCAGGCCGACCTCATTTTTCAACTGGGTGAAAACCTGCCGTCGCGGGTCCGCGACGCAGTGAGTACGCCGACCGTACGACTAGCGGTTGGCATTTGCGACGGCCTGCCCAAATTGGTCGTGCATCGCCTATTGCTACCTGTTATTGGCGAACCGAACTTGCGCTTGCTGTGCCACGAGGGAAATCTAGATGATCTGTTGGGCGACCTTGCTCTGCACCGGCTGGACATTGTGCTGTCGGACCGTCCCGCACCGGCCAATCCCAACATCAAGCTTTACAGCCACGCCACGGGCTCATCCACCATTGGCTGGTACGGCACGCCGAGTTTGGTAGAGGCTGCGAGAAAAGATTTTCCGCAAAGCCTGGCCGATGTGCCTCTGCTGCTGCCCACTGCACACACTGCGGTGCGTGCCCGGCTGGACCAATGGTTTGAGCAACGCGCGATCCGGCCACGCATCGTCGGCGAGTTTGAGGACGGTGCGCTGCTGAAGACCTTTGGCGCCAGCGGCATGGGCGTGTTTCCAGCGGCTGAATGGGTACATGACAATCTGCTGGCCCATTACGCAGTGCAGCGCCTGGGTCCGTGCGAAGGTGTGACCGAGCACTTTTTTGCGATTGGCACCGAAAAAAAGGTGCTGCATCCGCTGGTGCAGCGCTTGCTGCAACCGGCGCTTTAGCACCAGTTCAGGCCTTCGGTTCAGGTTGCGCGGTGCGCACGCTCAGCAGCATAGTCAAGGCCAATATGCCAACCACAACTCCAAGCGAGAACACGACCGGAATCTTGAAGACGTCGACCAGACACATCTTGGTGCCAATGAACACCAGAATCACCGCCAGGCCGTAGTTCAGCAGGTGAAACTTGTTGGCCACAGCCGCCAGCAAAAAGTACATCGCCCGCAGTCCCAAGATGGCAAACACATTGCTGGTCAGCACAATGAAGGGGTCGCTGGTGATGGCAAAGATGGCTGGGATGGAGTCCACCGCAAAAATTACGTCGGTCAGCGCAATCAGACAGATCACCATGGCCAGCGGCGTGGCGATTTTCTTGCCGTTTTCGATGGTCCAAAAATTCTCGCCGTCGTAGTTCTTGCTCACTGGCAGCGTTTTGCGCAGCAACTTCAATGCGGGGTTGTCTTCCAGGTCGGGCTCTTTGCCAGCGGCCCACCACATCTTCACACCCGTCAGGATCAGGAATGCTCCGAACACATACAAGATCCAGTGGAACTCAGCCAGTAGCCAGCCGCCCACCAGGATCATGATGGTGCGCAACACAATCGCGCCGATGATACCGATCATCAGCACCCTTTTCTGATAGTGCGTGGGGACGGCGAAGTAGGTGAAGATCAGCAGAAAAACAAAAATGTTGTCGACCGCCAGCGATTTCTCGATCAGATAACCGGTCAGAAATTCCAGCGACTTGGTGTTGGCGGTCTCGTTCGACCCGGTGCTGTCTTTGACCGCCCACCAGAACAGGCCGTTGAACAGAAAACTGAGCGCAATCCAGACCAGCGACCAGTTCAGTGCTGCCTTGACACCGATGTCTTGCGCGCCCTGCTTTTTGAGCAACACAAAGTCAATGAAGAGCGACACCAGCACGATGCCGACGAAGGTAGCCCAGAGCCACAGGGGAGCAATAGTCTGCATAAATACCTCTCAAGTTGGGAATCCGCAACTCCAATCGTGTTGCTTAGCTTGCGCAACGGGCAAAACGCCAGCGCGACATCAGATGCCGAAGTCTAGCGGTATATCGCCATGTTTTTTCTGATAAAACAATCAATATAGTTCGTAAAACCGGGGGTGTACCGGCGAATTTCCCTGCTGTTCTGGAGGTCGCAGGATCGGCACCATTGGCCCATCGCAATTACAAGATATCGGACTCCCAATGCTTTACGCGATTTCCTGGTTTCTGGTTCTGGCACTTCTCGCCATCTGGTCTATGGGTGTTTGGGTACTGCATTCTTTTGCCGCCTGGTCCATCACAGGCGTCGGTGCCTTGGCGGATCACTCGCAATCGATCGAGCAAGTAGTTCTGCCGGGGTGGACCGCTTTGTTGGCACCATCCGAACTGATCTTGGCAGTCAAGGCGAGCACCGAGACCGTCTTGCCTTGGATTCACTCCGCATTGTCTGCATTGCCAAATGCCGTGGGCTGGTTGAAGCCGCTCGCCTGGCTCCTGTGGAGCATCGGCTTTGCGATTCTGATTGTTGGCGGAGTAGCGCTGCATGCTTTGATCGCCATGGTGCGCAAGGAAGCACCCCAATGAAACGACCTGATCACCAATGGAGCAACAGGTTCCGCCAGTCGCTACCCAACCGGGAGGTATTGGCAGCCCACCCTTGGCTGAAGCCGACCGCTAGCCGGTTGCTCGACCCGCAGTTGTGGCGGCTCCAGCATGAAGCGGTGGCACGCGGCGTGGCAGTCGGCACATTTTGGGCCTTCGTGATTCCGGTCGCGCAAATGGTGGTGGCCGTCGCCCATTGCATCTGGTGGCGTGCCAATGTTCCGGTCGCGGTTGCCATGACGATGCTCACCAATCCGCTCACGATTGGCTTCTGGCTTTGGCTGGCCTACCAAGTGGGTGGACTGGTTCTGGGGGGAGCCATGCCCGCCAGCGCGCCACAAGGAATGGGTGTTGCTGCGTGGTTTGCGGAGTTTGGCTGGCCAACCGTGTTGGGTATGGGCATTTTTTCGGTGGCAGGGTCTGCCACGGCATACCTCAGTGTCAAACTTGTTTGGCGCTTGCACATCGTGTTCAAGCGGCGCCAGCGTCTGGCAGGTTTCTGAACCCGCCTTCGTCACAAATGCTCTCTATTTTTCGAAGCTTTCATCCAATAAAGGCTGCTTTTTAAGAAGATGCCTACCGCCTACCGTTAGCCCGTTCTTTCACTTCTCAGGAGATCTAAATGAAGCAATTCCTTTCACTGCTGGCCGTAGTGTTCACGCTCGGCTTTGGCACCGTCGCTACGGATGCCGAAGCCGCAAAACGCATGGGCTCCGGCAAATCCATGGGTACCCAACGCCAGGCCATGGCGGACAAAGCGCCCGCCACAACCGCGCAAACCGCTGCCGCACCGACTGCCGGCGCCGCGGCAGCAGCACCTTCCCGTTCGTGGATGGGTCCAATCGCAGGGCTTGCTGCTGGCCTTGGTCTGGCTGCCTTGGCGTCCCACATGGGATTTGGCGATGAGTTGGCGTCCATCGTCATGATCGGGCTATTGGCGGCTGCCATCATGGTGGCGATTGGTTTCATTATGCGTAAGCGCGTAGCGGCGCAGCAGTCCAACGCCCCAAGCCCCAGGGGCATGCAGCATGCGTATGCGACCCCGCCCAACGCCCGCACGGCAAGCGCCATGGAGTACGATGCCCCCGCGTACAAGGTGGCAATGCCCGCGGGAGGGCGCAGCGCCATCGGCTCGGCCATTGGCTCCAGCATTGGCGCCAGCGCAAGCCGGATTCGATCAGACTTTGACACCGCATCCTTTGAGCGAAGTGCCAAGGTCAACTTCATCCGTCTGCAGGCTGCCAGCGACGCCGCCAACCTGGTCGACATCCGCCAGTTCACCACGCCGGAAATGTTCGCTGAACTGAAGATGGAAATCGCCGAGCGGGATACCGCTACTCACAAGAGCGAAGTGGTCAGCCTCGAAGCCGGGGTCATCGAAGTCGATGAAGACACTGATCGCTATTGGGTGAGTGTGCACTTTACGGGAGTGATTCGAGATGCCGCAGACAAGCAGGACGAGTCGTTCGACGAGGTCTGGCATTTGATGAAGTCACGTCAGGGCAGCAGTGGGTGGCTGTTGTCTGGAATTCGGCAGAGTCATTTAGGCCAGTAGCCCTGGTATTCCCCGCATAAGCAACTACCAGACCTATCGCAAAACCCAAAGAGATAGGGCGAGCATTTAGGCCAGTGGAATGCCGGCTCCCAATGCGTACTTGTCCTTCGAGCGAATCGACATTGCTACGTTAACCAAGGATGCCGACTGCAGAGTTCGGGGTATAGGTCCGCGCCGATTTAGCTGCGACATAACTTGCAAGCAAGTTAGTCTCCTCTGAAAATTCGTTTTCTGGGCATTTGACAGTATCAGGCGCGGGCGGATAGCCCAAACTCTGCCACCACGATTGGCAAGAATTTTGATACCGAGGTTGGGCCGACCGCACGGCAAAAACCCTTCATGCGATTCGGCTCCAACTCAGTCCAGCGAACCCTCAATAGCCGTTGCTTTCAGACCTCAATAAGTTTGCCCCAACTGGTCCAGAATGGCCGGATTTTCGAGTGTTGACGTATCCTGGGTAATCGACTCGCCCTTGGCCAGGGAACGCAGCAAGCGCCGCATAATCTTGCCGGAGCGTGTCTTTGGCAGGTTCTCACCAAAGCGAATGTCTTTGGGCTTGGCAATCGGACCAATTTCTTTGGCCACCCAATCCCGCAGTTCCTTGGCAATGGCGCGTGCCTCATCACCAGTTGGGCAGGAACGTTTGAGCACCACAAATGCACAAATGGCCTCGCCAGTCAGATCGTCCGGCCGCCCCACCACGGCGGCTTCTGCCACCAGGTCGGTCTTGGCCACCAGAGCCGATTCAATTTCCATGGTGCCCATGCGGTGACCCGACACGTTCAGCACATCGTCAATGCGCCCGGTAATGCGGAAGTAGCCCCTATCGATGCTGCGCACTGCGCCGTCACCGGCCAGGTAATAGGTGCCCCCCATCTCCTCCGGAAAATAGCTTTTCTTGAAACGCTCGGGGTCATTCCAGATGGTGCGAATCATGGAAGGCCAGGGACGCTTCACGACCAGCATGCCGCCCGAACCATTGGGCACATCGTGGCCGGCTTCGTCCACGATGGCGGCCATGATGCCGGGCAATGGCAAGGTGCAACTGCCGGGGACCAACGGTGTGGCGCCCGGTAGCGGCGTGATCATGTGGCCGCCGGTTTCGGTCTGCCAGAAGGTGTCGACGATCGGGCAACGCTCACCGCCGATGTTTCGGTAGTACCACATCCAGGCTTCCGGATTGATCGGCTCACCAACCGTCCCCAGAATGCGCAGACTGCTCAGGTCGGAGCGTGCCGGATGAACTTTTTCGTTGCTCTCGGCCGCCTTGATGAGCGACCGAATGGCGGTCGGCGCGGTATAGAAAATACTGCATTTGTGGCGCTCGATCATCTGCCAGAAACGACCGGCGTCCGGAAAAGTCGGAATGCCTTCAAAAATAACCTGTGTGGCACCTGCCGCCAATGGACCATAAGCGACATAGGCGTGGCCCGTGATCCAGCCAATGTCCGCGGTACACCAGAAGACGTCGGACGGTTTCAAATCAAAGGTCCAGTCCATGGTCAGCTTGGCCCACAGCATGAAGCCGCCGGTGGAATGCTGAACGCCTTTCGGTTTGCCGGTGGAGCCGGAAGTAAAAAGAATGAACAGCGGATGCTCGGCGCCTACAGCCACCGGCGCACATACACTGCTTTGACTGGCAACAGCCTCGGTAAAGGTGACATCACGTCCCGCCACCATGTTGCAGGCCGTAGCGGTGCGCTGGTACACAAAAACGGTTTTGATCGACTCGCAACCACCCAAACCCAGTCCCTCGTCCACAATGGCTTTTAGTGGCAACTCTTTACCGCCGCGCATCTGGTAATTGGCCGTCACCACCGCTACCGCACCGGCGTCAATGATGCGTTCCTGCAATGCCTTGGCAGAGAAACCACCGAACACCACGCTGTGGGTGGCGCCAATGCGGGCACAGGCCTGCATGGCGATCACCCCTTCGAGTGTCATGGGCATGTAGACCAGCACGCGGTCGCCTTTTTGAATGCCATGGACCTTGAGCGCATTGGCAAACTGGCTGACGCGCCCCAGCAGTTCCTTGTAGCTGGTCCTGGTAACCGTACCATCATCCGCTTCAAAGATGACCGCTGTTTTGTTCTCCACCGACGTGCCCATGTGCTTGTCCAGGCAATTGGCTGAAGCGTTAAGTTCGCCGTCTTCAAACCATTTGTAAAACGGCACATTGGACTCGTCCAGCGTCTTGGTAAAAGGCTTCGTCCAGACCACGTTCTCGCGCGCCAGTCTGGCCCAGAAACCTTCAAAGTCATTCGCCGCCTCAGCGCACAAGGCGTTGTAGCCTTCCATGCCGGAGATCCGTGCGGACTTGACGAATGCTTCGCTCGGTGGAAACACTCTGTTTTCAACCAGTACGGACTCAATGGCGGATGATGGTTCACTCATGAATAGGTCTCCTAAAAATTGTGTTGAGGACAGCCAATGCAGCATCCTTGCTGAAATCGGTTCCGCGTATTGTCAAGTCTATCGAAACTGACCGGGACTGTCAGGGCTGGCACTTACACGCCACTGACTGGCATCCAAATAGATCAGCCTCGAACGCTCTGGGCATTCGCCTGGCTGGTCAAAAACAGCACAGTGGCAAGCACTGCGCTAAGCAGCGACCCCAGCAGCACCCCCAGCTTGACCTGAGATTCGTAGCTTGCAGAGGCCGGTGCAAAGGCCAGCGCGCCGATAAAAAGACTCATGGTAAAGCCGACCCCGCACAGCACGCACACGGCCAAAAACTGTCGCCAGCTGCTGTGTGCCGGAAGCCGGGCGCCGCCCCATCGGATCATCACCCATGAAGCGCCGAAAACGCCGATCCCCTTGCCCAGCAACAGGCCGCTGACAATGCCCAGGGGAACAGATTGCAACAGCATGGTAAAGGTCACACCCTGCAGCGCGACTCCGGCATTGACAAAAGCGAACAGCGGCAAAATCAGATAGGCGACCCACGGTTGCAAAGCGTGCTCGGCGTTGTGCAGTGGTGAGCCGCCCTTGCCGTCTGCCATAGGAATGGCCAAGGCCGTGATGACACCGGCCAGTGTCGGATGAACGCCAGCCTTCAAAATGCAGACCCAAAGCAACAATCCCAGCACCACGTAGCACCAAATCGATGCCACCCGGGCTCGGTTCAAGGCCAGCAGAGCCATCATGCAAGCGAGCGAAGCCAGCAGCATGATGGCTGACAACGCTGTCGTATAGAACAGTGCAATCACCAATATTGCACCCAAGTCGTCGATGATGGCCACGGTGGTTAAAAACACCTTGAGCGATTCGGGAATGCGGCTGCCAAACAGTACCAAAATACCCAGCGCAAAAGCAATATCGGTGGCCATCGGAATGCCCCAGCCGCGCAAGGCGACGGCGTCCCCCCAGTTGAGCACCACATAGATCAGTGCCGGCAGCACCATGCCACCCAAGGCTGCGCAGGCCGGCAGCAGCAACTGGGCCGGCGAGGCCAACTCGCCAACCAGCAATTCGCGCTTGATCTCAAGACCCACCAAAAAAAAGAACACCGCCATCCACAAGTCATTGACCCAGAAAACCAGCGGCATCGGCAGCAGCAGCCGGTGCGCTCCCCAACTCAGTTCCATGGGCAGGTGCAGCAACTGCTGATAGGCCTCGCTCCACGGCGAGTTGCTGACCGATAGCGCCGCCAGTGCGGCCAGCGCCAGCAACACACCGCCAAAAGACTGCGAATCGATAAAGCGACTGACATTGAATCGAATGAACTTGAGCATGAACACAGCCTAGCTGGCTCAGTTTTGCAGAGCCTGGACGGTTAAACTGCTGACCATTGTCACCACATAACCAATGCCCCGACCACCTGAGGTTTTAAATCACCATGACTACCATCCGCCAGTCTGACCTGATCGAGTCCGTTTCCGCCGCCCTGCAGTACATCAGCTACTACCACCCGGCCGACTACATTGCCCACCTGGCCCGCGCCTACCAGCGCGAACAGAGCCCGGCGGCCAAAGACGCCATCGCCCAAATTCTGACCAACAGCAAGATGAGCGCCACCGGACACCGCCCGATTTGCCAGGACACCGGTATCGTCAACGTGTTTCTCAAAGTTGGCATGGATGTGCGCTGGGGCGAGTTCACCGGCAGCCTGGACGACGCCGTCAACGAAGGCGTGCGCCGCGCCTACAACCACCTTGACAACCCCTTGCGTGCCAGCGTGGTGGCAGATCCCCAGTTTGATCGCAAGAACACCAAGGACAACACACCCGCCGTGATCTACACCGAGATCGTTCCCGGCAATAAGCTCGAGGTTACAGTGGCCGCCAAAGGCGGCGGCTCCGAGAACAAAAGCAAGATGGCCATGCTCAACCCGGGGGACTCGGTGGTCGATTGGGTGCTCAAAACAGTGCCCACCATGGGCGCCGGCTGGTGCCCACCCGGCATGCTGGGCATTGGCATTGGCGGCACCGCCGAAAAAGCGGTGCTGATGGCCAAGCAAAGCCTGATGGAAGACCTTGATATGTACGAGTTGCAGGCCAAATCATCTTCCGGCCAGGCACTGACCAAGGCCGAAGCATTGCGACTGGAACTTTTTGAAAAAGTCAATGCACTGGGCATCGGCGCCCAAGGCCTGGGCGGGCTCACTACGGTGCTCGACGTCAAGATCAAGATGTATCCAACCCACGCGGCCGGCAAACCGATCGCCATGATTCCCAACTGCGCGGCCACCCGCCACGCCCATTTTGTGATGGATGGCAGCGGGCCGGTGTACCTGGACCCGCCCTCACTCGATTTGTGGCCCGATGTCAAGTGGACGCCCGACTACGTGAAGAGCAAAAAAGTCGACCTCAACACGTTGACCAAAGAGGAAGTGGCCAGTTGGAAACCCGGCGACACACTCTTGCTCAATGGCAAGATGCTGACCGGTCGTGACGCTGCTCACAAGCGCATCAAGGATATGCTGGCCAAGGGTGAAAAGCTTCCCGTCGATTTCACCAATCGGGTCATTTACTATGTTGGCCCGGTCGACCCGGTCAAAGGCGAAGCGGTCGGCCCGGCCGGCCCAACGACTGCCACCCGCATGGACAGTTTCACCGAGATGATGCTAAGTCAAACCGGCCTGATTTGCATGATCGGCAAAGCCGAGCGCGGCCCGCTGGCGATTGAAGCCATCAAGAAACACAAGAGCGCTTATTTGATGGCCGTTGGCGGTGCTGCCTACCTGGTCAGCAAAGCCATCAAGCATGCCAAGGTGGTTGGCTTTGCGGACCTTGGCATGGAAGCTATTTATGAGTTTGACGTGGTCGACATGCCCGTCACGGTAGCGGTTGACGCGGGTGGCACCAGCGCCCACATCACCGGCCCGGCCGAGTGGCAAAAGCGCATCGCAACCGGTGAGTTCAAAGGCATTGAAGTCACAGCTCAGTAAAAGTTAGGGGCAATCCCCTTGCATTGGTAGCGCTTCCCGGCTCGCGCCGGGGCATACTGTAACGCTACGCGAAAGCGCACTCCACGAAAAGAAAACCATGACCATTTGCCCCATTGCCATTGCTGTCGGTTGCCAGAAATGCCCCATCTTCAAAATCTGTCCGGTCAAGTCGGTCATTGGGGATGCCCCCAAGGCAGCGGCGAAGCCGGCCGTATCACCAGTCGCAAAGTCTGCGGCAAAGCCCGCACGCAAAGCGGCGGTCAAGTCAAGCAACGCTCGCAGAAAAATTAAAAAGTAAGCCGACCAGACGGGCGACCGAGGCAGGGTTTGGCGACAGGCATCGCACAGACAGGATAATCGACCGCAATGAATCCACTGCTTTCCCTGTTGCAGCCCTACCCGTTCGAGCGGCTGCGTCAACTGTTCGCCAACGTCACCCCCAACCCAGCCCTGCGCCCGATCAGTCTGGGCATGGGCGAACCCAAACACCCGACACCGGCCTTCATTCAGCAGGCGATGATCGATGCCATTGTGAGCACGCCCAGCGGGCTGGCGTCCTACCCGGCTACCACCGGTGATATCAAGTTGCGCAAGGCGTTCGCACATTGGCTCAAACAGCGTTACCGCCTGGAGGTCGACCCGGCTACCCAGATGCTGCCGGTGAACGGCTCACGCGAGGCCTTGTTTGCGCTGACTCAGACCATCGTCAATCCGGTACCGGCAGGCAGCATGAACAACTCTGCGCCGATGGTGGTATGCCCCAATCCTTTCTACCAGATTTACGAAGGTGCGGCACTATTGGCCGGGGCCCAGCCCTACTTTGTCGCAACCGACCCGGCGCGAAATTTTGCGCAGGACTGGGACAGCGTGCCCGACCAGGTTTGGCAGCACACGCAGTTGCTGATTGTCTGTTCACCAGGCAACCCAACGGGCGCAGTGATGCCGCTGTCCGAGTGGAGAAAACTGTTTGATTTAAGTGATCGCCACGGCTTTGTCATCGCCTCGGACGAGTGCTACAGCGAGATTTACTTCCGCGACGAGCCGCCACTGGGCGGTATGGAAGCCGCCGCCACGCTGGGCCGCAACGATTTCAAGAACCTGATCTCGCTGACCAGCCTGTCCAAACGCAGCAATGTACCTGGCATGCGCAGCGGCTTCGTCGCTGGCGACGCTGCCATCATCAAGCAGTTTTTGCTCTACCGCACCTACCACGGCTGCGCCATGAGCCCGGTGGTGCAAGCTGCCAGCATTGCGGCCTGGCGTGATGAGCAGCACGTCATCGACAACCGGGCCTTGTACCGCAGCAAATTTGCCCAAGTGACGCCGCTGCTGGCCGACGTGCTGGAGCTGGCGCTGCCGGATGCCGGCTTTTACCTTTGGGCCAAAGTGAAGGGCAATGATGCGGATTTCGCACGTGATCTGTTCACTCTTTACAATGTGACGGTTTTGCCCGGGTCTTACCTGTCGCGCGACAGTCAAGGCGCAAACCCGGGTGAAGGGCGTATTCGCATGGCCCTGGTGGCCGAGACCGCTGAATGTGTCGAGGCGGCCCAACGCATTGTTGAGTTTGTCAAATCCAGAACTTGATCAACCGAACCTGAGAAAAGCTTTCATGCCACAGCAACTGCAAAAAATCATCGATGCCGCGTGGGAAGATCGCGCCAATTTTTCCAGCCAATCGGCACCCAAGGATGTACTTGCGGCAGTCGAGCAAGTTATTGCCCAGCTCAACTCGGGGCGCTTGCGCGTCGCCACCCGCGAAGCCGTGGGCCAGTGGACCACGCACCAGTGGATCAAAAAAGCCGTGCTGCTGAGCTTTCGCCTGAAAGACAACGAGATCATGAAGGCGGGTGACCTGGGTTTCTACGACAAGGTGCCGACCAAATTTGCCCACCTGGACGCCCAGGCCATGAAAGCCACCGGTGTGCGCGTGGTGCCGCCAGCAGTCGCGCGGCGCGGCAGCTTTCTCGGCAAGGGCGTCATTTTGATGCCGTCCTACGTCAACATCGGGGCTTATGTGGACGAAGGCACCATGGTGGATACATGGGCCACCGTTGGATCATGTGCACAAATCGGCAAAAACGTGCACCTTAGCGGAGGTGTCGGCATCGGTGGCGTGCTGGAGCCGATGCAGGCCGGCCCCACCATCATTGAAGACAACTGCTTCATCGGTGCCCGCTCCGAAGTGGTGGAGGGCGTCATCGTCGAGGAAAATTCGGTCATCTCCATGGGCGTTTACCTGGGTCAAAGCACCCCTATTTACGACCGTGCAACCGACAGTGTCAGTTATGGCCGGATCCCCAGCGGTTCGGTGGTGATCAGCGGCAGCCTGCCCAAGAACAATGGCAAGTACAGTCTTTTTGCGGCCATCATCGTGAAACGGGTGGATGCGCAAACGCGCGCCAAAACCAGCCTGAACGATTTGCTGCGCGACTGATAAGGGCTGAGATGGCAAATAACGGCAGCTTGGGCACGATGGAGCGAATTCTTCGCTTGATGAGCGAGAAGAAGGCCTCCGACGTCTATCTGTCGGCTCACTCACCGGTTCTGATCCGGATCAATGGCCAATGTGTTCCCATCAACAACCAGGTGCTGCCACCCGAGGCGCCGCGCAATTTGCTGGCTGAGATTTTGCCGCCTGAGCGTATCAAGGAACTGGAAGATACCAACGAGCTGAACATGGGCTGGGGCCTGGCAGGCGTTGGCAGATTTCGCATCAGCGCGATGCGCCAGCGTGGTTCTTTGGCGGCCGTGATCCGTTTCATCTCGATGGACATTCCGCCCCTGGCGACGCTGTCGGTGCCATCGATCCTGAGTGAATTGATCATGGAGAAGCGCGGCTTGATGCTACTGGTCGGCGCTACCGGAACCGGCAAGAGCACGACGTTGGCGTCGTTGCTCGATTTCCGCAACGAGCACGCCTCCGGCCACATCCTCACGATTGAAGACCCGGTTGAATTTCTGTTCAAGAACAAGCGCTCAGTGGTCAACCAGCGCGAAGTCGGCATCGACACGCGCTCCACCGAGCTGGCCCTCAAGAACGCCTTGCGGCAAGCGCCCGACGTCATCCTGATTGGTGAGATACGCGACCGTGACACCATGTCGTCGGCCATTGCCTACGCCCAGTCAGGCCATCTGTGCCTGGCAACCCTGCACGCCAACAACAGCTACCAGGCCCTGAACCGGATTCTGGGGTTTTATCCGGTGGAAGTGCGACCGACCCTGCTGGGCGACCTGGCCGCTGCCTTGAAAGCGATTGTGTCGCAACGTCTGTTGCGCACAGTGAGCGGCGCGCGCATACCTGCCGTGGAGATTTTGCTCAATACCAAACTGGTCTACGAGTTGATTGAAAAAGGTGACTTTTCCGGTGTCAAAGAGGCGATGGAAAAGTCGATGGCAGCCGGCAGCCAGACCTTTGAGCAGGACATTGCGCGCCTGATTGTGCGAGGCATTGTGGAGCGCAAAGAAGGGCTGGCCAATTCTGATTCACCCACCAATTTGATGTGGCGACTGGAAAATGACTTTAGCGTTCGCGCCAAGCCAGAGGAGCCGCAGGAAGACCCGGACGACGAGCCATCTTTCACAGAAATCACACTGGACGTGAAACACTGATGCCCCGCACACTGCAACTTGCAAAACAGCTGATTTCCTGCGCGTCGCTGACGCCGGATGATGCCGGGTGCCAGCACATCATCGCCACTCGCCTGGCCCCATTGGGCTTTGTTTGTGAAACCATCTCCAGCGGGCCATCAGATTTTCGTGTTACCAACTTATGGGCCAAGCGGCCATCGACACGCGTCACCGATGCGATTGCAGCCAGCAAATTGATAGTTTTTGCCGGTCACACGGATGTGGTGCCCACCGGTCCGCTGGACCAGTGGCACAGCGACCCGTTCATGCCCTCGCAGCGTGAAGGCAAGTTGTATGGTCGCGGCGCCGCCGACATGAAGACTTCGCTGGCGGCTTTTGTGGTGGCTGTTGAGGAGTTTGTGGCAGCGCAGCCCGACACCGGCCTGTCGATCGGTTTTTTGATCACGAGCGACGAAGAGGGCCCCGCGCTGGACGGCACGGTGGTCGTTTGCGAAGCCTTGCAAGCGCGCGGCGAACGAATGGACTACTGCATTGTGGGCGAGCCGACGTCGCTTCAAAGCACGGGCGACATGATCAAGAATGGCCGCCGAGGCTCTATGAGCGGGCGTCTGAGCATTAGAGGTGTGCAGGGTCATATTGCCTACCCGCAGCTGGCAAAAAATCCGGTCCATCTGTTCGCTCCAGCCCTGGCCGAGTTGGTCGACATGGAATGGGATCAAGGCAACGAGTTCTTCCCCCCCACTTGCTGGCAGGTGAGCAATGTGCACGCCGGCACCGGGGCCGGCAACGTGATTCCTGGCGTGCTGGCAATTGACTTCAATTTCCGTTTTTCCACCGAGTCGACGCCCGAAAGTCTTCAGTCGCGCGTGCAAACCGTACTGGAACGGCACGGTCTTGACTACAAGTTGACTTGGACCGTCGGTGGTTTGCCGTTTTTAACGACACCCGGAACGCTGGTTGCCGCAGTGCGCTCGGCGATCAAAGCTGAAACTGGGATAGACACCCATCTCTCCACTACCGGCGGCACCAGCGATGGACGTTTCATAGCCAAAATTTGCCCTCAGGTCATCGAGCTGGGGCCACCCAACGCCAGCATCCACAAGATTGACGAACACATTCTTGTGGCAGACATCGAACCGCTGAAGAACATTTACCGACGTGTGCTGGAAAATCTGAACGCACGCCTGAAGCCATGACCGTTGCCGAATTGATTGAGGCCGGCGCAAGTCAACTGGCCGCCGCTGGCGTGGCGTTTGGTCACGGCACCAGCAATGCGTTTGATGAAGCAGCGTGGCTGGTCTTGTGGCAGCTGGGCTTGCCGCTTGATACGCCGCTGGACGGCCCAAAATCACTGGCAAATCAAGCAGTGGCCGATGAGAAACAAGCCCAGGTGGCTTCACTTTTCAGTGCCAGAATCTCATCCCGTAAACCGTCTGCCTACCTGACGCGCGAAGCCTGGTTGCAGGGTGTTGCGTTTTACGTCGACGAGCGCGCCATCGTGCCGCGTTCCTTCATTGCCGAGTTGCTGGTGAATGAACGCCTGGATTGCTGGCTTGCCGAGTCCACCTGCAAAGTCCTTGACCTGTGCACGGGAAACGGCAGTCTGGCGGTGCTTGCCGCAATGGCTTACCCGGATGTGATGGTGCTTGCCTCCGACATCTCGACAGACGCCCTCGCGGTAGCTCGTATCAACATCGACAAGTACCACTTGCAGGATCGCGTTGGCCTGTTGGTCGCCAATGGTCTGGCATCGGTGGACGGGCTGTTTGACCTGATTCTTTGCAACCCACCTTACGTCAACTCGACCAGCATGGCTGCCCTGCCACCGGAATACAAGGCCGAGCCGGCCTTGGCATTGGACGGCAACACTCAGGGTGGCCATGACGGCATGGACTTCATCCGTCAACTGCTGGTGGACGCACCGCGGCACATGAGCCAAGGCGCCGTGCTGGTGCTGGAGATCGGCAACGAACGCGTCAACTTCGAGGCAGCCTTTCCCAGACTCGAAGTGGTCTGGCTGCAAACCAGCGCTGGCGACGACCAGGTGCTGCTGGTGACGCGCGAGATGCTGCAAGCCGATCATGACACACTGCCAAGCTAACGCCCAAGCCATGCACCTTCAGTTCACCCTCACCCTGCTCTCAACCGCGACTGACTTTGAAATTTTTAAAGGCCTGTTGCTGGAGTACGCCGAGCGCGATCTGGACAACCCACCCAACAGCACCATCTGGGCCGACATGGCGCAATTGCCGGGGCGTTACGCCGCGCCTGGCGGTGCCGTGCTGGTAGCCCATTTCGAAGGTGAATTGGCTGGTTGTGGCGCCTTCGTGGCCAGCGCGCACGACGGTATTGCGGAAATCAAACGGGTGTACGTCCGGGAAGGTTTTCGCCGCCAAGGCTTGGCGAGGACATTGACCGAGGCGCTGCTCACCCAAGCCCGTCAGGCCGGCTACCGGACCGCCGCAATTTGCACCTGGCCACACAATGTGCAGGCGCTCGCGTTGTACCGGCAACTCGGCTTTTTACCCATCGCCTCATTCCGGGAGCCGGCCAAGGACCACCTTGTTTTTCTGGGTTTGCCGCTCGACCCAACCGACCCCAACAAAAATTTAACGCCCGCATGATCACTCTCAAAAATGTCACCCTGCGCCGCGGCGCCAAGGTGCTGCTCGACGCCGCTACGATCACCCTGAACCCGGGTGAAAAAGTGGGACTGGTGGGTCGCAACGGTGCCGGCAAGTCCTCACTGTTTGCGCTGCTCAACGGCACGCTGCATGAAGACGCTGGTGAGTATTACCTGCCGACCCAATGGCGCATGGGCCAGGTGGCGCAGGACATGCCCGAGACCGAACAAAGCGCCACCGACTTTGTGGTGGATGGCGACACGACGCTGCTGGCCGCGCAACAGGAAGTCAACGCAGCGGAGACCACCGATGACTACGACCGCATGGCCCACGCTTACATGGCGTTGCAGGACGCCGGGGCCCATGACGCACCAGCACGCGCCCAGGCACTGATTCTGGGACTGGGGTTCAAGACCACCGAACTCGCCAACCCGGTCAACAGCTTTTCGGGTGGCTGGCGCATGCGTCTGCAACTGGCCCGTGCCCTGATGTGTCCGTCCGACCTGCTGCTGCTGGACGAGCCCACCAACCACCTGGACCTTGACGCCCTGGTGTGGCTGGAGGCCTGGCTCAAGCGCTATGAAGGGACCATGATCGTCATCAGCCACGACCGCGAATTTCTGGATGCAGTGACCGACGTCACCCTGCACATTGACGCGGCAAAGCTGGTGCGCTACGGCGGCAACTACAGCAAGTTTGAAGACATGCGCGCTGAGCAAATGACGTTGCAGCAAAACGCCTTTGCCAAACAGCAGGACAAGATTGCGCACCTGCAAAAGTTCATTGCCCGCTTCAAGGCCAAGGCCAGCAAGGCCAAGCAGGCACAAAGTCGGGTCAAGGCATTGGACCGCATGGAGAAAATCGCGCCGCTACTGTCGGAGGCCGACTTCACTTTTGAATTCAAGGAGCCCGCCAACCTGCCCAACCCCATGCTATCGATGTCGGGCGTGAGCTTTGGCTACCCGGCGCCGCCAGATGCCCCCGAAGGCACGCCACCCACCGTCATTGTGAACAAGGTGAGTCGCTCGGTACTGGCGGGCCAGCGCATTGGCATTCTGGGCGCCAATGGGCAAGGCAAATCAACCTTGGTGAAGACTGTGGCCCGCAGTTTGCAGGCGATTGACGGCGAGATCACCGAAGGCAAGGGTTTGAACATTGGCTACTTTGCCCAGCAAGAACTTGACGTCTTGCGCCCCAGTGACACGCCGCTGGAACACATGATTCGGCTGGTCAAGGACATGACCACTGCCGGAAAAATTGCCGGCCAAGCCACGCGCGAGCAAGACCTGCGTAGCTTCCTGGGCACTTTTAACTTCGGCGGTGACATGGTTAAGCAAGCGGTCGGCAGCATGAGCGGCGGCGAGAAGGCTCGCTTGGTGTTGTGCATGATTGTCTGGCAGCGTCCCAACCTGTTGCTGCTCGATGAGCCGACCAACCACCTGGACCTGGCAACCCGCGAGGCGCTCTCCATGGCACTCAACGAATTTGAAGGCACTGTGATGCTGGTCAGCCACGACCGCGCCCTGCTGCGCGCTGTCTGCGACGAGTTTTGGATGGTCTCGCGCGGTGGTGTATCGCCGTTTGACGGCGATCTGGACGATTACCAGCGCTACCTGCTGGACG
>JBAXBQ010000028.1:0-38474 GCA_037141865.1 Comamonadaceae bacterium | reverse complement strand
GGACTTTTAATCCGTTTGTCGTGGGTTCGACCCCCGCACATCCCACCAACTAAGCTTTTTAGATACAAAAAAGGCTGCGCTCATGCAAGCCATGCGGTCTTGTCCAGTTCGATCGCCAGATCAAGCTCGGTGAGCAGCGCTTTTCGAGCCTTTAGCTTGGTCTTTCCATGTGCTTTTAAATTTATTCTCTTAAGTTGTTGCGCCATGCTATTGGCGGCGTTCATCAGTTCTTCCGCTGGCACCACCTCATCGAGAAAACCTGCATCTCTTGCACTTTGAGGAGTGAACATCTCAGCGTTGATGACCGATCGCTGAAAAGCTGACTTACGAAGCCGATCACGCGCCAGCGCAATTCCAACGTGGTGCATGGTCATGCCAATCCTGACTTCATTGAGCCCAATCGTGAATGGGCCATCAACGCCAACTCGGTAATCAGCACTCAGCAACAAAAATGCGCCTTTTGCGACAGCATGCCCCGAGCAGGCCACAATGATCGGATAGGGGAAAGACAGCATGCGCCGAGCCAGCATACTTCCTGCGGTCACCAGCGCGATTGCATTTTCTGGTGAAGAAGTCATGATTTTGAGGTCGTAGCCGCCCGAAAGTATGCCCGGTTGTCCGGTGACGATGACAATTGCGGCATCTTGTTCTGCGCGATCCAGTGCCTGATGGAAGCTCGCGATCACATCAGGAGAAATGGCATTTGCCTTGCCGTTGGATAGGGTCAGTGTGGCGACGCCATCATCGATTTGGTAGGACAAGAGTTCAGACACAATTAATTCCTTGCAACATGTAAAAGAAACGCAACATTGGGTGGCTCCATCGTACCCGGCAAATTACGTGACCTCGCGCCCGATGCGACACCTTGCGGTCAATCCAGTCGATTAGCTCTGCGGTCAAATCAAACCGACCCAGCCGTCGTCGTGGCGCACGAACGTTTCCTGAATACTTAGCTGCAGAGCGGCGTCCAGCGGACCCTGCGCCAGCGTTATCGTATTGCTCTTGAAATGGTCAATCTTGCCGGTACCCACGATGCAACTGGTAACCCCCGGCAGATAGGCGCAAAAGCGCAGTGCCAGGTCGTTCCAGCTCAAGCCTTGCGGGTCGAGGTCCATGGTCTTCCAGCGGTCCCAGTAGTGCGCTTCGCAATAGCTGTCGGGACGCTGGTTGCTGTTCCAGACGGCGCCGGCCAGCGGGCGCTTGGCAATCACACCTATGCCATTTCCTTTTAGTTGACTCAGGCGCGCCGGAATGGACTGTTGATTGCAGATGTTGATGGAGGTCTGTACCGCGCCGAAGCGCCCACAGGCAATACTCCAGTCCAGCTCGGCGTTATCGCCTGAATAAGCGACCACCCGCAGCTTGCCGGCGCGGGCACAGTCCTCCAGCGCGGTGATGACCTCGCCTTGCTCAAGGACGGGCAAGGGGCAGGAGTGCAGGTGTGCAATGTCCAGGTAGTCGCAACGCATACGCGCCAGCGCGGCCTCCACGCCAGCCACGATGCAGGCGTAGGTCCAGTCCGGCACGCCGGCAATGCCGTAGCCGACCTTGGTTGACAACACATATTCGTGGCGCCGATGCGCCAGATGCCGGCCGATGCGCTCCTCCGAGAGCCCATAGCCGCGTGCGGTGTCGATCAGGTTGACCCCCAGGTCCAGCACTTCGTTGAGCAGGCGACCTGCGTCGGTTTCGCTGACGCGCTGGTCGTTCAGATGCATGGCACCAAAGCCCAGCGGTGTGACGCTCAGGCCGGTGTTGCCAAAAGCTCTTGTTTGCATGGTTTGATCGGGTAGTGCGTCAAGGCTCAAGGACTGATCAGCAGCGTGCCGAACAGTGCCGGAATGTTGAATGTCAGTTTGCCCTTGATCGCCTGAATGCTGGTGCCGGTTATGGCATCGGTGAACGAAGCAACCTTGAAGTTTTCAGGCAGTTCTAGCGTCACGCTTCTGGGGAGCTGGGCGTTGTTGGTAGCGCTGATCGCGACCTTGTCACCCAGTTGCCTGCCCAGCACGATGACATGCGTATCGAGCAGCAGCGGCGCCCCGATCGAACCACGGCGAAGCACCGGGTTATCGTTACGCAGTTTGATCAGGCGTTTGACCTCCGCCAGCAATTCGGTGTCGGGCTGACCACCCTGGTCGGCCCAGGGATAGGGTGCGCGGTTGTAGGGATCGTCGCCGCCGGTCACGCCGACCTCGTCGCCGTAATAGACAGCGGGTGCGCCGGGGAAAGTCATCTGAAAGAACATGGCAAGTTTCAGACGCTGTTTGGCGTCGGCAATGACGCTGGCGTCTGCCTTGTCCTCACGCCAACCCAGGTAGTGCAGGCTGCGCGCCTGGTCGTGCGTCGAGAGCAGGTTCATCAATGCATAAAAGGCCTGGGGCGGATAGGCCTCACGCATCAACTCGATGTTGCGATACAACTCGCTGGCCTTGCCGCCAGCCGCGTATTCGAGCGCCGTGTTGCGAAAGATGTAGTTCATCGTCGAATCGAACATGTCGCCGAGGAAATATTTGGAGGCGTCGAACCAGGTCTCGGCCACCGTCAGGGCGTCAGGGCGGTGCTGCCTGATGGCGCTGCGCCACTCGCGCCAGAAGTCATCCGGCACCCAGGGTGCGACGTCCATGCGCCAACCAGCGGCGCCGCGGTCCAGCCAGAGTTTCATCACCGAGTCAGGGTCGCCGTAGGCGTATCGGCGAAACGCCGGTGAGGCCTTGTTTAGCTCGGGCAGGTCGGTCACACCAACCCAGCCTTTGTACTGCTTGTTCGGTTCCGCTTGACTGGCGTCGAAGGTGTACCAGTTGGAGTAAGGTGAATCGGCGCGAATCTTGCCGCCCTCGAATGCGCCGTTTGAGTGGTGGTTGCCAAAGCGGTCAAAGTAGATGGAGTCACTGCCAGTGTGGTTCAAGCTGGTGTCGGTGATGACGCGGATGCCACGCTTTGCTGCTTCTTTCGTGAGCAGAACAAAGTCCTCGTTGCTACCGAACGCCGGGTCGATGTTTTTGTAGTCGGCCGTGTCGTACTTGTGGTTGCTGGCAGCCTTGAATACCGGTGTCATGTAAATCGTGTTGGCGCCCAGGTCCAAGATGTAGTCGAGCTTGTCGATAATGCCCTTCAAGTCGCCGCCGAAGAAGTCGTTGTTGTAGACATTGTCAGAGCCATCCCCGCTACCTGGCTTCCACGGTTTGTCGAGCCAGTTCTGGTGCAATTCGACGGTTGTGTTGTGGTACCGGGCGACGCCAGGCTGCGGGTCGTTGCGTGGGTCGCCATTGCGAAAACGCTCCGGAAAGATGTAGTAGTAAACGATGTCGGGTGCCCAGTCCGGCACTTTGAAATCGGCCGCGTAAATGGTCTGGCGAAAGCGCCGGATGGTTCCGGTTGAGGTCGGTTTGTCAGCCACTTCGCCAACACCGCCGGAACCTTTTTCGCGCGTCCAGAACACCGGGTCATGGTTGTTCTGGTAGACAAATATCTTGCCTTCAATTTCAGCTTCGAACCAGTAGCCGTAAACGCTGACATCGGTGAACCGGTAGCGGGTGCTCCAGCGCTCTAGCGCGCCGCGTGTGCTGCTTGTCATCGCCTGCCGTGCTACTTCGGTGTAGGCCAGCAGCTCCTGATTGCCTTCCAGCTTACGCTTCTCGACCACCAGCGTGAGTTTGCTGACGCCCGGCAGTGCGCTGACGCCAAAATCAAACGTGCTGCCGGCGGCTCTGGCGCCGAACGGCGACTTGTCGGCGGCAGCGCGCGAGTCGAAGCGCAGGCTCAGGGCGACCGGGTTGGTGACGCGGCGGGCGCTGGGGTCGGCAAAAGTCTTGGCGCCAATGCCGAGCTGCGGCCGGCCACCGGGGAAAGCCAGCCTGATCGTGTGTTCACCAGTGAAAGTGTGCGACAGATTGCCCGTGCCGCCAGCTACCAGCTCCGCGTTGCTGGCGCTGCCGAAGCTGCTGGCATCCTGCCAGGAAGCATCGGCGATCTTGAATTCATGCCGCGCTGGCAGGTTCACGTTCAGGTAGTAAGCATCACAGCTGTACTGGAACGCAAAATTGTCAAGCGCTGCCCAGTTGTTCATGCTGCCGCGCAGGTAGAGTGTGGTCTGACCCAGCGGCGCGTCAGCCGGGCAGGTTTCGATGCGCAGGGCGGGGTTGCTGTTGGAGGTGTCCATGGTCATGGTGAAGCGATGCGCGCCATTGAAAAGCTGTTGAAGTTCGGGGCCCTTGATGGTCAATTGTTCCGCTGCTTGGCCGCGACCAAAGTCGGCATCAGCCGACCAGCCCTCGTCAGCGAGCTTGAATGTGTGTTGTCCGAGGATGCGGGTGACAAGTTCATACCGGTTGCAGGCCCAGGTGAATTTCTGGGCGTCTGCCGCGTTCCAACTGTTAAAGCTGCCACGCAGGTACAGCGTGCGAGCGCCCAAAGGGTCAGGTCGACAGGCAGTCTCGGTGTCGGCGGGTGCGGCGTGCGTTTCGCTCTGGGCTAGCAGCAGGGCAGCGCAGCAGGCCAACAGAACCCGGTTCACCCCTTCACACCACCAGAGGTCAAACCCGACACAATCCAGCGCTGGGCGGCCAGAAAAACCAGCGTGATGGGCAGGCCCGACAGCACAGCCGCCGCCGCAAAGTCACCCCACAGGTACTTCTGTTCATAGAGGTAGTACTTGGAGCCGACCGCGAGTGTCAGATTGGGCTCTTCACGCAGCAGAATCGAAGCCACCGGGTATTCGATGATGGTGCCGATAAAGGCCAGCACAAACACCACCATCAGGATCGGCACCGACATCGGCAGCAGCACCAGGCGGAAAGCTTGCCAGTGCGTGGCGCCGTCCACCTTGGCGCATTCCTCGATCTCTGTCGGTATCGTTTCAAAGTAACCCTTGATGGTCCAGATGTGCATCGCCACGCCACCCAGGTAGGCGACGATCAGGCCGGCGTGGGTTTCGATACCCAGCCACGGAATGTAGGAGCCCAGCCCTTCGAAGATGGCATAGATGGCAACCAGTGCCACCGCCACCGGGAACATCTGCAGCAGCAACATGCTGTTGAGGATGGTGCTTTTGTGGGCGAACTTCATGCGCGCGAAGGCGTAGGCGGCGGTGGTGGAGATGGCCACGATCAGCAGCGCCGAAATGCTGGCGATCTTGATCGAGTTCCACAACCACAGCAGCACCGGAAACGGCGGTGTGACCAGGGTGCCGTCGGACGTCGTATAGGCAAAGCCCAAGGCCAGCCTCCAGTGCTCCAGGCTGATTTCGGTCGGGATCAGCGAGCCGGTCGAGAAGTTGCCCGGCCGCAGCGAGATCGAGATCACTGACAGCAGCGGGAACAGGGTGACAGCGATCAGCAGCCACAGCCCGACGTGGGCGGCTGTGATGCGCCAGCGCTGGCTCTTTCCGGTCACGATGGCCATGGCGTCAATTCCTCTTTAAGTCGTTTAACTTGCTCAACTTCAGGTTGGCCAGCGACAGCAAGGCCACCATCAAAAAGATCAGGGTCGAGATGGCTGCGGCCAGGCCAAAATTGGCGCCGGCATCGGTGAACGCGATGCGGTAGGTGTAGGACACCAGAATGTCCGTGGTGCCGGCCGGCAACTTGGTGTTCAGGTAGTCGGGCCGGCCGTCGGTCAGCAGCGAGATCAGCACGAAGTTGTTGAAGTTGAAGGCAAAGGCCGAGATCAGCAGCGGCGTCAGCGGCCGCGCAATCAGTGGCACGGTGATCTTGAAGAAGTTGGTCAGCGGCTTGGCGCCGGCAATGGCAGACGCCTCGTACAGGTCGGCCGGAATGGCCTTGATCAAACCGGTGCACAACACCATGATGTAGGGGTAGCCAAGCCAGGTGTTGACCAGCAGCAGCATGGCCTTGGCGAGAGTCGGATCGGCGAACCAGGCCGGACGAATGCCGAAGACGGCGTCCAGGATGGCGTTGATTTCACCAAAGTTCTGGTTGAAGAGGCCTTTGAAAACCAGGATCGAGATGAAACCGGGCACGGCGTAGGGCAGAAACAGCAGGGTCCGGTACAAGGTTCGGTAACGCAAGGCCTCCCAGTTCAGCAACACGGCCAGTGTCATGCCCAGTGCGGTGGAAAACAGCACGGTGAGGCCGGCAAAGACAACTGTCCAGATGAAAATCGAGATGAACGGCCCCCGCATGTCGGCGTCGAACAGCATGCGTGTGTAGTTGGCCCAGCCGATGCTGACCGGGAAACCTGGCTGGACTCGTTCACCTTGTGGGTTTTCGAAAAAGCCGGTCGCCTGGTTGGGCCGGTACAGCGTACCGGTCGCCAGTTGCGTGAGCGAACCATCGGCATTGTTTTGCCACAGCGGCTCGATGGTGCCGAATTCATGCACACCGGCATAGCTCAGCACTCGGTGATCGGGCAACTCAAGTTTCAGACTCATCAGTGCATCGCGGTAAGCCAGTACCTCGCGCAGCGGCAGCGGGGCTGCCAGCATCGCGCTGTTGTCCGGCAGGGTCTGCATTGGCACCGCTTTGCGCTCGGCACCGGCACTGTCCAGCGACAGCGGCGGCGAGAGGAAGCGCGCACCGGTGGCGCCTTGTGGTGGTGTCAACAGCAGTCGCAAGGCAGAGCCCTCGGCATGCAAGGTGAAGTTCAGCGCCTGATCCTCGTCGACCGTGGCCTGGTCAAGCAGGTAAGCGCGCGAGCGCTCAAGTCCCAACAGGTTGCTGGCCGAATAATTCGTGAAGCCGATCTGCACCGTGTACAGCAACGGAAAGGCTATAAACACCAGCATGCCGGCGACGCCCGGGAACAGGTAACGCCAGGCCAGCGTGCGTGCCGAGGCGTATACGTACAAGGCCAGGGCGCCAAAAGTCAGCACCGCCACCGCCGACAGAGCTTGGCCCGCCGTGTAGATGCCAAACACCAGCCAGAGCAATCCTAGTGTCAGCAAGGCCAGCAGCGGCCACTTGAGCCAGTGATGCGTGTGTTTCATTTCATTTCACCTGCATGCGCGCGGCGGCACCGTCCAGCGCATCCCTGGGCGACTGACGCCCGTTGGTGACGGCTTCCAGCGCGGCGTCCATGGCCGGAAAGAAGCGGCCGGTTTCCGGAATGTTGGGAATCGGCTCGCCGGCCAGCGCGTTGGCCATGGTGGCCCGGATGTTGGGGTCGGCCGACAATTCCCGAAAATACGCCTTGTTGGCCGGTGTGCCCAGTGACACATCAGCCGAGATGATTTTGAGACTATCGACGCGCAGCAGGTGGTTTTCGATGAACTCGCGCGCGATGTCTTTCACCTTGCTGGGCGACGAGATCATGCAGCCGAGCACGCCGACAAACGGTTTGGACGCGTGGCCGCCGATGCTGGGGATGGGGGCGACGCCAAAGTCGATGTTGCTCTTGCGCAGGTTGTCCCAGGCCCAGGGTCCGCTGATCATGGTAGCGATCTGGCCGCGGTTGAAGGCGCTCTCCATCTCGGCATAGCGCGCACCCTTGGGCATGTGGCCGTCCTGAATCAGGCGCGCCAGCATCTCCACACCCTGCAATGCGCCGGGTGCGTTGACGCCTACCACCTTAGGGTCCAGATCGCCTTGCGCGGTGCGCCCGAAGATGAAGCCGCCGGGTCCAGCCAGCAGTGGCCAAGTGAAGAACGACTTGTTGTAGTCCCACATGATGGCGTGTCGGCCTTGCGCTGAAAGGGTCTTGTCGAGTGCGATCACTTCCTCAAAACTGGCCGGTGGCGTCTTCACTATCGCCTTGTTGTAGATGAGTCCGATGGCCTCGATTGACAGGGGATAGCCCCAGACCTTGCCCTGGTAGGTGAAGGCCGACCAGGCCGATGCCTCGATCTCGTCGCGAATGCGTCGCGGTGGCTTGATCGGCACGATGAGTCCCGACTTGGCCCACTCGCCAGCGCGGTCGTGCGGCCAGCAGAAGATGTCGGGGCCTTTACCGGCTCCGGCGGCGGACTGGAACTTGTCGGGCGCCCCCTCCGGGTGTTGCACGATCACCTCGACGCCCGAGACCTTGCTGAACGCGTCCCCCACTTGTTGCAGTCCCTTGTAACCCTTGTCGCCATTGATCCAGACCAACAGGTGCGGCGTCGTGCTGCTGAAGCTGGTTGTAGGCAATATCGCGGCGCCAGCAACGGCCAGTGACGCCAGCGTGATCCTGACGATCCCCACCTCACGCGGCACGGCGCTGCTCCGATGTTGAATGACGGCGAAAGGCTCGTCCCTGGGCATCGAAAAGGTAAGCCCATTCCGGCGGCACACCCAGCAGCAACGCGTCACCGCCGCGAACCCGCGTCTGTGCATCGATGGCGGCGGTCAGTACCTCGGTGCTGCCGGGGTTGCTGCAATAGGCATAAGTGATGCTACCCAGTGACTCGACAAAAGTCACCTGGGTCCGCAACGCGTTGTCGGCCACCCCGGTACGCAGGTGTTCTGGGCGCACGCCCAATTTCACTTTGTCGCCAATGCGCGCGCTCGATGCGTCAACATTGCAGCGGATCACTTCACCGCCCAGCAGTTGTATGGTGGTGCTCTCAAGGCTGGTCTGCATGACTTCGCCGTCGATCAGATTCATGCCTGGAGACCCAATGAAACAGGCCACAAAAAGGTTGTCGGGGTATTCGTACAGCGTCAGCGGCGAGCCGACCTGCTCAATGCGTCCTGCCGACAGCACGACGATGCGGTCGGCCAGCGTCATGGCTTCGACCTGGTCGTGCGTGACATAGACCATGGTGGTCTTGAACTCTTCGTGCAACTTGGCAAATTCATAGCGCATGCGCACGCGCAGTGCGGTGTCCAGATTCGACAAGGGTTCGTCAAACAGGAACACTTCTGGTTTGCGTACGATGGCACGACCGATGGCTACCCGTTGGCGCTGCCCGCCCGACAAGTCCTTGGGTTTGCGCGACAACAGATGGTCGATATTGAGGATTTTGGCGGCCTGGTGAACGGCGCGATCGATCTCCTCCTTTTGTGCGCCGGCGAGTTTGAGCCCGAAGGCCATGTTGTCGTACAGGTCCATGTGCGGATAGAGTGCATAAGACTGGAACACCATGGCGATGCCGCGTTCCGATGGCGGCACATCATTGACACGTTTGCCGCCGATCTCCAACTCGCCTTGCGTGATGTCTTCCAGTCCGGCTATGACACGTAACAAGGTCGATTTTCCGCAACCGGATGGGCCGACGAAGACCATGAACTCACCGTCGCGAATCTCCAAGTCAACCTGGTTCAGGATCAGGTTGCTGCCGAACGATTTGCTGACTTTTGAAAGCTTGACATCCGCCATAGTTCACCTCTGCGCTCACACGATGGAGGTGAGGCGCTTGTCTCTTGTTGGAAATCGAAGTGGCTCGCTGGAAGCTTGGGTCACCTCGACGTGCCAATCAGGGTGACTGACACTAAATTTTAGTTAAGTATACAGTTAATGTATGTAGTATTACAACGGAAAAGTCAGGCATGGCTTGAACTGAATTGCATTCAAATTTGTTGTTACCATAGTCGTCATGATTTATTCAATGTAATTTAACTACATTGACCACATAGTTTTCATCATGAACTTCGAATCTTCACTGGTATCTGATCGAGACACCCTTTTGCGCGCCGTGGCGACGGCGCCGGCAATGCACGCTCTGCTGGCGCAGCGTTGGGCGCGCACCCAGTCAAAGGACAGTAATCTGGTGGGTAGCGGTACCGTGCGTCGGGTGCATTACCTGTCGATGGAATTCCTGATGGGCCGCGCGTTGGGCAACGCGCTGGCGGCGCTCGGTTTGGAGGGCGACGCCCGGCGGCAGCTCGCCGCCAGCGGCTTGCAGTTGTCGGAAGTGCTGGAACTTGAGAACGACGCGGCGCTGGGCAATGGTGGCCTGGGTCGACTGGCGGCTTGTTTTTTGGATGCTTTCGCCGAGTTGGGTCTGCCGTCGTTTGGTTATGGCTTGCGTTACCAGTACGGCATGTTTGCCCAGCAAATTCTGGATGGCCGGCAGATCGAATCACCGGACGACTGGATGCGCTGGGGTAACAATTGGGAAGTATTTCGACCTGAGGTGCGCTACGCCGTCGGATTTGGTGGCCACGTGGAGGGTAACGGCAGCGGACGACATTGGGTGCCTGCTGAAAGAATCATTGCGCAGGCCTACGACTTTATTGTGCCGGCACATAACAGTGAGCGTGTCTCCACGTTACGGCAGTGGCATGCCAGCGCCGAACGTGCCATTGATTTCGCCGCCTTTTGTCGTGGCGAGTATCTGGCGGCGTCCAGCCACCGCGTTGCTGCCGATGTCCTGAATTGGGTTCTCTACCCGGATGACAGCACGGTTGCCGGACGCGAATTGCGTTTGAAGCAGGAAGCGTTTCTGGTCAGCGCCTCGCTGCAGGATGTCTTGGCGCGTCACCTGCGCGAAGGGCGCGGACTGACGCAACTGGGACGCGCCAACGCCATCCACCTGAATGACACCCATCCGGCACTGGCACCGGCCGAGTTGATGCGCTTGTTGCTGGACCAGCATGGACTGGAATGGGACGCCGCCTGGACCGTCACGCACGAGGCCGTCTCCTATACCAACCATACCTTGATGCCAGAGGCACTGGAGACCTGGCCGGTGCGCATGTTCGAAGCCTTGTTGCCGCGCCACCTGGAAATCATTCGCGAGATCAATCGCCGTTTTCTGGAACTGGTGCGCTCGCGCTTCCCGGGTGACGAAGCAATGGTGAAGCGGGTTTCGGTCATTGATGAAGCCAGCGACGGGCGCATTCACATGGCGGCCCTGGCGATCGTTGCATCGCACAAGGTCAACGGTGTCTCGGCCTTGCACTCGGACTTGATGGTGCAGACCATTTTTTCGGATTTCGCAAAATTGTTTCCGGGACGATTCCACAACGTCACCAATGGGGTCACGCCGCGACGCTGGTTGATGCAGGCCAACCCGGAACTCTCAAACCTGATTGATGGGCGAATTGGCAAGAGCTGGCGCCAGGATCTAGGCCAGTTGTCCGCACTCAAGGCCCTGGCGGCCGACGCGCCATTGGGGCATGACTTCAGGCTGGCCAAGCAGCACAACAAAGAGCGTTTGGCGGCCCTGATAGATACGCGCCTGGGCATCAAGGTGGACCCCGCCAGCCTGTTCGACGTGCAGGTCAAACGCATCCATGAATACAAGCGCCAATTGCTCAACGTGTTGCAGGTTGTTGCCCGTTATCAGGCCATTATTGACAAGCCGGACGCGCACTGGACACCGCGTACCGTCGTCATTGCCGGCAAAGCGGCGTCGGCTTATCACATGGCCAAGCTGATCATTCAGTTGACACATGACGTTGCCGCGGTGGTCAACACTGACCCGCGCGTGGCGGATCGCTTGAAACTTGTATTCATACCCAATTACGGCGTCAGTCTGGCCGAAGTGATTATTCCGGCGGCTGACCTGAGTGAACAGATTTCAACTGCCGGAACCGAGGCCTCTGGCACTGGCAACATGAAATTTGCCATGAATGGCGCGCTGACCATCGGCACCTGGGATGGCGCCAACATCGAGATGGCGCAGGCGATGGGGCAGGAAAACATGTTTGTCTTTGGTCTGCGTACCGAAGAGGTGCAAAAGATCAAGGCGCAGGGTTACCGGCCGCGCGATTACATCGAAGCCAATGCACAGCTCAAGCGCGTACTCTATGCCATCATGGCGGGCGACTTCTCCCATGGCGACACGCAACGCTATCATTCTCTGACCGACAATCTGTTCGATCATGACCCCTATTTACTGATGGCAGACTTTGCGGCCTATGTGGCGGCGCAGGCGCAAGTAGATGCCTTGTTTGACTCGCCCGCAGAGTGGGCTCAGCGCGCTTTGCTCAATGTGGCAGCTATGGGCAGTTTTTCGGTGGACCGCACCATTCGCGAGTACATTGAGCGCGTTTGGTCGTTGCCAGCGCGCCACTGAGGAGGTTGCCGTCACAATGATGGACAACGTTTAAATTTCAAGGATCCGGATGATTTCCGATGCAGATGCTCAGGCGCTGGCAGGTGCTTGCCATCCCGACCCGTTTGCGGTGCTGGGGTTGCATGTCGACGCGCTTGGCAAACTCTGGGTGCGAGCCATGCTGCCCGGCGCCCATCAGGTGCAGGTGGTTGATGCGCAGACAGAAAAGACGATTGCCACCCTGGTGCTGCGCCATTCCGAAGGTTTGTTCGAGTGCATGCTGCCGCGTCGGCGCAAGCGGTTTGACTACCGCCTGCGTGTCATCTGGAGCGCCGCCGCCGCGGAAAGTCAAGGTGTTTATGCCGACGCCTACGCTTTTGGTGCGCAACTTTCAGATGAGCAGTTGCTGGCATTGCGCGATGGCAATCACCCGGATCCCTATACGATTTTGGGTGCGCACGTTCTCCGGCAACAAGGGGTTGACGGTGTGCGCTTCGCGCTGTGGGCGCCCAATGCGCGACGCGTCAGTGTGGTTGGAAGTTTCAATAACTGGGATGCTCGGCGTCACCCCATGCGGCTGCGTCATGTGGCGGGTGTGTGGGAAATTTTTGTGCCGCACGCGGGTCTTGGAGACCTCTACAAGTTCGAGCTGCTGGGACCGAACGGTGAACTGTTGCCGCAAAAGGCCGACCCTTATGCGCGCGCCACCCAGCTGCGACCCGACACGGCAAGCAAAGTTGCCGCCATGCCCGAGAGAAAATTGTTGCCGCTGGAGCGTGCCCAGGCCAACGCGCGCGCGGCACCCATTTCAATTTACGAGGTTCACCTGGGCTCCTGGCGCTTTGGCGCAGGCGGTCGCTTTGTCAGTTGGGACGAGTTGGCGCAGTCGTTGCCGGACTACGCAGCCCAGCAGGGCTTTACGCACATTGAATTGATGCCGGTCAGTGAGCATCCGTTTGACGGCTCCTGGGGCTATCAGATCTTGGGTCTGTATGCCTTGAGCGCCCGCTTTGGTCCGCCTGACGGGTTTGATCGGTTCGTGCAAGCCTGCCATGAGCGCGGCGTGGGTGTCCTGTTGGATTGGGTACCGGCACATTTTCCGTCTGACGCCTGTGGGTTGGCGCAATTTGACGGCACCGCGCTTTATGAATACGCCGACCCGCGCGAAGGATTTCACCGTGACTGGAATACGCTGATCTACAACTTCGGTCGCAATGAAGTGCGCAATTTTCTGGCCGCCAATGCTTTTTACTGGACTGAGCGGCATGCGGTGGATGGTTTGCGCGTGGATGCAGTAGCGTCCATGCTGTACCGCGATTACTCCCGTCCCGCTGGCCAGTGGATTCCCAACTTTGAGGGGGGTCGGGAAAATCTGGAAGCCATTTCGCTGTTGCGCCAGGTCAATGAAAAAATAGGTGCCCATGCGCCTGGCGCAATCACCGTAGCCGAAGAATCGACATCGTTTCCTGGTGTATCGGCGCCAACCAGTGTCGGCGGCCTGGGCTTCCATTACAAATGGAATATGGGCTGGATGAACGACACCCTGCAATACATGCGCGAAGACCCGGTGCACCGCCGCTGGCATCACGACAAGATGAGTTTTGGACTGCTCTATGCGTTCAGCGAGAACTTCGTGTTGCCGCTGTCGCACGACGAGGTGGTGCATGGCAAGGGATCGCTACTCGGGAAAATGCCGGGCGACGATTGGCAGCGCTTTGCGAACCTGCGCGCTTACTACGGCTTTATGTGGGGGCATCCTGGCAAGAAACTGCTGTTCATGGGACAGGAGTTTGCGCAGCCCATGGAATGGAATCACGATGTCGAGCTACCTTGGGCTCTGCTGAAAGACGAGCGACACGCTGGTGTCCAGCGACTGGTGCGGGACCTGAATCATCTGTACCGTTCGCAACCGGCGCTGCATCGTCTTGACTGCGAGGCACGTGGCTTTGAGTGGTTGGTGGCGGATGACACAGAATGTTCTGTATTCGCCTGGTTGCGGCGCGATGAGCATTCGGCCATGGTGCTGGTGGTCAGCAACTTTACGCCAGAGCCGCGCTATGACTATTGCATCGGCGTGCCTGACGGCCAGGTACTTTGGCGGGAGGTGCTCAATACCGATTCTGCCTATTACGGCGGCAGCAATGTGGGGCAGAGCGATGTGCCATTGCGCACCCAGCTTTTTTCTGCAAACGGACGAGCGCATTCGTTGAAACTGACGCTGCCTCCTTTGGCCACAATTTTTCTGGTGCCCGCATGAGCCTGACAGTAGTCCTGAAGGAAGGCCGACACGAGCCCATGGGTTCCCATGTGCGTGATGGTGGCGTCAATTTCGCAGTGTTTTCACAGCACGCCCAGCGTATTGAACTGTGTCTGTTCGATGCTGCCGGGGCGCGTGAATTACAACGGTACGATCTGTTCGGTCCGGATGACGGCGTTTTTCATGGTTTTATTCCCGAGGCCGGCGCCGGTCTGGTCTATGGCTTGCGGGCGCATGGACTTTATGAGCCCCATTCCGGTCACCGTTTCAATTCAAACAAGTTGCTGTTGGACCCAAATGCGCGAGAAATTGTGGGTCAGTTCTCCTGGGGTCCCGAGCACTTGGGCTACGACTTGAACCATCCGGATGGCGCCAATTCGTTTGACCTCCAAGACAACGCCGCATCGGCGTTGAAGGCACGCGTCGCAGCCCCTTCAGGTCTCGCGCCCGGCTACTTCAATGCGCCGCGCCACGCGGCCACCGACCTGGTGCTGTATGAAGTGCACGTCAAAGGCTTCAGCAAGGCGCATCCCGACATTCCAGAGC
Organism: Comamonadaceae bacterium; assembly: GCA_037141865.1. Taxonomy (GTDB): domain Bacteria; phylum Pseudomonadota; class Gammaproteobacteria; order Burkholderiales; family Burkholderiaceae_C; genus Rhodoferax. Next base: position 23,793 of record JBAXBQ010000028.1, on the reverse strand, counting down.
CGTTGCGGGGCACCTACGCCGGCTTGGCGCACCCGGCGGCCATTGCCCACTTCAAGTCTTTGGGCGTGACCACCTTGGCACTGTTGCCGGTGCAGTACAGCCTTGATGAACCGGCTTTGGCGAGTCGTGGTCAAACCAACTATTGGGGCTACAACACGCTTGGTTTTTGCAGCCCGGCGCCGCGCCTGGCAACCCAGCCTGACGACCCGACTGCCGTCAGCGCCGAGTTTCGCCAAATGGTGCAGACTTTGCATTCGCATGGTCTTGAAGTGGTGCTGGATGTTGTCTACAACCACACGCCCGAAGGCAACGAGTTTGGTGCAACCCTGAGCTTTCGGGGGCTCGACAACGCAAGTTGGTACCGTCTCGAAGCAGCAGAGCGCAGCCACTTTGAAAACTTCAGCGGTTGTGGCAACACGCTGCAGGTCGCACATCCCAAGGTGACCCAGTTTGTGCTGGACTCGTTGCGCTATTGGGTGACGGAGATGGGGGTTGACGGATTTCGTTTCGATTTGGCGCCCGTGCTAGGACGCACTGCACTTGGCTTTGACCCGCAAGCGCCGTTTTTTACCGCCCTGCGACAAGACCCGGTGCTGGCCCGTGTACACCTGATTTCCGAGCCCTGGGACAGTGGCCCTAACGGTTACCAGGTGGGGCACTTTCCGGGTCGATTTCTGGATTGGAATGACAAATTTCGGGACGTAGTGCGCGGTTACTGGTTGCAGTGCGGGGTTGATCGGGCCGAGTTTGCCCGCCGTTTCACGGCATCGAGTGACCTGTTTCACCACGGGCAACGCCGACCTACTGCCAGTGTCAATTTTCTGACCGTGCATGACGGACTCACACTGGTTGATGTGGTGAGCTACAGTCACAAGCACAACCAGGCCAACGGCGAAAATAACCGGGATGGCCGCGACGGCGAGCTGTGCGCCAATTTTGGTGTTGAGGGTGCCACGGACGATGAGCAAATCAACCGGCAGCGCGAGCGCGTGCGACGCGCCATGCTGGCAACCCTGTTGCTCGCACAAGGTACGCCGATGCTGTGTGCCGGTGATGAAATTGGCAACAGCCAGCAGGGTAACAACAACGCTTACTGCCAGGACAATGCGGTCGGTTGGCTTGATTGGTCGGCTGCCGACTACGGTTTCAAGGACTTTGTTTCTGACCTGCTGGCGCTTCGTCGCGTAGAGCCCGCGTTGCGCAGCAATGAGTGGTCGTCGCTGCAGTCACAAGGGCAGGGCGGTTTAAAGCACGTCTGGTGCAAGCCAACAGGACAGGAAATGCATGCTCAGGATTGGCATGACACGTCACAGCACGCTTTTTCCTGTGAGATTTTCTATGCCGGTGAGGTGGTGCACCCGCATCGTTTGCTGGTGGTCTTTAATCCGGATGCAAGCCCCGTCTTGTTCACTTTGAACAACAGCCGTTGGCAACTTGTGCTGGACAGCAGCGGTGAATTGGCAACGTCGGTTGCACCGCAAACTTACTTATTGGTGCCGGCGCAAGCGCTGCTTGTGTTGCGCCGCAGCGTCGCTTGAGTTCTTACTGAAAACCCCGACCCATGATCAATCTAGAACAGCGCAGCGCCGGTATTTTGCTGCATATCACATCGCTCCCAGGTCCGCACGGTGTCGGTGACTTTGGGCCTGACGCCTTTCGCTTTGTCGATTGGCTGGTGGCTGCCGGACAGCGCATCTGGCAGCTATTGCCTACCACCCCGATTGGCCCCGGTGACTCGCCTTATCAAAGCGTCTCGGCCTTTGCCGGCAGTCCCTTGATGGTGGCACTGGAGCCTTTGATCGATGCCGGTTGGTTGGCCGCGCCGCAATTGCCGGAGGATGGTTTCGACGCCGCTCGCGTGCAGTTTGGCCGCGTCGTGCCCTGGCGCTTGATGCAACTGCGCGCCGCTGCCGCTGGTTTCTCGCTCCAATCATCCGCCCACGAGCGCACCGAGTTCGACGCCTGGTGCGCACAACAGGCGTACTGGCTGGACGACTATGCACTCTTCATGGCGCTGGAGACGGCACATGATGGCAAACCGTGGTGGCAGTGGGACGCTGATGTGCGACGGCGTGAGCCGGCCGCGCTACAACAGGCGCGCCGGCAGCAGCAAACTGAAATTTATTTTTGGCAATTTGTGCAATGGTGTTTTGACCGCCAGTTGGACGCCCTTAAAGCCTACGCCAATGCGCGCGATGTCGCCATCATGGGCGACTTGCCGATCTTTATTGCCCATCACAGTGCCGACTGCTGGGCGCGACCCGATCTGTACCAGCTCGATGAATCTTTCCAGCCGACCGTGGTGGCCGGCGTGCCGCCCGACGACCTGGGTCCGCTGGGCCAGCGCTGGGGCAACCCCCTGTACCGCTGGGAGCGCATGGCCGAAGAAGATTTCACCTGGTGGACGGCGCGCGTGCGTCGGGCCCTGGAGCAGGCCGACGTGTTTCGCATTGACCACTTTCGCGGCTTTGCCGGTTACTGGGAAATCCCGGCCAGTTGCCCGACTGCGATCGAGGGGCGTTGGGTGCCTGCGCCCGGCAAAGCGCTGTTTGCGGCGATTGAGCGTGCCCTGGGCAAGGTTCCGATTATTGCCGAGGACCTGGGGCTGATCACCCCCGACGTGATTGCGTTGCGCGATGGTTGCGGTTTTCCTGGCATGAAGATTTTGCAGTTCGGCTTTGGTTCGGACGGTACGCATGAGTTTCTGCCGCACAACTATGGCAACGCCTGTGTTGTCTACACTGGTACCCACGACAACGACACGGCGCGTGGCTGGTGGGACAACGCGCCGCAGCGGGAACGTCAATTCGCTGGCAGCTACCTGGCCGCCAACACGCATGACATCCACTGGGCCATGATTCGTGCCGCCTGCAACTCGGTAGCACATATGGCAGTGTTTCCGTTGCAGGATGTGATGGGGCTCGACAGCAGCCACAGGATGAATCTGCCCGGCACGCTGGGTGGGACCAATTGGGTTTGGCGCTTTGCTTGGGAGATGCTGGGCAGTGAAGCGGGCCGGGTGCTGGGCGTCATCAGCGCTGCCAGTGGGCGCAGCCCGATCGCGCTGCTGCGATTGTCAGCCGACCCGGTTGGCTAGCAGGCGCCAGGCGCATGACTTCACTCAAGCAGCGCCCGCATTTGCTGGCTCTTGCCTGGCCTTTGCTGGCCGAGATGGTGCTCGGTTTTGGCGTCGGCCTGCTGGGCCTGTGGCTGGCTTCGCGTGAGTCAGACGCGAGCTCGGCTGCGTTTGCCCTAGCCAATCAGCTGCAGGGCGTTTTCTTCCTGCTATTTCGTGTTATCGGCATGGGCGTGAGTGTGGTCATCACGCAAAACCTGGGGGCTGGCAGTCGTGCCGGCGCGCAAGCCACGGCGCGGGCCTCCTTGGGCGCCAGCAGCTGGCTCGGTTTGGCTACCGGCCTGGTCGTATTTCTGGGCGCTGCTCCCTTGCTGACCATGCTCAATGCGCCGCCTGCTGTGCTGCTGCTGGGACAACCTTACCTTCAGGTGTTGGCACTGGCGCTGGCGCTGGACGCCTTCAATGCCAGCATGGCGTCGGTGATGCGCGCCCACATGCTGACCCGCGAAGTCATGTTCAATATTCTGGCCATGCACAGTGTTCATTTGTTGCTGTGTCTACCGCTGATGCGCGGTTTCGGCCCGGTACCGGCTTTGGGCCTGGTCGGCTTCGCCTGGGCCATGGTGCTGAGTCGAGCCTTCGGTTTGCTGGTTCATCTGGCACTGTGGCGCTGGCGTCTGCAAATCATTCCGCTTGCTCGTGACTGGTGGTCGCTGCATTGGCAACTGTTGCGCCCGGTGTTGCACATTGGCTTGCCCGGCGCTGCCGAGAACATCGCCTACCGGCTGGCGATGCTGGTGTCGGTCACGGTGGTGGCCGGTTTGGGTTCACAAGCCCTGGCGACGCAGACTTACGCGTTTCAATTGATGAACGTGGTGGTGCTGTTCAGCGCTTCACTCGGCTTTGCCTGCGAGATTCTGGTCGGGCATCTGATCGGTGCCGGACATTTGCATCAGGCGCATCGCTTGCTGCGTAAGACTTTGTTGTGGGGTCTGGCAGTGTCTTTTTGCATTGCATTGCTGGTTGCGAGCACAGCACCCTGGACCCTGACACTTTTCACACAGGATGCGCAAATCATTGCCAGCGCCACCACACTGCTGTGGCTCACGGTGTTGCTGGAGCCGGGTCGTACCTGCAACGTGGTCATCATCAATGCGCTGCGTGCAACCGGCGATGCACGCTTTCCGGTCGCCGCTGGCGCTGCCTCCATGTTGTTTGTCATGGCCGGTGGTTCCTGGTTATTGGGCGTGCATTTCAAACTCGGACTGGTGGGTGTCTGGATTGCCTACAGCACTGATGAATGGTTGCGCGGTTTGACGATGGCGGCGCGCTGGTTCGGACAGGGCTGGGTGCCTTCTGCCATGGCAACGCGCCGGCGCGTGGTGCGCCAAGGTGCACGGGCAACGGTTGCAGGACGGTGAGCTTCAAAATGCACAGAGTTGACATGAAAAAATGGTGGACCGGATTGTTTACTTTATTGAGTTTGTGTACTAGCGCGCCGGTGTTTGCCCAGCCTTTGCCGAAGGTCACCAGCGGGATGATCGAGCGCATCGCCAACATGCCATCAAAATATGTAGATGCGCGGAATATTGATGTCTGGCTGCCCGACGGCTACGATCCGGGGCGGCGTTACAGCGTGCTGTACATGCACGATGGGCAGATGCTGTTCGACGCCAGCACAACCTGGAACAAACAGGCCTGGGAGGTGCCGTCAACGCTATCCCGGTTGATCAGGGAAGGGCGCATTCCAGAGACCATCGTTGTCGGCATCTGGAACAACGACAAATTTCGCCATAGCGAATATTTCCCGGAGAAATTTTTACCTTTTCTCAATCAGCCGATACGCAGCCAGTTGATTGACGAGGGACTACAGGGCCAGCCGCGCGCCGAACGTTACCTGCGCTTTCTGGTTGAAGAGCTTAAACCAGCCATCGACCAACGGTTCCTCACCCGGCCCGAGCGCGAGCACACTTTTGTGATGGGTTCCAGCATGGGTGGACTGATCTCGATCTATGCCATGAACGAGTATCCGCAAATTTTTGGCGGAGCGGCGGGCATGTCAACCCATTGGGTCGGGTCGTACCAGGCGAATGCCGCCATACCGCTGGCGGCATTCAATTACCTGCGCGATCATTTGGCCAGCCCCGAGACGCATCGTTTGTACATGGACCATGGCACCACCGAGCTGGATGCTCTGTATGGCCCGTATCAGGCATTCATTGACGAGATCGTGCGTGACAAGGGTTATACCAAAGAAAACTGGGTGTCACGCACCTTCCAGGGTGAAGGACACAATGAGCGGGCGTGGGCGAAACGCCTGGATGGCGCCTTGATCTTTTTGATGGGCAAGCAGCAACCCTGACAGGTCATAAAAAATGATGCACAGAAGAATGAATTTGGGTTTGATGCTGGCAACTTTGACCGTTGCATCGTCAGCCTTTGGCGCTGTATCAGGCGCGGCGCTGCAAGATTGCGACGCAGCAGATTTTCAGACTGTACTGAAGGCTTCGCCAACGGGTGTTCGCCTTGAATCCCGCGCCTACTGGCTGAACCGGCAACTGGCTCAATGGCCGGCGATGGACGCCAGCGGTCGCTTCAAGCTTTACCACTCTAACCGTGGCCAACTGGTCGTGACGCAGGGCGCAACGGTGAAGGGTGCCGATGGCGCGCTGGCCCTGGACGTCTTCAAGGGCAGTGTGCCGCAAGCAACGGCCAAGCGCTTCAAGTTTGTCGCCGATGGGGTGGTACTGGCAATCAGAACGACGGATCTGAGCAGACTGTCTGCCTTGCACAAGCAGCAGCTGGTTCTGGTGCAAGAGGACGCCAAAGGACAGGTGCGCCACGCCACGGCATTGCAGTCGGCCGGTGGGCTGGACGACTTGTACGCGCGCGCCCAGGGCGTGACCGATCTGGGCGTTGCCGTGACCTTGAAGCATACCCAATTCAAGCTCTGGGCGCCGACCGCGCAACACGTCTCGGTTTGTGTCTACAACACCGGCTCTGGGCCAGCCGTGACACGCCAGGCCCTGCGCTGGGACGCTGTCACCGGTGCCTGGTCGGCCCGCCAGGGCCTTGATTTGTCGGGCAAGTACTACAGGTATCTGGTCGATGTTTTTGTGCCCGGCGCTGGCATCGTGCGCAACCGTGTCACCGACCCCTACGCCATCAGCCTGACAACCGACTCCAGACGCAGCTATATCTCCAACTTGGATACTGCAAAGCTCAAGCCCAGTGGTTGGGACAACATGCCAGCGCCACACAAGGTGCAAGCCCAGACCGACATGGTGGTGTACGAGTTGCATGTGCGTGACTTCTCCATCAATGACAACTCGGTCAGCGCTGCGCATCGCGGCAAGTACCTCGCTTTCACCGAGGGGGGTTCCAACGGTATGAAACATCTGAAGGCCTTGTCGGATGCCGGGCTGACCGATGTCCACCTGTTGCCGGTGTTCGACCTCGCCACCATTCCCGAAGGGGGCTGTGTCACACCGGCCGTGCCTGATGCACAGGCGCCCGACAGCGAGGCACAGCAGTCCATCGTCATGGTCAGCGCGGCAAACGACTGCTTCAACTGGGGTTACGACCCCTATCATTTCAACGCACCTGAAGGCAGTTATGCGACCGACGCGGCCGATGGTGCCATCCGCATTCTGGAGTTTCGCCAGATGGTGCAAGCGCTGCATGGTGCTGGTCTGCGTGTCGGCATGGACGTGGTTTACAACCACACCGCCGCCTCCGGACAAAATGAAAAATCAGTGCTTGATCGGATCGTTCCCGGCTACTACCACCGGCTCAATGCTGTCGGCGTGGTTGAGCGCTCCACCTGTTGTGACAACACCGCCACTGAGAACATGATGATGGGCAAACTCATGGTCGACTCGGCCGTGCTGTGGGCCACGCACTACAAGATCGACTCGTTCCGTTTTGATTTGATGGCGCATCAGCCACGCACTGTGATGCAGGCGCTGCAGACGCGCGTCAACCAAGCGGTGGGGCGCAGCGTCAACCTGATCGGCGAGGGCTGGAACTTTGGTGAAGTGGCCGACGGTGCCCGCTTTGTGCAGGCTTCGCAGTTGTCGCTCAACGGCTCAGCTGTAGCGACCTTCAGTGACCGGGGGCGTGACGCGGTACGCGGTGGCCGCGCTGGCGACAGTGGCGAAGCATTGATCAAGAACCAGGGCTATATCAATGGCCTGGTGTATGACCGAAACGCCTTGGCCAACGCCAGCACGCCGGTGTCGGAGTTGATGCAGACAGCCGACATGGTGCGCGTTGGCCTGGCCGGCTCGATCCGCGATTATCCGATGACGACTTACCTGGATGCCAGCAAGACCTTGCAGCAGATCGACTACAGCGGGCAACCAGCCGGCTATGCCAGTCAACCGGACGAGGTCGTGAACTATGTGGAAAATCATGACAACCAGACGCTGTTTGACATCAACGCCTACAAGCTGCCTGTGCACACCAGCCGCGACGACCGCGCGCGGGTGCAGATGCTGGGTGCCGCCATCGTTGCGTTCAGCCAGGGCGTGGCTTATTTCCACGCCGGCATGGATACCTTGCGTTCCAAGTCGATGGACGGCAACAGCTACGACTCGGGCGACTGGTTCAACCGGCTGGACTGGAGCTATCGTGACAACTACTTCGGCAGCGGCGCCCCGCCCAAGGGCGACAACGGCAACAACTATGGCCTGATCAAACCGTTGTTGGCAAACCCGGACATCAAACCGGGCACCGCCGAGATTGCACTGGCGCGCGACATGTTTCGCGATTCTCTCAAGCTGCGCTCCAGCTCCACCCTGTTCCGCTTGCGTTCCGCCGCCGACATCAAGGCACGGCTCAAGTTCTTCAACACCGGCTCAACACAAAATCCGACGCTGTTGGTGGGTCATCTTGATGGCGTCGGCTACCCCGGCGCCGGCTTCCGGGAACTGCTCTATTTTGTAAATGTGGACAAGACCGCGCAGCCGTTAACAGTGCCGTCCGCGCAGGGCAAACCATTTGTTTTGCATCCGGTACATCGGGCCCACGATGCGGCAGATAAACGGCCGGCCTTGCAGGCGCGTTTCGAGTCGGCTACGGGGTACTTCAGCGTTCCGGCACGCACTGCCCTGGTCTACGTGATCGAGTGACAGAAGTTGTCGGTGACTTCAACCGGCGCACAGTTTTGTGCTGCGTTATCTTTGGTCACGGCAGATCAATTGGGCCGACTCGACTCTTCAATTCTCGCCTCGGCAAGCAACCACTTGCGAAAGGCTTTGACTGCCGGTCGGCCTGCAATGGCTTGCGGAGTGACCAGATAATAGGCATCCTGCTGCCCAACCATGATGTCAAAGGGTGAAACCAGTTTTCCTTCGGCGATGGCCGCCGCAACCAATGGTTTGGAGGCCAGCGCGACGCCAAGTCCGTCGACCGCTGCAACGAACGCCAGACCTGAGTCGCTGAAGTGCGGCCCCACGCTGCTGTCAACGCCGCTGACACCGGCGACTCTTAACCACTCGTCCCAGCTCGGGCGCGCTCGCTCGTTGCTCAGTGCGTCGTCGTGCAGCAGAACCTGAAACCGGATGTCCGCTACTTGGTGCAGCGGTACCTTTGCCTGCAGCAATGCCGGGCTGCAAACTGCGATGTAGTCGGAGCCAAACATGCGGTCAACGCGAAACCCGGGATAAATGCCGGAGCCAAATCGAATCTCCACTTGCGAGTCATCCTCACGCAAGTCGATGCTTTCAAATACGGCAGCACCGTCCGACTGGTCGCGATCAATGCTGTTGAGAGACCTGATCACATGCAGATTCAAGCTTGACTCGGCCTGGGTAAAGCCGCGCAGACGCGGCACCAGCCAGCGTGTCGCGAAGGATGGCGGTGAGACGACGATCAGTTTGCCAGTGGCAACGTGGTCGTGCGCAATTTCCACTGCGGCCGCAAAACACTCCAAGCCTGCACGCACCTTGGGCAGCATGGCTTCGCCTTGCGGTGTGAGCTCCAGTGCGCGAGTCAGACGGCGAAAAAGCGCCAGGCCGAGAAACTCCTCCAGCAACTTGATCTGGTGACTTACCGCGGTTGGCGTCACCGATAGCTCGGTGGCTGCATTTTTGAAGCTGAGGTGACGCGCGGCTGCTTCAAAGGCGCGCAGCGCATTCAGGGGTGGCAATCGATAGGACATGGCTGAGTTTTATTGCTTTGTCAGATGAGATTTGATCGTTTGCTGCGCTGCAACATCCGGGATATCGTAGCACCGTGTTCTCACCGAGCACTTTTAAAGGAAAGATCCGACATCATGGAACAAAGTTATCTCGATATGGAAGCCCGCATCCGGTTTGCGCGACAACAGCGCAGCGTTGCCTTGGGGAACCTGATTTCTGACATTGGCAGAAAGTGCAAGCAGTTTTTTGCTGCCATGCAGTATCCGCGCTCAGCTCAGCACGACGCTGCTGCCAGGTCATCGGCCATCATCGGCTACCCCTATTTACCCTAAACCACCCGGAGCTTTTATGAAAACCATTTTCAGTCTGATCAATTTTTTTGCCGGCATTGTGCTGGTTCTGGTCGCAGGGGCGATCTTCGTCAATGTGTCGCGCAATCCGGCAAGCGCCGGCGCTGGTGTCGTCGTCGTCGCGATGGGAGCCGCCTGCCTTTGGTTGTCGCGGCAATTTGCCTCAGGTAAAAACACACAGATAAACGGGGCTTACCTGTCACCGACAGGGCGCTAACGTCCCCGAACGGCATCGATGCCAAGCACGCCGGCGTCGTCGGCTCCGTGCCCGGCGGCGATGAGCTGATCCATTCGCGCTGCCACCGATGGCAGCGCCGCCAGCGGGCGATTACCCGCAGTTTCCAGCATCAGCCGCACATCCTTGCGCGCCATAGTCAATTCAAAAGTCGGGATGAAATTTCCTCTTGCCATGTTGGCTCCGCGTCCCGCAATGATGGCGTTCAAGTCGAAAAAACTGAAGGCCTTGATGGCGTCTTCCGGATTGACCTGGCTGGCCTGGGCCATGGTGAGTACATCTGCCAGCACTGCCGACATGCCAATGATCATGGCGTTGCCGAACAATTTATTGACTGCGGCAAGATCGCTGCGCTCGCCAAAATACTCCAGCTTGCCAGTCATTTTTGCCAGTTCAGTCTTGACCCTTTCAAAGAGCTCCTGGGGTCCGGCGGCCATCATGGTTCCCTGGGCGTTGCGCGCCGCCGCCGGTCCCATGAAGACCGGGCAGTGCAGGTACTTCACCCCTTCGGCCTGCAAGCGCTGGGCTCGCGCAGCGGTCAGCGTCGGCAGTGTTGTGGTGTGATCGATGATGATGGCGTCGGCGGACAGCCCGACGCGCGCAGCGGCCAGCACTTCTTCAACCACGGCGTCATCCTTGAGCACGAGGTGAACCCGTGACGCACCGCGCACCGCCCCACTCGGTGTGGCTGCTGCGATCACGCCGAACTGCCCAAGCGCCTGAACCTTGTCGGCAGAGCGGTTCCACGCCGTAACCGTGTCGCCACGTTTGACAGCCGCTTCTGCGAAGGCCCCGCCGAGCAGGCCGGTACCCAGAAATGCAATGTTTGACATAAGTGTGATCCTTCAGTGGGGTGATGGCGGAACATCTTAACGTGAGCTTGCCCTATATCCAATATCAGTCCAGCCCAATTTGCTTGACATTGCATCAGGGTTAATGTGGCATGAAGGGGTCGGAAGGGATGCTCTGTGGGAAGCTGCGATAGGCGACAAGGTGCCGGCGTGTAAAACCGCCAGCACAGCGCTAAACTCATTGCGGCTGGTTTGGCCACAAGCGCAGGTTTTTTAATTTGGTTGGAACACAAAAAGGGGCATCATGAAAGTTCGACTGTTCTCAATCAGGGTCGCGGTAGCCGGTGTCTGTCTGGCGGCCCTGGCGGCAACCGCCCAGACGTTGGCTTTGCCGGCCAACCTCATCGGCCTGGACAGCGATGCGGGCGGGCAACTCCTGATCGAGAGCTCGGCACGACAGGCCTACTGGCCACTGAGTCTTCAATTTGTGACGCAAAAAAACCAGGCCTATTGCGGCGTGGCGAGCATGGTGATGGTGCTCAATGCGATGGGCGTCAGTGCACCGGCGACGCCCGACATAGAACCGTTCAGAACCTTCACGCAGGACAATGTTCTGAACCTGGATACCGAGCGAATTTTGCCAGTGGCACAGCTACTGGAAAACGGTATGACGCTGGACCAGTTTGGCCAGTTGCTGGGGGTGCATGGCGGCAAAGTTCAGGTCTATCACGCTAACGAGAGCAGCGTTGATCACTTTAGGACGGTGGCTGCACGGGCACTGGGCGCGCGCGACCAGCACGTTGTCGTGAACTACCTGCGCAAGGCTTTGGGTCAGGAGCGCGGCGGACATATTTCTCCATTGGCGGCGTTTGACGCCAAGACCGATCGATTCCTGGTGCTCGATGTGTCGCGCTACAAGTATCCGCCCGTCTGGGTCAAGACCACGGAACTCTATTCAGCGATGGACACGGTCGACTCCGACAACCAGAACCGGCGTCGGGGCTTTGTTCTGGTCCGCAAGGAGCAGTAACTGCCTATGAAACATCTTTCTTCTATCGCACGTCCTTTGGGCGCGGGCCTGTGGGCTCTTGCAATCGCCAGCGGGACTTTCGCCGCAGAACCTGCACTACCAATTGCACCGGTCCGCGATGTGGTTCAGGTGCTGCACGGGGTGACGGTGCACGACCCTTACCGTTACCTGGAAAATGTTAAAGACCCCGAAGTGCAAGGCTGGTTGCGCGCTCAGGGGGAAGTGACGCGCCAAACGCTGGACAAGATTGACCTGCGTGAGCGTTTGCAGAAGCGCATTGTGGAGCTGTCCGCCGCTACAGGCGACAGCATCAACAGCGTGGTGCGCATGCCACTCAACAGGGTGTATTACCTCAAACGAGCGGCGGGAGAGACACAGTTCAAGCTGATGATGCGCATCGGTTTGGAAGGGACAGAGAAAGTTCTGGTGGACCCGCAAGTCGACACCCAACGTACCAGCGTACCGCATGCGGTGAATTACTTTGTGCCGTCGTGGGATGGCAAGTATCTAGCTTATGGCATGTCCGCTGGTGGTTCAGAGGATGCGTCACTGTATATCCTGAACATCGACGACGGCACAGCAGTCGGTGCTCCCATCCCCTTGGTGCCAGAAAACCTGGTGTCCTGGCTGCCCGACAGCAAATCATTTACCTACAACCAACTTAAGGTGTTGAAGTCCGGCCAGCCAGAAACCGAGACCTACCTGGATAGCCGGGTCATGTGGCTCAAGGTGGGGCAGCCACAATCGAAGGCCGTGGCAGTGTTTGGCCCAACGGTCACAAGGAAACTCGGGCTGGCGAGACTCGATGTCGGCAAAATCATCTTTAGCCTCGACAGCAAATGGATGGTAGCCCGCACCACAGATACGACATTGCCCGAAGGTTTTCTGTTTGTCGCAAAGGCGGCTGATTTGGGCCAGCCTGATGTGGCTTGGAAAAGGATATCGACCTATGCCGACAAGATTACCGACGTGGCGCTCAAGGGCGATGATCTCTATCTGATGACTTACACCGATGCACCGCGCAACCATGTCTTGAGGCTTGACCTGAAGAAGCCGCGCCTGGCACTGGCCCGCGTGGTTGCGACGCCACCCAAGGATGGTGTGCTGGAAGAATTTTCGCTCAACCGAGACGCTCTGGTGGCGAGCATTCGTGAGGGCACTTCCGTTGGTGTGCGTCGCTTTGCGCCAGGTGACACAGTAGGCGAGGCTATTACATTGCCGTTTGCAGGTGCGGCTGCTGTTCATGATGACCCGGCGCATGTGTACAGCAGTATTTCATACAGTTTGAGTGGCTGGACCCAATTGCCGCGTGCATTTGTTTTTGATGGCAAGGACTCGCTGGAGTCCGGCCTGTATAGCAGGGTGGCTGAAAACATTGCGTCTGACGTTGAAGTAGTCGAGGTCAAGGCACCTGGCCATGACGGCACGTTGATTCCGATGACCGTTCTTTACAAAAAAGGCATCAAGCTTGATGGCAACAACCCCACTTTGCTGAACGGTTACGGCGCTTACGGCTTCTCTGAAACTGCGCGTTTTTCCCCTTCATCGATGGTCTGGCTGGAGCAGGGTGGGGTGTTGGCCTATGCCAACGTGCGCGGCAGCGGGGTTTATGGCAACGACTGGTACAAAGCTGGTTTCAAGACCACCAAGTCCAATACCTGGAAAGACGGCGTGGCGTGCGCCCAGTACCTGATCAGGCAAGGCTATGCGTCCCCAAAAACGCTGGCGGTAACGGGCGGTAGCGCAGGTGGAATTTTTGTCGGACGCGCTGTCACCACTGCGCCTGAACTGTTCGCTGCTGCCATTTTCAACGTTGGCATGATGGACACCATCCGTTCAGAAGAAAGTGCCAACGGCATCACCAATATTTCCGAGTTTGGCAGCGTCAAGAACGCATCGGAGTTTTCAGCGCTGCTGGACATGAGCACCTATCACAACATCAAGGACGGCACGGCCTACCCAGCCGTTTTATTGATGCACGGCTTGAATGATCCGCGCGTTGATGTGTGGGAAAGCGGCAAAGCAGCGGCACGCTTGCAAGCAGCCTCCAGCAGTGGCAAACCGGTGCTGCTGCGGCTCGACCTCCAAGCCGGTCATGGTGTGGGCAGCACGGCGACGCAGCGGTACGCGGAGGCGGCCGACAGCTACAGCTTTTTGTTGTGGCAAATGGGGCGAGCGCAACTCCAACCCTGAAGTGAAAAATCATGACTATCAGAATCGTCAGACTTGGAACCGAGCGGGCGCCGGGTGAAGGCCTGCGCATAGGCACCGTCAGGCGTCCACCGCGTGGCGTGCCAAAAGCCGAGTTTGCACGCCAGAACTGGTACGACATCTGGTACCCCAACCTGGCGCCCAGCGCAGAGACTATGAAACTTGGTCAGCAAACCGATGACGATGCCAAGTGGAATAATTTTACCAAACGATTTCGCTCCGAGATGAAGCAAGCCGATGCGGCTCGGACCATTGCGCTATTGGCAAAACTGTCTCAGAGCGCTGATTTCTCGATGGGCTGTTATTGCCAGGATGAGTCGCGCTGCCACCGCTCGATTCTGCGGGATTTGTTGAAAGAGGAGGGCGCTGTTGTGGCGACGTGATGACTGGCGATTGACGCGTCGCTAAGGGGTCTTAGCCTTCGGTTTCGAGATGGTTTCGATGCATGGCTGTAACGGCTATATCACGCTCGCGCTTGAAGCAACTTGGTCTTGGACCACACAGAACGTTTCCTGACATTGGCATTGCCGAATTGCCGTCGTTTCGAGTTGCGACTAAGCTTACCGAATTCAGTTGCTCGGCTCTGCTCGAGCGAACCTTCTGTTCGTGGGTGCTGCCCTCTTTTCCGTTGTTATAGTTAGGGGCCTCATTGGTTACATCGATAGATCTTTCAATGGCCAGTGGATGAGTAAAAAGGGGTCAGTTTGATATGAAAAAGTACAACTATTTACCGTGGCTCATGGCGGCGTTTCTGTCACTTGGCGGGTGTGCCCACCAAGAGGAATCCAGAACCATCGCGATTCAGAAAGTCGAGTCTGCTGGCCAAGCCTATAGTGGCCCACGCACTCCGATTTCGGTCGGAAAGTTTGACAATCGTTCGTCTTTCATGCGTGGCGTTTTTTCTGACAATGTGGATCGCCTCGGGGGGCAAGCACAAACCATTTTGGTGACCCACTTGCAGCAAAGTGGCCGCTTCAGTGTGCTGGACCGCAGCAACATGACCGAAATTAAAGAAGAGGCTGCACTTCAGAAAAAAGCACAAACACTCAAGGGCGCCGAGTTTGTCGTCACTGGTGATGTGACTGAGTTTGGACGCAGGGACGTTGGTGACAAACAGCTATTTGGTCTGTTGGGTCGGGGCAAAACACAAATTGCCTATGCCAAGGTCAATTTGAACATCGTGAATACGCTGACATCTGAAGTGGTGTTTTCGTCGCAAGGCGCCGGTGAATTCAGTTTGTCTGAACGTGAGGTCATTGGTTTTGGCGGAACCGCGGGTTACGACTCCACGCTCAATGGCAAGGTACTTGACTTGGCCATTCGTGATGCCGTGAACAACCTCGTGTCCGGTATCGACCGGGGTGCGTGGCGCCCTGCTCCTTGATCGCTCACCACCCATAGCAAGGAAAATACATGTCAAGTATCCGATCAAGCTTCACGGCTGTGTTGCTAGTCTGCGCAGCGTTGGGGGGGTGTGCCACCAAACCAACTCCGCTCTACCAATGGCAGGGCTATCAAAACAATGTCGACGCTTACTTTCGCACCGATAAACTGAGCCCAGACGCGCAAACACAGCTGATGGAAGAAGACTTGCAGAAGATTCGCGCCAGCGGGGGTACTGTTCCACCAGGGTACTTTGCACACTTGGGACTGCTGTACGGGCAGCAGGGCAAGTTGGACCAGTTTGCCCAACAAATGCAGGCTGAAAAGAAACAGTACCCTGAATCTGAAACATTTATGGACTTCCTGTTGCGTAATTTCAAAAAATAGGGGGTCTCATGAACCGAAAATATTATTTCAAGGCATTGGCTGCAACCGTTGGTGTTCTCTTGATGGTTGGTTGCGCAACTAAAGCGCCTTTCGATTACACAGCCTTGAAGGAAAGTCGTCCGCGTTCTATTTTGGTGTTGCCTCCTTTGAACAATACACCTGAATTACAGGCGTCGTATAGCGTGCTGTCGCATGCAACTCGGCCGCTTGCCGAGGCTGGCTACTATGTGATGCCAGTAACCTTGGTGGCCGAAGCCTTCAAGGAAAATGGGATGACTCAGCCGGCGGATATGCACGCAACGTCAGCCGACAAATTGCGTCAGATATTTGGAGCGGATGCTGCCCTGTACATCACAATCCGCAGCTACGGGACCGTGTACCTGGTGCTCAACAGTGCCACTGTCGTGTCTGCTGAAGCCAGGTTGCTGGATCTGAAAACCGGCAAGCTGTTGTGGACAGGCTCCGCATCCGCCTCCAGTGAAGAAGGGCAAAGCCAGCAGCAAGGAGGAATAGCGGGGTTGCTGATTGCTGCCATCGTTAAGCAGGTGATGGCGACCACCCTGGATCAGAGTCATCAGATAGCGGGCGTTGCCACTGCTCGCCTGTTGTCAGCCGGCACGCCCAATGGTCTGTTATTTGGTCCGCGTTCGCCAAACTACGGCAAAGACCGATAGGTTTTGCAGTGGGTGAAATCGCTCTGACCCGGCAATTTCCCCATGCATCGGATTGACTGCAAATCGGTGTACCGACAAAATGGAACCTGAATAAGCTGGCAAGGAACATCATGGCCTCAAATATCGTTTCATCGGACCCGGAGGTGTTGGGGGGGGGACTCCCGTCTTCATAGGCACCCGCTTGCCTGTGGCTGTTCTGTTCGAGAATTTGGCAGATGGCATGACGCTCAACGAAATTCTTGACGCCTACCCGACACTCTCTCGCGAAGCGGCTCTGGCGGCACTGCGCGAAGCGGAGGCGTCCCTGGAACGTGAGCAGGCTGGCGCCTGATGCGCGTTCTTCTGCGCAAGGCAAAGAGCAACTTTGACCTGGGCAAGTCAAGACGACCATTGCTCAGTACCCCGTCGCCAATCCTTCTTCACCTCATGGCACAGGCTCAAGCCCGGGGCGGGCCATAGCGTCCGGTCGCAGTTAAAGCACATCAGACTTTCAAAGTGTTTCGAATAAGTATTTATAATCGAAACGTCACAAGTAATTTTGCAAGGAGATTCACCGTGCCTTCCACCAATGCCATTCGCTTGCGTAAAAAATTTGAGCCTGCACTGCACGGAGCTTGCGAAAAATCTGCACGCTCCGTCATTTCGGTTATCCGTCGCGAAACCCCGGGGAAGACGTCGCCCGAAACCCTGACCGATCTTGTCGCGTCGCTGACTGGTGTTATTGAACGTTCGGCGGAACTACTGCTGGCCGGTAAACAGGTCCGTGTCATTGAAGACATCGAGGCCATGACAACCCAAGATGCGGCCAATCTTCTGAACGTCTCACGCCCCCATCTCGTCAAGTTGCTCGAAACCGGAGAAATCCCTCAATTGCCCAAGGTTGGTCGGCATCGTCGCGTCGCCCGGGCTACCGTACTCAAGTACAAGCGCGCTCGCGATGCACAGCGGGAATTGGCACTCAGGGAACTGGCTGCGCTCTCCCAGCGCCACGGTCTCGGCTATTGACCATGGCGCCAGTTGTCGTGCTTGACGCCTGCGTTCTTTATCCGGCGGCGCAACGCGATCTTTTCATGTGGCTGGCGGCCGGAGGTGTGATTCGCGCACACTGGACGAACGAAATCCATGACGAGTGGATACGCAATGTCGCGAGCGATTACGGCATCGCACGCAGTGAATTGGAGAGAATCGCCAAGTTGATGAATCGGGCGACAGGTGATGCATTGATCACAAGGTATCGTCAGCACGAGCAACTTTTCCAGAAAACCGACGTCAAGGATCGCCATGTCGCTGCCGCTGCGGCCGCAGCGCGTAAATATTCCGGCGCCGCAGTCGTGACGGTCATCACCTGGAACGTCAAGGATTTTGACCGCAAGGAAATGACCCAGGCCGGATTGGCGATCGAAAATCCTGATGCTTTTTTGTGCCAACTATTTGCCAACTCACCTGGCAGCGTCGCATCGGCATTCGTGCGAATGCGCGATAACCTTCGAAACCCACCCAAAACGAAGCGAGAGTGTCTACATACTTTCTCACTGCAAGGTCTGAAAAAATTTTCGAAGCTGCCAATGGCAGAACCTGATTGACCTGCTCGTCAATGGGGTAGTCTTGCCAGTGAACCCCTACCAATCCTCCTTCACCGCCAGCACCGCGTCCCGGCCCGCCGCTGCTTTGCCTGCCAGCCAGGCCGTGACAGTTCCAGCCGCCACCACGGCCAGACACAGTGCCAGCAGCCGGGTCCAGGGTGGCGCCAGGTCCATGGTCCAGTGAAAGCTTTGCGGGTTCACCACATGCACCAGCACCAGCGCCACTGCCAGGCCCAGAGCCAGGCCGGCAATGGCGCCCAGCGTAGTCCAGGCGGCACCTTCATACGCCACCACGGCCAGAATTTGGCGTCGTGTCAGGCCCATGTGGGCCAGCAGGCCAAACTCTTTGCGCCGGGCCAGCACTTGCGCGCTAAAGCTTGCCGCCACGCCAAACAGGCCAATGCCAATGGCCACCGCCTGCAGCCAGTAGGTGACGGCAAAACTGCGGTCGAAGATTTTGAGCGAGGTGGCGCGGATCTGTCGGGAGGTGCCAAATTCGAGCAACTGCCCCGCGCCTTCGCTGGAAGCGTCGGCCAGCTTGCGCAGCTCTTGCTGCACCCGTTCAGTTTCCACGCCCGGATTGAGCCAGAGTGCCAGGTCATTGGCGCGCCGGTCACCCGTGAGTTGCTGGAAGGCGTTCTTGTCAATGGCGATGGCGCCCGACTGGCGGGCATAGTCGCGCCAGACGCCAGCGACAAAAAATGGTGCGCCTTGGGACGGAGCCGACGCTCCCAGCGCCTGAAATGCGGCTGTCAGCGGGGTGAACACCGCACCTGAGACAGCGCCGTGCAGGTCAACCACGGCCTCGCTGACATAGATGCCAATTTGCCCGGCTGGCACCGGCAGAGGTTCGGCGAGCAGCGGCAGATTGCGCGCCGGGTCATCGAGCTCGCGGGCGATCAACGCCACGGCCGGCCGCGCCGGATCCAGCAGCAGAGACATCAGGCGTTGCGACTGCACGCGCTGCACGCCGACCACCTGAGCCGCTGCCTGCACAAAATCGGGGCTGAAGTAGGCCGTGTCGCTAGCACCCAGATTGCGGGCACTGCGCACATACAGATCGGCCGGCAGTACCTGGTCGAGCCAGCGTGTCATTGACTCGCGAAAACTTGCCACCATCACGGTCAGCGCCACTGCCAGACTGAGCGACGCCACCACGCCACTAACCGCCACCGCCGCACTGCCGCGCACGCGCCGGGCGCGCTCCACTGCCAGCAGGGGCAGTACGCGGCGCGCTACCAGTGGCGCGAGTTTGTCCAGCAACAAACCGATCAGCCACGGCAACGCGGTGATGCCGCCCAGCAGCAACAAAGCCACCGCCAGATAAGCCGCAACCGGAATGTCAAAAATAGCCGGCGCCTTTGCCAGCAGCACGCTGGCAGCGATCATGACGATGCCGACCCAGTGACTGCGCCGCGTCGCCAGTTCGATACCCAGACCTTTGAGCGCAAGCGCCGGTGCCATCTGCTGGGCCTGGCGTGCCGGCCACCAGCCACCGATCAGCGCCGCCGCCACACCGGCTGTTGCGTAGAGCAGTGCGACCAGGCCATCCCATTGCAGGCTGGGTGCCGCGCCGGCAAAGTAACCGCCGCCCAGGTCACCCCCCAGCAGGCGCAGCGCCAGCGCGGCCAGTGCTGTGCCCAGCGCCAGGCCGACCAGGCTGCCGACCAGACCGAGTGCCAGCGACTCCCACAACACCAGCGCTAGCCGATTGCGAGCACTCAGGCCCAGCACGCCCAGCAGGGCAAACTGCTGCGCTCGTTTGGCAACGCTTAAGGACAGCACCGAGAACACCAGAAAAGCGCCCGTGAACAGCGCCACTCCGGCCAGCACGCTGAGGTTGACGCGGTAGGCGCGTGACATATTGCTGACCTGCTTCAGAGCGTCACCCGGCTCGCTCAGCGTGACGCTGCTGGGCCAGTCTGAGGCGCTTTGCAGGCTGCGGACAAAAGCCTTGCGGTCAACGCCGCTGTGCAGGCGCAGATCGATGCGAGTGAGTTGACCCTGCTTGCCAAACAGCTCCTGTGCCGCGCCTATGTCCATCACTGCCAGCGCGCTGCCGGCCGCGCCGACACTGCCGGCCACCGTCACCGCTTTGATTTGCAGTGCGCTTTGCAGTTGCAGCCGGTCGCCGTTCAAACGATTGCGGGCGGCTGCATTCAAAAACACGCTATTGGGTGCGAACAGCGCAAGGCGGTCGGCGCTGGCAGCGGGTAGCGGCATCAGTGCCGGCGCCACGCCGGCCACCAGCAAGGCATCAACGCCGACCAAGCGAAGCGTTACCCTGTCCCCAGTGTCGGTCAGTGCATAGGTGGTGACTTCCAGCGCCGGTGAGGCCAGCGCCACCTGAGGGTGGTTGGCAACGCGGGCAAATAGGGCCTCGTCAATCGTGCCTTGCACGGCGCGCAATTCCAGATCCGGCTGGCCACCGACAGCGCGCACCGCCTGTGAGAATTCGTCCAGTGCCGAGGCGTTGATCAGATGCACCGAAAACGCCAGCGCCACACCCAGCATCACCGCCAGCACGGCGGCGGCGTTGCGCCAGGGGTGATGCCGCAACTCTTGCCAGGAGTAGGTTTTTAGCAGCGCAAAAAGAGGGTGGATCATGGGTGGGTGCGCTGATGCGGGGATGTGCATTCTGGATACACTGGTTGTGATTTTCTTTGCGTTGCCTTTGAATTGAATGAAAGCCTCAGCATGTTGACCTTGCCCACGTACCAGGATGTGATCGCCGCCGCAGTTCGGCTCGAAAGCCATGCACACCGGACACCCGTGTTGCGTTCGCGCACGGCGGATGAGCGGCTGGGTGCCAGTGTATTCTTCAAATGCGAAAACCTTCAGCGCATGGGTGCTTTCAAGTTTCGTGGCGCCTTCAATGCTCTGTCAATGTTCAGCACTGCGCAAGCTAAGGCCGGTGTGATCACATTTTCTTCCGGCAACCATGCGCAGGCCATCGCCTTGTCGGCCCGCCTGCTGGGCATACCGGCCGCCATCCTGATGCCGCTGGACGCGCCACAGGCCAAAGTTGATGCCACGCGTGGTTACGGCGGCGAGGTGATTTTGTTTGACCGTTTCAAGCAGGACCGCGAGGCCTTGACGCATGAGATCGCCCAGCAGCGCGGACTGACTTTGATCCCACCGTACGACCATCCGGACGTCATCGCCGGGCAGGCTACTGCCGCCAAAGAACTGTTTGACGAAGTGGGCGCGCTTGACTATTTGCTGGTGCCGCTGGGCGGTGGCGGACTGCTGGGCGGTTCGGCATTGTCGGCGCGTGCCTTGTCACCACTGTGCAAGGTATACGGCGTGGAGCCACAAGCTGGTAACGACGGCCAGCAGTCGTTTCGCTCGGGTGCCATCGTGCACATCGAGACACCCCACACCATTGCCGACGGCGCGCAAACCCAGCATCTGGGGCAGTACACCTTCGGCGTCATCCGGCGTGACGTGCAAGATGTGCTGACCGTCAGCGATGCGCAGCTGGTCGAGGCGATGCGCTTTTTTGCCGAGCGCATGAAGTTGGTGGTGGAGCCCACCGGCTGTCTCGGGTTTGCTGGCGCCTGCCATGCCGGTTTGCCGCTTGCCGGCAAGCGCGTCGGCATCATCATCAGTGGCGGCAATGTTGACTTGCGCCGCTTTGCAGAGTTTCTGGTCAAGTAAAGGGAGTCCCCCATGCAGCAAGTTCGACAACCCGCTGTGGCTGGCGCCTTTTATGCCGGGCAGGGCGCTGTTTTGTCGCGCGATTTAAGTGCGCTGATGGCGACCGCAAGGGCGGCTGGTGCCAGCCACGCAGATGCGCCCAAGGTCATCGTCGTGCCGCATGCGGGCTATATCTATTCCGGTGCAACGGCGGCGTTGGCCTACATGCGTCTCTCTTCCGTGAGAAAAACCATCCGGCGTGTGGTCTTGCTAGGCCCCGTGCATCGGGTACCGGTGCGCGGCTTGGCGCTGCCGGATGTCGATGCCTTTGCCACTCCGCTGGGTAACATTGAGATAGACCAACTCGCCGTCGCCGCCATCACCGCTTTGCCGCAGGTGGTGGTGAGTCGCGCCGCCCATGCCACCGAGCATTCGCTCGAAGTACAACTGCCGTTTTTGCAATCGGTGCTGGAGGATTTCAAGCTGTTGCCGCTGGTCGTAGGCGACGCCACGTCGGCGCAGGTAGCCGAGGTGCTGGAGGCGCTGTGGGGTGGGCCGGAGACGTTGATCGTCATCAGTACCGACCTGTCACATTTCCTGCCGTATCGTGCCGCGCAGACCGTTGATCAACAGACGGTGCAAAGTATTCTTGCCCTGGATGGCCGACTCACGCACCAACAGGCTTGCGGCGCCACGCCGGTCAACGGCTTGCTGCTGGCCGCCAGACAACACCATCTGCAAGCGCAACTGCTGGGCCTGTGCAACTCCGGCGACAGTGCAGGAGACAAAGGCCGGGTCGTTGGCTACGCTGCTTTTGCATTCACCGCTGACCCCCTTCATGATCACTGATCCTGCTAGCCGTGGCGGCACCTTGTTGCCGATTGCCCGCGCAGCCATCTCGGTGGCTCTCGGACGTTCACTTGCGGCTGCCGAGAATGCCGATTGGCTGCAGGAATCGGGCGCCACATTCGTTACCCTGATGCGCCACGGACAACTTCGCGGCTGCATCGGTACGCTGCAAGCGCGCCGCTCCCTGCTGGCCGACGTCAAGGCCAACGCCGTCGCAGCAGCATTGCACGATCCACGCTTTTCTCCCTTGACTCTGACGGAGTTGGCCGACACCCTGATTGAAGTGTCAGTGTTGTCGGCGATGCAAGCCATGCACTTTGACAGTGAAGCCGATGCGCTGGCGCAATTGCGCCCCGGCCTGGACGGTGTGGTGTTTGAATTTGAGCGTTGCCGCAGCACATTTTTGCCGCAGGTCTGGGAGCAATTGCCCACGACGCTTGAGTTCATGGCACAGCTCAAACGCAAGGCCGGGCGGTCAGCTGATTTTTGGGACGCGGATGTGCGTCTGCATCGCTACAGCGTGAGCAAATGGAAGGAAGCCGGGGGGTCATGATGCAGCAGTCCAGCTACGCAGGTCGTTACTGGCATCTGATTGCGGATGGCCGTATCCAGTGCGATCTGTGCCCGCGCGACTGCAAGCTGCACCAGGGCCAGCGCGGCGCCTGCTTTGTGCGGGCGCGCCAGGGCGACCAGATGGTGCTGACCAGTTACGGCCGATCGTCGGGCTTTTGCATCGACCCGATCGAAAAAAAGCCGCTCCATCATTTCTACCCGGGCAGCAGTGTGCTGTCGTTCGGCACCGCCGGCTGCAATCTTGCGTGCAAGTTCTGCCAGAACTGGGACATCAGCAAGTCGCGCGACATGGACCGCTTGATGGACCAGGCATCGCCTGACGCCATCGCCGACGCCGCCCTCAAGCATGGCTGCAAGAGTGTTGCCTTTACCTACAACGACCCGGTGATCTTCGCCGAATACGCGATGGACGTGGCCGACGCTTGTCATGCGCTGGGCGTGCAAGCGGTGGCCGTGACGGCCGGCTATATGCACGCGCAGGCGCGGCGCGATTTTTACGGCAAGATGGACGCCGCCAACGTGGACTTGAAAGCCTTCACCGAGGACTTCTATTTCAAGCTCACCGGCTCGCACCTGCAGCCGGTGCTTGACACCCTGGTCTACCTCAAGCGCGAGACTGAGGTCTGGTTCGAGATCACCACCCTGCTGATCCCCGACCACAACGATTCGGAGCAGGAGATAGCGGCTTTGAGCCATTGGATCATGCGTGAACTTGGACCCGATGTGCCGCTTCACTTCTCGGCCTTTCATCCAGATCACAAGATGCGCGACGTGCCAGCCACACCCGCGGCCACGCTGGTGCGTGCCCGCAACATTGCGCTCAAGGAAGGCCTGCACCACGTCTACACCGGCAATGTTCATCACGTGGA
>JBAXBQ010000027.1:0-43084 GCA_037141865.1 Comamonadaceae bacterium | reverse complement strand
GTGTCTCTTGTTGACGGTGGCGGCTACGTCAATCAGTTTTCAATGTCTACGCCAGCAAGAGACACATTTCCCACGTAGAAGTATTCGAACTGCTTCCCTCGAAGCGGGCATAGGCTTTGACATCGAGCGGCCCTGGTGTTGCAGCCGGTACAAATGCGTGAAGTAGCGCAGCTACCGCAACATCTGCCACAAATACGCATATTGCAGCGCAAGAACCTGGCTCTGCTGCTTGCTGGTGGTACCACTTCCATGGCCACCTTCCATGTTCTCAAAGTAATAGACCGGGTGGCCCAGGTCCTCCATTCTTGCGGCCATCTTCCGGGCATGGGCCGGGTGTACGCGGTCATCCCGGGTGGTCGTCCAAAAGAAGGCCTTGGGATACTTGGTCTCCTTGTTCAGCAACTCGTACGGCGACCAGGTCTTGATGACGGCCCAGTCTTCGGGTTTGTCCGGGTTTCCGTATTCGGCCATCCAGCTCGCACCCGCCAGGAGTTTGTGAAAGCGCTTCATGTCGGCCAGCGGCACTGCCGACACAACCGCCTTGAACAGGTCAGGCCGCAAGGCCATAGTGCCACCGACCAAAAGCCCGCCTTGGGAGCCCCCCATGATGCCTAAATGATTCTTGTCGGTGATGTTGCGCCTTTGAAGTTCCTCAGCCACCGCAATGAAATCCTCAAAATTCTTCATGTGTGCATGGCCCTGCACCGCCTGGTGCCACTTCGGTCCGAACTCTCCGCCACCCCGGATGTTGGCAAGGATATAGACACCGCCGCGTTCAATCCAGGCAGCACCTGTGGCCGCGCTGTAGCGCGGCAATTCACTCACTTCAAAGCCCCCATAGCCATAGAGCAGCGCAGGGGCCTTGCTATTGGCCACAAACCCGCGGGGTTTGACCACAAAGTAGGGAATGCGTGTGCCGTCACGCGACACCGCTTCCATTTGTTCAACGGCTACACCCGCAGCATCAAAAAAGTGAGGGGACGCCTTGAGCACTTCTGTCTTCTGGCTGTTATCAAGATACACCGAAGGTGGCGTCAGAAAGTCGGTGTAGGTGAAGGTCACCCGATCGCGTTCGCGGTCGACAGCGTTGAAAGAGGCACTGCCTTTTCCGGGCAGAGACACCTCCATCTTCGACCATTTGCCATTGTCCAGTCGCAGGCTGTACATGCGCGATGTGACGTTGTCCATCGTGAGCAGCATCACGCGTTTTCCGGTACTGGTAACCCCGCCGTAGGAAACCCGCTCAGCGGGCTCGAACAGTGTTTCAAATTTCCGAGAGCCGACGAGAAATGCATCGAGCTTGATGGCAACGAGCGAACCCGCTTTGTACGTGTTTCCGTCGACGGCCCAGTCACTGCGCAGGCTCAGCAGCATATGGTCTTTGAACATCCCCTGCATGGAAACATCCAGAGGCATGTCGAGTTTTACCAGCCGTTCGCCCAGGCGAATGAATGATTCGGTCTTCCAGAACGCGATGCTGCGCTGCACGAGGTGGTAGGTGCGTCCCTGCGGGATGTCGTGGATGATGTCGGAGTCCGCAGAGACATCGCTGGACTGCCCCTCAAAAATCAACTGGGCTGAGGCCAGCGGTGTGCCACGGCGCCACAGCTTGACCATCCGGGGATAGCCCGATGTCGTGAGCGACCCAGCCCCAAAGTCGGTCCCCACTGCCAGTGTGTCTGCATCTAGCCAGTCAACGCGGGACTTGGCCTCTGGCAAAGTGAAACCGTCTTTAACAAAACTGCGGCTGTGGGTATCGAACTCGCGGACGACTTTTGCATCGCTTCCGCCCGGAGACAAAAAGACCAGGCAGCGGCGATTAGCAGGTTCAAGACAATCAGCGCCTCCCCAGGCCCACGGTTTGCCTTCAACTTTGGCAAGGCGGTCGACGTCGATGATAGTGTCCCACCGCGGTTTGGCTGTGCGGTAGGACTCCAGCGTTGATCTGCGCCAGATGCCGCGCTGGTGTTCGGCGTCTTTCCAGAAGTTGTAAACGAACCGCCCTTTAAACGAGACATAGGGAATGCGG
Source organism: Comamonadaceae bacterium (assembly GCA_037141865.1). Classification (GTDB taxonomy): domain Bacteria; phylum Pseudomonadota; class Gammaproteobacteria; order Burkholderiales; family Burkholderiaceae_C; genus Rhodoferax. Next base: position 41,055 of record JBAXBQ010000027.1, on the reverse strand, counting down.
TCCTTGCTGTCGAGGATGGCCTGAACCCTGTTGAATATGGGTTGGTATTCCGCCACCGATTCGAGATCCTTGGTGGTCTGCGCGTTGTGTTGCGTGACCCATGCAATCGACCGCTCTCCAGTGATTTCTTCGAGCCACTGGAACGGGTCGGCCTCCTGTGCAAAAACCAGCGGCTGCACCAACAGGTGGGTCAGTAAAACTAGTACCAAACGTTTCATTTTTTCCCCTGATGAACAATGCAAATCTGCATGGGTGTGCGTCACTCGCCCTGTAGACTGCAGTCATAGCGCTCATAAACGCCTACATCTCGGCTTTGAAGGTCAAGATGATTTCCTCAAATTCAGACAATTGAATGCCCAGCATAAAGTTTTAATAGGCAGTGAAATTGACTACTCCATTCCTGCCCTTCGCCAATACCCGCTGTCGCGGCGCCAGAGCCCCACAGAGAGAAAGTTCCATTTCGCTCGTCGAATGACTGCTGCCGATTTTTGCGTCAACTCTATGACCGCAATCGAAAATGAATGTGGCTGTCTCTTGTTGGCCTGACTCGTCCAATTGGCAGTCACGATTATGCGACCACAAAACCGACATAAAAATCAGGTTCCCGGACTGCTGCCACTGGTGGGCACGAGCTATGTGCCCGTTGCGGAAATAGAGAACTCGGATTGAACACACCGATTGCGGACCTTGGGGTGACCTTGAAACCTGCTTACTGTCACTTACTGGTGCCGTGTGTGGCTGACCAAGTTTTTGTGGACTCCCAAGGTTGAGAGCAACAGCGCGGAATTGTGCGCAACGGTGCGGGTCTCACGTCAATTTGGACCCACTTCTTCCGCCATCCGGTATCCCATCGCCCGGTATCCACGCTGGCGCTTATCCCACATCCGCAGCAGTGCTGGGTGACCGGTGTCCACAAAATCAATGATGCGCACGTCAGTCTTGGTGGCGTGCTCGCGGTGCAATCGGCCTGCGTATTGCTGTAATGTGCCTTTCCATGAAACCGGCATTGCCAACACCAAAGTGTCGAGCGGTGGATGGTCAAACCCTTCGCCAACCAGTTTGCCTGTCGCCAGCAAAACACGCCGGGCATCGGGTGGCAGCGCGCCCATTTCCGCGATCAGTGTTGCACGCTGCTTCTTAGATATTCGCCCGTGCAGGACAAACAACGATGAAATCTTGCCGTCCAGGGTGGCTTGGATGGCATCAAGATGTTCGGTGCGCTCGGTTAGCACGAGCACCTTGCGTCCCTGGCCATAGGCGTTAACAACCTCGGCAGCAATCGCGTCTGTTCGGGCTTGGTCAATGGCAAGGTGCCGGAATACATCCTGAATCCCAGATTCCTGGGGCAAGTCAATCCGCGCGTGCAATGTACACGGCGTAACCGCCAAATCGTGCGGCGCACCTGTTGGCTTGGCGGCGGTGTGGCGAGTTGGCCCGCATTGCATGAAAATAATCGGCTGCTGACCATCACGGCGAATCGGTGTGGCAGTCAGGCCCAGCACGTATTTGGCTTTGGCCTGCTTCAAAATCGCATCGAACGATGCCGCGCCGACGTGATGGCATTCGTCCACGATCACGTGACCGTAGTTTTCGACCAGCGCATTCACTTCGCCCCGCCGCGACAGCGATTGCATCACCGCGATGTCAATTTTTCCGGTCGGCTTGGCCTTGCCGCCACCGATGGTGCCGAGCACACCCTTGCCGACGTCCAGGAATGATTGCAAGCGCTCCTGCCATTGTTTGAGCAGTTCGGTTCGATGCACCAGCACCAGGGTGTTTACGCCACGGCGTGCAATCATCGCAGCGGCCGTAACCGTTTTACCAAAGGCAGTCGGGGCGCACATGACGCCTGCATCGTGCTGCAGCATGGCCGCCACGGCGAATTCCTGGTCCAGACGTAAAGTACCGGCAAACGCAACGTCCAATGGCGGCCCCGCGTATCGCTCGTCGATCAACTCGCAGCCAATCGCGTTGTCACGAAGTAGCTCCAGCGCGGCATCCAGACAACCGCGTGGAAGTGCAATATGGTTCGGGTGGTTTTCGGCGCAGCCGATCACACGCGGTTCATCCCACACCGAAAAGCGCATCGCCTGCTTCTTGTAAAACTCCGGATTCTGGAAGGCTGCCAGACGAATCAGCCGGTTGGCCAGTGACTGCGGAAGTTGCGTCTTCTCGAAGTAAATCATGTTGGCCAGCGTCAAGGTGAGCGACTTGGGCATCGGCCCGACCAACTGCTTGCTGAGGGATGCGGATCGTTTCCAAGGCTCTTTTTGATCTTCCTCATCGATGAACGTGACATCGAGCGGGTGCGCGTTGCCCGTCGCCCTAAGGATGGTGGGCTCGATATCGTGTGCAGGCATTGGCAGGATGGCGGTCAGGAATGCCCACTGATCAAGATAAGGCCGAAGATCAGCATCGACGAACACGCTGCATCCGTTCTCGCGCGGATGCTTCTGCAGTGGCAACGCAATCAGATTGCCGAAGCCGCCTTTGGGCATAGCATCCTGGTTGGGGAACAAGCGGTCGTAGGATTCGAGCTTCAGTTGGCGAGTGCGGGCACATGTGTGGCTGATAATGGCCGTGCCGAGTCGGCGCGCGTCCCGAGCCGATACGCTGCCGGAGAAGAAAACCCAGGCGTGAGCGCCGTTGCCGGAGCGTGATATCTCAAGGGCGACCGGCACGCCCAACTCGTGACACGACTGGTAAAACGCCTTGGCATCCTCACGCCATTCCGTTTCATCGAAATCGGCGGCGAGGAAATGGCAGGTGTCGTCGGTCAGCAGTGGATAGACGCCAATGGTGCGTTTGCCGGCGAGATGCTCGTAGATGACTGCATCTGACAAGGGAATCAGCAGACGGTTGTTGCATTCCCCGCATTTGATGCGCGGCTTATCGCAAACACCCGCCAACCATTCATTGCCACAGGCCGGTGCGTAACCAACATTGCCGCTAGTTTTGCTTTGCCAGCGAACTGGATATACATCGGTACGCCCGCGAAATAATCGACGAAACAACGCCACCTTGTCAGCGGTGGAAAGACTTGATGGCTCCGACTCCAGGACGGGAGACGCAGACACAGTCGGGGTTGGTTCAGGTGGCAAGCGCCATTCGATGCCGTGATCTTCCAGCAGCGCGATCAGGCGGGCGTTTTCGGCGTGTAGTGCGGCCAACTGATCGCGTTCAATCATCGGCGCGCCATCATCTGCAACGGGGCATTGGCAATGGCCTCGCAGAAACGCAAGGCCAGCAGATGTTCGGCGTCGCGCTCGACGGCATCCAGATGCGCTTCGAGCTGTCGGGTTTTCTCGGCCAGCGCGTTGATGTGAGGGATGGTGCTTTGCTGTTTGGCGAGATTGGGCACGTCAAAGACTTTATCTATGAGTCCGCATGAGCCCTCGAAAGCAAACAGCCGGCTGTAAATGAAGTTTCCAGCACGGATGCGATAGAGCGCCGATGCACTTGTCTTTATTCCATCAATATCGGGTTTGGCGAACAGGCCTTTGGCAAAGCTGTAGATGCCAAAATTAGGGTGACTCTGGTCCCGGTGTACCGGAACGCCTTCGTTGGCAAATTGCAAAAGCTCTGAAAGTTTTACGCTGGACCATTCCTTCATTCCACGCCCTCCGCATCGTCAGCACTGCCTATACGCCGCGCATCCAGTTCCCTTCGTGTCTTGTCCAACTCCTCGGCCAGCAGTTTTTCATTGGGAAGCAGCATCTGGTATTCAGCGGCCAGTACCTTGTTAGGTAAGCCTTCCAGCGCGTAATGGGCTTCGGCAGCGCCTCTTTCAGCGCACAGAATCAGGCCGACCGGCGGGTTTTCGCCCGGCTTCATCCAGTGCTCGCGGGCGTAGTTCAGGTAAAGATGCATCTGCCCGGCATCGGCATAGCTGAACTTGCCGACTTTGAGGTCGATGACCACCAGACACTTGAGCTGGCGGTGGAAAAACAGCAGATCGATGCGGAACCAGTTGTCGTCAATGCGCAGTCGGCGCTGGCGGCCAACGAAAGTAAAGTCGTCGCCCAGTTCCAGCAGGAAGTCGGCCAGATGCTGGATCAGTGCGTCTTCGAGATCGGATTCGGAGTATTCGTCCTTAAGGTTGAGGAATTCCAATACGAAAGGGTCTTTGATCGCTTGCTCGGGGGTGAGCATGTCGCCGGGTTCGGTGGCTTCGCCTTTTTGCAGCATCGCCGTCTTGTTGAGCGACAGCGCGGTGCGTTCGTAGAACTGGCTACCAATCTGCCGATCGAGTTGGCGTACTGACCAGCCGCCGCGCAGGGCTTCGGTTGCGTAAAAGGCGCGGGCCTGTTCGTTTTTGACCGAGAGCAGGCGCACGTAGGACGACCACGGCAGAGGAAAGGCTAGTGCGAGCGCGGGCAGGTCGGCAGAAAGTGTAGACGGTAGATGAGAAATCAGTGCCGAGGACAATTGCGCAGACGCTGTTTGCAAAATCTGGCGGGTGGCCAATTTGTCAGACACTGTCTGATAAATCTGCTCCGCAGGCCACGCAAGATAGAAATTGCGCATCTGCTGCAGGTTTACTACGCCGAAACCACGACCGAAGCGGGTTGTTAGGTCTCCTGATAGACGCTTGAGCAAGGCTTGACCATAAGCCGCCCGATCCTGACCGCCTTGTTCAAATTCGACAATACGGTGGCCAATTTCCCAATAGCTGGCGGTCATCAGGGCATTGACGTTGCGCGCGGCGGTGCGGCGGGCGGTTTCCAGCAGCGCGACAATGCCTTCGTGAATGCCGCTGTAGTTGGCAGTGTTTGGGACGATGTGGCTCATTGCTCAACCTCGTTTACCAAGGACTCATCTCGCCCAATAAACGCATCACCTCGCCCTCGTGGCCGCGCATACGGGCGATCAGGTCATTTGGGTCGGCGTGTTCCAAGCCAGCTTTGGCATGGGAAGATGCAGACCATCCTGCTTCAATCAATCTGGGAATCACAAATTCGCGGCAGGTATTTACTTCCGTGATCACGCCTTCTCGCATCGCCCCATTCGTCATCATTGCCCCTTAATCAATCAGGATCGTGAAACTGGTTGCCAGCGCAATCGGCTCGATTTCGCGTACGTTTTTCTTCAACGCCACTAGGCCGTAACCCTCCATCATCCGCAGCGTGCGCGAAAGGTTCGGCACCTGACGCCCGGACATTGCGGCCAGCTCGGTCAGCGTCTTAGGCTTGGCATCACGAATCATGCGTAACAGCGCTCGGTTGTCCTCCGACAGCACTGCTGCCATCGTGGCCATTGACGGAAACCAGACGTTGGGAGCAGCCTTGCCTTTGGCTATCACTTCGGATTCACCGGCGCGGCGGATACCGACAACACAACGCTTCATCTCGGATGATCTGATTCGACTGGCATAAGTGGCTGATTGTATCAATGTGGCACAACTACAGCCGGAACTTTCTGATCGAATTCAACATAACATCTGATGGGGCCAGAAGGCAGATCTCCCGTCTTCTCGACGCCACGAAGCAGCCACTGATGGATAGCCGCAGTTGGTCGTCAAGAGCCACTCGTGGTCGTGACCTGTATGACCGGTTACGCAGACTTGTCCTTGGCGAGAATCAAAAACTGACAAGTGAACCCAAGGTCTTTCCTACAAGAACTGCGGTGCCGCTTACGGCTACCGCCTGCTGCCGGCGTAGCCGGGTTTTCTGTGCTGCTGACGAACTATCAGAATTCAAATGCAATTGTCCAGAGGTCAATAGACAACCGAGTACGGAAATGCCTTTTAAGCCAGTCTGGCTCGAAGCCGTGCAATGGCTTGCTGACCTGGTACTGCCACTACCAAACCTGATTCAAGCACTGTCACCGCTATCTGTCCGGCAAGGCTTCAGGAGCCCATCAAATCCTTGATCTGCTGCAGCGCCGCCGGGTTGCCCATGGTGGTCAAATCCCCCAGATCGCGCCCTTCGCAGACCGCCTGAACGGCACGTCGCAGCAGCTTGCCGCTGCCGGTCTTGGGCAGGATCTTGACAACCCGCACGCCCGGCGCAAATTTACTCTCACAAGGAGGCAGGTGGTGTGGGGGCCAAAGAGCTGAAGCGCTAGCTCAAGGATTCTCTATGCGTGACGACCGACTCTGGCGGCCGGTGCGATTGAACGCCGCCACCTGAATCACGCCCTTGGCCGTGATCGCGCCGCTCACCAACGGGCTGTTGGCGTTGGGTTCACTTCCGTCGCTGGTGTAGCGCAAGATGAAGCCGGGGGTTTGGTGGTTCACCCACACTTTGCTGTCAACGATTTGCAGTCCGGGTGACGCGATCCGGTACTGAACGCCGGGGAGTTGGGCATCGAGTTGCGGTAGCACACGCTTGCCCAACTGATTCACAAACACCGACCAGTCGGCGTCGTGCAGCCGCTTCGCCTTGCTGGCGTCGCGCTCCTGCGTCCACGCCGGGTCCGGGGCCCAGGCGCGCTCGGACAGGGCCAGCATGCGCGGCATCAGCAGGTAGTCCATGAGAGCGCGCGAACGCACGGTTTCACTGAACAAAACGCCTTCCAGACCCACAATCTGTTGCTGGCCGTAGTCGGTCAGACCATCCATGCCGGGCTTGGGCGTGGCGTCAAAGGTCGACTTGCGGGTGGAGTCAAAGGGAATGAAATCAAACACCGTACTCAGATCGGTGTAGGCGGCCCAGTTCACACCCGGCTCGTCCGGATTCTTGTTGTACGACATGTCGAAATACAGATTCGTGGCCGGCGCCAGAATCGTCTTGTAGCCGGAGTTCGCCATGCGGTAGGCGAGGTCTTCGGCATCGTCCAGGTTGTTCCAGACGTAGAGCCTGAAATTGCTGTGCGTGAAGGTCGGATTCGGAATCAGCTTGCTCTCACCGCGCAGCTTGACCTTGCGCGCCCCCAACTCTTCCCAGCCCGACGCGAACAGGCCGTGCCTGTGCAACATGGCGTTGACCCGCTGGTAGAAGTAGTCCCAGACCTCGGTCGTGGAGGCGAGCTTTTCGCCCTTCATCAAGGCATGCGTGGCGGGGGATTTTTCCCAGGCACCGTTGGGCAATTCGTCTGCGCCCACATGGATGGTGTTGAGCTTTACGCCCGCCTTCTGGTGCAGCGCCACCACCTGATCCACAACGCGCTGGATGAAGGCATAGGTCGAGGGCAGGCCCGGGTTCATCACGTGGTCGGTGTAGAGCTGGGGCGAGCGGTAGACCGAACTGTCCTGCGGATCATTCAGCCGGTACTGGGCCGCATCCTTGCGCCCGGCTTTTTGCAGCTTGAGGTATCGGCTCTCCATGGACTTGACGGCGGCGCGGGCGTGACCCGGCATCTCGATTTCGGGGATCACCTCGATGTGGAGAGAGGCCGCGTATTTCAGGATATCGATGTAGTCTGCGCCCGTGTAAAAACCGCTGCCATAGGCGTCGTTCACGTCGGGACCGGAACCGTAGGCGGGTTGCAGGAATTCGTGCCCGTCCAGCGTGTGGCCGCGCCTGGCGCCCACGCTTGTGAGTTCGGGCAGGCCCGGAATTTCCAGGCGCCAGCCTTCGTCGTCGGTCAGATGAAAGTGAAATTTATTGAGCTTGTAGCGCGCCATCAGATCGAGCAGCCGCAGCACCGTGGCCTTGGGCTGGAAGTTGCGCGCCACATCGAGCTGCACGCCGCGATAAGCAAAGCGCGGCGCATCGCTGATGTGTAGCGCCGCCAGCGTCAAGCCCTGCTGCCGCTGTGGCTGCAAAGGCAGCAACTGACGCAGCGAGCGCAATCCCAGCGCCACGCCGGCGACCGAGTTTCCCGTGACCGTTATACCGGTTGCCGGATCGATGTTCAGTTCATAGGCTTGATCCGAGCTCTGCCCGGCAATCGGTGCGATCAGTAAATTCACTTTCGGCGCAGCGGTGTTTGTTTGTGCGGCAGCAAAATAGGGTTTGAGCAGCGCCGTGGCGAGCGCCACCTCGCGCTTTAGCATCGCTGTGCCGACCACGGCTGGCAGCGAAGTCCATTGCAATGCGCCGACGCGGCGTTCGAATTTTTGGGGTGTCGGGAACACCGGCGGCAACGCGTCTTCGGACATATCGACGATGCTCGCATTGCGTTTGAACAACTCCTGCGCAGTGACGATGGGCATCGGGTCGCTGGCGCCGTGGTCCCATTGTTCGGCGCGGGTGAAGGGCGCCAATCTGTAGTCACTGATCGCGTGCCCCACGCCCGGCGCCTCGTCAAAAACGATGTAGGGTCCGGTGGGACCCTTGGCGGTCTTGACCATGATCTCAGGATGGAAAAACGACAGGCGCGTGGCCTGTCCGGTCGCCAGCGCCGAGAACCCTGCGCTGGGCCGAAAGCGGTACCAGGTGCCGCTCACGCGTTCGATCAAAAATGGCCCTTCCACCTCCTTCAGTTCCACGCCGGCAACGCAGTTGAAGTAGATGGCCCAGCCCTGCGCGGGCAAGGCTTTGTCGGCGATGTTGGTGAGCGTGAACGAAGACCACGAGCGGCCGCCAGCGTCATCCGACGTGAAGACATTGCGCTGCACTTCCCAGCGTAGCTGGAGCTGCGCTGGGCTCGCCGAAGGTGATCCCACCGCCTGCGCCACCGCCAGCGATCCGCTTAGCAGCAGCATCCCCAGAACGATCCACCGGGCCTTGCCCCAACGCTGCATAGTCATGAATGTCTCAGGATTTCTTGAACTTGAACAACACCGTCTTACCCGCTTCCACCGAGCCACTGGCCACATGCGTCAGCGCCGCGAATTCATCGGCGTTGGACAGCACCACGGGGCTGATGGTCGAGACCGCGTGGGCGGTCAGGTAATCCAGGTCCAGTTCCAGCACCGGGTCACCCGCCTTCAGGTCGGCGCCGGCACGCGCCAAACGCTTGAAGCCCTGGCCACCCAGCTTGACGGTTTCAATGCCGATGTGCACGATGATTTCAGCACTGGAGTCGGTCACCATGGCAAAGGCGTGGTTGGTGCTGAAAATGCTCACCAGCTTTCCGGCGCAAGGCGCTACCACCAACTTGCCGGTGGGGCGAATGGCCACACCTTCGCCCACGGCCTTGCTGGCAAAGGCCGCGTCGGGCGCCGCCTCCAGAGGTACTACTTCACCGCTCACCGGGGCCAGCAGCACGGTCTCGTCCGAACTGGCGGCAACGGTGACTGGAGCAGCAGGCACGGTCGCTGCGGTTCGCGGTTCGGCGACCGCCCCCGCCAATTGCGTGCGCAGCGAGCCGGCGATGAGCTCGGCTCGGGGGCCGACAACGATCTGCACGTTTTGCTGATTGAGCTTGATGACGCCGCTGGCGCCCAGGCTTTTGGCCGCGGTCACATTGACTTTGTCGGCATCCTTGACAGTGAGACGCAAGCGCGTGATGCAGGCATCCACATTCAACACATTGGCCGCCCCGCCGATGACACCTATGTAGGCCTGGGCCAACTCGGCTGTGCTGCCAGTTGCAGCCACGGCAGAGGTCGGCACGGCGTTGCCTTCGTCGTCTTCACGCCCAGGTGTTTTCAGGTTCAGTGCCGTGATCGCCGTGCGGAAAGCGAAGTAGTAGATACCAAAGAACACCACACCCTGAACGATCAGCATGGCCCATTGATTGGCCAGTGGGTTGCGTGATGACAACACCATGTCGACCATGCCAGCGCTGAAACCGAAGCCCGAAATCCAGTGCATGGATGCTGCGATGTAGACCGACAGCCCTGCCAGCAAGGCGTGTAACACGTACAGCAGCGGCGCCACAAACATGAACGAGAATTCCAGCGGTTCGGTGACGCCGGTGAAGAAGGAGGCGAAGCCCGCAGCGATCATGATCGAAGCTACGCGCACCTTGTTTTCGGCCTTCGATGTGTGATAAATCGCGAGTGCCGCGCCGGGCAGGCCGAACATCATGATGGGGAAGAAACCGGCCTGGTACATGCCCGTCACACCCAGCACTGCCTTGCCTTCGGCGAGGGCTTTCGCGCCACCCAGAAAGTTGGGGATGTCGTTGATGCCGGCCACGTCAAACCAGAACACCGAGTTCAGTGCGTGATGCAAACCAATGGGAATCAGCAGGCGATTGAAGAATGCGTAGATGCCTGCGCCCGCCGGGCCCATATCCTTGATGCTCAGTCCAAAGGCCACGAGTCCGTTGTAGATCACGGGCCAGACCGCCATCAGCACAAAGGCCACGAAGATCATGACGAAGGAGGTGACGATCGGCACCAACCGCCGCCCACTGAAGAACGCCAGCGCCTTGTGCAGTTCCACCTGGCAAAAGCGGTTGTACAACTCCGCCGCGATGACACCGGTCAGGATGCCGACAAACTGGTTGTGGATCTTGCTGAAGGCCTTGGGCACCTGGTCCAGAGGAATACCCTGGATCTGCGACACCGCACCCGGTGCCAGCAGGCTGGTCAGGACGTAGTAGCCGACCAGACCCGCCAGCGCCGCCGCACCGTCCTTGTCTCGTGACATGCCGTAGGCCACACCCACCGCGAACAGGACAGACATGTTGTCGATGATTGCCGCACCGGCCTTGATCAACAGCGCTGCCGCCGCGTTGCCCGAGCCCCAGCCGGTGGGGTCGATCCAATAGCCGATACCCATCATGATGGCGGCGGCCGGCAGAGTGGCCACCGGCACCATCAGAGCGCGGCCAATTTTTTGTAGATAACCCAGAATATTCACAGTTTGTCTCCTGTTTGAAATTTTTAAAGTAGCGAGCTTGAACTCAATCAGCAAATGTCGTCAGGCGCGCGCGCACTTCGGTGGCTGTACCCAATTGAATCACCTCCTGCGCCAGCGCTTGGCAATCGGCAAACGACAAGCGCCGCACCAGTGCCTTGATGGCGGGGATGGCCGGCACCGAAACCGACAGCTCATGCACACCCAGGCCGATCAACACCGGCACCGCCATCGCGTCCGAGGCCATGCCGCCACAGACGCCGACCCATTTCCCGTGCCTGGCAGCTCCTTCGCAAGTGAGCGCAATCATCTTCAACACGGACGGGTGAAGGCCGTCGGCTTTCTTCGCCAGCTTGGGGTGGCCGCGGTCCATCGCCAGCGTGTATTGGGTCAGGTCGTTGGTACCAATGGAGAAGAAATCGGCCTCGCGCGCAAACTGCTCCGCCAGCAGCGCTGCCGAAGGCACTTCGATCATGATGCCGACCTTGACATCAAGGTGGCCGGTGGCGGCAGCTTCTTCTGCAAGTATGGCTTTGGCTTCACGCAGTTCTTCCAGCGTGGCGATCATCGGAAACATGACGTGCAGCCGGGCCTTGCCCGCCGTGCGCAGGATGGCGCGCAACTGGGTTCGAAACATCGCTGGCTGTTCCAGGCTTACGCGCACACCACGCAGGCCCAGAAAAGGGTTGTCCTCTTTCGGTAGCGGCAGATAAGGCAGCGGTTTGTCGCCGCCGACATCGAGCGTGCGAATCACCAGCGTGCGCCGTGGCCCCAGGGCATCGGCTACCGCGACGTAGGCAGCGGCCTGTTCGTCCTCACTCGGTGCGGTGTCGCGATCGTCGAACAAGAGTTCCGAGCGCAGCAGACCCACGCCTTCGCTGCCCAGGGCCACGGCCTCAAGTGCTTCCGTCGCGTTGCGAACATTGGCCACCACTTCGATGCGGTGTCCGTCCGTCGTCACGGCGGCGTCGTTGGCTTGCCTCTTTTCCTGCTCGCGCCTGTGTGCCTGTTGCGCCATGCGCTCATGCGCCCGGGCAAAGTCGGATTCGCTCGGGTTGTAGTGCAGCAGGCCCTGCGAGGCGTCGAGCACGACCAGCGTGCCTTCTGACAGCGTCAACGCTGTCTCGTCCACGCCGCAAAGGGCCGGGATACCAAACGAGCGCGCCAGAATCGCGACGTGGCTGGTGGCGCCACCGGTGGTGGTGCAAAAGCCGAGCAGCTTGCTGCGGTCCAGCGAGGCCGTGTCAGATGGTGTGAGTTCTTCCGCGATCAGGATCGCGCCCTGCGGCAAGTCGATCTGCGAATGCTTGACGCCGGCGATCAATGCCAGCACGCGCCGACCCACGTCGCGGATGTCGGTGCCGCGTTCGCGCAGCAGGGCATTGTGCGAACCTTCCAGACTTTCAAGGCGCTGCGCGTACTGCGTGAAGGCGAGACGCCACGAATGCCCGGCCGCCTGGCTCTGCATCACGCCAGCGACGGCGAGTTCCAGCAAATCGGGGTCTTGCAGCAGTTCCTGATGCGCCTCCAATATCTTGGCGCCTGCGGGGTCGGCGAGACCGCTCTTGAGCGCCTCGATCTGGGCCTGTGCCGCCTGCAACGCTGCCTCGAGTTTGCTGCGTTCGCGCGCCGGGGATTCAGCGGTTTCGGCGACGACGATCAGATCCTGGCGGTACTGCACGATGCGGCCCACGGCCAGTCCGGGAGATGCGCACACGCCGCTCAACGCATTCACAATAGGCCATGCAACATGGGAAGTTTCGGTGGGGGCAGGTGGTGCGACAGCATTCAATACGGTGGTTTCATGTTGCTCTCCACACCCATCAGCCAACAGGGCAGAAATCGCGCCAATCGCCTCCAGCGCGTCTGCGCCGGTGGCCTCGACGCGGAGCATGTCGCCGTACTGCGTTCCCAGGGCCATGATAGCGACCACCGACTTGGCGTTCGCCTCGTCCGTGCCACGCACCAAGCGGATGGTCGACTGGTATTTCTTGGCCAGTGCCACCAGCATCGCAGCCGGCCTGGCATGCAACCCGGTGGCATTGGGAAGACGCACGGCGGCTCCGGTCAGGGTGCCGCCGGAGGCGCCTTCCAGCGCAGTTGCGGCAATTGTCATGAGATCCTAATGCTAAAGCTTGATATAGATGCGCTTCTTGTCCAGTCCGTAGCCCACAAGCCAGCACGAAAGCATGAACGCCAGCGCGAAGATGAAGGAGCCGGGTTTGTCGCCAGCCCACCATTGAAACCCGTTGTTGAACAACCAGTCGAAGAGCGCCAGATTACCTACATGAACGGTCCAGAAAATGGTCTGTAGCACTTCGCTCAGCAAATAGATGAAGAGCGTGTTGCGGCCGAACACTTCGAAGAAATAGGTCCAGCCGCGCATCTTGCGCAGGTCGATGAGGTAGACCAGGAGCGCCAGCACAAACAGATCGATGGCTATGGTGCACAGCACGTAGGAGCTGGTCCAGAGCTTCTTGTTGAATGGGAACACGCCGCTCCAGCACAGCGCCACAACGCCGCAGACAGCTCCCACCATCATCAGCTTGGCGATGGCCTCGTAGGTCGGACCTTTTTCACGCACCAGCCGCGCGGCAAAATAGCCCGCCAGCACGTTCACAATCGCTGGCAAGGTGCCCAAGATGCCTTCGGGGTCGAAGGCGATGCCTTCGCCGTGGTACATGTGGGCGTCGCCCAGCACCAGTTTGTCGAGCTTGAGCGCGGCGTTGCCGGTGAGCGTGTAGTCGCCAAAGGTGTACATGATCCACCAGTAGGCCAGCAAGGCGATGGCACTGCAAGCAATTGCACCGCGCGTCTTTCCGTAGTGCAGGATCAGGGAGGCGAAACCGTAGGCCAGGGCGATGCGTTGCAGCACGCCCAGAATGCGCGTTTTTTCCAGCGGCAGCAGGGCCGGATGACCGGTTTTGTCGAATTCAAAAAACGGAAACCAGTACAGCAGATAGCCGCACAGAAATATCAGCGCGGTGCGCGTGAAGATCTTCTGCAGTACCGCAGCATTGCCCATGCTCTGATATTTTTCCAGCGTGAAGCTCAGTGCCGTTCCGACCACGAACAAAAAGCTGGGAAACACCAGATCGGTCAGCGTCAGTCCATGCCAGGCTGCGTGCAGCAGCGGCGCATAGGACTTGTCTTCGCTGATCGACATGTTGACGACGATCATCAGCGTGAGCGTGAGCCCGCGCATCACGTCGATCGCCTGTGAGCGTTGTGACAAGCTGCTCATTTTCCCTTGATGGCTGCGGCTATCGCTTTGTCGACCAGCGTGATCATGACCTTGTAGCCGGCTTCATTCGGATGCACGCCGTCGTCGGAGTAGACCTTGTTCAGACCGGGACGCTCATCCACCATGGAGGCGTAGTAGTCCACGTAAATCAGATGTTGGCGCTTGGCATAGTCCTGCAGCAACTGGTTCAAAGCGGCGATCTGCGGCGCGGGGCGGGCGGCTTCGTTCCAGTAAAAGCCGGCAGCGGGCAAAACCGAACAAAGCACCACCTTGATGCCGTTCGCCCTGGCCAGATCGACCATGGAGGCGATGTTGTCAACGATCATTTCATTTGTGGACGTGCCGGTGTTGCCGGCGATGTCGTTGGTTCCCGCCAGGATCACTACTACCTTCGGTTTCAGTGCAATCACGTCAGCGCGAAAACGCAAGAGCATCTGCGGCGAAGTCTGGCCGCTGATGCCGCGGTTGATGGTGGACTTGTTCCAGTACGACTTGGTCCAGAACTCGGTGATCGAGTCGCCCATAAAAACCACGCGCCGCTCGCCCTGGGTCGGCAAGCCGTCCATGGCATTGGCGCTGCGGTAGGCCGTCAGATTCGGCCAATCCATTTTGGCGTCGTCTGCCTCCGTGGCCAGCGCTTGAAACGCGCACAGCGCCACCAGCATCAAAGCAGCCCAGGTTCTCAGTGATTTCATGACATTCCAAAAATGGGTCTCCGGTGCGCGCACGCACCGGAGACCCCGTGATTCAGACTTACATCTTGTAGTTCAACCCCAGCAGCATCTGGCGGCCATAGGTGTTGTTGACGCCCAGCGCATCCATGTTGCCGCTGATACCGCCGATGTAACGTTCCCGATACGGCGTATTCTGCAGGTTGTTCACCTGCAGCAGCACCGAAAGGCCCTTGAGCTGTCCGGTTTCGAAGGCGTAGCCAATCTGGAAATCCATGATCGAATCCGCCATGATCTCCGTTGAGACGCGGTCACCGTGCGGCCCCAGCGCCTCAGCGCGGAATGCCGAGCGCTGGCGCTGGCTGAGGCGTGTCGAGAATCCGTCCTTCTCGTAGAACAGTGTTACGTTCGACACCAGGCCCGAAAGCCCTGGCAGCGAGGCGGAAGCGCCATCGGGGCCGTTCGGCTTGATCGTGCTTTGCGTGTTCGACACGCTGGCCAGGACGCCAAAACCGTCCAAATATCGGCTCAGCAGCGCGCCTTCAAACGATGCGCTCAACTCGGTTCCCTTGACTACGCCGCCCTCGCCATTGGTCGGAATGTTCAGCACGCCGATATTGCAGTTGGTCTGATTGGCCAGGCAGATTGGAGTCTTGTTGCCCGGATTGGGGAAACCCGTGAAGTCGTACAAGGACTGCTGGTTGTAGATGTAGTTCTTCAGGTTCTTGTAGAAAACAGCGCCGGCGACGTAGCTTCGCTTGCCGAAATATTTCTCCGCCGACAGGTCGAGCGCGTCGGCGCGCCAGGGTTGCAGCGCCGGGTTGCCGCCGCTGCCGCTCCAGGTCAAGGGGTCGGTTCCGATGGCGCCGCTGATGCCGGCCTTCAAGTCCTCCAGGCGCGGTCGCGCCACGGTCTGCGCTGCGCCAAAGCGCAGGTAGGTGTCCTTGCTGTACTGATGCAGGTCGAAATTCAGGTTCAGGCTTGGCAATACATCGGTGTAGGTCGCGCCGCCGACCAGACTGGCGCTCAGTTCGTTGTTCGCAGTGCCAGTGGCATGCTGATCGGTGCGCACCGCCTGCAGTCCCAGGTTGCCGCGAATCGGGACGTTACCCAAGGCGGTGTCGATGCCTAGTTTTGCAAAGCCGGTTGTGATTTTCTCGCTGATTGTGTAGTTGCGCCTCCATGCCGAAGCCTGGACAGCATCCCGCACGGGTGGGCCCATGTACTTGGTCAGTGCACCCTGGATGTCGTACGCGAGCACGGCCGGTATGCCGCTGAAGGCAATCGACGTGGGCGATATGATCAGATCGGAGGACAAAGCAGCGGAATCGGCGCCGTCCTTCAGGTAGTACGCTTGGTCGTAGTCCTGGCGATCCTTGGTCCGGTGCGAATAGTTCAGACCGGCCTCGATCTCGCTGAAGATGCCCGAGAGGTCATGCTTGCCCGAGAACTTGAACGAAGACATTTGGTCCTTCACGGTCGGTTGCCGTTCGAAAGCGTTTTGTCCCCACCACGCCGGGTCGCTGAGTTTGATGATGCTTGAATCGGCATAATCCAGGCCAGAAGTGAACACCGGCAAGCCCTGACTGCTCGCGGGGATGCTGAACTTGAAGTTGTCGGTCACGCTGGCAAATGCGCCCAGACCAGCGTACATCTCCAGTGTGCGTTCCTTGCGGTCGGCACGCGAATAGCTCAGGTCAGCGTCGAACTTCCACTTGTCGAGGTTGAACTTGTTGTTCCAACCGATGGCTGACAGCGTATCCTGGCGCGTGTTCAGGTTGCTCTGCTCTACCGGGTACACGCCGTTGAAGGTGCCACCCGTCACCAAACGCGTGCTGGTTCCGGGGAAGGTTCCGATGACGGGATCGGAAATGCTGGTGCCGTCCCACGAAGGCGCGTTGCTCCAGAGCAGGCCGCGAGCCGTGGTGGTCTGGTCGAACTTGGAGTAGTACAGGTCAAGCATCGAGTGGAAGTCCTTGCTCGGCTTGAATTCGAGCGTGGCCATGAATCCGTCGCGCACCTGCTTGCTCGATGTGGCCTGAAATTCAGCACCCTGGATCATGGTGACATCGCAGGTGTTCGGGCCCAGGCCGTTGCAGGTGGGGTCGTTCCAGCTGGAATTGTCCCAGCCCCACGAGCCGTAATGCTTCTCCTGCATGGGCGAGTCCAGATGGGCAAAGCCGATGGCCAGGCCGATGGTCTTGTTGGCAAACTGGTCCACGTAGGAAATACTGAAGCGTTGCCCCTTGTCGGACGAGTCTGCGTTGAGTGGGCCATTGCCATTCTTCTCGCCGCGCAGATTGACCGAGATGCTGCGCTCCTTCAGGTCCAGAGGCCGCAGGGTCTGCAAGTTCACCGTGCCTGACACGCCTTGTGCACTGAGCGTGGCGTCGGGCGTCTTGTACACAGTCACACCATTGATCAACTCCGACGGGTACTGGTCGTATTCGACGCCGCGGTTCAGCCCGGTGCTGACGAGCTCGCGCCCGTTCATCAGGGTCACGGCAAAGTCGTCCGACATGCCGCGGATCGAGATCACCTGGGCCCGGCCGGCGACGCGCTGCGCCGACAGACCTGGCAGCCGTGCGATCGAATCGGCAATGCTCACGTCCGGCAGTTTGCCAATGTCCTCGGCGGTGATGGCTTCAACGATGGAATCGGAATTGCGTTTCACGGCAATTGAGTTTTCAATACTGGCGCGGATACCCGTCACCACCACGGTGTTCAGGTTGGCGGCCTCCTGCGCATAGGCAGAGCCCATGAGGGCAAGCGCCACGGCGGAGGCGATGGGGGTACGATTGTGTTTCATATCTTCCTTTTCAAAAAAATTCCAAAGAAGGGCCCTCAGGCGAGTGCAGCCCGTGATTAACAATAAAAAACCATCGTCTTGAAGTCATACCAATAGATGCAGAGGATGAAAAAACTTGTCTAAACCTTACAAATAACTTGCATACCACTTTGTCGATTTTAAGATGCCACTATGCTACCAATTAAATTCAATTACAAGGCGGTTTCAGGAAAAAGAGGTGCGGACTTACCCTAGTTTGTTCGCGTCACCTTGGCCAGGTGGCGGGGTTGATCGGGGTTCATGCCGCGCGCGCGCGCCAGGGCTTCGACCATCGGGTAAAAACTCTGAATCACTGAAATTGGGTCCAGCTCGATCGAGTCGGCGTCGGCGATGGGCAGGTTCGCCCCCGGCGTGCCAAGCGGCGCAGCCAGCAAAACCCCGGCACCGCGGCCGCGCATCTCCTCGGCCAGGGCAAGCAGCCCGGCTTGGGCCGGACCGCGCGGCGCAAACACCAACAGGGGATAGTCGTGGTCGATCAGCGCCATCGGGCCGTGCTTGACTTCGGCGCCGGAGAAGGCCTCGGCCTGTATGCCGCAGGTCTCCTTAAACTTGAGTGCCGCTTCCATCGCCACCGGCAGGCCGGTGCCGCGGCCGATCACAAACAAGCGGTCCACGCTGCGCAACTTCACCACTGCTGCCGACCAGTCGGCGTTGGCCGCGCGCGACAGCGTGCCGGGCAGGGCCGACAGGGCGGCGTGCAGCGCCAGATCCTGTTGCCAGGCGGCGACCACGCGCGCTCCAGCCACCAGTTGGGTGATGAAGCTTTTGGTCGCAGCCACGCTGGTCTCGGCGCCGGCGTGCAGGGGAAAGACCCACTGCGAAGCCTGCGCCAGGGGCGAATCCGGGTCGTTCACAAAGGCCGCCGTGCAGGCGCCGCCCTGGGTGAAGTAGCGCATAGGCGCGACCAGATCGGGGCTTTGCCCGGATTGGGAAAATGCCATCGAGACCAGGCCTGCGCACTGGATTTGGGACTGGTACAGCGTCACCAGCGACATCGGCAACGAGGTCACCAGGCGCCCCAGCCGCGCCATGATGAGGTAGGCCATGAAGTGGGCAGCGTGGTCAGAGCTGCCACGCGCCACGGTCAGGAGCGCGCTGGGATTACGCTCGCGCAGGAAGGCTCCGAAGTCGTTGTATTTTCGGTCGTCATGCGCCAGCTGTGTGGCCACTGCAGCGCTCGCCTCGCGCGCCTCAATCAGCATGTGTGTGTTCAATCGAACTTCCTTCAAGCAAGACATCCGTCAGTTTCAGGTCGCGGTCCAGCAGCACGGCGTCGCCCCAGGCGCCCACGCTCAAACGCCCCCGATCGACAACGCCAAGGTAGTCGGCGGCATGGGTCGAGACGCGGCGCGACGCATCGGTCAAGCTCAGGCCCAGCCCATCGACCAGATTGCGCAGGGCCTGGTCCATGGTGAGAGTGGAGCCCGCCAGTGTGCCGTCGGCCAGGCGCACTCCACCCAAGCATTTGGTGACGTTGTGACTCCCAAGCCGGTACTCGCCGTCGGGCATACCGGCGGCGGAAGTGGAGTCGGTCACGCAGTACAAGCCGGGAATGGCGCGCAGCGCGACCCGAATGGCGCCGGGATGCACGTGAATCAGGTCGGGAATGATTTCTGCGCGCACGGCGTGCGCCAGGGCGGCTCCAACCATTCCCGGTGTGCGGTGGTGCAGTCCGGTCATGGCGTTGAACAGATGGGTGAAGCTGCTCGCGCCTTTGGCCAAGGCCTGTTTTCCGTCTTCGTAGCTGCCAGATGAGTGGCCGATTTGCACCTTGAAGCCGGCCGCGCAAAGCGACTCGATGATGTCCATGTTGCCCAGCACTTCGGGCGCGAGCGTAATCAACCGGATCGGAAACAGGGCGTGCCAGCGCTGCAATTCGCTCACCTCCATCGGACGCGTGAAGTCGGGCTGAGCGCCTAGTTTTTTCTGGCTGATGTAGGGGCCTTCGAGGTGCGCGCCCAGCACCCGGGCGCCGGCGGTACTGCGCTGCACGCCGATGGCATGCATGGCGGCGAACGCTTGGTCCAGATCGGCCATGGGGGCGGTCATGGTGGTGGCTAGCATGGCCGTCGTGCCGTGGCGGGCGTGCAACTCGGCCACGCGCGCCAGAGCTGCGCCGCCCTCCATGATGTCGTGGCCGCCGCCGCCGTGCACGTGCAGGTCGATGAATCCCGGCAGCACGATCGGCGCAGAGCGGTCGCGCACTTCGCGTTCGTCTACCAGCTCACCCCGCACCAGCGCGATGCGGCCGTCCTCGCCAAGCTCCATCACGCCGCGCACGAAACCCCGGGGGGTCAGGATATGGCCGGCGATCTGCTTCATCCGTCGCGCCTCATTTCAGCGACAAAGTCGTAGTAGTCGCTGCGGCAGTAGGAGTGCGTGAGCTCCACCGCCTGCCCCGACTCCAAGTAGCCGACGCGGGTGATGAACAGCACCGCCTGCCGGTCCGGTATGCCCAACTGCTCCGCCAGCCGCGGTTGCGCGTTGAGCGCTCGGATATGCTGCAGAGCGCGCACGGGCGCCTGCTGGCTGCGCGCCAGATACTCGTACAGGGAACCCTCAACCTCCAGCGGATGGGGCAACACGTGCTGGGGCAGGACGCTCACCTCCAGCGCCATCACGACGTCGTCGGCCAGACGCAGGCGTTCCAGGCGCGCCACTTTTTCGCCGGACGACAGACCCAGACTCATTTGTTCGTCGATCTTGGCGACCACGATGTTGCGATGCAGCCAGCGCGAAGAGGGCGTGTAGCCGCGCCGGCGCAGTTCTTCGGAGAAACTGCTCAGGTGCGACAGCGGCTGTTCAAAGCGGGGGGCAATGTAGTTGCCAGAACCCCGCCGGCGAACGATCAGCCCCTGTTCGACCAACTGGTCGATGGCCGAGCGCGCGGTGACGCGTGAAACGTCCAGGGACTCGGCCAGCAACCGTTCCGAAGGCAGGGCTTCCGCGGGCTTGTAGCGCCCGTCCCGAATGCTCTGCCCAAGCTTGCGGGCAAGCTGCATGTACAGCGGGGAACTGTCACGCGGATCGGGTTGGAATTCAAAGACATCGCCCTGGCTCATAAGCTCTTTCCACAGAAGTTGGGGTTGACCACCCGATCGGGTGGTTTCACCGGATCGTCATCGCAAGTATAGCGGACCAATTAAATACCAATATCGGGATTTACCATGCCAAAATTGATATAAAAACCAGATTGGCAGGCTGTAGTCACTGGCGAACACGAACTCGCCCCCTAAGCCGACGAACACAATCCAGTACGGTCGTTCCAGATCGTGGTCCTGGCCAACACAGCAGTTCCACAGATTGCGAGTTCGTTTTTCTTGATGTGGCAGGCAGCCGACAAGGCAATCTACACTCAAGAAAATCCCATTGCTTCTCACAAGAGGTTTCGATTTGCCACTGCCACCACCTCAACCCAGAACCCATTTGCATACCCGAGAAGTCATTTACCGTGGTTTTCAGCGGGAAGACCGCATGTGGGACATTGAAGCCGAAATGCGCGACACGAAAACACATCCTGTGGTCATCCCTGGGGAAGGGATCTGGCAGCCCGGCGAGCCTATTCACAAGCTGTCGATACGGGTAACGATCGACGACGGATTTGTGGTGCGCGAGATTGCGGTGGCGATGGATGACGTGCCGCACCCAGAGTGCCCGATCGCTCAAGATCCGATGCAGAAGATGATTGGATGCACCATGGGACCTGGCTGGCGTCATGCCATCCAGACAAGCCTTGGTGGCGCAAGGGGCTGCACCCACCTGCGCGAACTTCTTTTCAACATGGCGACGGTCGCCTTCCAGACGCTGCCCGAAGGACCTCTTCCTGACGCTATCGACGGCTCGCCGCCGCACTTCGTTGGCCAATGCCTGGCCTGGGATGTCAACGGAGCTTTGGTCCAGCGTCACACCCCGGCTTTCGTCGGCTGGCACCCCACGACTGGGGTCGGAGACCCCAAGCCGCGCTAGCAAATGGCGGCTTTTGATTTCAGCCAAGGCGAATAAAGAGCAACACGCATAACGGGAGAGAATTGAGATGGTATTGACCGCCTTGCAAGCGGTGCTTTACGTGGTTGGCAGACCTACACACAACAGCAGACAAGATGGCGCCGGCGGCCCCACGCAAAATTGGGGCTCTTCCTGCCAAGGATGTACGTCCCGGCGCCGACATGAGCATGGTATTTCTTAGGTCCACCTAAGGTGTTGACCAGAGAACATTGACCCCACTGCTGGGTCAACCAAACATCGCCACGCTACTGACAGTCAGGCGACTGATGCCACTGTTGGTACCTATTTCTCAAGCACTGTCACCGCTATCTGTCCCGCGAGGTTTCAGGAGCCCATCAAATCCTTGATCTGCTGCAGCGCTGCCGGGTCATCCATGGTGGTCAAATCCCCCGGATCGCGCCCTTCGCAGACCGCCTGAACAGCGCGTCGCAGCAGCTTGCCGCTGCGGGTCTTGGGCAGGATCGTGACAAAGCGCACGCGTGATGGTCGGGCCACTGCACCCAGGTCGTTGTCGACCAGCTTCATGATCTCCCCCTCCAGTTTGAGGCAAGCTGCGTCATCGGTCAGCAGACTGGCGTCCTTGACGACGGCAAACGCCATGGCCACCTGGCCCTTGAGTTGATCGGCCACGCCCACCACCGCCACCTCAGCGACGTTAGGATGGGCCGAGATGCTTTCTTCGATCTCGCGCGTGCCCAGGCGGTGCCCGGCGACGTTGATCACGTCATCGGTGCGGCCGAGGATGAAGAAATAACCATCGGCATCACGTATGCCCCAGTCGAACGTGCTGTAAACCATGCGCCCCGGCACGGTCTTCCAGTAGGTGCTGACAAAGCGCTCGTCATCGCGCCAGACCGTCTGCATGCAGCCGGGTGGCAGCGGCCCTTCGATGGCAACCACACCTTTTTGATTCGCTCCGGTCAGTTCCTCGCCGGTCTGGTCGTCCAGCAGTTTGACGTTGTAGCCGTAGACCGCCCTGCCCGGCGAGCCGAACTTGCTGTCGGCTTTCTCGACGCCGTTGCACAAGGACAGGATCGGCCAGCCGGTTTCGGTCTGCCAGTAGTTGTCGATGATCGGCTTGCCCAAACCCTGGCTGATCCACTGCGCCGTCGGCTCATCCAGTGGCTCGCCGGCCAGAAACAGGGCACGCAGGCTGGACAAGTCGTACTTTTTCAGCAAAGCCGGGTCCTGCTTCTTCAGTACCCGCACGGCGGTCGGCGCGCTGAACATCACGGTGACCTTGTATTTCTCCACCAGACTCCACCAGATACCACCATCCGGGCGCGTTGGCAGGCCCTCGTACATGATGGTCGCCATGCCGGCAATCAGTGGTCCGTAGATGATGTAGCTGTGGCCCACCACCCAGCCGATGTCGCTGGTAGAAAAATAGGTTTCACCGGCATAGCCGCAGTAAATGTGCTTCATGCTGGCAGCCAGTGCCACGGCATAGCCGCCGGTGTCGCGCTGCACGCCTTTGGGCTTGCCGGTGGTGCCGCTGGTATACAGCGTGTAGCTGATGTGCGTGGCATCAACCCACTCGCAATCGACCACGGTATTCAAGTGTTGTTGACGCAAGGCGCCCCACAAATGATCCCGACCCGCAACCAGATTCATCGCCACCAGTTGCCGGTCCACCAGCAGCACAGATTCGGGTTTGTGACTGGACAGGCGAATCGCTTCGTCAAGCAGGGGCTTATAGGCCACCGGTTTGCCACCACGCGAACCGGCGTCGGCGCTGACAATCAATTTTGGCGATGCGTCTTCAATGCGCGACGCCAATGAGCCCGAGGCAAAGCCGCCAAAAACCACCGAATGGATGGCACCAATGCGGGCGCAGGCCAGCATCGCAAATGCCGCCTCGGCAATCATGGGCATGTAAATCAGAACCCGGTCGCCTTTTTGTACGCCCAAAGCCTGCATGCTGGCAGCCATGCGCTGCACCTCAGCATGCAGTTCCCGAAAGGAATACACCTTCTCCTGGTTGGTCTCGGTAGAGACAAAAATCAGCGCTGCCTGATCCGCCCGGTCTTTCAGATGCCGGTCGATTGCGTTGTGACACAGGTTGGTGGTACCACCGACAAACCACTTGGCGAACGGCGGATTGCTGTAGTCGCAAATTTGCTGCGGTGGGGTTTTCCAGTCGACAAGTTGAGCCTGTTCGGCCCAGAAAGCATCACGTTCGGTGAGGGATCGGCGATAAAAGTCTGCGTAATTTGTCATTGTTTGTCTCCAGGCGGGTCATAAACTGAATTTATAATTATGAACACTCAACTTGCAACAAGCTGACTGGCGCCAGCAATACCCAGCTGGCTACTTGATCAGCGCCTGAGCCGCCTTGAATTCCGGATGTTCGGCTGTGCGCAGCCACTCAAACGCCACCATCTCGGTCGTGACAAGCTCCGCCCCGGCACCTGCCAGACGGTCAAAGGCGGCGTCCCGATTGCGCTCGGTGCGAGAACTGCATCCATCGGTCACGACCCAGACTTCAAACTCGTCTTCCAGCAAATCGAGCGCCGTTTGCAACAGACAAACATGCGCCTCGCAACCAGCAATAACAATCGTGTTGCGCTCGCCAGCAGTAGCTTGCGGCTTTTGCAGATGTTTGGGCAAACTGCGGGCGTTGCCGGCCACCGGTTTGGCGGGCGGTCGCAGCCATTCGCCCAAACCCTCCTCCACGGCGCTGAATTGCATTTTGCTTAACGTCTGCCCACACAACGAGCGCACCTCGGGCACGTTCTGGCCCAGCTTGGACGGGTTTTGCTCGGTACCCCAAACTGGCACTTCCATCATGCGCGCCAGCTGCGCCAGGCGCACGGCATTGGCCAGCACCAGGGTATTTTCGAAAATAGCGGGCATCAGGCGGACCTGGTAGTCCACCAGCACGAGATGAGATTGAGCAGCGTCTAACAACATGGCAAGCTTTCTGGGGCGATGAGGGCAATTCAGCAATCCCTGATTAGACCGCAGGTTTTCCACCCAAGTCCATCAAGTTTGAGTTGGCACTTATACTGCGGGCCATGTTAGCTTCCATGCGAATCCCCGCCACCCTTTTCTCACTCTTGTTGGCTGCCAGTGTGCAGGCCAGCCCGCCAACCGTGGGCGATGACCTGGACCAGTTGCTAAGCGACAAGGGCTTGATCGCGCGGCTGGACCAGGTACGTCAGTCGGTAGGTGAAAAAACATCTGAACTGGTCTTTACCGCCATGGGTTTTCTTGGCGTACCCTACCGGCGCGGTGGTAACACCGTGGAAAGCGGTTTTGACTGCAGCGGCTTTGTGAAAGCCATGTACGAGCAAACGGTGGGCTTGGTTTTACCGCGCAAGGCCGAACAACAAGCCGCCACTACCGAGAAAATTGACCGCACCGAATTGCGGCCTGGCGACCTGGTGTTCTTCAACACCATGCGGCGCGCATTCAGCCATGTGGGTATCTATGTCGGCGAAGGCAAGTTCATCCATTCCCCAAAACCGGGGTCTGAAGTGCGGGTCGACGACATGGCCGGCACTTACTGGAGCCGCCGTTTTGATGGCGCACGGCGGGTGCCGACACCTGCACCAGAAACCCCGCCGTTGCAAACCTCGCAAGTGGCTGAGCCCACCTTGCGTTGAACATACGGCAATGCACTGGCTAGCGCCAGCACTGCCGGCCATAGCTGGCCTGCAACCGATGCCGCGCCTGCACTCACCGGGCAAGGAAGAAATTGCCGGGCTTGAACCTCTGCAGCGTCTTGGGCTGCACGACATCAGCGTGATCTCCACACGGCAGGCAGCCGAACCGACCTTCCAGCTATTGGACAGCGCCAGCGTGCTGGGATTTGATACCGAGTCAAAGCCAACCTTTGCCAAACTGGAAGTTTCCGCCGGACCGCACGTGGTGCAATTTTCAACACTGCAAAAGGCCTATGTCTTCCAGTTGCACGACGCCGGCTGCCGTGAGGTCGTCTCGGCCCTGCTGGCTTCGCATCGCATTGCCAAGGTCGGGTTTGGCCTGGCAGGCGACCATCAGCAAATCATGCGCACCCTGGGTGTGCAACCACAAAACGTACTCGACCTGAATCTGATATTCAA
The DNA here is from genome assembly GCA_037141865.1 of Comamonadaceae bacterium. GTDB lineage: Bacteria > Pseudomonadota > Gammaproteobacteria > Burkholderiales > Burkholderiaceae_C > Rhodoferax. The sequence continues at coordinate 15,583 of JBAXBQ010000027.1, read as the reverse complement.
AAAGCAGGGCTACATCAAAGAGCTGGGTGTGCGCGGCGCCGTCGCGGTGCTGTTCAAGCGGCGCTTTGTCAAATCAAGAAAAGCCACCACCTCCAACTGGTCCAACCGGCAGTTGACCGAGAGCCAGATTGTTTATGCCGCCAATGACGCCTGGGCGGCGATCAAGGTGTGGGACGCGTTGGGTTTGCCAGCCGGTCAGGTCGGTTGACTCGCATCAGCCACCAGGTCGCCGGCAATCAGCCGGAACTGCTCCAGCGCGGCTTCCAGATCGTCCACGATCTCCTGCGCAATCACATCCGGCGGCGGCAGGTTGTCGCTGTCTGCCAGTGCATCGTCCTTGAGCCAGAAAATATCCAGACTGGCCTTGTCGCGCGCGATCAGCTCGGCGCAGTCGTAGACGCGCCAGCGGCCTTCGGGCGTTTCCGCTGACCAGGTCGCACGACGCTCATGCCGATTGGCCGGGTTGTAGAGCTTGACGAACTCGTCCAGATGCTCGCGCTTGAGCGGATTGGTCTTGAGCGTGAAGTGCTGATTGGTGCGCAGGTCGTAAATCCACAGCTTTCGGGTCCACGGTATTTCGCTGGCGGGCTTGCGCTCGATCGCGTCTTTTTCGGTGCTGAGCCCAAGGAGCCGCGGCAGTCTTGGCTTTGCACACCAGCCTCCAGCGCGGCGCGCAAGTCTTGGCCCGGGGTCAGGCGGATGGGAAAGGTTTTCATAATTTCACCCCGCTAAATTAGCCCGTAGCTACCGTAGCTATTGCGCATGCAACTATCAATACCATAGCAACTTGAAGTCGCAATTTGCGACTTCAAGTTTGCGCTACAGGCCCAACGCCACTGCCACATGCCTCACCCGCTTGCCTAAACATCCACAATGGCGCAAAATGCGCCATACAGGAACTACATTATGTCTCAATCCAGCGCTGCATTTGCCTCCGTCAAACTTCCTTCTGCCTTGGTAGCGCAGGCCCGCGAGGCCGCGCAGCCGATGCGCCGCTCGGTGGCAGGGCAGGTGGAATACTGGGCCACGCTGGGCCGTATCGTAGAGCACAGCGGGTTGACCGCGCAAGAAGCCCAAACCGCCATCGCCAACTACGAGGCTGCCGCTGGCCGCGTGCGCCCTACCGAACCCGCATCCCAGGCAGACACCCTGCTCGCCCAATTCATGACAGCCGAACTCGACGGTAGCCTAGCTCAGCGCGTGCGCGAGGTCGTGGCCAGCAACCGCAGTAAAGCCGGCGCACCAGCCGCTTGACATGGGGCAAGCCAAGCCCATAGCGCAGCGCAGAGCCCCGAACAAACCCGTCTTCTACCTGTTGGCCGGGCCCAACGGCGCGGGCAAGTCCACCTTGTACCGAGCATTGGTGCTGGCAGGCACCATCCCCGTTTCTGTCGAGTTCGTGAATGCGGATGTGTATGAGGCGGAGCACCTGCAACACCTCCCGGACGTCCAAGCCCGCTCAAAACAGGCACGCGGGTGGGCCGATGCCCGCCGTGGCGAATTGCTGAACGCAGGGCAATCGTTTGTCAGCGAAACCGTGTTTTCGCATACCTCCAAACTGGCGCTCATTGAAGAAGCCCAGGCGCAAGGCTTTTTCGTCATGCTGCTGGTGGTGGCGCTAGACCAACCCGAACGCCTGCTGGAGCGCGTGGCCCGGCGCGATGCGGAAGGCGGACACCCGGTGCCAGCCGATCGCATCCTGGCACGCTACCCACGCACACTGGTCAACGTGACCCAAGCTGTACGACTGGCAGATGCCGCCGTGTTGTATGACTCGCAAGACGTCACGCCCGGCACGCATACTGCCGTGGCAATGTGCAAAGGGACGTGGACCAAGGAGCTGGTGCAGCCCCTGCCGGAGTGGGCGCAGCAAGTTTTAGGGAAGAAATAGCGCCATGGCCCTCGTGGAATAAGCGCAAACAGCTACCCGCCATGCAAACCACGCTCCACCTCACACCATTTCTCAGTCAGCTGGCTTTCCCCGAGTCACCACGCTGGCATGACGGTGCCCTGTGGTTCTCGGACTTTCACACGCATCGCGTGCAGCGGGTGGATATGGCGGGCCGCTGCGAAACGGTGGTGACGGTGCCGGGTCAGCCGTCGGGTCTGGGTTGGTTGCCGGATGGCAGACTGCTGATCGTGTCGATGACCGATCGGCGTCTATTGCGGCTCGACGGCCAGGCTTTAACAGAGGTGGCTGACCTGTCTTCATTGGCGCCGTTTCATTGCAACGACATGGTGGTGGATGCCAGGGGGCGCGCCTACATTGGCAACTTTGGTTTTGACTTTGCCGCCAAGCAAACACCCCGAACCACCCATCTGATTCTGGTGCAGCCTGATGGACAAGCCAGGGTGGTGGCGGACGATTTGCATTTCCCGAATGGCGCGGTGATTACGCCGGATGGCCGCACGCTGATCATTGGCGAGAGCTACGCCTCAAGCTTGACGGCATTTGATATTGCCGACGACGGTTCCTTGAGCGGTCGGCGCGTCTGGGCGACTTTGAACAACGCCACGCCGGACGGCATCAGCCTCGATGCCGAAGGTGCCATCTGGCTGGCGTCGCCCACCAGCCGCGAGGTGCTGCGTGTGCGTCAGGGTGGTGAAGTCACGCACCGCATTGCCACGCCGGGTCAGGCGGTCGCCTGCATGCTGGGCGGACCAGACCGCTGCACCCTGTTTGTGTTGACCACCAAGGTCATGGCGACACCAGAACAGTCGCTTCAATCGCTGATCGGTGCCATCCATACCTTGGCAGTCACTGTGCCCGGTGCCGGTTGGCCCTGAAGCATCACTCCTTGAAATCGCCCCCAAACCCATAAACAAACGAGGCCGGCTGCAGGTGCTTGCGGATCGCTGCGTTGACCTGGTCCAGCGTGGCTGCGGCAATCTGGTCATCCACTTTTTGGGTAATGGCAAAACTGCGACCCAGCTTAAGGTTGGACGCCAGGGCGCCCGACAAATTGGCATCCTGGGCGCGCGAAAGTCGACGGAAATTGAGCAGACTCTGCTTCGCGTCCTGCAGCTCTTTCTCGTCAAAGCCGTCTTTCAGCATGCGTTCCACTTCTTCCCTGAACGCAGTCTCCACCTTGCTGCGGTTTTGCGGCGCAAAAATGGCGGTACCCTGCCAGCCACTGTTGGCTTCATAGTTATTCCAGCTCACACCGCTGCGAACGTCATAGCTCAAGCCGCCCTTCTCCCGAATGCGAACCCATAGCCGTGAGCTGCCGCCTTGTCCCAGCATAAAGTTGGCCAGCGTCAACAACGGGTAGTCGGGGTCGTTGTCGCTAACCGCAAAGCTTTGCTCAACTTGCATGAAGGCATTCTGCTTGTCGGGCGTCTTGAAGACGAATCGATCCGGCTTGACTGCCACCAGCGGCGACGGTACGCGGGTGTAGCCCGACGCTGCCACCCACGCGCCCAAGGTGTCGGCCAGCGCGGCTTTGGTCGGCGCTGCGTCCAGGTCGCCGACGAAAGCGGCCTGTCCAAACTGAGCACCATAAAACTTGCGGTGAAAAGCCTGCAGTTGCTCCACGGTCAGGCTCTTGATTTCGTCAACCTGTTCGTCGAAAGTAGCCGCATAGCGAACATCACCCTTGGGGTAAGGGTTGCCGTAGCGACCCAGTTCGGTAGCAACGATGGCGTCCGGGTCTTTGCGCTGTTCATCAATCGCGCTCAGCATCTGGCGCTTGTATTCTTCCAGCGCCGTGGCAGGAAAGGTGGCTCCTTTGAGCACCTCGGATACCAGCCTGATGACGCCCGGCAAGTTGTCCCGCGTGGTCTTGAAGCTGACGCCTGCAAAAGTGGGGCCACCGTGAAACTGAACCTGAGCCTTGAGCTGGTCAAACTTGTCCTGGATCTGTTGGCGAGTTAACACGCCGGTGCCCTTGTTCAACATGGAAGCGGTCGCCTCGCCAATCGCCCTCAAACCAAGAGTGCTTTTCTCATCACCAAAATGCAGCTGAATGTTGCCGCTGACGGCCTTGCCGCGCGCTCCTTTGGCAAGCAGGCTGACTTTCATGCCGTTGGCCAGTTGGCTGGTCTCGGTGCGTTTGTCGATGTTGGCAGGCGAGGCATCAAAGGCTTCAGTTTGCGCCGCTGCGGCGTCGCCCTTGTAGTCCTTCACCACGGCTGCTACATCGACATTGGCCGGTGCCGGAGCACGCACCGGTTTTTCAGTCGGAATGTAGGTTCCCAGGGTGCGGTTGTCGCGCACCAGGTAGCTGCTGGCAACCCGGTTCACGTCGGCCAGCGTCAGCTCACGCACCTTGTCGCGGCTGACAAAAAACATGCGCCAGTCGCCCTGTGCAATCGACTCTGACAAGGCCACGCCGACCTGTTCGGGGTTGGTAAAGCGCAGCTCCCACTCGGTCAGATGCTTGAGCTTGGCGCGGTCCAGTTCCTCCAGGGTCACGGGTTCGGTGCCCAGCGACTCGATGGTGTCGAGCATGGCCTGACGCGCCTTGTCCATGTCCTGCCCCGGTGCCAACGCCAACCCCAGCAGCGTAAAACCAGGGTCTTGCAGCCCCTGCGAAAAGCTGAAGGCGCCTGCGGCCAGTTGCTTTTCCACGATGCGGGTGTGCAACCGACCGGAAGGTGTATCGCCCAGAATCAGGTCCAACACAGAGATGGCGGCGTAGTCCAGGCTGGCACCGGGCGGCACGTGGTAAAGGGCGTACAAGGTCGGCGAGCCGCCCACACGGCGCACAGTGATGCTCTTTTCACCATCCTGCGCCGGATCCAGCGTGTAGAGAGCGGGCAGCGGTGTTGACGGGTTCTTCAGCGGGCCAAAATACTCGCCAATCCATTGACGCACTTTGACCGGGTCAAACTTGCCGCTCACGATCACCGTGGCGTTGGCCGGCCTGTAATAGGTGTGGTAAAAAGCCTGCAGGCGCTCGATGTTGACGCCTTCGACGTCAGCGCGCGCGCCGATGGTGCTCTTGCCGTAGTTGTGCCACTGGTACGCCGTGCTCATCACCCGCTCAAACAGAATGCGCCCCGAGTTGTTCTCGCCGCGCTCCATTTCATTGCGCACGACCGTCATCTCGGTGTCCAGGTCCTTGCGGGCGACATAGCTGTTGACCATGGCGTCGGCCTGCCAGCCCAGATACCACTGCAAATTCTCTTCGTTGGCAGAAAAACTGGCGAAATAATTGGTCCGATCCAACCAGGTCGAACCATTCGCGCGCAATCCGCGTTTGGTGAACTCGGCCCACACCGTGCTGTGGCCAGGCGATCCTTTGAACAGCATGTGCTCCAGCAAATGCGCCATGCCGGTCTCACCATAGTTTTCGTGTTTGCTGCCGACCCGGTAGGTGACGTTGACGGTGGTGGTGGGCTTGCTGTCGTCCTGGATCAACAGCACCTGCAGCCCGTTGGCCAACCGATACTCTTCGACACCTTCAACCGACGTGACGCGCGTCATGCCCGCGGGAAGCGCTTGCGCACTGGCCGTTGGTGGTGCCACGCCATGCAGGCCGACAATCAGCGCCAAGGCAAACAGTTTGAACGAAACACGCATGACAGTCACTCCCATTAAGAAATCAGGAAAGGGCCGATCTTAGCTGCTGGACATTGTTCCTGCCATCACTTGCTCGTCGGCGGCAAATCCGTTCAGCTGCCGTGCGCCACTTCAGTTGCCATGCTGATCGATTCGCCCAGCGTCGGGTGCATAGGGATGACTGCCACAACGGACGCTATGATTCTGGCATCAACCACTTCACGCTGTAGACATGTCCAACTTGGCCGAACAAATTCGCGAAGCACTGTCCATGTTTGCGCGCAACGGCACAGAGCCAGCATTGATTGGCGGTTTGGCGGTGGTTGCGCACCAAGTGGTGCGCGCCACCAAGGATGTGGATTTTCTGTTGGAGGCCGAAGCTGCCAACAGGGTACATGATGCGCTACTGGACTTAGGCTATCAGTGCCTGTACCGCAGTGAAGATGCCGCCAACTATGTGCGCGCAGCGGAAGGGTTGGATTTGCTTTACGCGCATCGTCCCCTTGCGCGCCGCTTACTGGCGCAGGCATCGGAGCGCGAGACCCCAATGGGCCGCATGCGTATCATCAGCGTCGAAGGGCTTATAGGCTTCAAACTGCAAGGCTTCGTGAACGATGCAACGCGAACACGCGACTTGGACGACATCCGCGCACTATTGGAAATACATCGCGCTTCGCTCGACATGGATGAGTTGCGTGAATACTTTGCACTGTTCAACAAACCGGAACTCCTCAATGAACTTCTCGGATAACACCGATACACAGGTTGAAACAGCGCTAAACCGTGCCGATGCAGGTGCGGTGCTGGCGCGCGAAGCGGGTGTGCCTTTTCAGCCGTCGCTGGGCAACGCTTGTGGGATCGACCCGATCGCTGAGTGGTTGAGCCTGATGGAGGTTGTGCAAATGCTTTGCCCTGTTTGGCCCGTGCGTGACAGGCCCATGCAGGGAAACCATTGGCTACTCTGACAACACCCGCGCCACTTGTGCGAAAAAAGCCGCGCAGGCCCTACGGAATATGCGCGGCCAGCCACTGAATTGGTAGCTGCTTCAAAGGTAAATCAGCGGCTTTTAAGCATCATTTTCTTGCCGGCGGCGAATCCGTGCAACTGCTGTGCGCCACTTCGGCTGCCATGCAAATGGATTCGCCCAGCGTGCGGTGCGGGGGAACCTATTTTCCTCAGTTACACCGTCTCTGACGCCGAAAAGGTGGGGTATGCGGAACGAAGGTCAGGATTTCGTTGGTTATATAGCGTGCCAAGGCATACCAGCGTTGGTCCCCCGTTAACTGCAACCCGCATGGAGTCTACGTCTGTGGCATTTTGCTTGGGGGAACTGAGGAAAATAGGATGAATGGTCTTACTCGGCACCGCGTTGCAGGCCCAAGTCGCCGCGACATTTGCCGCGCACGACGAAGGTTGGGCCAGCCTGATTTGACCTAGGCTGCCAAGTGGGTGTCGAGAAACTTCACCACCCGGTTCCAGAAATTCACGTTGTTCGCCGGCAGTCGCCAGCCATGGCCTTCGTCTGCGTAGAGCACCCATTCGACCTGGCTGTTGACCGCCTGAACTGCACGGCGGAACTTTTCTCCGTGTACCACGGGCACGCGTTTGTCTTTTTCGCCATAGGCCAGCATGAGCGGCTGGTGGATTTTGGCGGCATGGGTAAGCGGCGAGTTTTCTTTCAGGTCGGCTGCATCCAACGTTCGGTCACCCAGCAACTTTGGCATGCCCTGCTTCTTGTAATCGTCGGAGATGTCATCCCAACTGACGCTGTACAGCATGTCCAGATCGGTAACGCCCGCCCAAGCCACGCCGCAGCGGAACAGGTCGGCATCACGCACCAACCCCATCAGCGTGGCGTAGCCGCCGTAGCTGGCGCCGGCAATGGCAATGCGTTTGGGGTCAGCGATGCCCTGCGCGATGATCCAGCGTGTGGCGTCTGCCACATCGGTCTGCATTGCCCTGCCCCACTGCTTCCAGCCAGCCCTGTAATGGGAGTCGCCAAACCCTTGCGTGCCGCGAAACTCCGGCTGCAACACTGCGTAGCCACGCGCTGCTAAAAACTGTACTTCAGCGTCCCATTGCCAGTGGCTGCCCGGCCCAAAAGGCCCTCCATGAATCAGCACCACCATGGGCAGGTTTTTGCGATCAGCACCTTGCGGAACAGTCAGCCAAGCTGGCACGATTCGTCCATCACGCGCCGCAACGCGGAGCAACTCTTTGCCAGCCATTTTTTTCGAATCGATATCCGGGCGCATGCCTCCCAGACGCGTGAACTGTTTGGTCTCGCGGTTGAAAAGAAATGACATCCAGGGCTGCACATCGGACGAGGCCTCAATCAGCACCCACGGAGCATTGCCTTGCCACGGAAAGCTAAGCCGATTGACGGTGCGTGGCAAGACCTTGTCGATTTGCCTTTGAAGCATTTGCAACTCAGGCTCCAGCCACTGCACCTGCTCCCTGTCGGTACGGTAGCGTAAGCCCAGCACTTTGTCCTGCGTTGCAATCACCCAGGGGTTGATGTCAAACTGGTCTGATTGCAAAAGCGGTTGTGCGGACCAACTGCCCGTGTTTGGGTCAAGTAGCCACAGGGCCTCCTTGTCGCCGCCGCGCCGCGCTGCAACATACAACTTGCCATCTGAACTGATATGCCTGATATGCATGGTGTCGCCGGTGTAGACATTGAATTCGTCGAGCACCTTCCACACACCGGTCGCCGGGTCCTTCCAGCGCAACGCGCCCTTCTCATCCTTGCGCGTCATCGCAACTCGCAGTTCACCGTTGGGGTCCAGCCACCAGTTGATCGAATGCTGCGGGGCTTCCACTTCATCGGCCCGGCCCTTTTTCGTGTTCAGGCGAATCAGTTTCACATAACCGACATCCTTGCCAGCAAACGATTCGGGTCGCGCCGCAAACACGTCGTCACCCGTTTTGCCGTAGGTGCTGGCTTGAAGGAACGTGTTCCACGGCTCAAGGTTGCGGCTGGTACTGGCATTGCGGGCGAAGGCCCCCTGACGCTCCACCAACTGGCGAAAGTCCGAGCCGTCACTATTGACGGCAAACAGGCCTGGTGCCGAGTCCTGCTGGCCGTCTGGTACTTCGAGGTCGGCCAGTGTGAATGCCAGCCGGATGTTATTGACCCACACAACATGTCCCACGTCGGCGCCGTCAGAGCTGTAGGCCACGGTAGGCGTCATCGTCGCCAGTTCCAGCACCGTAAGCACGGCCCGGCCGTGCGGCGCCACCGTGCGCAGAGCCAGCCGGGCGCCATCAGGCGACAGCATGGCCCCCAGCATTTGGGGTGAGCGAAAGAAAACCGACGCGTCAGGCGGCCTCTGTTCAGTTTGCCCACGGGCCAGATGCACTGCAGCCATGCCCATGGTAAGCACTGCTACTCGTCGATTGATCTTCATGCTTTCCATGTCAAAATTGTCTCAGTTATTTCATTGCCATCGGCGCAGCTGCGCTGTGCTGGGCGATGTAGGCAGGGTAGCCACCCCTACAGACTTTTGCAATTTCTCACCGCAAGCAGCCAGACGACAAAAAATCCCGAGCCAGTGAGGGTTCGGGCCTTGTCGGGGTAGCTTGTATTGAGGGCCTACTTGCGTGTCGGCGGCAAATCGGTACAACTGCCGTGCGCCACTTCGGCTGCCATGCCGATCGATTCACCCAGTGTCGGGTGCGCATGAATGGTCTTGCCGATGTCCACCGCGTCAGCGCCCATCTCGATGGCCAGCGCAATTTCGCCGATCATGTCGCCAGCGTGCGTGCCGACCATGCCACCGCCCAGAATCTTGCCGTGACCGTGCGCCTCAGGTGAGTCATCAAACAGCAGCTTGGTAACGCCTTCATCGCGGCCATTGGCAATGGCACGACCGGAAGCGCTCCATGGGAACAAGCCCTTTCTGACCTTGATGCCCTGTGCCTTGGCCTGGTCTTCGGTCAGACCGACCCATGCCACTTCAGGGTCGGTGTAGGCCACGCTCGGTATGACACGGGCGTTGAAGGCGGCGCTGGCCAATTCCTTGTTGCCCTGCAGTTCACCGGCAATCACTTCGGCCGCCACATGGGCTTCATGCACCGCCTTGTGCGCCAGCATCGGCTGGCCGACGATGTCGCCAATGGCGAAGATGTGCGCCACGTTGGTACGCATCTGGATATCGACATTGATGAAGCCACGATCCGTCACGGCGACACCGGCCTTGTCGGCAGCGATCTTCTTGCCGTTGGGTGTGCGCCCAACCGCTTGCAGCACCAGATCGTAGGTCTGGGGTGCCGGTGCCGTGCCACCTTGCTGTGCCGCGGCAAACGTCACCTCAATGCCTTCCGGTGTAGCCTTGGCACCGACCGTTTTCGTCTTCAGCATGATGTTGTCAAAGCGCGGGGCGTTCATCTTTTGCCAGATCTTGACCAAGTCGCGATCGGCCCCTTGCATCAGGCCGTCCAACATTTCGACTACATCCAGCCGCGCACCGAGAGTGCTGTACACGGTGCCCATTTCCAGACCGATGATGCCGCCACCCAGAATCAGCATGCGCTTGGGAACGCTGGTCAAGGCCAACGCGCCGGTGCTGTCCACCACACGTGGATCATCGGGCATAAACGGCAGGCGCACGGCCTGACTGCCAGCGGCGATAATGCACTTCTTGAAGGCGATGGTTTGCGTCTTGCCGGTTTTCTCCTGGGCCGCACCGGTGGTCTCTTCCACCTGCACGTGGTTAGCGCCGACGAAGGCGCCATAGCCGCGTACCACCGTCACCTTGCGCATCTTGGCCATGGCTGCCAGGCCACCGGTGAGCTTGGTGACGACTTTTTCCTTGTGGCCACGCAGCTTGTCGATGTCCAGTGTGAGCGCGCCATAGTCCACGCCCACTGCAGCCAGGTGTGACACTTCGTCCATCACGGCGGCCACGTGCAACAGTGCCTTGCTGGGGATGCAACCGACGTTCAGGCAGACACCACCTAGCTGCGCATAGCGCTCAACCAGAATGACTTTCAGGCCCAGGTCGGCGGCGCGAAATGCCGCGGAATAGCCACCAGGCCCGGCGCCCAGCACCAACAGGTCGCAGTCCAGGTCAACCGTGCCGGTAAAGCTGGCGGCGGCAGGCGCAGGTGTGCTGGCCACGGCCGTTGGTACTGTACCCGGCGCTTTCGAGCCCTCCACTTGGAAAGGGGAAGGTTGGGAAGGGGTTGAGCCAGCTTGTACCGAGGGTTCAGCAGTCGCGCTGCTTTCAAGCAGCAAGACCAAAGAACCCTCTTTCACTTTGTCGCCCAGCTTGACCTTGAGTTCTTTCACCACGCCGCCGTGGCTGGAGGGAATTTCCATGGAGGCTTTATCGCTCTCCACGGTGATCAGGCTTTGATCCGGTTTGACGTTGTCGCCGACTTTGACCATGAGTTCGATGACCGTCACTTCCGCGAAGTCGCCAATGTCGGGGACTTTGATGTCGATGGATGCCATGTTGTTTCTCTTTATTGTTTTGCTTACAAAAGCACCCGGCGGAAATCACCCAGTATCTGACCCAGATAGACGTTAAAGCGTGCAGCGGCAGCGCCGTCAATCACGCGGTGGTCCCAGCTCAGTGACAGCGGCAACATCAAGCGCGGCTGGAACGCCTTGCCGTCCCACACCGGCTCGATGGTGGACTTGCAGACACCCAGAATCGCTACCTCGGGCGCATTGATGATGGGCGTGAAATAGCGCCCGCCAATGCCTCCCAGACTCGAGATGGTGAAGCCGGCGCCCGACATCTCGGCCGGACTGAGTTTGCCGTCACGCGCCTTTTTCGCCAGCTCGCTCATCTCTTGCGAGATCTGGAAGATGCCTTTCTTGTCAGCGTCCTTGATCACCGGCACCATCAAGCCATTGGGGGTGTCGGCGGCAAAGCCGATGTGGAAATACTGCTTGAGCACCAGCTGATCGCCGTCGATGCTGGCGTTGAATTCGGGGAACTTCTTGAGTGCCGCGACACAGGCCTTGATCAAGAAGGCCAGCATGGTGACCTTGATTCCGCTCTTCTCATTTTCCTTGTTGGTCGAAACACGGAACGCCTCCAGGTCGGTGATGTCGCAATCGTCATGGTTGGTGACGTGCGGGATCATGACCCAGTTACGGTGCAGGTTGGCAGCGCTGATTTTCTTGATGCGGGAGCGATCTTTACGCTCGACCGGGCCGAACTTGGTGAAGTCGACCGTGGGCCACGGAATCAATCCCAGGCCGGCGCCGTCGGTGGTCGCGGCGGCGGCGCTTTTGATCTGGGTAGCGGCAGCCAGGGTTTGCACCGCTCCGCTCATGACAGAGCGGGTGAAGGCTTGAACATCGGTGTCGGTAATGCGACCTTTCAGACCGGTGCCCTTGACTTCATTCAAGGGGACACCGAGTTCGCGGGCGAATTTGCGCACCGAGGGTGAGGCATGCGGCAGTTGACCTTGTGGCGCGCTGGGGTTGTGCGCTGGCACGGCCAGTGCGGTGCTTTCTGGTGCAGCGGCGACAGCTGACGGCGCCGCCGAGTTGCCAGTGAGGGCTGCCGCAGGCAGGGCCGAAGCGTGCACAGCGGTCACTGGCCCAGCCGGTGTCACGCCGTCCAGAATCGCCAGCAAATCACCTACGTTGACCTTGTCACCAACCTTGACCTTGAGTTCCTTGAGCACACCGGCGCTGCTGGAGGGAATCTCCATGGCCGCCTTGTCAGATTCGACAGTGATCAGGGACTGTTCGAGTCGAATGTTGTCACCCAGCTTGACCATGATCTCGATCACCGCCACGTCCTTGAAGTCGCCAATGTCGGGGACGCGAATTTCCACTGGGCCGGCGCTTGCAACCGGGTTCGCATTCGCTGCGGGACTGCTCGCTGGTGGGGCAACCAGAGCCGGAGCGGCAACCGCCGGGGTTGGTGTTGGCGCTGCGGCTTCACCCGCCACTTCCAGCATCAGCACCAGAGAGCCCTCTTTGACTTTGTCGCCCAGCGCGACGCACAGTTCCTTGACAACACCGCCGTGGCTGGACGGGATTTCCATCGAAGCCTTGTCGGACTCGACCGTGATCAGCGACTGGTCGGCCTTGACCGTGTCACCAGGTTTGACCATCAGCTCGATTACCGTCACCTCAGCGAAGTCACCAATATCAGGCACTTTGATTTCTATTAAAGACATGCGTGTCTCCTTGTTCTTGTTTTGGAGGCGTTCAGGCGTACAGCGGATTGACCTTGTCGGCCTGAATTTCATACAGATAGATGGCTTCGGCCACCTTGTCGACCGGTACCGCACCCTCTTCGCTCAAGGCTTTCAGCGCGGCGACGACGATGTAGTGGCGATTGACTTCGAAATGCTCGCGCAGTTTGGATCTGAAATCGCTGCGGCCAAAACCGTCGGTGCCCAGCACTTTGTAGGTCCGACCTTTGGGAATGAACGGACGAATCTGCTCGGCATAAGCCTTCAGGTAGTCGGTCGACGCCACCACCGGGCCGTTGTGATCTTCGAGTTGCCGCCCGACGAATGACACGCTTTGCAGACCGCTCGGGTGCAGCAGGTTGAAACGCTCGCAGTCCTGACCATCACGCGCCAGCTCGTTAAAACTCGGGCAACTCCAGACATTGGCTGACACACCCCAGTCTTTAGCCAGCAGCTCCTGCGCCGCAATCGATTCGCGCAGGATGGTGCCGGAGCCGAGCAACTGCACGCGCGGTGCGTCGGTGCCATTCACCTGCCGGTTGGCGCCTTCTTTGCAAAGGTACATGCCCTTGATGATTTGCTCTTCGGTGCCGGCGGTCAGACCGGGCATGGCGTAGTTTTCGTTGAGCAGCGTGATGTAGTAGTAAACGTTGTCCTGACGTTCCACCATGCGCTTGAGGCCATGATGCAGGATGACACCAACCTCATGCGCAAACGTCGGGTCGTAGCTGATGCAGTTGGGAATGGTGCCAGCCAGAATGTGGCTGTGACCGTCTTCGTGTTGCAAGCCTTCGCCGTTGAGTGTGGTGCGCCCAGAGGTGCCGCCCAGCAGGAAACCGCGCGCCTGCATATCTCCGGCCGCCCAGGCCAGGTCGCCAATGCGCTGAAAGCCAAACATCGAGTAGTAGACGTAGAACGGCACCATGATGCGGTTATTGGTGCTGTAGCTGGTGGCCGCGGCAATCCAACTGGCCATACCACCGGCTTCGTTGATGCCTTCCTGCAAAATCTGCCCGGCCTTGTCTTCGCGGTAGTACATCACCTGGTCTTTGTCGACCGGCGTGTATTTCTGGCCCTCAGGGTTGTAAATACCGATCTGCCGGAACAACCCTTCCATGCCGAAAGTGCGCGCCTCGTCGACCAGAATCGGCACCACGCGTGGACCCAACGCCTGGTCGCGCAGCAATGTGGTCAGAAAGCGCACATAGGCTTGCGTGGTCGAAATTTCCCGGCCCTCAGCGGTAGGTTCCATGACCGACTTGAAGGTCTCCAATGAAGGCACGGTAAATTGCTCATCAGCCTTGGTCCGGCGATGCGGCAGATAGCCACCCAGCGCCTTGCGCCGCTCGTGCAGGTAACGCATCTCGGGGGTGTCGTCGGCCGGCTTGTAAAACGGAATGTCGGCGATCTGACTGTCGGGCACCGGGATGTTGAAGCGATCGCGAAAAATCTTGATGTCGTTGTCAGTCAGCTTCTTGGTCTGGTGCACGTTGTTCTTGCCCTCACCGCTCTTGCCCATGCCAAAACCCTTGACGGTCTTGATCAACAGCACGGTGGGTTGACCAACATGCTTGACGGCAGCGTGGTAGGCGGCATAGACTTTTTGCGGGTCGTGACCACCACGGCGCAAGGCCCAGATGTCGTCATCGCTCATCCTGGCCACCATCTCGGCGGTTTTCGGGTCACGGCCAAAGAAGTGCTTGCGCACATACGCGCCATCATTGGCTTTGAACGACTGATAGTCGCCGTCCAGCGTGTCCATCATCAGCTTACGCAAGGCGCCTTCCTTGTCGCGCGCCAGCAAGGGGTCCCACTCACTGCCCCACAGCAGCTTGATGACATTCCAGCCAGCACCCCTAAATTCACCCTCAAGTTCCTGAATGATTTTGCCGTTGCCGCGCACCGGACCGTCGAGCCGCTGCAAATTGCAGTTGATGACAAAGATCAGGTTATCCAGCTTTTCGCGTGCCGCCAGACCAATGGCACCGCGGCTTTCGACCTCGTCCATTTCGCCGTCACCACAAAAGACCCAGACTTTGCGGTTCCCGGTGTCGGCAATGCCACGCGCATGCAGGTACTTCAAAAAGCGCGCCTGGTAAATCGCCATCAGCGGGCCCAGGCCCATCGACACAGTGGGGAATTGCCAGAACTCGGGCATCAGCTTGGGGTGCGGGTAGCTCGACAGCCCCTTGCCGCCCACCTCTTGACGGAAGTTGAGCAACTGCTCTTCCGTCAGGCGCCCTTCCATATAAGCCCTGGCATAAACACCAGGTGCCACGTGACCCTGAATATAGAGGCAGTCGCCACCGTGGTTTTCACTCTCTGCGTGCCAGAAATGATTGAAGCCGGCGCCAAACATGTGAGCCAGCGATGCGAACGATCCGATGTGACCGCCCAGATCGCCACCGTCCGCAGGATAGTGGCGATTAGCTTTGACCACCATGGCCATCGCGTTCCAGCGCATGTAGGCACGCAAACGTTCCTCGATTTCAATGTTTCCGGGACAGCGCTCTTCGTCGTCAACGCCGATCGTATTGACGTAGCCGGTGTTGGCCGAAAATGGCATGTCGATGCTGCTTTGGCGCGCATGCTCAAGCAACTTTTCCAGCAGGAAATGTGCGCGCTGAGGACCCTCGCTCTGAATCACCGCGGACAGTGCATCGGTCCACTCGCGGGTTTCCTGACTGTCGACGTCATGTGCGACGGAACCGGCTGAATTCTCGGGAAAAACTGACATACTTGTCTCCTGCATTTTTATGACTGACTGACGATTTTTAACACCATCCCTAAATTTTCTCATATTTATTAGGATATTTCAAATTGTGCATCTTTGTTTCATATTAAGAAATATTTGTAACGGCATGGTCAGGTCTTTCACTTTCTACAGGCAAGCGGTCACTTACACTTGACGC